>CALUZH010000016.1 GCA_944325255.1 uncultured Erysipelotrichaceae bacterium
GTTGGGGTAGTTGTGGCTGTGAGATAGATGTCAGGATAAATAGGAGGAAGCGTTATGGCTTTTGATTATAAAAAAGAGTATAAGGAATTCTACATGCCAAAGAATAAACCGTCTATCGTGACTATTCCTGGCATGAACTATATTGCGGTTAGCGGACATGGCGATCCGAACGCGGAGGATGGAGAGTATAAGCAGTCTATCGGGCTGCTCTATGGTATCGCCTTCACGATCAAGATGAGCAAAAAGGGAGATCACCAGATTGATGGTTATTTCGATTATGTAGTCCCTCCGCTGGAAGGATTCTGGTGGCAGGATGGTGTCTCCGGGATCGACTATGCTCACAAAGAAAACTTCGAGTGGATCTCCGTCATTCGTCTGCCAGATTTCGTTACAAAGGTTGATTTTGACTGGGCGATTGAGAAAGCTACCAAGAAGAAAAAGACAGACTTTTCAAAGGTCGAATTTCTGACCTATGATGAGGGCTTGTGCGTTCAGTGCATGCACATCGGTTCTTATGACGATGAGCCTGCCACTGTCGCACTTATGCATGAATACATGGAGCAGCAGGGCTATGTTCTGGATATTACAGAGCAGCGTTTCCATCATGAAATTTATCTGAGTGATGCCAGAAAGGTTGCGCCGGAGAAGTTAAAAACGGTGATCAGACATCCTATAAGGAAAGCGTGACAAGAATGAATGTAATATTGGAAAAGTGGACACATGAGTTTAAGCCTGAACTTATAAAGATTTGCAATGAAGTGGATCGCTCCTATCTGTCAAACCGATTACCCTATCCTTATACCGAGGAATCAGCGGATTGGTGGTTAGGAATGGTATCTGAACACGATGGAAAGGACGGTATTTTTCGAGCAATTGTAGCTGATGGTAAAATTGTCGGAAACATCTCAGTCGAGCAGAAATCAGATGTCTACTGCAAGGACGGAGAGATCGGGTATCTGCTCTTGACAGATTGCTGGTCAAAGGGAATCATGACAGAAGCTGTTCGTCAGATTTGTGCCGCAGCCTTTTTGGAATTAGATATCATCCGCATCACAGGGCTTATATATGCTCCGAATGTGGCATCACAGAGAGTGCTGGAGAAAAATAGCTTTATACGGGAAGGAATACAGAAGAGTGCTGTTTATAAAAATGGGCAAATTTATGATTTGTTTCTATATGCGAAGTTAAAGTAAAATGAGCTTTTCTGGACTCAACCAGCGGTAGAGTGGACAAAAATCAACTGCCGGTTCGTGTGAATTTACATGAATTCCGGCTATGCTTGAGTCATGAAAGGAGGTGCCCGATATGAATCAAATCAAAATTGGAAAATTCATAGCATCCTGCAGGAAAGAACAGGGCATGACTCAGGCAGTCCTTGCCGAGAAGCTCGGAATCAGTGACCGGGCGATATCAAAATGGGAGACCGGAAAGGCTATGCCGGATTCCGGGATTATGCTGGAGCTGTGTGAACTTCTGAAAATTAACGTCAACGAACTCCTGTCGGGCGAAAGAATTATGGCAGAAGCATATGACAAACGGGCAGAAGAAAACCTGCTGGCAATGAGGCGAGAGGTTGAAAAAAAGAACAGGCAGATGCTTCAGACGGAATACTGGATTGCGATTCCTGCCGTCATTGCCGGACTGATCATGGTGTTTATGGCTTCATTTTTAGAGATGCCAGTCTGGCTGCGAATTGCACTTATCGTGTTTGCTCTCATAATGATATTTACGGTAGCTTTTATCGCTGTGGGTATTGAGCAAAAGGCCGGATACTATGAATGCCAGAATTGCCACCACAGATATGTACCTACATACTGGCAGACAAATCTTGCTATGCACATGGGGCGGACGAGATACATGAAATGCCCTAAATGCGGAAAACGAAGCTGGCAGAAAAAAGTTCTTACAAAAGAAGAGTAAGACAGACCAAGGCTCCTCACTGCCGGCAAAGGCGTCGGCGGCGAGGAGCCTTTTTATGCTTCGATGTCGATTGCGATCACGGACTTGAATTCCACGGTGAAGCTGTCGGCAAATCTGTGTGTTTGCATATTATAAGTAGGAGCAAGGCCTTTGACCTGTTTCCAAGAACGCACAAGGGTAAAAATCGGTGTGTTTTATGGAAAAAACACGCTTTGATAAATTCCCGCGAACGACCGCTAAAATCTGACATCAATCTGGAGCAATCGAGCCATATTGAAACAGTCGTAAAGCTTTCAAAATAAAATTTTTGCAGATGGTTTTGATCTAGTTAGAAGTAAGTGGTTCTAACACATCGTGTGGAGTAGTAAATACACCAATAGTATCACCATTTGAATCAAAGAATTCAACTTCATAATATGTACCATCATATTCTAGGACGATTGTCCCTTTGGTTCCGATTGGAAGACCACTAAATTCTTTAATAAGTTTTACTGCATCTGATTCTTTCGTTGTTTATTTTCCTTTCTTGTTTAGGTTTACCGTAACTATCTTGTGTTCTTTTAAGTATAAAAACAATTAAATATTTTACTTATATAAGTTATGCTTGCTTTAATTAAAATAAATTAGCTTTAGGAGATTAAATATAATGGATGATAAAAAAATATATGAGATGCCATTTTCCAAAATATATCCTTTGCTTGTGAAAAAAGCTTTGAAAAAAGGGCGAACCGTTGATGAAGTTTTAAAAGTTATAAGCTGGTTAACAGGCTATGATGCATCCGATATAGAGCGGATGCTTAATGACGCAACAAGCTATAGGGTATTTTTCCAAAATGCCCCAAAATTAAATCCTCATCGTAAATTGATAAAAGGAACAATTTGTGGTGTCCGGGTCGAAAATATCGAAGAACCCCTTATGCAGGAAATAAGATATCTTGATAAATTGATTGATGAGTTAGCCAAGGGCAAACCTATGGATAAGATTTTACGGATGGAAGCTTGAGCAGCGCTTATTATTAATGATGAATAAGTTCTAATTTAGTATTTGTTCCTAATATGTTATAAAATTGAAGAAAAAGATGGTGATTAATATGGAAGATAAGAAAATACAGCGATTTGCCCGAACTTGGATAAGTAAAGTAAAAAATATCGATGGTAAGCCGGAGAATTTAAACAACTTGCATAAGGCCTTGCAAAGACTTGATATTGTTCCTGATGTCATAGCGTTTGAAATCATGAGACATGGTGATTATTCTTTACTTGAAAGTACTTATGACGGTACTCGTATTTTGTCTTATCTTAAAGCCTTTTTGAATGAATATTATGATTTATCAGCGGATTTTAAGTTCCAAGATGATATTGATATCACCAATTTAGTTTATAAATTTCTTGACCGGGCTTTTGAGGTTTCTTGTGCCCATGATGAGCTTAAAAATAATGATGTTTCTTCATGTCTTATGACTTTTGAATATCCGATCGTGACTGATGATATTACAATAATGTGGCACAGTGAAAAATTAAGGATATCGGAAAACGGGGGAGTGACTTATCAAAGCATCTATCGTAAAGAATTTGGAAAGCCGGAAAAAATTACCCGAAGAAGACACCTGTCTCAAGAAGATCTTAAAACTTTACTAGCTAAAATATGTGCATCTTTTGCCGATGTTCAAAGACTTCCGCTATATATGATGAATGGTGATTGGCGGGTAAGTTTTAGAGATAAGAACCAGCGTCGTGTCGCTTCATTTCACGGCAGTCCCGGCATTATTTTAAGTCATGAGGGCAAAGAACTTTCAGAGATTATCCGTCAAATGCTGAAGATTGATGATATGGTGCTTTTTGAAAGTGAACACCAAAAAGAAAAACTTTTGGAAGCAATTGTTGATTTACGTTTCGCAGACGATGGTTTGTTTTTTAGAAAACATGACTTTTTAAGGATTGATCGTGGTGAAAACTACTTGGAATATAAGATCTTACATGATGATGGTACGGAAATTGTCCATCGGATTGACAGTTTTTCGATTAATCATTTTTTAGATAATCTTACGCCCTTCGCTTTAAAGGTTGAACCAAAGCCCTTAAAGGATTATCAAAATCCGGATGCCGGATATTATCATCTTTATTTATTCTTTGCCCAAAAGGGTGAGGTTTTGGCTGAAGGACCTTATGATCGAGCCGGAATCGGTGATAGTTGGGGCGATTTTATTGCCGAAATTTATCATTATATTACGGTATATTTGGAAGGGGAAATCTTCAATCCCAATAATTTTGTCCGTAAGAAAGTTAAAAACGAAAAGATTATATGTACGGTTTTAATTGATGGTGCTCCGTCATATTATCTTTGCGATGATAAAAATGTCGCCATTAATTCTTTGGCGGTTATTGATGATAGCGAAAGTGGTGAGCGGATGTATGGCCGGGTAGTAGATATTGATTATTTACCGGCTGACAGCCGAGCTCTTGAGCTTCTACCAAAAATCGATCATTTGGCTGAAGATGATGAATTTGATGATGAAGAGGATAATCATTACCTTCATTAGATATTAAAAAAGGGATAGTCTTGAGTGAATATCCCTTTATTTAAATTATGAAGAAAATATTATTATTTGAGTTGGCGATAGTATTGAATGGCGATACATCCCAGTCCCGTATGGATGGCTACCGGTGAACAAAGAGCATCAATGGTGATGGGATTATTCGGAAAGCTTTTAGCAACCTGTTCCTTGAAAGCGATGGCATCACCATAATTATCGACATGGACAATATGAATAATATAATCATCACTGTCTATGCGTTTTTTCATGATTTCCAAGGCATGATTTAAGGCCCGTTTAAAAGTGCGAACCTTGTCGATGACATCGATTTTACCATTTGTTTCTTTATTGATACGCAGAATCGGTTTGATATTTAATAAAGTGCCAAGCCTCAGGGCAAAAGGGGTCATGCGTCCGCTTTTACTTAAATGATTAAGATCGGTAGGTACCAAAAGGGTATCGCAACTGTCGATTATGCATGCGACATCTTTTAAAACATCTTCTTCATTTTGTCCAAGGTCGCTGATGCCTCTTTTCAAATATTCGATTATGTAGCGTTCCACATAGGCCGTAACGTAGGTATCGACACAGGTAATCGGCATATTATGGCTTTGGGCTGTCATATAAAGAGCGTTCATGGTACCGGACAGGGCACTGCAGATCGGTACGGCGATTACTTTATCGAAGCCTTCGGACTTTAATTTGTCAAAAAGATTTTCGATGAGACCGATGGCCGGTTGAGATGTAGCCATGGCAGCATCTTCCTTTAGATAATTGATGACATCACCGACACTTATTTGTTCCAAGTCAAAATAATTTTTACCGTTGACACTGATTTGCAACGGAAGGGAAAAAATTTGTTCTTTGGCCATTTCATCAATGGAAAAACCGGTTCCGCTATCGGTAACATAGGCTATTTTCATATGGATTCCTCCCTTTTTATAAGTGTAACATAGTCAGCAAATAATGTATAATTAACTTAATGAGCACGCCCTTATACATTCGTAGTGAATATAGTCTTTTGCAAAGTTTATGTCCGATTAATCGGCTGGTTAAAGAAGCTTTCGAAGACGGTTATAAGGCTTTGGCCCTTACCGATTTTGAAGTTTTAGCCGGTGTCGGTCATTTTAATCGAGCTTGCCGCAAGGCAGGCATCAAGCCTTTATTCGGTATGGAATTAAGGGTCTTGTTGGAAGGGAATATATATCCCTTGGTGGTCTTGGCTAAGGATGATAATGCCTATCTTAAACTTATGCATTTGGCCACGCTTATCAATGAAAGTGATAAGATAATAGATATTGTCAGATTTAATGAATATGTTGAAGGTTCCTTTGTCATTTTAAGCAGCGACAATATGTATGCTACTTCAGCTTTTTTGCGTCATGAAGATGCCTTGAAGGCTCTTAAAAAGACCATATCTTTTTTTCGGGGAGATGTCTATGTCGGACTTTATGATAATGATAAGGCTTTTAATCGTCATTTAAATAAGGAAATCAAGGAAGCATGTCGGCAATTAAATATTCCGACGGTATATATGATGAAAACCTTATATCTTCATCAAGAAGACTTGGAAGCTTACGGGGTTATTAAGGCTATTGCCGGAAAGCAATTTTTGGATGATCCTGATTTAATTGTCGAAGAAAATCGTTATCTTTATAAGCCTTCTGAATTAAAAGAACTTTATGATGAAGATGACCTTTTAAACAGTGATAAGATTGCGGTAGCCTGCAATGTGGAATTGCATTTTAAAACAAGCCTTCCCGCCTATCATAATAACAAGGGAGTATCTTCCAAAGATTATTTGATAAATTTATGCAAAGAGGGCTTGAAAAGGCGCTTAAAGGGTCATAAGAATACCCTTTATGAAAAGCGGCTTCGACATGAGCTCAATATTATAATCAAAATGCATTTTGCCGACTATTTTTTGATTGTTTATGATTTTATTCTCTATGCCAAAAAACATGATATTTTAGTCGGTCCGGGAAGGGGTTCGGCGGCCGGTTCCTTAGTGGCTTATTGCCTGGGCATAACCGATATTGATCCGTTGCGATACGGGCTTATCTTTGAACGTTTTTTAAATCCGGAAAGAGTGACGATGCCGGATATTGATGTTGATTTGCCGGATGATCGAAGAGATGAGGTCATCGCCTATTGTCTGGAAAAGTATGGCAAGGAACATATCGGCCATATTGTTACCTATGGTACCTTAAAGGCTAAACAGGCTTTGCGCGATGTCGGAAGGGTCTTGCGCTATCCCTTAAATGAGATTGACAGTCTTTGTAAAATACTGCCTAATGATCCGAAAATGACCTTAGCTAAGGCTTATGAAATACCGGCCTTTAGGGCCCGCATCAACAGCGACAAAAAGTGGTTGCGGCTTTATGAATTATCTTTAAAGATTGAAGGTCTGCCACGGCATGCCTCGACGCATGCGGCCGGCATTGTCATGTCTTTGAAGAATCTGGATGATGTTGTACCGCTTTTTTCTTTGGAAGATAATATGTATACAACGCAAATTACTATGGAATACTTAGAGGCTTTCGGGCTTATTAAGATGGATTTTTTGGGTTTGCGCAATCTTTCAATACTGCATGAAATTGTCGCTGAGGTCAAAAAAGAAAAGCCGGATTTTAATATCGCCAATATTCCCCTGGATGATCAAAAGACCTTCGCTTTAATTAAGAATGTTAATACTTTGGGTATCTTTCAATTGGAATCAAGCGGTATGCAGAATCTCATACGGCGGCTTCAACCGGAAAATTTTGAAGAAATCGCTTTAACTATCGCCCTGTTTAGACCGGGTCCGATGGAAAATATTCCCCAATTTGTAGAAAATCGTCGGCATCCCGAAAAGATTAAATATCTCCATCAAGATATTAAGGACATCTTAAAAGACACCTATGGCATCATTGTCTATCAGGAACAAATTATGATGATTGCCACAAAGATGGCTGGTTTTTCCATGGCTAAGGCCGATATTTTACGTAAGGCCATGTCCAAGAAAAAGGCTGATGAACTTAAGGCCTTGGCTGATGAATTTATTAATGGCTGTATTGCGCGGGGCTATGGTGCTGAATTGGCTAAAGAAGTTTATGCCTTGATTTTAAAATTTGCCGATTATGGCTTTAATAAGTCCCATTCTGTAGCCTATGCCAAAACGGCCTATGAATTGGCCTATCTTAAAGCCAACTATCCTCTATTTTTCTATAAGGCCCTGTTAAATGGGGTTATCGGGGCTGCCGATAAGACTTATGAATATATCTTGGAATGTTTTAAGATCAAGCTTTCGCTCAAGGGCGTTTCCTTAAATCATTCTTATGACTATTACATTATTGAAGATGCAAGTATTGTCTTGCCTTTGAGCATTATTAAGGATGTGGGGATGCAGGCGGTCGCCAATATCGTTAAAGACCGCAATCTTAACGGCCCTTTTAAAGATTATGAAGATGCGGTATGTCGCTTATATCGTTTGAATATTAATCGTAATGCCATCGAAAGCATGATCTTGGCCGGAGCCTTTGATGAATTTGGTTTAAGCCGTAAGACGATGAAGGAAAATCTTATGACGGTTTTAAAATATGCTGCCACTTATGGTGGCGAACAATTGAGTCTTGGCAATTTTGATATGCGTCCGGTTTTGAATATTTATCGTGATTATCCTTTATCTAAGGCCAAGGATGAGAAAAAAGTTTTGGGTTTTTATTTTTCGCTCAATCCTTTATGGGAACTTAAAAAGCGTTATAATCTAAGTACCGAAGCTTTTTGTGACTTATTGAAAAAAAGCGGCAATATTAACGGTTTTGGGGAAGTATATCGGGTCAAGGAGCACCGGACCAAAAACGGGGAATGGATGGCTTTTTTGGAAGTACATGATGATACGGGAGAGCTTGATTTGGCGATTATGCCCAACGTTTATCGCCAATATCAGGGTCAAATAAAGAAAAATGATTATCTTTATTTCAGCGGGCTTCGACAAAAAGAAAAATCTTGTCTGGTCCGGCGTTTGAATATATATAAAGGAGACGAAAATGCTTAATATCCTGATTGTTGATGACGAAGTTAATATCCGTCAAGTAGTTAAAGAATATGCCAAAGTATCGGGTTATCATTGCGATGAAGCAGCAAATGGTGTCGAGGCTATGCGTTTAGCCCAAGAAAATAATTATGACTGCATCATATTGGATATTATGATGCCGGAACTTGACGGTTTTTCAACCTGCAAAAGGATTAAGGAACAAAGCAATGTTCCGATTATTATGCTTAGTGCCCGTCAGGAAGAAAATGATAAGCTTTTCAGTTTTGAACTGGGAGTCGACGACTATGTGACCAAACCTTTTTCACCTAAGGAATTGATGGCCCGGATTAAGGCGGTATGTGAAAGAAATCGTATTAAGATGCCTGAATCCTATACTTTTGGCGGTTTAAAGGTTGATGTCAATGCCCGGGTTGTCTATATTGACGGTGAAAGGGCGATGATGACGCCTAAAGAATTGGATCTTTTGATTTATCTTGTTCAAAATGCCAATATCGCCCTTTCCAGAGAAGCGATACTGGAAGCGATATGGAAATATGATTATTTTGGTGATAATCGTACTGTCGATACCCATATTAAGATGCTGCGGCACAGTCTTGGCAAGTATCGTGAACATATCGTAACGGTCAGGGGAATGGGGTATAAGTTTGAAATTTGATTTACATGGCATTCGTTTTAATGTCTTTAAATATTTATTTCTTTTTTCCCTGGCTATATTGTTGCTTTTTGGGGGCTTGCAGTTAGTTTTGATACGCCCTTATTATCGCGACAACAAGATGCAAAGTGTTAAAAATATATCCACTTCAATCGAAAATAATCTTTTAAATAAGCAGGCATCCCAAGCCGATGTCGAAGCCATCTTTGATTTGGTTGTCAATAATGATACCTGTGTAGCGGTCTATAATGAAAATGGTGATAATATCTATTACAGCGATGCCATCGGGGAAGCCTGCATGCTGCATCAGGATATTGAGCTATTCGGGGAAAAATTAAATATTGCCGGCGATTCTAAACATTTTGTCTCTTTATTGAAAGATCATAAGCGTCTTGAAGCGACGATTGAATCGAAGGTTACCGGTTATGAGATGCTGGTATATGGCAGGGTAATTGCCAATGATTTGGTCAATTATTATTTAGTCTTAAATTCGCCGCTGGAACCGGTTGAATCAGTAATCGATTTTATTTTGGGCCAATATTTATATATTGCCATCATTGTCTTCGTCATTGCCTTTGTCGTGTCTTTATTTTTGGCCAATAATTTATCTTCACCGATCCGCAAGATGCAAAAAGAAGCCTTGAAACTCCAAAGCGGGCATTATAATGTTCATTTCCAATCACCAAATCCGACTTTTTCGGAAATTAATGACCTCGCTTTAACTCTTGATAATGCTGCTTTAAAACTTTCCAAGATCGATGAATTGCGCAAAGATCTTTTAGCTAATGTATCCCATGACATCAAGACACCTTTGACCATGATTCAAGCTTATGCCGAAATGATTGAGGATATCTCGGGAGATGATCCTTTAAAGCGCAAGGAACATTTGGATATTATCCTGAAAGAGACCGATTATTTAAATAAGCTTATTACCGACATGCAGGAGCTTTCCAAGATGCAATCGGGGAATTTGGAACTTAAAAAAGATAACTTTGATTTAAAAGATACGGTTGAAGACATCATTGATCTTTTGGATGTCCTTTTTAAGGAACATCAGCTTAAACTGGTCCTTGATTTAAAACCGGTAGTAGTCTATGCCGACGAATTAAAAATTTCCCAAGTTATTTATAATTTTCTATCTAATGCCATCAAGCATTCGCCTAAAGGCGGTTCAATATATATTACCATTATTGATAAAGATGATTATGTGCGTTTGGAAGTAAGGGATGAAGGCGAGGGTATAAACGAAGAAGACTTGCCTTATATTTGGGACCGCTATTATAAGATTGATAAGCGTTTTAAACGTAACTTAGACTCTACCGGTTTAGGTTTAGCCATAGCTAAAGCGATTTTGGAAGCTCATCATGCCCGCTATGGCGCTAAATCGAAGATTGGTGAAGGAGCTCTTTTCTATTTTGAACTTTCCAAAGAATATGAAGAAGAAAACGACGGATTATCTCCACTTTATTAATTTGCCATTGTATCAGGATGATGAGATGTTTTGTGTCAATTCGGATACAGTCCTTTTAGGTATGTCTTTACCTTGCCTTAAGGGTAAGACGGTTCTGGATGTCGGCACCAATAACGGAGCTTTGCTTCTTTATGCTGCTCATTTTGGGGCCTTAGAACTTTCGGGCATCGATATTAATGAAAAAGCTCTGGCCTTAGCTAAAGAAAATTTAGCGATGAATGCTTATCCTTATCGCGAGTTAAAGGCCGTGGATTTGCGGGATTTTAAAGGTGGTCCATATGATGTCATTGTCTGTAATCCGCCCTTTTTTTGTGAAAATAATAAGCGTTTCAATAGCTATAAGGCGATGGCAATGTTTGAAGAAAATCTCCCCTTGAAAGAGCTTTTGGAACACTTATATCGCTTGCTTAAAGATAATGGCTCGGCCTATATGATTTTTGCCGGCCGGCGTTTGGCGGAATTTTATGATGCCTGCAAAGATGCCCGATTTAAAATTATGACTTTGCGTTTTGTATATGACCGCAACAAAGAGGAGGCTTCACGTTTTTTAGTGCATTTGAAAAAGGGAAAGATGACGATGATAAAAGTCTTGAAACCCTTTTATATTGAAGATGGAGAAATTATAATGTAGTTATGCTTGAAGAAAGATATAAACAGTATATTGATATTTTAAAAAGTGAACTGGTCCCGGCCATGGGCTGCACCGAGCCGATAGCCATTGCTTATTTGGGGGCGGTATGTCGCGATCTTTTGGATGATGAAATTTTAAAAGCCGAGATTGAAGTCAGCGGCAATATCTTAAAGAATGTCAAAAGTGTCATCGTTCCCAATACCGGTAAGCTAAAGGGTATTGAAGCCGCCTTGGCAGCCGGCATCTTATTTGGTGATGCCAAGCGGGATCTTGAAGTAATTGCCGATTTAAAGGATAACAGTCGTGAGGCTATTTTAAGCTTTTTAAAAGCTAAGGAGATTATTTTAAAACACCGACCTTCAACTTATCCTTTTGATGCCGTTTTGACGCTTTTTGGCCGCAAACATCAGGCAACTGTGCAGATATCGGGCTATCATACCAATGTGGTATATGCTTCACGTGACCAAAAAATCATAATTGAAAAGGGCATTCAATCCTTACCGCCTTCTGAAATAGCTTTTAATATGTCTGTTGAAGAGATTGTAGAATTTGCGGATATATTAAAACTTGAAGATATTCAAGATTTGATTAAGCGTCAAATTGACTATAATATGGCTATTGCCCTAGAAGGGCTTAAGAATGACTATGGTGCCAATATCGGCAAAGTATTATTGAAAGGTTTTGGCGATAGTGTATATAATCGCATGAAAGCTTATGCGGCAGCGGCCTCCGATGCCCGCATGAACGGTTGTGAATTGCCGGTCGTTATTATTTCCGGCAGCGGCAATCAAGGAATTACGGCTTCCGTGCCTTTGATAATATATGCCCGCGATAATAATTATGATGAAGAAAAACTCTATCGGGCTTTGGTATTAAGTGATTTAGTGACCATCCATCTTAAAAAGGGGATCGGACGCTTAAGTGCTTTTTGCGGGGCGACGGCAGCCGGGGTCGGACAAGGGGCCGGGTTAGCCTATCTTAATACCGGAGACTTTATCACGATAGCGCATACGATTGTCAATGCCTTGGGTATTGTCTCAGGCATGGTATGCGATGGTGCCAAGGCTTCATGTGCCGCTAAAATTGAAGCGGCCATTGATGCCGGAATTTTGGGCTATGAAATGTATAAATGCCATCAGGAATTTAAAGGCGGCGACGGTTTGATTGCCAAGGGTGTAGAAAATACTATTGCCAATATCTCTCGTTTGGCCAGTGAAGGTATGAAAAAGACGGATGAAGAGATTATTGAAATGATGATTAAATGTTGAAAAAGCATCGGTGTTATGCTATGATTTTTGTGTTATAGCCCAACTTGCGTCTATAACCGCTCAAAAAAGGTTTAAAAATGCTTAGTCATTACCTTAATGGCGCGTCTTAAGAGGAAAAGGAGGTGCAGTCATGTACGCAATTATTCAAACCGGCGGCAAGCAACTTAAAGTTGAAGCAGGACAGGAAATTTATGTTGAAAAACTCGATGTCCAAGAAGGTGAAACCTATACTTTTGATAAAGTAGTTGCTGTCGAAAACGGCGGTCTGAAGCTTGGAACTCCTTATGTTGAAGGAGCTACGGTTACTTGCAAGGTTGAAAAACAAGGCAAGGCCAAAAAGATTATTATTTTCAAGTACAAGGCTAAGAAAGGTTCGACTCGCAGAAAGCAGGGTCATCGTCAACCTTATACTAAATTGACAGTTGAAAGTATTAACGCTTAATGATTGAGGTCAACTATTGCTCGGACAATAATACTATTGTATCATTGTCGCTTAAAGGTCATGCCGAAAGCGGGCCATATGGTCAGGATTTGATTTGTGCCGCCTGTTCGGCCATTGCCTTTGGTCTTATGAATGCTTTGGACAATCTTGATGTCGATGTTTCGATCTATCAGGGTGCCAATGAAATAAGAATTGAAAATGACACTGACAGTATTGAAGTTCGAAACTATCTGCAGTTGACAATCATGCAATTGATGACAATTGCGTCATCTTATCCGCAATTTATCCAAATTCAAAGAAAGGAGCTATCATGAAATATATCTTAGATATTCAATATTTCGCTTCGAAAAAGGGTGTAGGTTCCACTAAAAACGGTCGTGATTCCCATTCCAAACGTTTAGGTGCCAAGAAGTCCGACGGTGAATTTGCCACTGCCGGTTCAATCTTATACCGTCAAAGAGGTACAAAGATTCATCCGGGCACCAATGTTATGCGCGGTGGCGACGATACTTTATTCTGTACTTGTGACGGTATCGTTAAATTTGAACGTTGGGGTAAGGACCGCAAAAAAGTTTCGGTTTACCCGGTAGCGTAATAATCAAAGCCCGGTTATCGGGCTTTTTTTGTAGGAGTTAAAATGCAATTCATCGATAAAGTAAAATTACACTTAAAAGCCGGTAACGGCGGCAATGGCATTGTCGCTTTTCGGCATGAAAAATATGTACCCTTGGGCGGTCCATCAGGTGGTGACGGGGGCGATGGCGGTTCAGTCATCTTTAAGGTTGATACCAATAAGTCAACACTTTTGGATTTGCGCTATACCCGTATCTTGAAAGCCGAAGATGGCGAAAACGGGAAAAATAAGAAAATGTATGGCAAAAGCGGGGAGGATATTATCATCAAGGTACCCTTAGGGACGATGATTAAAGATTTAAACGATGAAAGTTTGCTTGCCGATTTGTGCCATGTGGGCGATGAGGCGGTTATTTGCAAGGGCGGCAAAGGCGGCAAGGGCAATCGTCATTTCGCTACCGGCCGTAACAGTGCTCCCGAATATGCCCAATTGGGAGAAAGCGGCGAAGAAAAAGATGTGCTTATTGAGCTCAAACTTTTGGCTGATGTCGGTTTGGTCGGTTTTCCCAGTGTCGGTAAATCAACTTTTTTATCGGTAGTTTCCAATGCCCGTCCGGAAATTGCCGATTATCATTTCACTACCCTTACTCCGCAATTGGGCTTAGTCAAAGTTGCTGATCAAAGCTTTGTCTTGGCTGATCTTCCGGGCCTAATCGAAGGGGCCAGCGAGGGTCGGGGTCTGGGATTAGAATTTTTAAAACATATCGAGCGTTGTCGGGTTATTTTGCATGTGGTAGATATGGGCAGCGAAGAGGGAAGAGATCCTTTGAATGATTATGAGATCATCATGCACGAATTGGCCACTTATCCGGTTGACTTGACTTCCCGACCGATGATTGTCTTTGCCAATAAGATGGATTTGCCGGCAGCCGAAGAAAACCTCAAACGCTTTAAAAAGGCTTATCCGGAGGTGGAAGTATTTGCCGGCAGTACCATGATCGATGAAGGACTCAAGGCGGTCTTATATCGCTTGAAAGATCTTTTGGCTCTTACTCCGTCCTTTGCCATCTATGATAAAAATAAGGTCGGGGAAAAAGTTATTTATACTTATGAAGAAAATCCGGACTTCCGGGTCATCAATGAGGGTAACGGCGTCTTCCGGCTTGAGGGTGAAAAACTTGTGCGGGCCTTACACAATGTGGACTTCGATGATGAAGACAGCATTAAACGTTTTGCGCATCTTTTGACTAAGATGAAGGTTGATGAGGCTTTAAAGAAAAAAGGCTGTAAGGATCAAGACCGGGTTTATATTGAAGATTACGGTTTTGATTTTATCGATAAGGAGTGATGTAAGTTTGTCAACAATGAAGGATATGTGGCATTTAAGCTTCGGTGAGGAAGTCGGTAATGCCGTAAGCCATGGGGTAATGGCGGTAATTTGTCTTTTGGCCATTCCCTTTGTGGCCGTATATGCCTACTTGACCGGTGGTATTGTTAAGACCATCGGGGAATCGATATATATTATTTGTATCTTTTTGATGTTTTTGATATCGACGATTTATCATTCTATGGACTTTTCGTCTAAACAAAAGGTGGTTTTTCGCAAGCTTGATCATTGTTGCATCTTTTTGGCAATTGCTGGGACTTATACTCCGATTCTTTTATATGCCGTTAAGGGGGTCTTGGGCTATGGTCTATTAATATGGCAATGGCTGGTGACCATAGTGGGAATCTTACTTACAACCATTCCGAAAAAACATTATAAAAAACTGGAGATGTTTACTTATCTTTCCATGGGCTGGGCAGCGGTTTTAATCTTGCCGATCCTTATAAGTAAACTTTCTTTGACCTTTTTGATTTTTATTGTCATCGGTGGGATTCTTTATACTGTTGGAGCCATATTTTACAGTCGGAAATTCCCTTATACACATTTTATATGGCATATCTTTATCATCTTAGCCGGTATTTGTCATTTTATTGCCATCGTGTTTTTGTTATAATGGGCGTATGATTGGTTTTGTACGGGGCAAAGTATTGGCTTTTGGCGTAGATTATTGTTTGATTGATGCCGGGGCTGTCGGTTTTCGGATTTTTTTCCAACATCCCGAAAGCTTAAAAATCGGCCAGGAAATAATGATTTATACTTATCAAAATGTGCGTGAAGATGAAATCAGTCTTTATGGTTTTTTGACTTTGGATGAGTATGATTTATTTTTGAAACTTATTTCCGTCAAGGGTTTGGGGCCGAAAATTGCTTCTAATATTTTGGCGGCCTCGAGTGTCACCGCGATTACGGAAGCGATAGAAAATAATGATGTCGCTTTTATGAAACATTTACCGGGTATCGGCGCCAAGACGGCATCCCAGATTATTCTTGATTTGCAGGGTAAATTGGTAGCTAAAAGTGATATTGCCGTCAACGATGAGAAGATGAAAGATGTGGTGGCGGCCCTGAAGTCTTTGGGTTATAAGACGGCGGAGATTGCACCGGTAATTAATAAGCTTAAAGGGGAAGATTTATCATTGGACGCCTATATTAAAAAGGCCTTGGCACTTTTGCTGAAATGAGGTAAATATGGAAGAAGAAAGAATAATGTCACCGGATTGCCTTGAACAAGATGAAGATGATATATCGCTTAGACCGACATCTTTAAAAGACTATATCGGGCAAAAAAATTTAAAAGATAATTTAGCCGTCTTTATTGAAGCGGCCAAACTGCGTGATGAATCGCTTGACCATGTCTTATTATATGGTCCTCCGGGTTTAGGTAAGACAACCCTGGCTTTTATTTTGGCTAATGAAATGGGCAGCAAAGTGAAGGTTACCAGTGGTCCCAGTATTGAAAGAAGCGGTGATTTAGCCGCTATTTTATCGACCCTTGAAGCCGGGGACATCCTTTTTATTGATGAAATTCATCGCCTGCCTAAGGCCATTGAAGAAATTCTTTATCCGGCAATGGAAGATTTTGCTATTGATATTGTCGTCGGTAAAGAAGCCGGCGCCCGTTCGATTCGTTTGGATTTGCCGCCCTTTACCTTAGTCGGGGCAACTACCCGAGCCGGAGATGTATCAGCTCCCTTGCGTGATCGCTTCGGCATCGTATCAAAACTTGAATATTATAGTAATGAGGAACTTGAACAAATTTTAAGAAGGACAGCCAAGGTCTTTCATGTGGATGCCGAAGAAGAGGCTATTAAAGAAATTGCCAAACGTTCTCGAGGTACACCGCGTATTGCCAACCGTTTATTCCGTCGGGTAAGGGACTTTGGTCAAGTTTTAAATGAAGGAATGATTGACCTCTCTTTAGCTCGCGATGCTCTAAATCGCTTAAAAGTTGATTCCTTGGGTCTTGATAGTGTGGATATTCGTTATTTGCGGGGCATTATTGAGCGTTTCAAGGGTGGGCCGGTCGGTTTGGAGGCTTTGGCATCGGCAATTGGTGAAGAGACGATGACCCTTGAAGATGTTTATGAGCCCTATCTTTTACAAATCGGTTTTATCAATCGTACCCCACGGGGTCGGATTGTGACAGCTAAGGCTTATGAGCATTTACATATTGAATTTAATCAAAGTTTATTTTAATTATGAATAAGACGATCAGCATTAATAATTATATTTTAGCGGCAATTATCATCTGTATTATCGGTTTTTCTCTGCCGGGGCTTGGGGCTTTGAGCAGTGATGCCGTTAAGCTATTAGCCCTTTTTATCGCTTCTTTATTGATGTGGATTTTTGTGGCTATCGATTGGCCGAGTCTTTTGACGATTTTAGCCTTGGGTCTTGTGCCAGCTATCGGTTTTGGCGAGGCTTTTTCTTCAGCTTTCGGCAACAGCACAGTCGCTTTTTTGATTTTTACTTTTGCCCTGGTCTATCCTTTGAGCAAAACCAATTTCGTTAAGCGCTGCACAGTCTTTTTTATTACCAACCCGCTTGCGGCCAAGGGTCCTTGGTTTTTTGTGATCGGCCTTTTGGCAGCTGTTACTTTTATGGGCCTATTTATTTCACCATCGGTTTTATTTGTCGCTTTTATGCCTTTTTTGGAAGATATCTTTAAGACTTTGGATTTAAAGAAAGGCTCGCCAAGCGCTAAGATGCTGATGACCTGCAGTGCCATCTGCATCAATCTTTCTTCCGGTATGACCGCTATCGGTCATGTTTGGCCGACTTTGGCCATCGGTTATTATAATAGTGCTACCGGCTATAATATCGGACAATTTGAATATATGGCCTTTGGTATACCTGCAGGTCTTTTGATTATTGCCTTGGTTTTGGCGGTATATCGTTTTATTTTATATCCGGCTGATTTAAAATCCTTGGATTTAAAAAAAGCCGAAGCCTTAAAAAAGCGTATTCCGCAGATTGAAAAATCGGAAAAAATCATCTTGGCCGTCCTGGCTTTGACGGTTTTCTTATGGGTGATGCCCAGCCTTTTATCTGGAGCATGGCCGGCCTTTTATGAGCTTTTAAATGGCTATACCAGCGCTTTTCCACCGCTTTTGGGTTGTCTTATCCTCTTTTGTATAAATATTGATAATAAGTCTTTATTGGACTTTAAGGAGGTTTGTACAAAGGGCATTATGTGGGGATCGGTATTGATGACCGCTGCGGCTACGGCCTTAGGCGCAGCCTTGACCAGTTCGGAAATCGGTATCAGTGCTTTTTTGTCGACCTATCTTGGGCCGCTGGCGCAGAATCTTTCGCCGCTTTTGATGATTATGTTTTTTATGGCCTGGGCCTTAATTGAGACGAATTTTTCCAGTAATATTGTGACAACGACGGTAGTGAGCAGTGTGGCCTTATCAATTCTTACCGCTTTACCGCAGGGAAGTATTAATATCGGCGCCGTTTTGGCAATGATCGGTTTTGCCGCCGCTGTCTGCAATATGACGCCGGCCGGGCAAAGCACCGTCAATACGGTGGCAATCGGTTCGGGTTATACCGATACCAAGACCATGTTTTTTATCGGCTTAATAACGGCTATCATTGCCTTTATTGTCTTAGTTTTTTTAGCCTATCCTTTGGCTAGTGCGCTTATGCCATATTAAAAGACGCTTTTTGCGTCTTTATCAATCATTTTTAGCCTTATTTAAGAAATGTTCCTTGATGGCGGCAAAACTTTCATCGCTTAAGTCATGTTCGATTAAACAAGAATCATGATAGGCAATATCCTTAGGCACACCAAGACGGATCAACATATCGGCAACTAATTCATGGCGCTCATACATTTTTTCGGCTTCTAACTTGCCTTTTTCGGTCAGGGTAATATTATTTTTGATGGTGGCAATATAACCTTCATTTTGGAATTGTTTAAGGGCGATAGAGACCGTGGCGCGGCTAAAACCTAAATATTCCGCCACATCAATAGAGCGGGCATAGCCTTTTTCTTTTTCAATAATATAAACAGCTTCTAAATAATTTTGTCGGGTTTCATTTTTATTCATATCCATATTTTAACATTTTTTCGGTGGGCTTGCGAAATATCCAAAGCTTAAGTATCATTTTAGATATGAAGTTGCATCAGGGTTTTTTATATCTTTTAGCGGTTATCGGCATATATATCCTTGTCTTTATCATGGGATATGTCTTATTGGGATCCTTAATAGCTATTTTTATAAGTTCCGATATGTTTAAAATCATCTTTTTCATCTTTTATTTATTGCTGATAGATCCCCTTATTACTTATCGCATCAGCGAACACTTGCCGTTTAAGATATATGGACTTAAAGTTGAAGACGGCTTAGAAGCCGATTTAAAAAAGGACGTCGAAATATAAGGACGGCTTTTTTGTGTTATAGTTATTGAAGGAGATTTATTGATTATGAATATAGCGATGGTGGCCGGCGGCAGTGGGGGACATATCTATCCGGCCTTAGCCTTGGCTGAAAAGTGCCTTAAAAAAGGCTATAAGGTATGTTTTATCGGGGCCAATGACCGGATGGAAAAAGATATTATTCCGGATAAGGGCTTTCCGTTTTTCGGCTTGGATGTCAAAACTACCAAAGGCGGCATCTTACAAAAGATAAGCAGTGCTTTTTCGATGCTTAAAAGTTATCAAGAAGCGAAAAAAATCTTAAAAGATGAAAAGATTGATGTCGTTATTGGTTTTGGCAACTACATCAGTGTACCGGTAATATTGGCAGCTAAACACATGGGTCTTAAAACAGCCATTCATGAACAAAATTCTTATGTGGGCAGGGCTAATCGTTTTTTGGATAAAAAAGTTGATTTAATTATCGGCTCTTATGCCGAAAATCAAAAACAATTTCAAAATCCGCATCTATATATTATCGGCAATCCCCAGTCTTCCTTAGCCTTAGAAGTTTCAAAAGATGAAAACTATCTGGCAAGTTTTGGTCTTGATCCGTCAAAAAAGACCCTTTTAATCTTTTTGGGATCCTTGGGTTCGGAATCGGTGATGCAGGAGATATTGGCTTATTTTAAATTGACTGACGGCTCTTATCAGATCCTTTATGCTACCGGCAGCAAGCACTATCCTAAGGCCAAAGAATACGAAAATGATTATATTAAGATTGTCGAGCGTTTAGACGGAGTCAAGGCGATGAAAGTATCGACCCTTTTACTTTCCCGGGCCGGAGCTACGACCTTGGCGGAGATTTCGGCTATCGGTATGCCGAGCATCCTTATCCCTTCACCCTATGTTCCTAATAACCACCAATATTATAATGCCAAGGCTTTGACCGATAAAAATGCGGCCGTTATGATTGAAGAAAAGGATTTGAGTCCGGAAATTATCAAAAAACTGGTTGAAGATTATCTTTTTGATGACCAAAAACGGGAACTTATGGCCAAAAACGCCAAATGCAAGGGCAGTGAGCGAATTATTGATGATATTATTGCAAGGATTGAAGAATTATGAATCGAGAAACAGTTAATTTTTTATCTTCACATGGTGACGTTTCTACCGAAGCGCGTTTTAAGGATATAACGACGATTAAAATGGGCGGGGATATTGCTTATTTGGTTTCACCTTTTGATATGAATCGTTTGACGATGATTGTCAAATATTTAAAAGAACAGGATATTGATTATAAAATTGTCGGTCGCGGCTCCAATATGGTATGTGGCTCTTTGCCATATCAGGGCTGTGTTATCCGTTTGGAACATATGAACCGCTATCATTTTGATGATGATGGCGAACTTTATATTGAAGCCGGCGTCATGGCGCCGCGTTTGGCTAATGTCATGGCTGCCCAGGGTTTGAGCGCTTTGGAATTTGCCAGCGGGATACCGGGTACTATCGGCGGTTTGGTATATATGAATGCCGGTGCTTATAAAAAATCAATGAGCGATATCGTCACAAAAGTTTTAGTACTTATTGATGGGGAAACGGTTTGGCTTGATAAGTCGGAATTGGGTTTTGGCTATCGAACTTCGATTTTCCAAAGCCATCCGGATTGGACCATTTTAGCTTGTAAAATCCAGGTTGAAAAAGCTAAGCCGGAAGTAATTAAGGCCCTTATTGCCGATCGTTTGAAACGGCGTCGAGCTACCCAGCCCCTTGATAAACCTTCTGCCGGCAGCTGTTTCCGTAATCCGGAAGGGGATTTTGCCTGGCGCTTAATTGATGCCAGCGGCTTCCGCGGTTATCGTTATAACGGTATCGAGGTTTCAAGTAAGCATCCAAACTTTATCTTGAATGCCGATGGCGGTACGGCCGAAGACTTTATCATGACAACCAATCTTATCAAAGTTAAGGTTATGGATAACTTTGGTATTGATTTAATTATGGAAGTGGAGCTTTTCAATTGTTAGAGAAAGAAGCGATTATCGATCGAAACTATTTACTTAACAAAAGGAAGGATGCCCGGGTAAAAAAACATTTTACGGCTTTTAAGCATCGTCTTTTTGTCGTGGGCATTATTTTAGGTTTGTTGATTATCGCTATTTTTTATTTTTTAAATGATATATCGCGGATTTATCGGATCAGCGTTTTCGGCAATTATTATTATGACCGTCATAAAATCATTGCCTTAAGCGGTATTGAAGAAGATGATATTTGGCTTTTCAGCTGGCCGTTTATTGCCGAAGGAAAAATTAAAAATGATCCGCTTATCAAGGATGTAGAAGTCCGTTTGGAAGATGATCTTATTGTGGCCATTGAGGTATCTGAATATAAAATAATTGCTTATTTCAACGATCTTGATGCGCCTTATTATGTCTTAGAAAACGGTGATATGATCAAAGCTGACAGTGCTAATATGGATTTTTTATCGGAAGTTCCCTTAATTGAAGGCTACAGTAAAGAAGAACTTCGGGATTTAGCCCCTTATTTTAATGAACTTGATAAGGGCATAATTGCTCAAATATCGGAGATACACCGCTATCCGGTATCTTATGATGAAAAGATGATGGAAGTAATAATGAAGGACGGAAATTATGTTTTTGTCTCTCCTGCGGGCTTAAATCTTTTAAAACAATATTTCAATGTCTTATCTTCAATCGGTGAAACGGAAGGGAATTTTTGCCTTTATTTTGATGATGTGACAAGCAGCGGCTATAAGTCTTCTTGCCCATGGACTAAAAGCGAAAGTATAAGTGAAGAAGAAAAGGAAGAAGAATAATGCACTATTGCATCAGCGATATTCATGGTTGTTTTGGAAGCTTTTTGAAGATGCTGGAAACGATTGCTTTTAGCGATGATGATTATCTTTATATTTTGGGCGATGCCATTGATAGGGGAGATGAAAATGTTGAGCTTTTAAAATATATCATTGACCATCCCAATATCTGCCTGCTTAAGGGCAATCATGAGGATATGGCGGTAAAATGTTTGAAAAATTATAATCATGATGACAGTGCTACTAAACTGTGGCGTTATAACGGCGGGGATATGACGCTTCGCCAATTTTTAAAACTGGACGGTAAAACCAAAAGAGAATTAATTAATTATCTCGACAAGCTTTTAATGTTTAAAGAAATAAGGGTCAATGATAAAGAATATATTCTCTTTCATGCCGGCTTTGATACATATCGTTATTTAAATGTCCGCGATTGTCCGCAGGGAGATTTTTTATGGTTCCGTGGTCCCTTTTTGCAAAGACCGTATTTGGATAAAATCAGTGTCAGCGGTCACTTGCCGACTCAATTGATGGTCCCTTATCTCCAAAAAGCCTTATTGATGCATGACTTTGATCATGATTATTACAATGAAGAATTAATTAAAAAAGCCATACGTCAGGGATCTAATAATGAAGTAATAACTTTCCCATATCATTTTTTTATTGATTGTGCTTGCGTATTTGGAAGACGTTTGGCTTGTATCAGATTAGAAGATGAAAAGATCTTTTATATATAAAAGAAAAAGGATGTCTAAACTTAAACTTAGACATCCTTTATTTTTTTAAATGGTGGTTCCGGCCAGAGTTGAACTGGCGACACACGGATTTTCAGTCCGATGCTCTACCTGCTGAGCTACAGAACCATTGGTTGCGAGGGAAGGATTTGAACCAACGACCTCCGGGTTATGAGCCCGACGAGCTA
>CALUZH010000017.1 GCA_944325255.1 uncultured Erysipelotrichaceae bacterium
CGTGTCAGAAGTGGTGCGATAGACTCACCAGTGAAACCGGCCTTTTTCTCCCGCTCACAAAAATGGTGCAGCGTTATCTCTAAGTGAAATCCAGAGCAATCAAAAATGAGCATAAAAAAGCGGGACATCCCTTTAGTTCACAGGGGTGTCCCATAACTTTGCGCCGCTATGCGATATCCATAGACGACGTCCTAATCCTAATATGGTGGACCCGAAGGGGTTTGAACCCTCGACCTCACGGATGCGAACCGTGTGCTCTCCCAACTGAGCTACGAGCCCATAGCGATATTATCTTTCGATAATATCGTAAACTTCACCAATAAACATCCGATGCGGAGCATCAACTGTATAATAGCGTTTTTTAGTTTCTTCATCCATAACTTCAAGATTTAAATCCTGATAATAGATTTTCTTGCAGATAATAGTTAAATTAGCTTCGGCAAAAGTTATACCCTTATCCAAAAATTCAGGATGCAATGAAGTCAGAGATAATTTATCACCGTCACGTTTAGACCTGCTGCCTAAAAGCGAAAGGTCTTTACGGTAGGTTTCATCATAGAAGCTTACCGTAAAATAATCACTTTCATTCATATAATGGTAGGTATAACGGCAAGGTTTGACATAGACAGTTACACAAGCCTTTCCCCAAAGAGTTCCCATAGCCCCCCAGCTGATGGTCATGGTATTAAAATCTTCCTTTTTTCCCGCAGTAAGCAAAGCCCATTTTTTATCAAATTGTTCAAAAGGGTTTAAAAGTTTCATTAACTTTCTCCTTAATCAAGCTCTAAGGCACCTGTATACAATTGATAGTATACACCTTTTTCTGCCAACAAAGAATCATGGTCACCACGTTCAATAATACGGCCATGATCCAAGACCATAATGGCCTTACTGTTTTGGATGGTAGAAAGTCTATGAGCGATAACAAAGACTGTCCGGCCCTTCATGAGTTCATCCATACCGGCTTGGACAATAGCTTCGGTATGGGTATCAATACTTGATGTAGCTTCATCAAGAATCAATACCGGCGGATTAGCCAAAGCTGCACGGGCAATCGATAATAATTGTCTTTGACCTTGAGAAAGCGATGCTCCATCACCTGTCAAAAGGGTATTATAGCCTTCCGGCAAATGATTAATAAAGTCATCGGCGTTAGCTAATTTAGCAGCCGCTACAACTTCTTCATCAGTGGCATCCAAATTACCGAAACGGATATTGTCCATAACCGTACCGATGAAAAGATGGGTATCTTGAAGAACCATACCGAGCGAGCGGCGCAAGTCATCTTTTTTAATTAATTTGATATCGATGCCATCATATGTTATTGAACCTTTTTGAATATCATAGAAACGATTAATCAAGTTGGTGATGGTTGTCTTACCGGCACCGGTAGCACCGACAAAGGCAATTTTTTGACCCGGTTTGGCAAAAAGATTGATGTCATGTAAGACAATATGATCATCGACATAGCCGAAATCCACATCATGGAAGCGGACATCGCCTCTTAACTTAACATATGATACGCTGCCGTCTTCATGCGGATGCCTCCAAGCCCACATGCCGGTACGATTTTTAGATTCCATAATCTCGCCGTCTTTTTCAAGGGCATTAACCAAGGTAACCTTGCCCTCATCAACTTCAACTTTTTCATCCAAGAGGCGGAAAATTCTTTCGGCACCGGCCAAGGCCATGACGACACTGTTAACCTGTTGGGATATTTGATTTATCGGCATCGAGAAGGAACGGTTAAGCTGTAAGAAGGCACCCAAACCACCAACCGTAATAGAATGCGTATAAATACTTAATAGACCGCCGATAATGGCACATACAACATAATTGACATAACCCAGGTTGCCCATAACCGGCATCATAATATTGGCATACTTATTGGCATTATAGGCACTGTCAAAAAGTTCATTATTGATATCGGTAAATTCGGCAATGGCTTTTTCTTCATGGGTAAAGACCTTAATAACTTTTTGGCCCTGCATCATTTCTTCGATATAGGCATTAACCTTACCGATATTGCGTTGTTGTTCAACGAAGTATACGGAACTGTTTTTGATGATATATGCAGAAACCTTACGGATTACTGCGACCATCAAAAGGACAACGATGGTAAGCGGAATTGAGATGCTAATCATTGATATCAAAACCCCGATAATCGTCAATACCGAACTGATAAGTGAAGGAAGGCTTTGCGAAATAAGCTGTCTTAAGGTATCGGTATCATTAGTATAGATAGACATGATGTCGCCGTGGGCATGAGTATCAAAATATGAGATCGGCAACTTTTCCATATGCTCAAAAAGCATATCTCTGGTTTTCCGCAAGGTGCCTTGAGATACCTCGATCAAAATCCGGTTATAAATCAAGGTCGATAAAACACCGACTAAGTAAATACCGGCCATCATGGCAAGAGCGGAAATAAGCGGCATAAAGTCCGGAGCTTCCTGACCGATCATTGGGGTAATATAATCATCAATCAAGGTTTCGATAAATAATGAACCGGCAACCGAAGCCAGCGAAGAAAGCATAATGAAAATAACGGTTACGATGCAATGAAGCTTATAATTTTCAAAAATAAAGCCTAAAAGTCTTTTTAAAATAACATCGGCATTATCGATTTTAACCCGATGGGTAACTCTTCTACTCACCTAAATTGCCTCCCTTCTTTTGAATATTGTAAATCTCTTGATAGATACTGTCGTTTTTCAAAAGTTCATCATTGGTACCAATACCATGAATCTTACCCTTATCCATGACAATGATCATATCGGCATCTTCAATAGAAGATATTCTTTGGGCAATGATGATCTTGGTTGTATTAGGAATCTTTTCCCTGAAGGCCTTACGAATCAAGGCGTCCGTCTTAGTATCTACAGCGCTGGTTGAATCATCAAGAATAAGGACCTTCGGCTTTTTAAGCAAGGCCCGGGCAATACAAAGTCTTTGTCTTTGACCACCCGATACATTAGTACCGCCTTGTTCAATATAGGTATCATAGCCCTTTTCAAAAGTTTGCACAAAGCTGTCGGCTTGAGCAGCCTTAGAAGCTTCAATAATTTCGTCCATCGTGGCATTTTCATTGCCCCAACGTAAATTATCGGCAATTGTGCCACTGAATAAGACATTATTCTGTAGCACCACCGATACGGCATCTCTTAAAGCATCCAGGTCATATTCTTTGACATCTTTGCCACCAACCAGTACTTTACCATCCGTGACATCATAAAGACGGGATATTAAGGCTGCCAGAGAAGACTTGCCGCTACCGGTTGGACCGATGATACCGACCATCATACCGGATTCAATTTTAAAATTAATATCATCCAAGGTCGCCATTTCCTGATCTTTGGTATATTCAAAAGATACATGTTCAAAGACAACACTTCCGTCATCAACACTCTTTATGGCGTTTTGTGGCGAAACAATTGTCGGCTTTTCTTCCAATACTTCGGCAATACGACGCATGGAAGCGATGGACATCGTAATCATGACAAAGACCATGGAGATCATCATCAAACTCATAAGGATATTGGAAGTATAAGTAAATAAGGACATCAATTCCCCGGTCGTCAAATTATCGACGACAATCATTTGGGCACCGATATAACTTAATAAGATTATGCAGCTATACATCGTAAACTGCATAGCCGGTGAATTGATAAGCAAACGCTTTTCTGCCTTCATGAAAATATCATAGATATCTTTGGAAGCCTTCTTGAAGCGCGATGTTTCATAATCTTCGCGAACATAGGCTTTAACGGTCCGAATACCGGTAACATTTTCTTGTACACTGGCATTTAAGTTATCATATTTCTTAAATGCCGCATCGAAGATCTTAAAGGTAATCTTGACAACCGAAAATAAGATAATGCCCAAAAAGATAACGGCAAATAAGAAAACCATGGATAATTCGCCATTGATGGTAAAGGCCATGATCATGGCGCTCACCAGCATTATCGGCGCCCGGAAACAAATCCGGATAATCATCTGATAGGCATTTTGAACATTGGTTACATCCGTTGTCATCCGGGTAACCAAGCCGGCTGTGGAATATTTATCGATATTTTCAAAAGCGTAGGTTTGGATATTTTTAAACATTGCCAAGCGCAAATTGGCGGCAAAACCACTGGAAGCATAAGCCGAATACTTACCGCTTTTAAAGCCGGCATATAAGCTGATGAAGCTGGCTGCCAACATTAAACCGCCATATAGAAGCACCATGGACATATCGCCCTTTTCAACACCCAAGTCAATAATCTTGGCCATCAAAAAAGGAATGATAATCTCCAGAATTACTTCGATAGTGACAAAAATCGGAGTGAGGATACTAGCTTTTTTATATTGCTTAATCTCCCGCGCTAGGGTTTTGATCATTTTCTGCCCTCCTTTAATCTTTATTACCGGAATCAATTATCCGCATGAGATATTCTTTTAATCTTTGTCTTTCATCATTATTTAAGGCACTTAAAAGATCATTTTCGAACTGGTCCATGGTCTTTTTCAACTTCTTGGCCATAGCTAAAGCTTCGTTTGTCGATTTAACGGATTTTTTACGGGTATCATTTAAATCCGTCTCCCGGACAATAAAACCCTTTTCTTCAAGACGATTCAAGAGTCCCGAAACCGTCGGATTAGAAATATGGAAAAACTTTTCAATATCTTTTTGGTGAACTTCCTCATTACGATGCATATTTAAGTAGCGTAAGATCTCTACTTGCGATAGCGTGAGGTTGTATTCCCGCAAGAAGTTATTGAAAACTTGGTCCATGTGCCAATGAATGATTCTGATCATGCGGCCAAAATTGATTTCCTGCATTTTCCCTCCTAAATAAATAGCGCGCTATAATATAGCACGCTATTTATTCTAGTCTCATCATTGATGATAGTCAATTATTTTAAGTAAGGATTTTTACTTATTTAACTTTATCTTCGACCTCTTTAACGATGCGTTCGGCAAAGATGCCATATTTAATTAAGACATCCTTGGCCTTACCGCTTTCCCCAAAGGTATCATTGACTCCGATTGGGAATAATTTGGTCAAAGCATATGGCGCCAAGGCTTCGCTTAAGGCCCCATATAAGCCGCCGATGATATTATGTTCTTCCAGGGCGAAGCAATATTCATGGCTTGAAGCCAAATTATATACACCTTCAAAATCCAAAGGTTTAAGACAAGAAATATTGCATAGCGTCACTTCAAGACCCTTTTCTTTTAAGATATCTCTTGCCTTTAAGGCTTCTTGTACCATCATGCCGGTAGCGAATAAGCAAACCTTAGAGCCTTTTTTAAGGACATCGACCTTACCGATATGAAATTCATGATTGTCATCATAAACATCATCCACCTTGCCTCGGCCCATACGGACATAACATGGTCCTTTGATAGCGGCAACATGTTTGATTATCGCCTTAGTTTCTTTTGCGTCGCAAGGTACATAAACTTGCATATTCGGAAGCACCCGCATAATGGCAATATCTTCAATAGCTTGGTGGGAAGCCCCGTCTTCACCTACCGAAAGACCGGCATGCGAAGCACAAATCTTTACATTCAAATGCGGATAACAAATAGAATTACGGATAATTTCAAAGGCTCTGCCGGCCGCAAAGATGGCAAAACTTGAGGCAAAGACAGTTTTGCCGCTGGCTGCCAAACCGGCGGCCATGCCCATCATATTAGCTTCGGCAATACCGGCATTAAAGTGTCTTTCCGGAGCTACTTTTTTCGCTTCAAAAGTCTTGGTCGATTTGCTGAGATCGGCATCCAATACCACGATATCCGGATTTTCCCTTACCAATTCAGCCAAGGTCTTACCATAGGCATTACGTAATTCTTCAGCCATTATTCATCCCTCCCGTCAAGTTCGGCCATGGCCTTATGATACTGTTCTTCATTAGGGGCACTGCCATGCCAAGAAGCCTCATTTTCCATAAATGAAACCCCCTTGCCCTTAATCGTATTGGCAATAATGGCCGTCGGAAGACCCTTGGTTTCGCGAGCTTTTTTAAAGGCCTTAGCGAGGTCTTCAAAATCATGGCCATCGCAACTTTCAACATTAAAACCGAAGGCCTTAGCCTTTGCATCAAGCGGCAAAGGATTCATCACCTCTTCTACCCGACCGTCAATCTGTAAATGATTGACATCAAAAATGATACAGAGGTTATCAAGTTTATAATGGGCCGCTGCCATCATGGCCTCCCAAACTAAGCCTTCTTCACTTTCCCCGTCACCGACTAAGACATAAATGCGATAAGCATTGCCGTCAAGTTTATTGGCAAGGGCCATACCGACAGCTGTCGATATACCCTGGCCCAAGGAACCGGTTGACATATCAACACCCTCAAGATAATTCATATTCGGATGTCCTTGCAACTTAGAATTAATTTGCCGGAAGGTTCTAATATCTTCTTCGAGCAAGCCCTTTTCCTTTAAAACAGCATATAAAGCCGGACTGCTATGTCCCTTGGATAAGACAAAACGATCACGCTTATAAGTGGCAACATTGTCTTTATTAATATCGGCCTCTACAAAATAGAGGTAAGTCAAAATATCGGCCGCACTCAACGATCCGCCCGGATGTCCGCTTTGGGCAGCATAAATCATCGTAATAATGTTTTTGCGGATGTTGTTGGCACGCCTTTTTAATTCCTTGTTATCCATAAGCTCCTACCTTTCAATTACCCATATTATACCCAATGGTCTTAAAATATTCCATGTAGAAGCGTATAATTAAAGCCATGTTGAAAGCTGTTATCTTCGATATGGACGGACTGATGCTCGACAGTGAAAGCTGCTATCTTAAGGCGGCCTTAAAAGTTGCTGCCCGCTATCAATATCCTATCGATGAAAATTTATTACTTAAAACTATCGGTTTAAATCCCAAAGATACCGCCCAAGTTTTTATTGATAATTTAGGCAAAGATTTTCCCTTATATTATTTTTTAAATGAAGTAGAAAAAGAGCGCTATAACGCTCTCTATCTTGAGCCCCTGCCGCTTAAAAAGGGATTGAAGGAATTATTAACATATTTAAAAAGTCATAATATAAAAATGGCTGTAGCGACCTCAACACCCTTAAAAAGAGCGACGATAATGCTTGAAAATACTCATCTATTATCATATTTCGCTTTTATCCAAAGTGGCGATGATTTAATAAACGGTAAACCCCATCCTGATATCTATCTTAATTGTTTAAAGATTTTAAATATCAAAGCTGAAGAGGCCTTAGTCCTGGAAGATTCCCGAAATGGTCTTTTAGCTGCGGTAAATGCCAATATTCCCTGCATCTTAGTGCCGGATTTGGCCATTGTCGAAAAAGATGACCGCTTAAAAGCCTTTAAAGTCGCCAAAGATCTAAATGAAGTCATTAATATAGTTGGAGCGATAATCAATGATTGAACCCCTGGCTCATAAAATGCGGCCGCAAAACTTAGATGAAATTGTCGGCCAAAAACATCTTGTCGGCCCTGACGGCATCATCCGTAAATGTTTAATACAGAAACGCTTTTTTTCATCTATTTTTTATGGTCCGCCGGGAAGCGGCAAAACCAGTCTCGCTAAAATTATTGCCAAGGAATTAAATAAGGCATATCGCCAATTTAATGCCGTTACCGGCAGTAAGAAAGATCTTGATGCCATCTTTTTTGAAGCTAAGCTTAATCCCGGTTTAATCCTTCTTTTAGACGAAGTCCATCGCTTAAATAAAGATAAACAAGATTTGCTTTTGCCTTATATTGAAGAGGGCCAAATTATCTTAATCGGTGCCACTACCGCCAACCCCTATCACAGTATCAACGCCGCCATTCGTTCACGCTTGCAGCTTTTTGAACTTAAGGCCCTAAGTAAAGAAGATATTCAAATTATTATTGAAAGAGCTCTCTTTTCACCAAGAGGCTTAAATAATGAATTCCATATGGATGAAAAAACCATTGCTTATTTAGCTGATTTAAGCGGCGGTGACTTACGTTATGCCTTAAATACCTTGGAACTTTTAGCCATTGCCAGCGCAGATAAGCATATTGATAATGCCCTATTAGCCAAAGTAGTGCCTAAGGCCAATCAAAAAATCGACAAGGACAGTGATTTTTATTATAACTTGCTTTCAGCCTTGCAAAAAAGTATCCGCGGCAGTGATCCCAATGCCGCCCTTTATTATTTAGCAATCTTGGCAGAAAGTGATGATCTTAAATCAATTATCCGTCGCCTCCTGGTCATTGCTTATGAAGATATCGGTTTAGCTAATCCCGCGCTGGTATCGCGCACATATAATGCCTGCATGGCTGCCGACCTTGTCGGATTCCCCGAAGCCATAATTCCTTTGGGCCTTCAGGTAATCGATCTTTGCCTTTCACCAAAATCTAAAAGCGCTATTGATGCAACATTTAAGGCTAAGGAAATTGCCCAAAAACAAGTTTATGATATGCCCCAATATCTCAAATTTAATCAAAGTTCATTATCTGAAGAAGAACGCTATGACTACAGTCGCTATGATCTCTTTCATAAAATCCAGTACTTGCCGGATGAATTAAAAGATCTTGATCTTTTCTACTTCAACAATAATCCTTATGAATCTAAGCTTAAAGAAATATATGATAAATTGCGCAAGATCAAGCGTCAAAGTCCGGCCAAATTAAAAAGACCTACATAAGAAAAAAATAAAATTCCATATAAAAATAAAAGCCCTACAATTTGAGCTACTTATAAAAGTTAAGCGCAAAAAGTAAAGCTACATACCGATTTAATTATATATCGCCGTCCCTTATATTTCAAAAATCAACAATATTAGGCAAAAGCTGATTAAAGGCAGACTATAAGAGTCTGCCTTTAAGCTTCATAATACTTGAAAAGGATTTTTATCCCTCAAATTGGGAGTTATATAGTTCGGCATAGAAACCGCCTTTAGCCAATAAATCTTGGTGATTTCCCACTTCGACAATATCGCCCTCCTTTAAGACAATAATCATATCGGCATTTTTAATGGTTGATAAGCGATGGGCAATCACAAAGGATGTTCGACCCTTCATCAAGTCTTCCATACCCTTTTGAATCAATTGTTCAGTACGGGTATCGACACTGGATGTAGCTTCATCAAGAATTAAAATCTTCGGATTTTTCAAAAAGGCCCGGGCAATAGTCAAAAGCTGTTTTTGACCCTGCGATATGGCTGAAGATTCCTCGGATATTTCGGTATCATAACCATCATCCAGAGTACGGATAAAGTGGTCAACATAAGCCATTTTAGCGGCCTTAATAACTTCTTCATCACTGGCGTCAGGTTTACCATAGCGGATATTGTCCTTGATTGAACCCGAATATAACCAAGCATCCTGTAAGACCATACCAAATAAGGAACGTAAATCATGGCGGGTAAAATCATTGATATTATGACCGTCAATGTATATGGCTCCACCGTTTAATTCATAAAAGCGCATCAATAATTTAACCAAGGTAGTCTTGCCGGCACCGGTTGGTCCGACAATGGCAATTTGCTTGCCTGGGGCTACATACATTGAAAAATTCTTGATGATTATTTCATCAGGATCATAGCCGAAACGGACATTTTCAAAGACAACATTGCCGGCAATATTGATATTGCCCTTATCATCATAAATACTCAACGGATGTTCAGTATCCGGATCTTCTTCCTTTTCTTCTAAGATTTCAAATACTCTTTCGGCCGATGCTGCCATCGCCTGCAAGATATTAAGAATTTGGGCAACTTGCGATACCGGCTGATTCATTTGTCGTACATACTGGATAAAGGCTTGAATATCGCCAATCGGAATACGTCCTTGAATTACTTCGAGACCCCCGACAAGGCAAACGGCAACATAGCCGACATTACCTAAAAAGACCGTTACCGGATGCATGACAGCCGATAAAAATTGCGATTTGTGAGCGGAAGTGAATAATTCTTCATTCATTACATCAAAATCGGCAATGGCCTTATCCTCATAATTGAAGGTTTTGACAATTATATGGCCGCCATACATTTCTTCAATATGGCCATTGACATGGCCCAGATAAGTTTGCTGGCGATAGAAATACTTTTGTGATTTCTTAACGATAAAGGCCGCACAAAGTCCTGATGTCGGTATTACCAATAAGGCAATGATGGAAAGTTTCCAGGATATCGAAAACATCATCACCAGAACCCCGATGACCGTAACCACACTGCTTAAAATCTGTTGGATGGAAGAGTTAAGATTTTGGGAGATATTATCGACATCATTGGTAACCCGGGATAAGATCTCCCCATGGGTCTGGCCGTCAAAATACTTAAGCGGCAGGCGGTTGAGCTTCAAAGAAATATCCCGACGTAAATTATAGGATATCGCCGTAGAAACCCCGGAAAGTATCCAATTTGAACAATATGTAATCAATGAGCTCAGCAGGTAGATAAATAAAAGGAAGGCCAGGATACGGAAAATAGCCATAAAGTCAATACCCGGACCGCCGGAGGCCTTGCTTACAATACCGTTGAACAACAAGGTGGTCGCTTCACCTGAGATCTTTGGTCCGGCAATGGTAAGCAAGGTTCCGATAACAGTTATAAATAAGACAAAGATGATTTTGCCATAGTAAGGACGAAGATGGCGAATAAGGTCAAGCATCGTCTTTTTAAAGTTTTTAGCCTTGGCGGCTTGAACCGGTCTTCTAGACATTAGCTAATTCCTCCTCACTAAGCTGCGACTTGGCTATTTCTTGATATACGGCACAATTTTTGAGCAAATCCTCATGTTTTCCCATGCCGACGATCTCGCCGTCACTCAAGACAATGATCTTATCGGCATTTTTGATGGTCGAAATTCTTTGAGCCACAATAAGCACCATGGCCTTAGTTTTAGCGATCATCTTGGAAAGCCCTTCTCTTAAGCGTTTATCGGTTTGATAATCAAGAGCCGAGAAAGAATCATCAAAAATATAAATAGCGGCATCCTTAACTAACGCCCGGGCAATAGAAAGCCGTTGTTTCTGGCCACCTGATACATTGGTACCGCCTTGAACTATCGGACTTTCTAGGCCTTCGTCCTTTTCGGCGATGATATTGCTGGATTGCGATATTTCAATGGCCATGTTCAGGCGATCGTCGCTTACTTCCTTGCCGAATTTAATATTTGATTCAATAGTACCGGTAAATAAAAGGGCCTTTTGCGGCACATAACCGATATGCTCCCGCAAATCTTCCTGGGCCATATCTCGGATATCAACATCGCCGATGCTTATTCGGCCTTCAGAGACATCAAAAAGTCGCGGTATCAATTTAATCAAGGTTGACTTGCCGCTGCCCGTTGAACCGATAAAGGCTACCGTTTCTCCCGGTTTGGCACTAAAAGAAATATTTTTTAGAACATATTCTTCAGCCTTAGGATATTTAAAGGATACATCGGCAAAACATAGCTCGCCGTTTTCCGGGAAACTTTGCGGCTTTTCAATATCATTGATGCTGTTTTCCATATCTAATACTTCAAATATTCTTTCGGCACTGACCAAGGATCTTGGCACCATGATCCAAATCATCGCCACGATCATAAAGGACATCAAAACATTCATGGCATATTGAATAAAGGCCATCATTTCGCCGACACTCATGGCATTGATATTAATTTGTTCAGCCCCGAACCAGATAATTAAAACCGTCAGGGCATTCATCACAAACATCATAAACGGCATCATGACCGACATCGCCCGGGAAACAAATAAATTAATCTTACTTAATGCCTTATTGGCAAGATCGAAGCGATCTTCTTCTCTTTTTTCATAATTAAAAGCGCGAATGACCAGGATACCTTCCAAAAATTCCTGCATAACCTTATTTAAGCGGTCAACAAGTGATTGGATCTTTTTAAAGCGTGGCATGGCCACCAATAAGGTTATAATCATCGCCAAGGAAATAACCGCAATTGCTACCAGTAATAACCATAAAAGATCCGGATAACGGAAGACTTTTAATACTGAGACAATACCCATCATCGGAGCGATAAGAATGATTCTGAGCATCATTTGGATAAGCATTTGTACCTGCTGGATATCATTGGTGGTCCTGGTTATTAAAGACGAGGAAGAAAAACGGGAAAATTCCGCACTGGAAAAAGATTCAACCTTACTGAAGACATCATGGCGCAGATTCTTGGCCACCTTACATGCCACCATGGTAGCTAAATAAGTGGAAGATATTTGGCAAATTACCCCCAACAAGGATATGCCAAGCATCTCTAAACCGGTATATAAAATATAATTGGTCTGCAATACTTCGGTATTTACGCCAACCTGTTTATATTCTTGAGTTAAGGCACTTATCGCTGCGCTGCTTAGATTATCGGCATATGATGATGTCGCCTCATCAAGTTTTATAATGAGCTCATCTTTGGCGGCAGCTGATGCGGCAATCGTTTCATAGATTGAAGCGCTGTTTTTATCATTATCGATCAAGGAAACATAGACGATCGGCTTAATGAAATAATCATCGAGCTTAACCTCATCTTTTAGATAATAAACATCATTTTTAAAAACTACGCTTTGCCCGCCGACTACCGCTTCCTGTCCGCTATTTAAAAGCTCATAGTGGCTCAAAACTTCTTCTTTGACTGAATCATCCATAAAGATGAGATAGTGGTCCATCGTTGTCTTTTCAACGACTAAAGGCGTAGCATTTTCCACCCCGCCATATTGGATACCGTTGGTGACGATATTGCTCATATAGTCCGGCAAAGATAACTCCGTTTGTACTTGAGCAAAGGTCAAGCCGACAATCATTATCACAATCCACCAGAATGGTTTTAAATATCTGAGTAATTTACGCATATCAAAACTCCTCGAGTCTTAATTTTAACACGTTGTAAAAAGAAAAAAAGAATTGTGGGATAAAACACACAATTCTTGCACTTATTTAGCACTTGTATCATCATGACGTAACTTATTGGCTTCAAAGAAGGCATCGGCACTTTTACGCGGATGACCGATGGTCCTTCTTAAAAAACCGATAAGCGGATGAAAACGGGGATTAATCATGCCGGTCAATTCAATAAATATCCAGGCACAGATACATAATATTGCCAATATCACGACCCCGATAGCTTCATTAAAATAAGTAATAACCGCCGAAACCCCAAACAGGAAGGTCACGAAATATAATAATAAAACGGTATTGCGATGGGATAAACCAATCTTATACATTAAGACATGATGAAGATGACTGCGGTCAGCTTCGGAAATCTTCTGGCCCTTAAGCTTGCGGCGAATGATCGCTAAGCAGGTATCCGATAAAGGGACAAAAAGAATAATGATCGGAAAGCCCAAGGTAATAAAGGTTGAGGTCTTAAAACCTAAAAGACTTAAACAGGCAATCATATAGCCCATAAATAAGGCCCCGCAATCCCCGACAAAGATCGATGCCGGATGAAAATTATAAGGCAAAAAGCCAGCTATGCCCCCCACCAGAATCAGGGCAATAACACAAATATCCCGGCGACCCATAAAAAAGCCGATCAAGCCGATAACACACAAAACAATAAAGGATATACCGCTTGAAAGACCATCCAAACCATCAATAAGATTAATCGCATTGGCTACCCCGACAATCCATAATATCGATACCAAGAAAGATATCGGGCGAATATCAAAGGCGATAAATTCAAAATTAATGAAATCCAAGGACAAATTGCCAAAGATAATGACATATAAGGCTGCGGCCAATTGAAAGCCGAATTTCACTATCGGTTTAAGATCAAAGATATCATCGATAAGGCCACCCAAAAAGATAATAAGCGCCCCGATCAATATGGCATTTAAAGTCTTGTCGGCTCTTACAAAAATGGCCATCGTCAACATAAAAGACAAAAAGATGGCCAATCCGCCCATGCGGACAATTCTGCCATGATGGACGGTACGATTATTTTCTAGGGCATATATTTTTAAGGCAAAACCGATTCTTTTGGCAAGCGGCGTCAATAAAAGAGCGATTATAAAGGCAGTCAAAAAATACGGCATGGCGCCCAATACTAAATTCACCCGCTCACCTCCTGAAAAAAATCACTTACCGTAATTTTACCGTAATCTTTAAGCCATTTCAAACTTTCTAATAAAGACCAACATTCTTTTAAAAAGTCTTGTCAATTGCTAAAAGGCTTGATAATTCAATTTATCTTTATACCAATGATTGAACATCCCTGAAGCCATACATGATGGCCATAATAAATTGGCCCATCAAAAAAGCCAAGGCCATAGCCAAGACAATATATAATACCTGCGCAGCCATGACATGATTTTTCTTTAGAAAACGATTAAAATCCAAGGCCGACAAAGCATATAAACTAATCGCAAAAGTGACAAAATAAATAAGCAAACGAATAAAATAAGTCATTTTTTTAACCTTCCTTCCTTAAAGCCGCAAACGATTGCCCCCTTATTATCCACTATGGCAAAATCGGCATTGCGGCCCTTGATTAAGGCCCCTTTGAGCGGATCTCGGTAATATAAGCGATAAAAATTAAGACTTAAAATATTGGCAATATCCATAAAGTCCATACCGGCTTCAAGAAGCTTATAAGCCTCATTTTTGCCTAGAAGATAGCGATGGTCATGGAATTTAGCGACAAATCTTAAATTATCCAAGGGTTCATCTTCGCTTAAGACCAAATAAGTCTGGCTTTGCAACATGGCCTCAATCAAAATATTAGTCTTTGGCTTATCGGCCTTAAATAATTCCCAATAGCCGTCAGCCTTAGAAGAAGACTTTGACGGATAAGGTTTTAAAAAGACAGGCATATCCTCACGCAAGAGTTCGATGGTTTTTTTATCGCTTCCATAAGGTAAGGATAAGGAAATAATATCCTTATTCATCTTTAACCAGGCAATAGTTCTTAATGGCAAATCCCCACGCTCAAAATCCAAATGAAAGCCAAGGCAACTGCTATTTTTAAAATAGCTTTTATCAAATTTTAAAAATAGCGCCAAATCATTTAAATCATGAAGCTTAAAAACGGCAATAAAGCCAAAACATGCCCGTTTGCAAAGATAATTATCGAGGGCTTCATAATAGGTCTTGGAAGTATCGATAATCGCAATATAGCGGACAAAGGAAGGCAAGACATTAAGGCCTTTCAAATCGATAATCTCGGTATCTTCTTCGATATCCTGGGGATGATCATAATAGATTCTTTTAATTTTCCCGTTTTCACTAAGTATGGCCCCATCCAGTATTTCTTTGATCCCGTCAGGATAGATACGGGCATTAATAAACAGACGCCGGGTCATTTTTATTTTTCCAAGATCTCAATAACTTTAGGCAAAACCTGTTTTTTACGGGAAATAATATTCGGGGCATATTCGCCATTCATAACTTCTTTGAAACCGTCTTTGGCCAATTCCTTCTTGCGTCCGGCAAATAGAATAAAGGAACCGGAGGCATTAGGATTGGTGAAGATAACCATCATCAAATCATATTTCTGGCTGATGCATTCTTTTTCGACATACTCATTGACTTTTTCCTTGATGGCATTATATTCTTCTTCGCTGCGGCAAGGAGTTTGGCTTAAACCGACCTTATAATGACCGATATTAAATTCCTTAAAGTCGCCATATACGACATCAATAGTCTTCTTATTCAAGATTGAACCGGCGGAATTAATTAATCCTTCATGCAGATCCGTAATCGAAACGCCGCTGATTTCTTCAAGCTTTTTAGCCGTTGTGATATCAATCTCGGTAGTCGTCGGTGATTTGAAATTCAAAGTATCGGCAATAATACCGCCCAATAATAAACCGGCCATCTCTTTGGAAAGCGGAGTATTGCTGGCGAAATATTTTAAGGCGACAATGGTACAGGTAGCACCGACAATCATCGTAGTAATGGTAATCGGATTGATGGTTTCGATACCACCCATCCGGTGGTGGTCGACAATCTCAATAATTTCGCCCTCATCAATATCATCGATCGTTTGTTTTTCCTCGTTATGGTCAACCAAAATAAATTGTTTCTTGCGGTAGTTCAACATATGATAACGGGAAATGGTACCGACAACCTTGCCTTCTTCATCCAATACCGGATAACTGCGGTAACGGGTCTTGGCCATTTTGCGGGAGACATCGGTAACGGCATCGCTTAAACCAAAGGTAATGATATGTTCTTTCTTGACCATGACATTTTCAATGCTTGGAGCTTCAAAGATAAGTCTTGAAACATTGAGAGGACTCAAGGAAGTATGAATGACGGCAATACCGTTTTCTTTAGCTTTTTGTAAGGTAACGCTGTCAATCCAATTCTCGCCAACAATAATCAAGGCCGCAACTTTACCATTGATGCAAAGCCGTTGAATTTCCGGATTATTGGCGGTAATGGCAATTGATCCCGGAGTAACTTCCGTATCAAAACCCGGGAAAAAATCAATAACACCGCAGGTTTTAAAACCCGGAACATCATAGATAATATTGCCTTCCAAAGTTGAAACCAGGTCCTTAAGTTTTACCTTGGCCATGATTTCTTTAAGTTCATCTTCATCACTTGATAAAAGAGAAGTCAAATCATCAACGCCGACAATGCCCTCAAGCTTGCCCTTTTTATCAGCGACAATAATACCCATATTATTTTTCTTGGTTACAATATCCATCGCTTCTTTGACGGTAATACTTTTATCGGCAATTTTCGGTTTATCATAATCAATTTCTCTGATTACCGATTTCGCCGTAAAAAGCGTCACCGGTTCTTCAAAACCGAAGCGCTCCAAAAGATATTCGGCCTCACTGCTGACCGGACCGATCTTGCCGGCTATACAATTGACCCCGTTGGCTCTTTTATATGCTGCATAAGCAATTGCCGAAGTGATGGCATCGGTATCGGGATTTTTATGGCCGATTACATATATTGGTTTTTCTTGCATAATTTTTACTCCTTCGCCTTGTCTATGTCTGCTTGGCTGATATCGCCTAAACGTAATATTTTTACATCGTCGCTTAAATCGACAATGGTACTGGCTGTTAAGCTTTGGGCATCGATGGTGACAATGCCGTCAATATCAGGAAGCTTTTTCATTACTTCACTATATTTTTGCATTGCCGCCTCACCGCCGATATTGGCGCTGGTTACCAATAGGGCTTTGCCTGTCTCTTTAATCAAATTTAAGATATCTTCATATGCCGGAATCCGGATGGCTATGGTCTTAAGACCGTTAGTTACAAATGAGGGTACCTGCTCGCGCTTTTCAAGGACCATCGTCAAGGGCCCCGGCCAAAAGCGCCGGGCCAGTTTTAAGGCGGTTGGCGTCAGCTTGGCCACCGCATCAACCATCTTTAAGTCGGCACACATCATCGGTAAGGGCTTATGGGCATCGCGCCTTTTAAGCCTTTTCAGTTTGGCAATGGCTTTTTCATCATCATAAATACAGGCCAAACCAAAGACCGTATCGGTGGGAAAGGCGATGACCTTCCCGCTTTTTAAAGCCTGAGCCAAAGCTTTTAAGTCAGCAAATGAAGTGTATTTTTCCATGGGTTTAATTATACCATAGATAATGGGCTTTAGGCATTTTAAGCATGGTTAATTAGTTAAAACTAACAATCATTAACGAAGATTTTTAATGATGATCCAAACAAGATAGGAAAGCGACAAAATAAAGCCGGCAAATATGCCGATAACTATTTGCCCAAAAAGGTGACCGATATACATGCAAAAACCGAAAGTCATGACAATGGCAAAGGCCATTTCCACAACATAAGCCAACATCTTCATATATCTTAATTTTACATCCCTTTTTCTTAAATCCTGTATAATTAAAGCATGTCTGATTATCTTTTGAAAAGTCATGCAAAAAACTTTTTCTTAAATGCCCTTTTAGCCCATAATCAATGCGATTACCTGGTCGGCAGCCGACTTTTAACTTTAGAGGAACTTTTATATGCCGATGTAGAAGTGCCGACCATCTATGATTTTTATGATGCCCTGCTTAAAATCCAAGACAGTCCTTTGCATAAAATGTTTAATGACTATGGTTTTATTGCCGAACTCTACCAGGGCAAAAAAGAACTTGATATCTATGATGTCGCTATTGATGAGCTTGAGCTTGATAAAGAGCTTAAGGATATCTATGCCGCACTGCCTTTATTTCCTTATCGGCAGATCAAGGCAAAGATCCAAAATAATGATTATAGTAAACTAAAAATTATTGACGAAGCTTATGACTATAATGATAATTTTTTTATTCAACAATTAATTGCCCAAAAGGCTACACTCATTCAAGATGAAAGGCCGGCAAATCATCAAAATTATCAATGTCTTTTCCAAAATAAGGGTCTATGCATCGAAGGCATGCTTCAATATATTATCAATAATAATATCGCTTTAAAGGATGTGGCAATTATAGTCCTGGACGGGGAAAGCAAGCTTTTAAAAAGTCTTTTAAAGGCCTATGGTCTTAGTTATTACAGTATTATCAATGATGAAGTAAATCCCCTTGCCTTAAAATTTATGACCCTTTTAGATTTCTATCAAAAAAGTGACCGCGCCAATCTTGAGGCCCTTTTAAATGTCTGCATCTTACCCTTTGCAAGCAAAGATTTAGCCAATTACCTAAAAAAATATAGTGCTGATACTTTTAATATCCATGAAACTATAAGCCTTAGATCAAGTAATGAAAAGCTTAATGAAAGTTTTATTGCAGCTGAAAAAGAGCGTGAAGAAGCCTTGGCTTTCTTAAACCCCCTTATGCAGGCCAAGGATTTTAAGGAAGCTATTATCATTGCCTATAATATGATCAATGATAAAAGTCTCAATGCCCGTCGCTTAAAAGCCTTCATTGAAAAAAATCTTAAGTATTTGGATTTAAAATATTATTTTATCTTCCGTGAGGAATTGCAAAAGCTCCCTATAGCCAAACAAGAAAATGATGGCATCTTAATTGAAAGTCTTTTTGACGGTATTGTCCGCCCCTACCTTTTTATCTTAAATGCCAATCAAAATCTTTTCCCGGGTTTTAAGGGCCAAAGCGGTTTAATCAATGAAGAAGTCTTAAAGACTTCAAACTATCCCGCCCTGGATTTACGTTATCGTCATCATCTTGAGAGTCTGGCCTATCTGGAAAAATCTAAGGTCAGTTTTTATCTTTGCCCTAAGGGCAACTATGAGGGAAAAAGTGTCGAAGTTTCTTCCTTTATTGAAAATTATCCCCTCAAAGATTTAAGTCCCCTGGTCCTTGATGCCCCAAAAGAAAGCAAGCACGAGCTAAGCCAAGATGCCGCCAAGAAGGCCTTTTTAAAGGATAATGTTTGGCTTACTTCCGTATCGGCCGTTGAACAGTATCATGCCTGTCCCTATGCCTATTTCTTAAATTATGGCTTAAAACTTCGCGATACGGAAATTATGGCTTTTGATGCCGCCAGTTTTGGCCAGATCTTGCATGATATCATGGCCCAAGCCTTAAATAAATATCATAAACAATATCCAAGTATTGATGATGCAACAATTGAAGAAATAATTGCTCCTTATTTTAAAGAATTGGCCAACTTATATCCTCAAAAAGCCACCCAGCTTAAGATTAGCCACAATAAACTTTTAAGTTCTTTAAAAGTAGAGCTGGCCTTCCTTCAAGCTTTGGAAGCCCAAACAAGCTTCATTCCCCAAAAAGCCGAGGCCGCTTTTGAAGATTATTTTATTGATGAAGAAGATATAAAAATCAAAATCAAGGGTTTTATCGATCGTATTGATTATAATGATGCTTACTTCCGTATCATCGACTATAAGACTTCAAGCCACACTTTAAATAAAAATGATTTAGAAAGCGGCAATAAATTACAATTGGCCACCTATTTAGTAATGCTGGCCCAAAAAGATGATAAAAAAGCTTTGGGTGCCTATTATTTGAATCTCAATCATCCTTCCTTCAAATTTAATGATTTTAAATACGGCCTTACAAGAGGCTTGGAATATGAAGACCAGGATGAGGATAAGCTGTTTTTGGCAGAACATCGTTTAAACGGCATATCTGTTGAAGATATTAATGAATTTGGCGAAAACTTTCTTTATTTGGCTAACGGCAATAATAAAAAACATATCAGTAAAAACAGTCTTTGTGACATAGATGAATTAAAAAACCTCCTAAAAACGATATATAGTGAGCTTTATAAGGAACTCAGCTCCGGCAATATCGCCATCGATCCGAAAAAAGGTGCTTGTACCTACTGTAAGTATCGGAAAATCTGCCATTTTAAGGGCGGAAACTTCCGCAAAGACAAAATCTACTATCAATTTGCGCAACAAGAGGGAGAAAAAGATGAATTTCAATGAACAACAATTGGCAGCTATAAATCATCGCGGTCAAAATGTTTTGGTCTTTGCCTCGGCCGGGGGCGGCAAGACCACGGTCTTGGTTAATCGTTTATTGAAGCGCATCGTTGATGACCATATTGATATCAGCAATATCTTGGCTTTGACTTTTACCGAAAATGCCGCCTTAAATATGAAAAAAAGGCTTGAAAAAGAGCTGAAGAAGCAAAAGACGGACCCCTTTATCGAAAAACAGATTGCCGCCCTGCAAACGGCCCAAATATCGACCATCCACGCCTTTTTCCTGGAACTTTTTAAAAGCTACTACTATCTTTTGGACCTACCGAAAATGATGGCGGAAAATATCCTTGATGAAGGTCATGCCCAGGCCCTTTTTGATGAGGCCTTCTCAGAGGCTTCTTGTCAATTTTCCGATCTTCCTTTCTTGGATCAATATCTTAATGCTTCCCTTTTTGCCGATGACAATTTAAAAGCGGCCGTCAAAAAAATAATCAACAAGGCCAGAACCCGCCATGAACCTTTGGCCTGGCTCAAGCGTATTCAAGATCCCAAAGTAAATAAGCTTGAAGATATCAATACGCTTATTTGGGAATATTATCTTAGTGAACTCAAGGGCCAATTCAAGATTGCCGCTTTTTATTTACAAAAATTAGCGGCCGTCGATAGTGATCATCAAGAAGATCTTAAAAAGAAATCGGCCTTGATCAATGAACTTTTAAGCCTTGATGACTATCAGAAATTCTTAGAAAAGTGCTTCGTTTTAATGCGCTCCTTGCCAAATAAAAAAGATGAACTTTTTAAATATTATCGTCAGGAATTAAGCGATGTCTTTAAAACTATTGCCGAAAAACTGATGACTCCGGCCAATATCCTTAATTCCTATAATGAAGCCGCTTTAATTGCCGATAAACTTATTGCCTTAAGTATTAAGACCTATGAAATTCTTCAAAAAAAGAAAGAGGATGCCAAAGTTATGGACTTCAATGATTTTGAAATCTATGCTTGGCAAATTTTGCATTGCCAAAACGGCCGCATTGCCCATAAGCTCCAAAAACAGTATCAAGAAATTATGATTGATGAGTTTCAGGATACCAACGACAGCCAATTTGCCATTCTTAAGTTAATTTCCAATAACAATCTTTTCATTGTCGGCGATATTAAACAATCCATTTACCGTTTTCGTTATGCCAAACCGGAAATTATGGCCGGCCTTAAAAATGATCCGACATATCATAAGATCCATATCCGCAATAATTATCGTTCCGCCCCCCATATCGTCGCTTTCAACAATATCCTTTTTAATAAGATCATGAATCTGAATGACCATCTGGTTGATGAAAGCGATATGCAAATTCCTTTTAAAGAAGATGCCGAAGGAAAAAAAGTCATTATGAAATTAGCCTTTGGTGAAGATGAAAAAGCCTCTAAGGCTAAACTTTTAGCCAATACGGTCTATGAGCTGCACCAAAAGGGTGAAAGTTTCCGCAGCATCTGTATCTTAGTGGAAACCCATGAAGACAAAAAGCTTATCCGCCAATACTTAAATAATTATCATATCCCTTATTTCATTATCGACAATGCCAGCTACTTTGCTTCTTCAAGTTTGGATGTTATCGCTGCCTATTGCCGCTTATTATTGGATAAGGATGATAGATATGCCGCTGTCACCGTCTTATCATCACCCCTATATAATTTAAGCGATGATGAACTTTTAAGATATCGGGATAATTTTATGGCCTACAAGCCTTTAAAAGATGACCTTTATCAGATGCAAAAAGCGGTCAAAGACAATCGCCTGGGACAAATAGTAGGCAGTATTTTAAATATTAATGATTACTATCGAAAGTATCTTGATGAAAAAGAAAAAGCCAATGTCGCCTTATTTTTGGAAAATCTCGACCGTTATGGTTTTAATACCCTAAGTGAACTGGTCGAATATATTGATCAAAGCCGTGATTTAAAGGCAGAAAACGCTTCGACCGTCGCTGAAGATGAAGATGTGGTCAAAGTCATGACCATTCATGCTTCCAAGGGCTTGGAATTTGATAATTGCCTAATTTACAGCAGTCATCGCCAGCAGCTTAAAGAATCTTCCGATAATATTAATGTCGATGAAAAGCTGGGTCTTTGCCTTAGCTATCGTAAAAAAGCCAACGGTTTAGGTCAAAATACCTTAAAAAGAGCGGCCTTTTTAGCCAAAGAAAATGTTGCCGATTTACTCGAAGACCAAAGACTTTTATATGTTGCTCTTACCCGAGCCAAAAATAATCTCATCATCATTGATGCCTTTAAAAATGCGGATGAGCTTGATAAATGTCGCTTGCCTTTGGATTTGGGACTCTTTTATGCCCGCAAGGGTTTCACTGCCCTTATTTTAAGTGCCATGGGAAATGATGAACTTTTAAAACTTGAGACCTATCAAAGTCTTGAGGAATATGAACCACTAAAATATGCATATGCAAAAAAAGAAAAGGAATTGCCGCATGGTGAATATAATATCAAGGCAGTGGAAGATATATCGCCATCATCACTGGAAGAAGGACGCTTAGAACTGGCATTAGATCAAGGCGCCGCTATGGATTATGGTACGAGGATCCATAGGGTTTTAGAACTTTTGGATTTACAAGAAACCGTCAATGAAAATACTATCCTCAATATTGACCAAGACCTTGCGCCTAAGGCTCTTTCATCCATCATGTATTTTGCCCAAAGTCCCTTAATTCAAGAAGCTTTAAAGGGTAAAATCCTTAAAGAATTTCCTTTTTATCTGAAAGAGGGAAATAAGCTCCTGCATGGCTTTATGGACTTTGTAGCGATTTTAGAAGATAAGATTATCTTAATTGATTATAAAAGTGATGCTATGAATTGCCCAAAGGAATTTATTGAGCGCTATCAAAACCAGCTTTTAGCTTATCAAGAGGTTCTTGAAAAAGTATATCATCTACCGATAGAAAGCTATATCTATGCCCTAAATCTTAAGGAATTTATTAAGATTGATAAATAATTGTTTAGTTTTAAAAAATGCCCCCTTGAGAAAGAAAGGTAATTATGCTATATTTATATAGGTTTTCAGGAAGAAAACAATATTATAAAGGAGAGGAAAATGGAACATCGTATTATCGACATGCCAACATTCTTCTTTATTGGCAAGCTCGTGCGGACCAAGAAAAGTGAAAACCCAAGCTCCGCATTAGGCGAACTGGCTAAAAAGATGACTCCCGAAGTCGAAGCCGAATTAAAAAAATTATGCGACTTGCAGGTGAAGGACATCGTACACGTCACATACTCTACCGGCGAAGATTTCGACGATCCCAATGGTGAAATTGTCCATCTTATCGGTGTAATATCTTCCAAAGAGATTCCCCATGACAAATATGCCGTTATTGAAATGCCGGCATGTGCCTGGGCAATATTCCCCAGTGAAGGAAAATTCCCTGAGTCCCTTCACGAAACTTTAAATGGCATTTACCTCGAGTGGCTCCCACACTCGGACTATAGCTTAGCCGCCCATATATCTTTTTCATATACACGCGTAAACCCCCAAAATTATCAAAACGCTTATACAGAAATATGGGTTCCGGTTATGCCTTACTTCGAAGCTTAGTCACTCGTGGGTATATGAAAAAGGGCCTTGCTTATGCAGGCTCTTTTTTTATTTTGAATAATAAAAGATGGCTAATTGGTATTGAGCAGAAGTCTAACAAATAGCCATCTTTTTTCTATTATTTTTTCAAGGCAGCTTCAATGAATTGCTTCATTTGGGCCTTAGGCTGATAGCCGCCGGTCTTAGCTACTACCTCACCATCCTTAAACATATAGATGGTCGGAATAGACATAATACCATATTGGGCAGCTAAAGCATTTTCTTCGTCGACATCAACTTTAATAAAGTTAACATCACTAAACTCAGCATCGAGTTCTTCAAGGATAGGGCTCAGCATCTTGCAAGGTCCGCACCAGGTAGCGAAGAAATCAACCAAGGTATAGCCTTTGGCTGTTATTTCCGTAAATTGGTTTTGATTTACTTTTTTCATAATTCTTGTCTCCTTCAACTTTGATTATAAGGGACTAGTATGATTTTTCCAGCAATTTGCCCGCAGCCTTATCGATAATGACCACGACATCCGGATGCCTTTGTAAGATTGAAGCCGGCAAGCTTTCATCCACTTCCCCTTCAAGTAAGCCTTTGATGGCCTGGGCCTTATTTTCACCATTAGCCACCAATAAAACCTTCTTAGCTTTCATGATGGTTGCCAGACCCATCGTGCAGGCTTGGGTTGGCACTTCCTCACCAAGCGGATCAAAGAAGCGGGCATTATCCTTACGAGTAGAGGCCGTTAAATCAGTGACATGAGTCAAGCTTTCAAAAGAAGTTCCCGGTTCATTAAAACCGATATGGCCGTTAGAACCAATGCCCAAAAGCTGGATGTCAATCGGATGTTCATCAATCATCGCCTCATACTTTTGACAATTGGCTTCCACATCACCCAATCCCGAAGGCACATGGACATTGGCTTCCGGTATAGCGATATGGTTAAATAAGTTTTCATGCATAAAAGTATAGTAACTTTCCTGATGATTTAAAGGCAAACCAACATATTCATCCAAATTAAAAGTTAAGATGTCTTGGTAGTCAGTGCCGTTTTCTTCATGGTCCTTAATCATTTCCCGATAAAGACCGACCGGACTTGAACCGGTAGCCAAGCCTAAGACCTTGCCCGGCTTTAAAAATTCCTTAATGACCTTAAAAGCTTCTTTACTGACAGCTTCATAATCATCGACGATCAATACTTTAATCATAATTCCTCCGTTTTTTCCTTTTCGTATTATAGCATTTTAAAACACTGCCTTAAAAGTTTAAGACAAAAACAAGGCTTGATAATTGGCGGCCATTTGTTTTTGCAATAATAAAGGATCAATACCTAAAATCTGGGCCGCACACTCCCCGGTCTTGGCGACAAAGGATGGTTCATTGCGTTTTCCCCGATAGGGAACCGGACTTAAGTAAGGCGCATCGGTTTCGATTAGAAGACGATCCAAAGGGACAACTTTTAAGGCTTCTTTAGGCTCTTTGGCATTTTTAAAAGTCAAGGTTCCCGAAAAAGATATATACATGCCAAGCTTAACAAATTCCCTGGCCATCTCTTTCGATTCGCTGAAACAATGCATTACCCCCTTCACCGGATGAGCCTTTAAAATATCATAGGTATCTTTTACCGCATCGCGGGTATGGACAATTATTGGTTTATGCAGCTTATTGGCCAATTCTATTTGTTTGATAAAGATGGCTTTTTGCAGGTCCTTATTGTCTTTGCGCCAATGATAATCAAGACCGATTTCACCGATGGCTTTAATGCGCTTATCATTAAGGCACAAGTCATATATCTGATCCATGGTCTTTTCATCCATTTGCGATACATCGCCCGGATAAATGCCTAAAGCCAAATCAAATAACAAGCCCGGATGTTTAAAAGCGGCACTTTTATAAAACTCTTCAACATTTAAAGATACAACCATCGCTCTTAAAACATCAGCCTTAAGCATCCGCTTGTAGACCTCATTAATATCCCCATCAAAGGCCTTATCGTTAATATGGGTATGTGAATCAATCCAAGCCATTTTATTTACCTAAACAGAAATTTTTAAACATATGATCAATCAAGTCTTCCTTATATTCAAGACCCAATATTTCAGCAAGCAAGCTATAAGCTTCCATGATGCCGTTATAAGTTACATCCAAGGGATAATCATAAATATTATTCTTGGTCTCTTTAATAACGCCAAGGGCCTGTTTCATTAGGGCAATTTGTCTTTCGTTATTTAAGACATCGGCATCAAGCAAATCCACATCTTCGGCAAAAAGCTTATCGATGGCTTCTTTGAGATCTTCAATATCGCCCTTAGCAGCTGCAATATTAATGCCTTCATGGGCCTTGATATCCTTTTTATTATAGACGACAAGATGACGCTTATTCTTGGCCACTGCCAATATTTCCGCATCTTCCTTATCTAAATCTTTTGACCCGTCCAGCAAGACAATCAAAAAGTCCGCTTCATCAATGGCTTTCTTACTTTTAGCGATACCGATTTGTTCAATCTTGTCATCACTTTCATGAATGCCGGCCGTATCAATAAGATTGAGTGTTATATTTTTTAATTGAACCTCGCCTTCCACAAGATCTCTTGTCGTTCCGGCAATGTCGGTGACGATGGCCTTATCTTCGGCAATCAATGCATTTAAAAGGGAACTTTTACCGACATTAGGCTTACCGACAATGACGGTCTTTAGGCCGTTGCGGATGGTCATGAAGCGTTCAGCTTCATCAATCATCGTCATAAAACGTTTTTCCCAAGCTGTTAGATAGGGCATAATCTCGGTATCGGTCATCTCTACTTCATCGGTATATTCGGGATAGTCGATATTGACTTCAATCATGGCCAAAACATTCTTGATTTCCGTAAAAAGCGGTTGAAGCAGACGTTCAATGCTGCCGTCAATACCCCGCATGGCACTCTTGGCCTGGAAACGGTTTTTGGCATTGATCATATCATTTACCGCTTCGGCCCCAGCTAAATTAATACGACCGTTAAGGTAGGCCCGGCGGGTAAATTCACCGGGTTCAGCCAAACGGGCACCGTTAGCCAAAAGTAAGCCCAGTATTTTCCTGGTCACATAGATGCCGCCATGACAATTAATCTCCACCATATCTTCGGCTGTATAGGATTTAAAGGCCGCAAAATAGGAAATAAGCACTTCATCAAGGCGTTCGTCATTATCATAAATATGCCCATATATTATTGTATTGGGTTCAAGATCCTTACGAAGATGGGCCAATTTTTTAATAATCGGCAAGGCATCTTTGCCCGACATGCGGACAATGGCAATTGCCCCCTTGACCAAGGCTGTAGAAATAGCACAAATTGTATCTTCAAACATTTTTCATCGTCCTTAAAATAAAAGAAAAGACTTTAGCGTCAATTCTTTAAATCAAAATCACTAAGCAATAAGACATCCATCGGTGCACTGGGGTCAGCTAAAAGCCGTTTAGATTGGCGAAGGATGGCATCTTCCACCAAATTGCGGGCCAGACGACCGTTACCGGAAGTGGCATCCTTTTGCATTTGGACAATAGTAAAGTAGTCCTGCAAAGGTTTTAAAGCCGACTCTTCAATAATATAATCCTTGCCCTTGGCAATACTCACGGCAATTTGCATTAACTCTTCACCGGTATAATCATCAAAATGAATAATATTGGCAAAACGTGACTTAAGACCGCTGTTAGCCTTCAAGAAGTCTTCCATTTCCTTGGAATAACCGGCCAATATGACAATCAAATCATCCCGGTGGTCCTCCATAGCCTTGACAATCGTATCAATAGCTTCAAGGCCAAAGGAATCGTCTTTACCCCGATAAAGCGAATAAGCCTCATCGATAAAAAGTACCCCGCCGATGGCACTTTGAATGACATCCATCGTTAAAGGTGCAGTATGGCCGACATACTTGCCGACTAAATCAGCTCTGGTAACTTCCACCAGTTGTCCCTGTTTTAAAATGCCGCAAGCCTTCATCATCCGGGAAACTAAGCGGGCAATAGTCGTCTTGCCGGTACCGGGATTGCCGGTAAAGATCATATGCTTGGATACTTCAGCAGTTTTTAGGCCTTTTTGTTTACGAAGCTTAGAGACCTTAATATGATTTTCCAAACTCAAAAGATAGTCTTTGACCGCCTGCAAGCCGACAATGGCATCCAATTCTTTTTGGATAGCTTCGCGTTCCTTACGATTGTCATCTTCAAAATCCAAGGCAAACTTATTATCCCCGTTAACAGCGACAATCTTGTCTTCTTCATAAGTCAATGTCAAAGACAAAAGATTATCTAGGCGCAAAGCCAAATCAACCAATTCATCATAAATATTGCGAATTATCGGGGCCAAAGAATCAACCCCGTCATTGGGTTCAAAGGAAGCGATGATATGCTCACGCAAAGCATCTTCGATATGAACATCCATTTCTAATTGACTGGAACACTTCTGCTTAAAAGATAATAATAATTTATCAACGATTTTATTGACCGAATTCTGGTCTAAAATGCCCGTCTTGACCCGATCGCTTACGGCCTCAATAAAGCCCCGGCCAAAATAATCGGTAATCTTGGCAATATCATTTTCGCTGATATAAACAAGGGTCTTATTATTGCCGTCAAGATGATCAATCACATCCTTAGATAATCGGGAAGTGGCTTCTTGCAGCTGGTTAGCCACAAAGACATAACGCTTATTTAAGGTACACTTGCCGCTTATGCTAAGCTCAGCCAGCATCCGGTTATAAATCGGACTGGCCATTTCGAAATTTTCAATGACAACGATCGGATTTTTACCCTGCAAGGCCACATAGATATCCTGCAAAAACAAAATTTCCTGACTTTGGCTTTGATAGCGGGACATATCGATCGTGTTGACTTCATTAGATACCGTCAAACCATATTTTTTTAAAAGCCCGGCCATCGTAGTTACTAAAAGATGGCGACCACTGCCGTTAGAACCTGACAAAATAATGGAACTGCGGATTTTTTCCGGGTCACTGCCCACCACATAGGGTCTTCTAAAGGCGATCGTCAAGGCATCGCAGGCATCATCTTGGCCAATCACCGAGGTCTTTAATTCGGCATTGATCTTATCAAAGACTTCTTTTGAGGCCTTGCCGTAAACAATCGTCCTTGGTGAATCAATCTTCACATTAAAGTCTTTTTCAATCTCCTGACGCAGGGAACTGATATCTTTATCCGACAAGGATGTAAGTTTATTCAATTCTTCAATACGCCGTTCATTTTCTTTAATAATATCCTTTAAGGCACTATCACTTTTATCCAAGACATCCAAGGCATCTTGATAAATGCTCGGACTGCTGCGTCTTTTGCCGAAAACTTCCGCCATTAATTTTGTCTTCTCGGGATTTTCTTTCATTTGCCAATCTCCCTTTTTAATTTCTCATACATTTTTTCGCTAATTAATTCTTTTGAGCGCTTCAAAGCCTTATATACATAGACTAAGCCATCATAGTAGCCCTTAACATAAAGCGAATTCTTATTGGCTCGGGCATACTTGCCGATTTCATCATCAACCTGTCCTTCGGCCAAATAAAGATTGCGGGGATTTTCTTTAGCCTTAAGCAGATACTTGCTCAGAGCATCCCGATGTCCTTCAACATAGTCTTTGGCATTATTGTTTCCATAATCAACGCGACTTAAAAGCTGCATAAAACAATCCGAACGATTGTCATAATCATAAACCGACGGAAGTGAAGGTTTTTTTACCAAACGGGCAGCCCCGACGCTTTTACCGATACCGGCCAAGGAAACTTTCTTTTCCTCTCTGTCGGATGCTTCCTTTTCTTCATAATTTCCTTCATCCTTGGTTACTTCATCAAGGAGTGAATAAATATCATCCAGTTTATTCTTGTCCGTCATCATCAGTTTCTTCCTTCTTAAACGGATTGCCGTTTACCAAACCGTCTTTTTTAAGCAATGATTGTAAGGTCGTTATATCAGCCGAAAGATTCATATAATCATCTTCATGAATCGATTTATTCATTTCCTTGAGAGCCTCATTAATCAGCACAATTGTCTTTAAAAGCTGAGTCTCATTATGTTTAAATTCATTGGAATCGGCACTGACCTTACCGAGTTCCTTATAATTTTCCAGGATCTTAGTAAGAATAGGCAAATAGTAATCATAGAGTTTAGAAAGCCGCTCGGCATCTTCTTCGCCGGCATATAAATCAATTTGTTTTAATAATTTACAAGTCTGGTCCAAGCTATTTTTAACTTCGGCATTATTGATATCAATATTAAGACCGCTGATTTTATCAATATAGCTTTGAGCCTTGGATACTTCCTTGATCGGTGTAACTGTTTTGGCTTGGGTACTTTCTTTTACTTCCGTATCATCCGACTTGGCAAAGGCCAACAACAATTCAAGAATTCGCTGATATATATCGCCATAATTATTACGGAACTCGGCTAAGGAAATGATCAACTCATTATCATAGGTAAGATAAAGATCATCGACTCCCGTATAATTGCCGTTTTTCGTCGTCAGGGCAATACCGTCACATACTGCCAATTTCATATTATCCTTATAATAAGCATTTAATTTCTTATCAATGCGATTTAAATCGCGATTGGACATTGAGCGATAACGGCCCCCATCGCCGGACTGACTGTTGCGAACCCGGGAATAGCTGCGATTATCTTCGCTGCCTGCGCCTTTAAAAAGACCCGAAAAAATAAAAAGCACAATAAAAATCGGCAAAAGTGTAAAAAGGCCGGATAAAAGCGATCCGCCAAAACCAAAAATCAAAATTAACCAAAAAATGACGGTAAAACCGGAATTATTTCTGTTCATACTATTAATTATTATACTAGGGAAGCAAACAATAAAAAAGAGGAAAGCTACTTAAGCTGTTTCCTCTTTTACACCGCGGTGCATTTCCGCGATAGATACAAAACGAATACTGTCGGCATATTGCTTAGCTTGATTTCTTTGAGCCTTGACATTGCCTTCAAAGCGGGTATTAAGAATATTCTTATCGACCATGAATTGAACATAAACGACCTTTTTGATCAAAAACCAACGGCTGATGCATGAACGAATAAACTGTTCACGATTATCACTGTTTTTAATGTCCGTAAAAAGGCTTTCGCCGATAGCTTCCGACAAAGCCAAACAATGTGCATAAACATCATCGTAATTATTAAAATGACGATGATCAAGTTCCCTTTGAACCTGACCGGCCCGTTTGATAAAAAGTTTGGCAAAGGCGTCTTTTACTGTTTCCGTATCAGCCATATCAACAGCCACAATATCATTCTTGGCTTCTTGATAAGGACTTGAAGGTTCGGTCAGACAATAGTACATGCCCTTGGCATAAATATAATCATCGTCTACCAAAAGTAAAGCTTTTTCATTTTCTTCGCGCTTGCCGTAAACGATGTAAGGGCAGATGACAGCCTCATTTTCCAATTTGAAAATGTCTTTGTAACGAATAATTTGATTTGAGATCGATTCTTTAGAAACACCTATTTTAAGATTGACAACGATCTTCAAATCATGATCCATCATAAACAGGGCCTTCAAAGCAGGCGCTTGGTTACTACCTTCGTTTAAGGTATCTAAATAATCTTCTAGATAACCATTAAAATCACAAGCATTAGAACCTTTTCTAGCATCTTCCAGAGATCCTAAGAGCTCATAAATTCCCATTTTTGCCTCCTATATAAACATAGGCTTATTATACACTATTTTCTAGAAATTATATAATTTTTAACATAACTGTTGCGGAAATTTTCTTTACTAAAGCATATAATTAAAAAAGGGGGGATAGTAAAAATGGATATTAATAACTTTAATCAAAAAGTCGATCATGCCTTAAGACAATTGCAAAAAGAAGCTTTGAAAAAACGTTCCTTGGTCAATGATACAAATCAAAAAATCATTGATGATCTTTTAAATAAAACCCTTAACGGCATCAATGAGGTCGTTCAAAAAGTTAATAGTACGACTGATTTGCAAGAAGCCGAAAATCTGGATTTGATTTACGATAAGTGCCTGGCCACAATTGAGCATAATCAAAAGCGCATTGTTGAGCTTAAAGAAAGAAATACCGATAAGGGACTCAAAGATTTTTTAAATAGCGAAGAAGTACAAAATGCCTATTCCGCCGTCAAGGATGTGGGTGTGAAAGTTTATGATGACCTTAAAAATTATATGAATAAGCCGGAAACTCAGGAAAAAATAAATGATGTCAAGAAAAAGACCATCGATTATGCCCAAAAAGGTCTTGATAAATTGCGGGATATCTTAAAGGTCGAAAAATAAAACGGCCTTTAAAAGACCGCCTTATATCATTAATTATTAGAAGCTTTATAATATTATCTAATCTTTATAAAGCTTTTATTTTACCCAGTTGACCTTATCCGGATCATAACGGTCAACATCTTCTTTGACCTCATCGGCTACCCCGAAGGCCACGATGCCCACCGGCAATAAGTTATCCGGAAGTTTAAGTGTTTCCTTTATTAGATCCATCCGCTCCTTGATCGGACCAACGGCGCACCAGCAAGTGCCTAAGCCTTCTTCATAGGCCTCTAAAAGCATATTCTCGATGGCGGCTCCGCTATGAACATATAAGTAAGCTTCATCATTTAAAATATCACGATCACCGCTTACTACAATAGCAAAAGCTGCTGTTTTCATCATACTCATAGCTTTTTGAGCAGCAGCTAAAGAATTTAAAACGTCCCGGTTTTCAATAACCGTAAACTTCCAAGTTTGCGTATTGCGGGCTGTCGGTGCCAACATAGCAGCCTTCAAGATTTCCTTAATTCTTTCTTCTTGGACTTTTTCATCTTTGAAGGCGCGGATGCTGCGTCTTTTTAAGATTGCCTTAAGCATTATAATTACCTTCTTCCTAAGCCCATTTTCGCGCAATCAAAGCTCAAGGTCAAGAAAAAAACCGTCACATTGACGGTTTTAATCAACATATTTGATGATTAGATGGCGCTTGTTGCCTTCGCCTTCCGACTCGGTCTTAATATGTTCACGGTTACTTAAGAATTGATGAACCACCTTACGCTCATCATTAGGCATCGGATCTAAGGCCACATCAATATGGCTTCTGACTACTTCCTTGGCAATCCGATTAGCCATACCCCGTACCTTACGATAGCGGTCTTCCTTATAATGATTGACATCAACAGTTAAATTGATGCGTTTTTTAAAAGTGTTATTGCAGGCAGCCTTCAAAACCGTAGAGATGGCTCTAAGTGTCTGCCCGGCCTTGCCGATGATGATGGCATTATTTTCGGCATCTAAGATAATTTTATAATTGTCGTTTTCGACAATAATCTCAATAGCCACTTCCTGATTTAAATTGGTAAAATAGGCTCCCAAATAATCAAAGATAAAATCCTTGATATCTTGCGGGGTATAAGCTTCAATAGTGACACTGTTGCCGATGCCCAAGAAGTGCTTATTTTCTTCAAGAACATTATAGGTAATCGCATCAAGCGGGCAATTTTTTTCCTTGGCCACCAAAGCCAGAGCTTCTTCTAAATTTTTCGCAGTATACTTTTCCATTATTAAGCCTTCTTATTCATTGTTTTCTCAGTAAGTTTATTGACCAAAAGGGTCTTAGCGATCATAACCAAAGAGGAAATGAGGTAGTAAAGAGACATCGCACTCGGCCAAGAAATCATCAAGATACCAATAAAGATAACCATGGCATACATCATGCCGCCCATCGGATTTTCCGGTTTGTCATAACGGCGGTGATGAATTTCCGATTCACGTTTTAATTTTTGTTCCTGCAAAAACATCGGTGTCTTCATCGCAGCGATCTGTGCCACAATCATTAAAGCGAAAATAACGACATAGGTATATTGACCGGTTTGGAAACCTTGAAGCGGAGTAACTTCCAAACTTAAACCCATAAATGATGCAGTCGCAATAGCGCTTGAACGTCTTACGGCATAATAAATAGCGATCAAAATCGGATATTGAATAAATTGGGAAAGAATCGTTCTGAACGGATGAATGTCATGTTTCTTGTAGACATTCTGCATTTCTTGAGCAGCCCGCATCCGGGAAGTTTGATCGTCCTTGCCCTCGTATTTCTTTTGAATACGGGTAAGTTCCGGTTGGATAAGCTGCAATTTTAGGGATTCCATACTGGAGCGGAAGGTCAAAAGCAGGGCCAAGGCATTAACCAAAATCGTTACTAGGATGATGGCTACCACCACATTGGTGAGCGGCGTCAACCAGTTGATGAGCTTGGCCAAAGGGAAAACGAAGATGGCCGAAAATAAACCTTCACTGTTCATTATCGATTCAAACGTCGTATCATTGGTAATAAAAATGATATTGCCGCTATCATCAGTCGGAATGGTACAACCGCTCATCAGAAACAAAAGTCCGACCAGAGTCAGTACCAATATTAATCTTTTTTTGTTCATTAGCTTACCTCTTAACATACTATCTCATTTTAACTTTTTTAATAGTGTTTTCCAAGTCTTTTTTATTGTCCGCAAAGCTTTGTTTAAGGTAGGGCTGACGGACGATTATAATGTAGTCATTATCTTCTTTGGCGAAGTCCACACTCGCCATAAGCATCATTCTTAATTGCCGTTTTATCTTATTACGGACATGGGCCTTGCCCAGCTTCTTTGACACGCTGATACCGATTCGGGCATTATCACCCTTACGTTTTTGCCGATATATAATATAAGTCGCTGAAGCTACCGAATGTTTTTGGGCAATTATTTCCTTAAACTCTTCATTTTTACGAATCCGTAAAGCTTTTTTCATAATTTAATAAAAATAAAAGTCACCTTCGTGACTTTTTATGCGGATAACACTTTTCTTCCCTTAGCCCGACGTCTAGCTAAGACTTTACGTCCGCCTACTGTCTTCATGCGGGCTCTGAAACCGTGGACATTCTGGTGTTTTCTCTTGCTCGGTTGATACGTTCTTTTCATACTAAGCCACCTTACTTCCTTTCCTATAGAGCAATTGCTTTAACATTTTATAAAATAAAGGGGCGTCTTGTCAACCGCATTTTTTGCCGCCATGCCTCTGCTTAGATGATATATCGATTTCAAAATTCTTTATTCTCTTTCATAAACTCAATTATATTTATATGCTCAATTCCATTTCGCTTTTTTAATATATAGTCGGTTGTCGCAACATATTTCGGATAATTGTCTTTGATTTTTTCTAATGGTCGATACTCCCTGTCCTCGGTATCTTTGCTTAAAGCCATAGAATATGATACCTGAATATAACTATAGTTCAGCTTGGCGTCTCGCAAAATGAAATCACATTCCAGCTTGCCTATCCTTCCAACACTCACCGAGTAATTATGGCTTCTTGTATATAGATAAACAACATTTTCTAAACTTGGTCCATAATTAAATTGGTTATCGGTATTTAATGCGTAATAAAAACTAAGATCGGATAAATAATATTTCTTTTCTCCTTTTATCATCTTTTTGGATTTCATATCAAATCTACGACATTCATAAATTATTTTTGCATCCATTAGAGCTTGGATATACCTAGATACCGTGGCTTTGCTGATTGAATTTCCTTGCTTATTCAAGGCATCAACTATGCCATTAATACTTATTAGCGAACCATAGTTATTAATAACGAAGTTTCTAACAATTTCAAAGGCATTTCTATCTCTGATTTTTACTCGCCTTCTTATATCTTTTTCAAATATCTCTTTAATGACTCCTGAAGTATAAGTTCTCTTATCTTCTGAGCTGTCAAATTGCACAGATCTCGGAAAACCTCCTTCCATAATAAAGGAATTTAATTCTTGTAAAGGGTTTGTGCTAATGGGTTTTCCAAAGAATTTCTTCATACTTTGGTATTCTTCATAATTTAAAGTAAAGATTTCAAACTCAACATATCTACCCGTTAATTTAGTAGATAATTCGCCACTAAGCAAATAAGAGTTTGAACCGGTTATAAAAATAGAATACTCTTCTTCCAAGCCAAATCCGTTTAAAACCAGTTCAAAACCTCTAACATTTTGAACTTCATCGATAAATAGATATTTTAGTCCGCCAATTCCTTTCGACTTTTCCATAATCAAGCGTTCAAGTTGATCATCATCAGTGATTTTTCTATATTCTCTTCTATCTAAATCAAGATAGATTATATTTTCGGCAGGAACACCCTTCTCTGTCAATTCGTCTGCAATTGTCATCATCAGTGATGATTTCCCGCATCGGCGAACTCCGGTAAGAACTTTTATTATATCTGCAGCATCATAAAACCCACGAATCCTTTTTAAATAATTTTCTCGTTTATAAAGTTTCACGTTAATGCCTCCTACCGGTATTATATCATAGCAAATAGGCAAAAATCCCATTTAACGTTACCATTTTTGCTATTTTTTAAATTTTGGTAACGTTAAATGACATTTTTAATCAAACTTACTTCTCAGAATCTGATTACTTTTAAATACAGATGATAAATTTTTTAATATTTATTTCAGCTTCTTTTATACTTTAAGTTCGCTTATTTGGTCATTCATAGTAACTTAAATCGATCAGTCGATTCGTCTTTAGGTTTTGTGCATAATTATGTTATAACAATAGACAAAAGAAGAAGGCAGCGATATGCCGATAATCAAACCAATCACTGACTTGCGTAACACCAACGGGGTTTCAAATATCTGCCATGCAAGAAGGGAACCGGCGTTTATTACCAATAACGGATATGGCGATGAAGCTGATAGTCCAGATTTAGGAGAACAGCTTCCTATCGTTAATCAATTTATCGTTAAGAGAAACCAAGATCACTCAATTATGGGTGGTCTTTTTTAGTAGTAGATGTCATTAAAAGTGTGTTCTGAAGTATAAACATTATTTCATCTTGTAAACGAATTATACTTCACTGTGTTATACTTTTGGTGAACTCGCAATCTGTGACTTCACCAAATTATGCAGAGAAAGAGGACTTTAAATGTCGAATATTCCAACCACTAAATTTACTTCTGTCAGTACAAAACCTGATGTGGTAAAAACGAAAGAATTTGAAGTGCAAAATATGATATATACTATTAGGAATCAGCAGGTTATGCTCGATTTTGATTTGGCACGTATATATAACTATGAAGTAAAAGCTCTCAATCAGCAGGTGAAGCGAAATATCGGTAGATTCCCAGAAGATTTTATGTTTCAGTTAACTAGCGAAGAAATTGCTGCTGTGAAGTCACAAATTGTGACTTCATCTGATAGTACATTTTTCAACGGTCAAGCTGGAGGCCGTCGTAAACCTCCGTATGCGTTTACTGAGCAAGGTATTTATATGCTTGCAACGGTACTAAGAGGACCTGTTGCAGAACAACAAACAATCTTTATCATGAGAGCATTTCGTGAAATGAGAAGGTTTGTTTCAAATAATGCACTTATGTTTGAACAAATAAGGAATATTGAACTTCGTCAACTTGATTATGAGAAAAGAACAGATGAAAAACTTGATGAAATATTCCAGTATATAACTGATCATGAGGAATCGACTCAAAAAATCTTTTTTGATGGACAAATATATGATGCTTTCAGTTTGATCTCTGGACTGATTCAGAAAGCAACCAAGGAAATCATTCTTATTGATGGATATGTTGATACAGGTACGCTAGATTTATTAAGTAAAAAACAACAAGGTGTTTCTGTTGAAATCTATACATTCAAGAATACCTGTAGGCTAACTAATCTAGAAATCACTACATTCAATCGACAATATCCAAATCTTGATATCAAATATATGAACAATTTTCATGATCGTTTTCTGATTTTGGATGGTTCTATAGGATACCATATCGGTGCATCTATCAAAGACGCAGGAAAGAAGAGTTTTGCTATTACGCTTCTGCAAGATCAACAAACAATTCAAGATATAATCAGTCGTTTATAACTCAAATAAAGCGCTACAATCTAATGTAAATCCAATTAATGTGATTTAAGCACGCTAGTAGCACGCAAAATTGCCAAAAAAGCCTTTATTTAAAGGATCACGCAGTTAACAAAACGTTAATCGTTGTATTGAGAAGATCAAAGAAGTATTTAGACTTTGTGAGAAGTTTGGATACTTCTTTTTTTAATATAACATTGATATACGTAAAAATACGTATTATAATGAAGCTGTGATGAGGAGGTACATTACATGCCTATGACGTCTAAGGAAATGTGTAAACTCCTCAAAAAGAACGGGTTTATTGAAATAAAGGGAGGCCCAACGGGACATCGAAAATTCTTTAACCCCGTCTCTAAGAGGACTACTGTTGTTCCTTGTCACAGTAAAGACCTGAAGAAAGGGTTAGAACAAGCCATTCTTAAACAAGCGGGGCTTAAATAAAGGACTTTTCTTCAGGTCCTACAAAAGGAGGGGTGTAAATGTCTATGACTTTTTATCCGGCTGTATTTCATAAGGCCGATCAAAGCGAAAAAGGTTATTGGGTAGAAGTCCCAGACCTCCCAGGTTGTTTTAGTCAAGGAGATAGCATGGAAGAAGCTTTTAAAGAAGTTCAAGAAGCAGTAGGTCTTTATTTAGATGAAAATAATGATTTT
>CALUZH010000018.1 GCA_944325255.1 uncultured Erysipelotrichaceae bacterium
TCGATACAACGAGAAGAATATGAACCATATACATCGAGGATTTGGACAAACGACAAGAGAAGACTGGTTTAAGGACTAATTGAATCGACTAGGGATATAACTTTTACACATAAATGTTGACGCTACCCTGCATCCTTTTGTTTATTATTTAATTTAGATATTAAAGAATAAAATTGATGCTTCTTAATTAGTGAAGTTAAAATATAAATATGATAAGAAAAGGAAACGAGATAAAAATGCAAGATTTAAAAATATATGTCGACGAACTGGAAAAATATTTAGATAGTCTTTATAAGGGTAAAACAATTGATCAGAGCTTATTTATGAAATTGGTAGAAGAGATTGGTGAAGTAGCTGAAATCTTGAATAAAAAAGCCGGCAGAAAAGCCAGTGGTAATGAGGATTTAAAAAAGGAATTAGGAAACGAATTGACCGATGTTTTGCATTACACTTTAGCCATCGCCGCCTTAAATGAGATTGATATGAATGATGTTATTATCCAAAAAGATCGGGACGCATCAATAAAATATCATCGGGAAACAAATCTTGAAGACTTTATTAGAATTCAAAGATCTTTAAAATCTTAGTTTTAAAAAATCCATACAACATTTATTCTTAATTAAAATGTGCATAAAAGGCCTATATTTAGGGATTTTTATGCTTTTTTCTTTTATGGAACTGTCGAATGTTTTTATCATAAACACAATGATTGTTTTGGGTTTTAAGCCTAAAAAAAGACTACCTCTAAAAAGTAGCCTTGAATATTTCATGGCTGGGATAGTTGGATTCGAACCAACGAAATGGCAGGTTCAGAGCCTGCTGCCTTACCGCTTGGCTATATCCCAATGACGAGATAAATTATATCACAAATTGTTTATTGATAATATCGTTAATTTCTTCACCGTCAAGAACTTCAAAGCTAATATCCAAATCATAAGGATATTTATTCCATAAAGCATAGCGATATAAACAGGCCTGGCCGATAATAAGACGATTGTCAATTGCTTTATTGCTTGACGTTACTATTTTAAGGACATTCTCTTTGACATAATAAAGAAAGAGATTAGTTCCGGCTATAAAGTCATATTGCGGATTTTCTTTTTGATAAAGCTTGAGCTTTCTGTAGATATCTTTTCGATTCTTTTCATTGAGACTTATTTCCTGCAATTGGTCTTGAACGGTAAAAAGGCAAAGACGGATTTGTTCCTCGTCTAAAGACTTAACAATATTTTCGTCACTGGTCCATGTGTCATATGCTTTTTTAGCGTATTCCAAAATATTAAAAGGAACGTTGATATCATTCAAATAGATATAACTTTCTACCTGTTTAGAAATCTGCATGCCGTATTCACTTAAATAAGTCGGGGTTTGTAGAAAAACCACATCGGTTAAATACATGCTGGAAATTTTACTTGGCAATTTATTATCTTTAGAAACTTTCTTTAAGGCATCTTCAAAACTCTTTTTTGAAATGTAGCCGTTATCTTTGCCGTATTTTCGCCACATCGTTGAAGGACTGTAAACGCGTAATTCTTTTAAACGGCCAAAACCGATGATCCCCTTTTCTCCTTTGCGGCGGTGCACACGATCTTTGCTTAAGAAAAAAACCAGGTCACCGATACCGAAATCTGAGAAATTAATATTGGTAGAAAGCCGCCAAAAATTCATCGTCTTATTACGTAAAAGACGATGATTTTCCAACATCGTAGAATCGGTAATGTAAGCAATTGACGACATATTCTTCCTTTATTATTATAAGCGATTTAAATAGACATAGCTGTTATTAATAATCTTATCAAGCAACATTATTACTTGATTGTTTTGAAAATGTTGTTTCTCAATGACGACAATTTTTAAGCCTTGAGCTTTTAGGAAAATGCTTGGATTTTTATCACTCAAATCTTCGAGAGTGCAGATAATCGGATGCGAAAGATTGTTACCGAAACGTTCTTGATGAGTCTTAATTTCGTTTAAGGCATCGGTTTCAACCTTATTGGATTTAGAACTGATGAAAAGTAGGTGATTATCTTTTAAGACAATGCCGTCAACTTCGCAAGTGATAGGATATTCATTATTATTGCTTTGGGAAAAATCGATAATAACGCTCATCATTACCTCATCATAGTGTCCACTTTCTTTTAAGATGATATAAAGATATGACTCAAGCCACGACCCCGATACTTGAAAAAGCGAACGGATAGTCTTATTTAAAAAACTGAGCCGTCGACCTTCAATTTTAAAAAGATTATATTTGGCTAAGATTCGATATTGCGGATCATTGACAATGCGTTCGATTTTATTTTGATCCAAATAATAACTTAAATTATTTTCTTTTCCCGAGCCCAAAAGATGATTAACTTTTTGAATATAGGTGATAAAGCCGGCATAATTATTCAAGGCTTCCTGCATCACTTTCTTTATTATGCTATTTGTTTTAAGATCATCAGTGCTTGGTTCGGCATGCATATGCATAGTGATTTCACCACCGCTTAATTCAATAAGATCGGTAATGCTTAATTTAAAAATGTCCTTGGCAATTATTTGGTGCTTACGATAGTCTTTGATAACATTTTCTTCACTATCATAGTAAATAATCGGTTGCTTATAACGTAATGCCTTTTCAAACAGCAGCATTGTCAAATAACGATTGGCACTGATATCCACAACAAATTCTTGATGTTCTTCAAGAAGGTCACTTATCTCTTTTTCATCATCTTTAAGTTCAATAAAATCCACTTTAAATTCGCCATAACGCTTTAAGACATCAACGGTGCTTTTTAAATGACGTTTGTTTTGCTTATGGTGATACAAAAAGACAACATGTCTTATGTCTAAAGTTAGGGGTGGTAAAACGTTATTTAAATATTCTTTGTCATCAAATATTTTTATGATGGTAGTCATTGTTCCTCAAATTTTTGGCGATGAATCAGGGCTTTGGTAATAGTCATATCATCAGCATAATCAAGATTGGCCCCCATTGGCAAACCATAGGCCAGACGGGTTATTTTAAGCGGATATTTCTTTAAGACCTTATCTAAATATAAGGCCGTCATTTCGCCGTCGATTGTCGGTGAAATGGCAATAATCACTTCCTTAATGCCGTCTAAACGTTCATATAAGGTTTCAAGATTTAAATCTTCAGGATAGATACCCTTGGTTGAGGAAAGGGTTCCGTTTAAGACATGATACAAACCATGATATTGACCGGTTCTTTCAACAGCTGTTAAATCCTGGTCACTGGCGACTACCATAATGGTCGAAATATCACGGTGACTATCATTACAAATTTCACAAAGGTCGTTTTCCGACAAAAAACCACATTTCTTGCAGCGCCTCAGATTTTTAATGGCCGCCAAGGCCTCGGCCAACTCTTGAGCTTTTTCCGTTTTATTCAATAAGGTAAAAGCATAGCGTTGTGCTGTTTTTGTGCCGACTCCCGGCAAGGCTTCTAAGGCACCTACTAATTGTTCAAAACTTTTAGGATACATATTCGAATTACAGCCAATCGATTTTATCAAGTTCACTCATGGGCGCAAGACTTTTTTGTGATTTTTCTTCTACCTTGTTTAAGGCATCATTCACGGCAATCATTAAAAGCTCTTCAAGCATTTCAACATCGTCCTTATTAACTGTTGTCGGATCAATCTTAACTTCTTTGACTTTAAGATTTCCGCTGATAGTTACTTTTACTAAACCGTTTGATGCCTCGCCGACAAACTCACTGTTGGCTATTTCTTCTTGAGCTTTTTGTATTTTGGCCTGCATTTTTTGGGCCTCTTCAAGTATTTTATCAAATTCCATTTAGTCCTCCACTTTTACCTGATTAGGAAAAAGATCTTCTAATCTTTCTTCATCGGTTAATTCTTTTTTATTTTCTCTTTTATATCTTGTAATATTGAATTCTTCTTGAGCAAGATAAGCTTGCGGATTTTTGGCTGCTTCTCTAAAAAGAGCGACCAATTCCTGACGGCGCTTGATATCAATGGCAAAGATCATTTTATCAATGCCAAACTCTTGATTAATAAAGAAATATAGGTCTTCATTAAATTGACGATTATTAATCTTGGCATTTTGAATTTCATCGCCGCAGATAATAATGAGGTCGGCATTGCTGGCAAATATTTCACTGCCATGCAAGGCTTGATAATATTTACGTTTATCGATATCAAGTTCATAAATACCGATGCGATTAAGGATGATAAGGTCATTTTCTTTTTCATCCCGACTGGCTGTCATCAAAACTTTTAAAAGTTCATTGTTTTCATAATTTATCGCTTTTTCGGAAGTATCTGCCTCTTCCTTTTCTGCCGGCTTATTTTCTATTTCTTCTTCTTTACTTATATCTTCAGCAAAAATTGGACCTTCAAAAACTTCCTCTTCTGTTTTTAAAGGGATGGGTTCAATATTCGAAGGAACTTCTTGGATTTCCTTTTCTTGATCTATAGACTTAACAAGATCCTTATTTGCAGAATTGTTTTCGGTCATCTTAAGCAGGGCCAATTCAAAATAAAAGCGGGCGTCTTGAGAATATTTTTGGCGATTTATTACTTCAACCAAGGCATCAATACCCTTGAGCATCGTATCATCGTCAGCTAGTGATAAAAGCTCTTGAGCCATGCTGGGATTGATAGTTTTAAGCTTTGCCTCGCCGACATTGTTTTGATTTTGATATAAGATACATTCTTTTAAAATATTTATAAGATCAAGACAAAGATGCTTAACATTTATTCCCTCTTCATCCATCTTATCCAAGATATTCATGACCTTATTTAAATTATGGTTATAAATATCTTTCAAGATACCGATCTTATCATCAATACCGACTAGTCCGTATACCTTTTTAACGGTATCATAATCAAGTTGACGTTTATAAGCCAGACATTGTTCAAGCATGCTTAAGGCATCACGCATTCCTCCGTCAGCCAACGAAACTAAGGCCTTAATTCCTTCTTGATCATATTTGATTCTTTCTTGATTTAAGATATCTTCCAAACGCTTGGTCATATGATAATTATCGACCTTGGCAAAGTTATAACGCTGTAATCGGGATAAAACGGTTGGTAATATCTTGTCCGGATCAGTAGTAGCCAAGATGAAGATGACATGTTTTGGCGGCTCTTCCAAGGTTTTTAATAAGGCATTGAAGGCTGATTTAGAAAGCATGTGTACTTCATCAATAATATATACCTTATATCGACCTAAGACCGGAGCATATTGGGCCTTTTCAATAATATCTCGGACATCATCAACACCATTGTTGCTGGCAGCATCAAGTTCAATAATATCCGGATGGGTATTATCAGCCATTGCCTTACAATTTGCGCACTTACCGCAGGGTTCGTCATGATAGTCACTGCAATTGACAGCTTTGGCGAATAATTTGGCTACCGAAGTTTTACCGGTTCCGCGAGGTCCGCAAAAAAGATAGGCATGCGCTATCTTATTTTCGGCAATGGCATTTTTAAGGGTTTGAACAATTACGTCTTGGCCGACGACATCGGCAAAAAAAGCCGGTCGATAAGTACGATATAATACCTGATATGACATACATCTATTATATCATTTTAATCTTTTGGCCTTGAAGAAATCTTGTAAGAGTTTGGCCGATTCTTCTTTTTTAATTCCCTTAAATATATTTGGCCGATGATTGATATTTTTAGCTGTCAATACGTCAATTGATGAGCCGAAAGCTCCTCCTTTGGGTTCATCGGCAGCAATATATACATTCTTAATACGGGCATTGACGATTGCCCCAGCACACATAATACAAGGCTCAAGACTTACATACATATCACAATCATCTAAATGCCAAGTTCCGAGTTTGTCACTGGCTTGTTTAATAGCTAAAATCTCCGCATGACTGGTAGCTAAGTTATCATGGACCTTGCGATTATGAGTCATAGCTAAAACCGCATCATCTTTTACAATGATACAGCCGATTGGTACCTCATCTTCTTCATAAGCTTTTTTTGCCTCTTCTAAGGCCATTTCCATATATTTTTCTTGCATCATAAATTAAAAAGGTGCACACAGTCAGAGGATCGTATGGCTGCTTCCTTCCGGACCTGACCAAATTAGAACATCACTGTTGCACCGTTAATTATCTTATACTATCTTCAAAGATATTGCAAATGCTTTATATGTTTCACGTGAAACATTATTTTACCTTTTTAACTATCCTATCTTTACCACCCATATATGGACGTAAGGCTTCCGGAATAGTAATGCTGCCGTCTTCGTTATAGTTATTTTCCAAGAATGCAATAAGCATGCGTGGTGGAGCAACCACCGTATTATTTAAGGTATGGGCATAATAATTACCCTTTTCTCCTTTAATACGGATTTGGAGACGTCGGGCTTGGGCATCTCCCAAGTTTGAACATGAACATACTTCCGAATATTTTTGTTGTCTTGGTGACCAGGCTTCGACATCATAAGATTTAACCTTCAAGTCAGCCAGATCGCCGGAACAACACTCGATGGTACGAACCGGAATATTAAGGGACAAAAATAAGTCAACAGAATTGTGCCACAAACGGTCGAACCACATCTTTGATTCTTCAGGTTTGCAAATAACGACCATTTCCTGTTTTTCAAATTGATGGACCCGATAAACCCCTCTTTCTTCAATGCCGTGGGCTCCGACTTCTTTTCTGAAACATGGCGAATAAGATGTTAAAGTATATGGTAATTTATCTTCGTCATTAATCGTATCAATGAAACGGCCAATCATCGAATGTTCGCTTGTTCCGATAAGATAAAGATCTTCTCCCTCAATCTTATACATCATATTTTCCATTTCACTGAAAGACATAACGCCGGTAACGACATCAGAACGAATCATATAAGGCGGAATACAATATGTAAATCCCCGGTCAATCATAAAGTCTCGAGCATAAGCTAAAACCGCTGAATGCAAACGAGCTATATCGCCCAATAAATAATAAAAACCATTACCGCTGATTTTGCGAGCACTATCAAGATCGATGCCGTCAAGAGCTTCCATAATATCGGCATGATAAGGGATTTCATAATTAAATTCTCTTTTAGCGCCAAATTGTTCGACTTCAACATTTTCGCTATCATCTTTACCAATTGGAACCGAAGGATCAATAATATTTGGTATTACAAGCATCCGCTTATGAATCTCGGCTTCCAATTCACTTTCTCTTTTTTCACATTCGGTAATACTGTCACCGATGCCGCTTACAGCTTTTTTGGCAGCTTCAGCTTCTTCGCGTTTACCTTCCTTCATCAAAAGACCGATATTGCGCGAAGTCTTGTTGCGTTCCGAACGTAAATTATCGGCTTTAGTGCGAAGCTCGCGATATTCTTCATCTAAGGTCTTAACTTCATCAACCAAAACTAGTTTTTCATCCTGAAACTTCTTGCGGATATTCTCTTTGACCATTTCCGGATTTTCACGAATTAATTTAATGTCAATCATCATTTCCTCCAAAATAAAAGGCACCCAAAGGACGATATAATCGTGGTGCCACCTTTAATTACTACTCTTTAGCGATATCGGGCTTAACCGTGATGTTTTCATCATGAGTTTGGGTAGATTTCAAAATTCTCCGGTCAACAGCTTGCATCAACCGCCGTCTTTCTTAAGGCCCGAAAATATTTACTTAGTCCAAACATTATATTGCGAAACCATCATAGCATAAGCTCCCTAAAAATTAAATAGTCTTTAATGTTTCACGTGAAACATTAAAGACTAAAACTTATTTATCATACTTAATTTTGTTTATCATATTTTTTAGTTGTAAAATTTGTTGAAATTGCCGTTTTAGAATAGTTCCCATGAGCTTGTATATTTAAAAGATCATTTATCACTGTCTTTCTAATAACCAATCGATGATGTCGATAATTTCAATACCTTCGTAGGTAAACTTCGGATGTCTCGTCCTGGCGATTATTCTTTTTGGAAAAGCATCTTTAATTTTTAACAATGGATCATATTCTCTTTTGAATGTATCTTCATTTGAAATATCATCACTGACTTGAATATAGATTTTTTCATCTCCCTGCATAGCCACAAAATCAATTTCTTTTTGATATAGTTTCCCTATATAGACATCATAGCCTCTTCTAAGCAATTCAATACAAACTATATTTTCATAGCTTCTGCCATAATCTAAATTCCGCATTCCTAATAAGGAATAGCGAATTCCAGTATCACATAAATAATATTTTTCTGATGTTTCTAGGTACCTCTTTCCCCGTATATCATAACGTTTAATATCATAGAATAAGAAAGCATCGCAAAGATATTTGATATATCTTCCAATAGTGACATGATTGGTCACGATTTCATTGTCATTTAAAATGGTTGTTATTTTACTAGGAGATGTAATATTGCTGATATTATCCATTAAAAATTCGCTTAAATGTGATAAGGTTTGAGTATCTGGCAAATTGTATTTTTGAACTAAATCTCTATTTACTATGGTTTCAAAAACTCCCCTGATATATGCTTTTTTATCTTTATCACTTTTGTATACATAAGAACCAGACAATCCTCCATAAATGGTGTAATTATCAAACAATCGATCATGATCATTATCGTCATCATAATACTGACAATATTCCTTAAAACTAAAAGGAAAAACATGAAGTTCTATATATCGGCCGGTGAATAATGTAGATAGATCGTTACTTAGTAAAAAGGCATTTGAACCGGTAATATAAATATCATATTTTCTTTTAGAATATAAACTATTAATAGCTAGTTCGAATTGAGGACACAATTGAACTTCATCTATAAATAGATAATTGACCTTGTCTTCGCAATAATGATTTTCGACAAATTCGTGTAAGTTATGATACTCTTTGATCTCATCAAATGCCAAATCTGTAAAATCGATATAAATGATATTAGCACTCGTATCTTCCTTCTTAATGTATTCAATAAAAGACTTCATCAATTCACTTTTTCCAGAACGACGGATACCGGTAATTATTTTTATATCAGGGGTCCCCTGTAAATCTATGAGACGATTCATATAATTTTCTCTAGTTATGTATTTCATGGTTCCCTCCGGTTTCAAAACTTTAAATTTTTTTAACTTTTGAAACTGAAATAATTATATCATCGTTTTTTATATTGAAAACAAATTACTTTCATATGCCTAATGATGCCCTTAATCAAATTAATGGCATGCAAGCTCTACATCTTTGATGTGCAAGTTAGTGATTGATTTCATCACAAGCACTCTTAATATCAATGATGATGATATTAAGAATCTAGATGTAAAAAGTGAAGGTAATGTCTTGTTGTCACCTTAAAATTGAAAGCCAAGGTCTGGATTGTCTTTATGATGGTGGCAAAGCTTAATGCCTTAGTAGAAATGATTAATGAAAAGATTGACATTTAATTATCTTTAACCTAAGTTTTATCAATTTTGAAAAGATAAAAGATAAAATCTTATACATCTTTAATTCAATGTCTTTTATTCCAAGAAGAACAAAGATAAAAGAGATGGTTTGATCTATGCATTATCGATAGATTAACCATCTCATTTTTACTATTTAGTAAGTATCACACCCCTAGATAATTTAGAGCTGGATAAGTGATAAGCCCACTAAATATAGTTATAAATGATCTTTGATTTCCAAACCAACTGCTACTGAAGCTCAATATCTTCCACTCGACGATTGCTTATCAAACCGATAATCTGTCCCGATAAAATAACTGTAAGCAAAGAATAGATAATGTCATTTATAGGGATATAAGTCAAAGACAAGACCAAGATTACAAGATCATTAAAAAGATATATCCATTGAATCTTGATACCCGATAACTTATTAAAAGCTAAGGCCATGGCGTCATCACCACCCGGTGCTCCTCCGGCCGATACCGCCAAACCGACACCGATACCGACAAAGAAGGCTCCTAAGATAGCTGCTAATAATTGGTAATCGGCAATACCTGGCCAAAGGGGCGGAAATTGTTCAAATAGGGCAAAGAAAACAGAGGTAGCACAACTGGATATAAGCGAATACCAAACAAATCTTTTACCCAGCATCTTAAATCCCAAAAGATAACAAAAAAGATTTAAGACAAAATTGGAAATGGCGGGGGAAAGTTTAAACCATTCCTGCATCAACAAGGTCGCTCCCAACACCCCGCCTTCGGTCACATTAGCGAATGAATGAACGTTATATAATCCAAAGGATAAAATCATCCCGCCTAAGATTAATCTAACGTAAGGAGAATCTTTAAGTTTTCGAAGCAATCTAAAACCTCCTTTTATTCCTTATCGGAATTTACGCTTCGTTATCTTCTTCGTCTTTTATTTCTTCGTTTTCTTGATGTTCAATGATTGTAACGGTCGATACATAAGTATTTTCCTGCGGCTTAATCAAGCGGACACCCTGGGTAGCCCGACTCAAAGTAGATACGCCATCCAGATGTATTCTGATGACAACGCCACCGTCAGTCATAATAACCGCATCTTCATCACCATTAACGGCTTTTAAAGCTACAAGGTTACCGATCTTATCATTAACCTGGATCGTCTTAACACCCTTGGTACCTCTTGAAGTTACACGATATTCATCAAGGCTTGATTTCTTACCATAGCCGTTAGAGGAAACAACCAATACATAATAACCACTATCACCGGTACAAGCGCCGATGACCCAAGAGGTATCAACATTCATACCGCGGACTCCGCTGGCATTGCGGCCCATCGGTCGGACATCGTTTTCATTGAAACGCACAGCCTTACCATTGGCAGCACCGATGATAATTTCACTGTTGCCGTTGGTTAATAGAACACTGTTTAACTCATCATCTTCTTTCAAAGAAATGGCAATCTTACCGCTTTGACGGATTGAGGCAAACTCACTTACCGCTACCCGCTTGCATAAACCGTTCTTGGTTACAAAGAAGAGATAGCCGACATCATCATGATCCTTTTTAATGGCTACTAGGGTCTTAACTTTTTCATCTTTATCAAGTTTTAATAAATTCACAATCGGAATACCCTTACCATTTCTTCCGGCTTCCGGTACCCGATAACCCTTAATTCGATAGACCTTACCTTTGTTGGTGAAGAGTAATAAATGATCATGGGTTGACATAAAGATGTTTTGGTCAACAATATCATCATCATGTAAGGACATACCCTTAACTCCTCGACCACCACGGTTTTGTGTCTTATAAGTATCTGAAGGAAGACGCTTGATATAACCGTTTACCGTCATGGAAACAATAACGTCAGATACCGGGATCAAAGATTCATCTTCCACTTCAAGATCGCCATCAATAATTTCGGTTCTTCTTTCATCACCATATTTTTCTTTGATTTCCAAAAGTTCCGATTTGATAATTTCCAAAACGCGATGGTGGTTAGCTAAGATATCTTCAAGATCATTAATAGTTAAATAAACACCATTTAATTCATCGATAATCTTGTCGCGTTCCAAGCCGGTCAATCTTCTAAATTGCATATCCAAAATGGACTTAGCTTGAATCTCACTTAAATTATAAGTTGACATCAAGGCATCCATAGCAGCTTGTGAATCTTTGGATTGCTTAATCAAGGCAATAATCTCATCCACATAATTTAAGGCAATTTTTAAACCTTCAAGAATATGAGCCCGCTCTTTAGCTTTTTGCAAATCAAAATTAGTCCGTCTTTCAATGACATCGATTTGATGTTTAATGTAGTAATTTAAAATATCCTTAAGCGGCAGCAACATTGGTCGATTATCCACCAAGACATTATTGTTGACGGAAAGGGTAGTCTGTAATTGGGTTAAACGATAAAGTTGATTTAAAATAACTTCCGTTTGCACATCCCGACGCAGTTCAATCACAATCTTAATACCGTCACGGTTAGATTCATCAACCAAGGAAGTAATACCGTCGATTTGTTTTTCCCGGACTAAATTAGCGATTTTTTCAACTAAATTAGATTTATTGGTTTGATAAGGTATTTCCCGGACAATTAAACGCTTCTTACCGTTCTTTTCTTCTTCGACATCGATTTTGGAACGGATGGTTATTGTTCCTCTTCCGTTTTCATAAGCCTGTTTAATGCCGCTTCGGCCAACGATATATCCACCGGTTGGGAAATCGGGACCACTGATATAATTGTCCATCAATTCCGTAACGCTGATATCGGGATTTTCCATAACGGCGATTGTGGCATCAATAGCTTCGCAAAGATTATGGGGCGGCATATTGGTTGCCATACCGACAGCAATACCGGTAGATCCATTAACTAAAAGATTAGGAAATTTGCTTGGTAAAACTACCGGCTCCTTAAAACGGGCATCATAGTTATCCTTCCAATCAATGGTTTCCTTCTTAATATCTTGAAGTAATTCCATGGAAATTTTTGACATCCTGGCTTCCGTATAACGCATAGCGGCAGCTTCATCTCCATCCACTGAACCGAAATTACCATGACCATCAACCAAAGGATAACGATAAGAGAAGTCTTGAGCCATACGAACCATCGTATCATAGGCAGCTGTATCGCCATGAGGATGATATTTACCTAAAACTTCACCGACAATATTGGCTGACTTAATATGCGGTTTATCGGGTGTATTACCAATGGTATACATAGCCCAAAGAACCCGACGATGAACAGGCTTTAAACCGTCGCGAATATCCGGCAAGGCTCTTTCGATAATTACCGACATGGAATAACTTAAAAAGTTATCGCGCATTTCACTGGAAATATTAACGTCTTTTATTTTTCCATGATTGAATTCAAATTCGTCTTTCATTAATATCTCCCTTCCTAAATATCCAAGTTCTTAGCGAAGTGGGCATTTTCCACAATAAAGTTTTTACGCGGTTCAACTTTTTCGCTCATCAACATACTGACCACCTGATCGGCAATCATGGCATCATCAATGGTTACCCGTTTTAAGGTTCTGGTCTCCGGATCAAGGGTTGTCTCCCACAATTGTTCCGGATCCATCTCACCTAAACCCTTGTAACGTTGAATATCATATTTTTCATTGGCAAATTCGATTTTAGCTTCCTCAAGTTCCTCATCGGTATAAACATATTTTAAAGTCTTGGTACCACGGAAGAGCTTATATAATGGCGGCATGGCAATATAGACATAACCACCTTCGATAACCGGTTTTAAATAACGGTAAAGGAAGGTCAACATCAAGGTACAGATATGAGAGCCGTCGACATCGGCATCGGTCATAATAACGATTTTATGATAGCGAAGTTTTTCAATATTGACTTCATCCCCCATACCGCAACCAAAGGCGGTAATCATTGAACGGATTTCGGCATTATTAAATATGCGGGCAATATTAGCTTTTTCAACATTGAGGATCTTACCTCTTAAAGGTAAAACCGCTTGGAATTTAGAATCTCGACCCATCTTGGCACTGCCCCCGGCAGAATTACCCTCAACAATATAAATTTCCGAAATACTGGCATCGCGCGATGAACAATCAACCAATTTTCCCGGTAAAGAACTTATTTCCAGGGCATTTTTACGACGGGTAAGATCACGGGTCTTTTTCGCTGCTACCCGAGCCTTGGCGGCTAAAATAGCCTTTTCGACAATCAAACGGGCATCAACGGGATTTTCCAAAAGAAAACGATTCAAGGCTTCGCCGAAAATATCGGATACAACTTTTCTCACTTCGGAATTACCTAGTTTACCCTTGGTTTGTCCTTCATATTGGGGATCGGGATGTTTAACCGAAATAATGGCCGTCAAGCCTTCTTTTAAATCATCGGTTTGCAGATTTTCATCATCTTTCTTTAAGAAATTATTATCACGGGCATATTTATTAATTACCCGATTCAAGGCAATACGGAAACCCTCTTCATGGGTACCGCCTTCCACCGTATTGATGTTGTTGCAAAAAGAATAAATCATCGAACTGTAGGTGGTGTTATATTGTAAGGCTACCTCCACAGCGATATTGCTGGCGGAATCGGTTTTATCCACATAAAGAATTTCATTATGCAAGACTTCATTATTTTCATTAAGGAAAATGACATATTCTTTTAAACCACCCTCATAATGAAAAGTATGATTTAGCTTTTCACCCTTGGTATATTCAAAATTAATCTTAACACCCTTATTCAGAAAAGCCATTTGGCGGAAATGTTCATATAAAGTATGGTAATCATAAGCCACACCCTCTTTGAAAATCGTCGGATCAGCTTTGAAAGTGATGAGAGAACCGTGTTTGTCTTTATCACAGTCACCGATTATTTTTAAAGGGGCAACCGTATGCCCACCATTTTCAAAACGGACAAAGTAGATATGACCTTCATGATATACCCGAACCTCGAGCCAAGTACTTAAGGCATTGACGACCGAAGCACCAACACCATGCAAACCACCTGATACCTTATATGCTCCGCCCCCAAATTTACCGCCGGCATGCAAAACCGTAAAAATCGTTTCTACTGCCGAGATGCCGGTCTTTTCATGAATCTGAGTCGGAATGCCCCGACCGTCATCTTCTACCGAAACAATATCATTTTCATCAACCTTGATATTGATGGTTGTAGCATAACCAGCTAAAACCTCATCGATACTGTTATCGACTATTTCCCATACCAAATGGTGCAAACCTTTGGAACTGGTGGTGCCGATATACATACCCGGACGTTTTCTTACCGCTTCAAGACCTTCAAGTACCTGAATATCATCAGCGGAATAATCATCATGTTTAATAGTCGTTGATGGCATTAATAGCTCCTTTCTTAATTTCCATAATCCGTAAATTCGAACCGACATTCAAATTTAAGACATCCGTTCCGGTAATAATGGTCTGACCAATACCGGAAAGACAATTCAATAAGCGTCGGCGATTACCTAAATCTAGTTCCGAAAAAATATCATCCAATAAAATAAGCGGCTTCTCTTTGGTCGTTTTTTCAATATAATTCATGATAGCCATCTTAAAAGCGATGACCGTCATTCTTTTTTGACCTTGCGAAGCAATGGAATTAAGTAAATAATCATCAAAATAAAAGACGATATCTTCCCGATGGGGACCCAGACAGCCGCAACGTAAAAAAAGATCACGTTGTCGGTTATCTTTTAATTTTTCCAATATGGCTTTTTTGTCTTTTAAAAAGTGACTTTTATAAAACAGACTGATCTTTCTTTTTTCCCCGGCTAGCTTAAAATAAATATCGCTTAGACAATCATTGATATAAGCAATGAAAGTTTCCCTTTTATTAATAATCTCTAATATCGGTTCAACCATTGCCTCATCCAGGATGTCCAGATAGTTAAAATCGATCTTTTCTTGTTTTAAAAGATGATTCTTATCTTTTAAAAGCTTAGTATAAATCAATAAGGCTCTTAAGTAAGAAGGATCGATCTTGCCGATTTCCAAGTCCATAAGTTTTCGTCTTTCCTTAGAACTTTGGTCAAAAATCTCGACATCACCCGGTTTAAATAAAAGCGAATTAAAACGCCCGATAAAGGCACTGGTCTTGCTTACCGCTTCATCATTAATAAAAAGACTTTTACCTAACTTGGATATAACGATGCGCAATTTATCCTTGGCTTTAAGTTCCAAAAGACAGGCATCATTACCTTTTTGGATCAATTCCTTATCGTCATTGCCACGAAAAGATTTGGTATTTGACAAAACAATAAGACTTTCCAAAATATTAGTCTTGCCTGCACCGTTTGGTCCAATCAGGATATTGAGTCGGGGATGAAAATCAAGCTGCAAAGAAGCAAAATTACGATAGTCTTTCAGACGCAAATGTTTAAGCATAATTTAATCAATCTGATAAAGCTTATCGAAGATAGCTATTTCATCGCCACGAAAAAGCTTGCGGCCGCGTCGTGTTTCTTTTTCACCATTAACTTTAACCGTATATGTCGTCAAGAAAAAACGGGCCTCACCGCCGCTGGCAATATAATTAATGAATTTAAGCATCTGTCCTAAGGTGATATACTCACCCTCAATCATAATTTTTTCAGCCATATTTCATCCATATTATAGCCGAAAATAGCCAAAATTTCAATTTTAAGGCCAAAATAAGCAATTTAAGATATAAATGGTATAGGTATACACAAATATAAAAAACACTTCTTTTGGCTTGATTTTACCCAAAAAGCAATTGCCAATATAAAAACCTCCCGTTTAAGGAGGCTTATTTTATCAATTATATGAGCGCACCGGCGATATTAATTGTAAAAGCGTATTATCGTCAGGCTTGGTAATAATTATCGGTTTTAATTCACCATTGAAAGATAAACGTACCCGATCATTGCGAATGGCCTTAATGGCATCGGATAAGTATTTGCCACTGCAGGATATTTTTAAAGGTTCACCACTAAAATTAATAACTTTAATGCTGTCATAAGAAGAACCGATTTCTTGAGAACTTGAGGTAATGGTCACTTCATCCTTATCAATCGCCATCTTAACAACATTTTTACCATCGGATTTAATAAATGATGACCGATCAATAGCGCTTAATAAGTCTTTAGCGCTAACTTCCAAGGTTTGAGAAAAACTTTGAGGAATGAGTCTTGAAGTATCCGGATAAGCATCTTCGATGAGCCTTGTTTCAATGACCGTATTATCAAAAAGAAAGGCAATTTTTTGATTATCGATAGCGACATCAACATTATCATGACCACTTAATGAGCGATGAACTTCCATTAAATGTTTGGAAGGAACAGTGATATTAAAGTTAAGGTCTTCGTCAAGATCGATGAGTTTAGAAGCTAAACGGTAAGAGTCAGTAGCGTTGACATGAAGTTTTTTATCATGAGCTGCTAAATTAACACCGGTTAAAGCTGGACGTGTTTCCTTATCACTGCAGGCAAAGGCAATTTGTTCAACAATATCACTTAATATCTTAGTTTTGAAATTGAAACGTTTTTGACCTAAGGCAAAACTGATTTCCGGATAATTTTCTACCGGGATACCATTTAATTTAAATTTAGAAGTTCCACCTTCAATCATAACTAAAGTACCATCCATAATTTCCAAAGAAATAATATCAGCAGAAATCTTACGGGCAATTTCTAAAATATAGCGGGCATCGATAACGCATAAACCTTTTTCAAAG
>CALUZH010000019.1 GCA_944325255.1 uncultured Erysipelotrichaceae bacterium
GCCAATCTCAAGAAAAATCTATGTAAAAGAAAAATATTCTCTCGGATTGATTTTAGGGTGTTCGGCTTGGGCCTTTGCCACAATGCTTGGATTGATCACAAAATGTTTTAAACCAGAATTTCCAATGCCTTTATCAGATCTATTCTTACTGGCGCTTGCGATTCTTCCGATGGTATTTATCATTTTATCGGTCATGCTGCCATTTCATTTAAAGTATGGTAGTGAAAAAGGAAGACTTGCTTTGATTGGTGCTTTTGCCTTACTAGCCATTATTGGAGTGGGAATCAACGAAGGAATGAAATTACTTTTCAACTTCGATATTCTTGAGTGGCTCAATACGCTGCAATCATTAGAATTTGGTACAGTTGTTTTTATTGAATTTATCATTTCGTTGATCATTTTAGTTATATCTTTAACTATTAGCCAGTCAATTATGCGAAAAAAAGAATTTTAAGGGTTGAATATACGGATTTTACAATCTTAATAGTTATATTACTTTTATGCATTGGTATTCCATTAAGAAATAAAAGATACAAGTCGCATAAGAAAAAATAATAAGATTCATTATTAAGTAGGTGATTCTATGGAAAATATGTTATGCGTCTTTGCGTTGATCGTATTTGCTTATTGGTATTTCATCAAACGCAACAGAAAAAATTAAATGATGAATTAAGCACGCTAGTAGCACGCAAAAATGGTTGAATAGCCTTTATTTAAAGGACTATACAGTTAACAAAACGTTAATCAATTTTATCGTCAAGAGAAAATCAAGATCGCTCATTATCGGGCGATCTTTTTCTTTTGCAAAATAAAAGCATCGTATTAGATGCTTGATATCGTTTCACAGTCATTAATCTTTTAGGCTGCCTAAAGGGATTACAAATACGTCATCATCACGTCTATAACCGTATTGAGTGCCAGTTATTACTAATTTTAAATCAGGTAAGCGCAATGGGATTTGTTTTTTTTCTTTATTGTATTTTTTGATTAATTTTTCAATTTCGCATAAATGTTTAGCTCCTTCATCAACTTCACTTTGACCCAGCTTAATTTCTATGATTGCATATCTTCCATCATCTAAATGAAGGACTGCGTCTGCTTCCAAACCATATCTATCACGATAGTAAGAAACCGTTCCGTTGTTTGCAGAAGAATAAATTTTTAAATCTCTGATACACAATGATTCAAAAAGAAATCCAAGCGTTTTATAATCTTTAGCAAAATATTCAGGGGAAACCCCTAGTGCAGCGGCTGCAATAGATGGATCAATTACGTTTCTTTTTTTTGATGAACGTATTGCTGTTTTTGAGCGTATAGATGGGCACCAAGCGTCTATGTCTTCAATAATCATCAGTTTTTCAAGCCCTGATATATATTCATAATAAACAGGCTTAGACATTTCACAAGTTGAAACAACGTCTCCATAAATTGTTTTGGTCTCAGCTAATGTACAAAGATTTCTTGAATATGATTTTAGCAATGTTCTAGCCCATAAAGGGTTTCTTTTAATATTATCTATGTTAGAAATATCTACATTACAAGTTTGATTAAATAAATCTTTTGCAATTTCCAGTTTTGCTTTATCAGTCTTACCTTTTAAACTCGCTGGCCATCCACCTCTACATATTGCAAATTTTATACCATCAATTGTTAAATCGGAATGACATCCAGAAAATGAATTAGGATCATCAAATAGTTTTTGAAGCGAAACTGCACCATTTGATTCTTTACTTTCATAAAGACTCATAGGATACATCTTCATTCTAGATATTCTAAGTGTTCCAGTATGAGGAGTATCAATTCTTTCTGAACTTGATCCTGTTAATATATATTGGCCAACTTCTCCTGAATCATCGACATCTTTTCTAATTGCTCCCCATATTTTTGGAGCATCTTGCCACTCATCGAATAATCGAGGTTTATCTCCTATCAACAAATCAGATGGATGCGTATTTGCGATTAGTAAATAGTTCTCTCTTTCGTCTTCATCTTGAAATTCTATAAAACTTTTTGCTTGTTGCTTGGCTGTTGTTGTTTTTCCACAGCCTTTTGGACCTACAATCAACGTAGCACCAAATGCTTCTAACTTTAGTTTTAATTGTTCGTCTGCTATCCTTGGTTTGTATTCTTTCATTAGTAAATCCTCTATCTAATAAAATGATAAATGATAGTTAACATACTTGTCAATTTTTAGTTAACATATTTGCTGAAAATTAGTTAACACATTTGTGGTAATACTTGTGAAAGATATTGATGAGAATTGATATGGATTATTCTAAGAAGTTTTGCCAATGCGACAAGTATGCAACAAAACACATTTAAGATCATTGTTTATCGTTGATTGGAGTTCTCAAAACGGGAACTACATCGTAATTTATCGCATAGTCACTAAAAAATTTTACTAAGTTTCATAGGCAAACTAACACCATTTTTTATGTTAAATTCTAAAGTTATACTTAATATGAATTTGCAGCTTTTTTATTGCCTATCAGTTTAAGTAAGTCTTCAAAGCTTCAAGTACAGCTTGGTGATATTCATCAAGCATTTCCTTATCATTCAATAAGGCATTACCGGAATTGGGTAATACAAAACACTTATGAGGAACCCTATAAGTTTCAAGCACTCCCAGCAAGACATCCTTTAATACCGGTGGCACCATCTTGTCTTTGGCTCCATAGGCTAAGATAGTCATTATACTGTCGGGACGGATATATGCTACCGGACTTACACTGTCAATTGCTTTTTGATATGAAGCATTGGAAATAACCTTGCCTTCAAACTTATGACCGGTAATATTGCTTACAAATTCTACCTTGCTTCCAACATCACTTGCCCCCCAAAAGTCAGGATTAAAACCGGAAGGAGCGCTTTCGGCAAATAATAGTTTAATTGGTAGCGGTGATGATTTATTAAAACGATATGCCAGAAGCATTGCTAAAGAGCCACCGGCCGCTTCCCCACATACCGCCATTGTTTTAAGACTATAGCCTTTTTCATTGACAGTTTTTACTATTTCCCTTAGAGCCTTCGTAACTTCCTCATACATAGTATTGATATTGGAAGTATGTTCTCTATTCATTAAAGTATAATTTACCGATGCCGAAACATATCCAAGAGATGCAAAATATTTCATTAGCGGTGCCGCTTCTTTCTTATCACCGGCATTGAAACCCCCGCCATGGATATGCATAATCAGATTATAGTGAAGTTTGCCCTTGCTTGGGAGATATAGATCATAAATATTGGCCGGCTTTGGACCATAGTGAAGATTTTTAAATATGGTAATAGGTACTTTTTTGTCATATCGGGCAAACATTCCCAGTCGACGCATATTAATTTGTCTTGATCCGCATTTTAGGCCAATCATTAAAAAGACAAAAAAGATAATAAGATATAAACATAGCTCTAGCATTCCCATACTCCTAGCGTTTCAAACTACTGTGCCAAGACCAAAAATAACCGGCCAAGAAACCGCATATCGCCACAATAATACCTACAATCAATATTTTTTCCATCATCAAAATCTCCTACTTTTTGATTGTATCATAAACAAAAAAGCAAATTAGCCAAAATAGCGTCCTATGCCCTTTATTATGGTCAGACATAAATATGCTTAACTCATTTTCAAAAAGTATCGCTTTGAAGCAGCATCTTTTGTTTTGAAGAGATATATCATTTAAAGCCTTATAAATATGTTGCCCCATATCTTATTGTTGATTTACAGCGCTCAATATTTATATGGTGCTTGTAATGATGTGATTGTATACCTTTTAAACTAAACATATAACAGTATTTATGATAAATTTAGTATAAATTTAGTTTATTTTAATATTTCATCACTTGAAGAATATTGTCAAAAACCAAGGAGCCGCAAAGAAGTAGTTGAATATCTCGGTCTTAAAACTGAATATTATGCCATGAAAAATTATATTGAACCCTTAATTAAAAAAGACCGATTGGAAATGACAATGCCGGATAAGCCCAAAAGTAAGTTTCAACGCTATTATGCAAAATAAAGACCGCTTTATGAAGCGGTCAATTTTGATATAGGATAACTTTGCCTTCTTTTAAGGTTTTAGGCATATCAATGATTCGTTGATTACTGCTGCCGCGAAAAGCTAAAGAGATGTTCTTTTTTTCCGGCATGAACGGTCCATCAATCAGGACATCAAGATAGGTCAATATTTCATCAGTAACTTCGCAATGACGATTGCCCCTTAAAATATTATTTTCGAAGATGTAGCCGCTGTATGACCAAATACTTTTATCGGGGCATTCGGCTTTTAGCTTTCGATATAATTTGACAAGCTCTCTTTGATTTTCGATTTCAAAGGGTTCGCCACCCAAAACGGTTAAACCGGAAATATATTTTGGCTTTAAGGCTTCAATAATATAATTTATGGTATCATCATTAAATTCTTGGCCATATTTAAAGTCCCAGGTTTCTTTTTGGAAACATTGCGGACAATTGACCCGGCATCCCGATACAAAAAGGGAAACTCTTACCCCTTCGCCATTGGCGATATCATAAGTTTTAATATTTCCGTAATGCATTAAAGATGCAAGACCCTCTCTTTAATTTCTTGGGTTCGGCCTTGATTCCAATATTGGGTACCAATATATCCGCAAGTCCGACGGGCAACATTCATCTTATCCTGGTCACGGTTGTGACAATTCGGGCACTCCCATACCAGTTTATGATTTTCATCTTCCACAATTTGGATTTCACCATCATATCCACAGACCTGGCAATAGTCGCTCTTGGTATTGAGCTCGGCATACATGATATGGTCATAAATATGTTCCATCAAAGCCAAGACAGCCGGAATATTATTTTGCATATTCGGCACTTCAACATAACTGATTGCTCCACCCGGAGACAGGCGTTGGAATTGAGCTTCAAACGTCAGTTTGTCAAAAGCATTGATATTTTCGGTAACATGAATGTGATAACTGTTGGTGATATAGTTTTTATCAGTTACATGTTCAATGACGCCAAAACGCTCCTGCAGACACTTGGCAAACTTATAAGTTGTTGATTCAAGCGGGGTTCCATAAAGACTGAAGTCAATATGTTCCTTGGCCTTCCAGGCAGCGCAGGCATCATTTAAATATTGCATAACTTTTAAACCGAATTCTGTACCCTTAGGATCAGTATGAGATACACCCTTCATATAGTAGACGCATTCGCAAAGTCCGGCATAGCCCAAAGAAATGGTGGAATAACCGTTAAATAAAAGCTTATCGATAGTTTCACCTTTTTTAAGGCGGGCCAGGGCTCCGTTTTGCCATAAAATCGGTGCTACATCACTTGGCGTACCAAGCAAACGTTGATGACGGCACATCAAGGCCCGGTAACAAAGCTTTAATCTTTCATCCATGATCTTCCAAAAGGCTTCTTCATCGCCATTACTTGAACAGGCCACATCAACAAGATTGATGGTTACTACGCCCTGATTAAAGCGGCCATAGTATTTAGGTTTACCGGCATCATCGACATATGGCGTCAAGAAAGAACGGCAACCCATGCATGGGTAGCAATGACCTTCCCCGTTTTTATCAATCTTGAGCTGCAACATCATTTTTTCCGAAATATAATCCGGTACCAAACGCTTAGCCGTGCATTTAGCAGCTAATTCCGTCAAGTAATAGTAACGACTTCCGGCATGAACATTATCTTCCTGCAAAACATAAATTAGTTTTGGAAAGGCCGGGGTAATATAAACACCCTTTTCATTTTTAACACCCAAAATCCGTTGTTTAAGGGTTTCTTCGATGATCATAGCCAAATCATCACGCAATCTTCCCTCCGGCACCTCATTAAGATACATAAAGACGGTTACAAATGGTGCCTGACCATTGGTTGTCATTAGGGTAATAACCTGATATTGAATGGTTTGCACGCCTTTTTCAATCTCTTTGCGAACACGCATTTCGGCGATATTGTTGATGGTTTCTTCATCCATCGTCATATTTTGCGAAGCAAATTCTTCTTTTACTTGGCGACGCAATTGCTTCCGGGATTCTTCTACAAAGGGTGCCAAATGGGAAAGAGTAATACTTTGTCCCCCATATTGGGAACTGGCAACCTGGGCAATGATTTGCGTTGCCACATTGCAGGCTGTTGAGAAAGTATGCGGCCTTTCAATCATCGTTTCGGAAATGACCGTGCCGTTTTGCAACATATCTTCAAGATTTACCAAGCAGCAATTATGCATATGCTGGGCATAATAGTCAGCATCATGGAAGTGGATGATGCCCTTTTCATGAGCTTCGACGATGTCTGGCGGCAAAAGAAAACGTTTGGTGATATCCTTGGATACTTCCCCGGCCATATAATCTCTTTGCACTGAGTTAACCAAAGGATTTTTATTGGAGTTTTCCTGCTTAACCTCTTCGTTATTTCTTTCCAACAAGGAAAGAATCTGGCGGTCGGTAGAATTGCTTTTGCGAACCAATTCCCGCTTGTAGCGATAAGTAATATAGTTATGAGCAACGGCAAAATGACCTGAGCGCATTAGTTCAGTCTCGACAAGATCTTGAATCTCTTCGACCGAAAGGGAACGTTTTAAGGCGGCACATTCATCGCTTACCGTTTTGGTTATGGCATTGATTTCTTCTTCATTTAATGGATTTTGAGCCGTCGCTTTGCTGGCCTTGGCAACGGCATTGAATATTTTTTCAGCATCAAAAGTAACTTCTTCGCCACTTCTTTTAATTACATTCATCGTAAATACCTCTCATGTAGTCTTATTTATATAATAAAATGGTTGAACTTTCAACCATTTTAACTAAGATAAAATATTTTTGTCTCAACTTTTAACATTAATCCGGAAAGTTAATTTTTTCCATTAAGATAATACTATTGAACCTGCCATTATGATAGGCCGACAAATGCCAGGTACCACACTTGGAAAAACCGCAGCGCTCATAAAAAGCTATTGCTTCCTCATTAAAGGAATAAACCTCTAAGTGAACAGCCTTAACTCTTAAAGTATCAAAGGCATATTCCACCGCCAAATCCATGGCTTCCTTGCCATAGCCCCGACCTCGATACTCTTTGCCGATAAAGATTCCCAGAGTACAAAAACTATTTGCCGGACCGAAATTAAATAAGGAAACCTGTCCCATAAAGGCCTCATCTTCTTCTCGTATTATCGCCATGCATACCGATGAATCCCGCCACTTTTCAAGTTTTTCTTGCATCTTGGCTTCATCAATCATCTGGCCATAAAAGCCATTATTATAGGCGATGCTCTTATCGCTGTTGACCCACTCGGTCAAAATCGCTTTTTCTTCTTGGATATCAATGGGCGAAAGATAAATTTCGCCACCTTTAATTTTGGAATAATGCATATATTTGCTCCTTTAAGTTCTTTGCAGTTTCGCTATTTCGCGGGTTATCGCCCGGGCAATGACAGTACTCGATGATCCGAAATCAATGATGACTCCGTCTTTGGTTTCGGTTATTCGGGAAGCTCCGCTTTGAGCCAGCTCTTTAAAAGATACGGCTTCCAAATCGTTTAAGACTAAGATTAAACGGAATAGACCGCTGCTGGCTTTTTGGATATTCTCTAAGCCGCCGACGGCATGGGCAAGCATATCAACCGTTGCCTTGGTTTTGCCGGTACCTAAAAGATTATAAGCCATATAACGGAAATACAGACGCGACATCAAAAGGCAAACCGCAAAGACGACAATGCCGATAATAAATAAGTAAGAAATAGTATCAAAAAGCAAGGGATTTCTTAATTGGATGATGTAGTCAGGAAAGGATCCCGGCATCGCCACCAAAGTTGAACCCGTATAAGAAAAACCTAAAAATAAGCCCAAATAAGAAAGTAAACCGAATAAGATCATCACCACTAATAGATATAAGATTAAAAGTAAAGGCGAAGTAAATAATAATAGTAATTCCAAAGGCAAAGGATTGCCGAATAGAATCGAGAAAAGTATAGCAGTCGTCAAAAGAAACAGCATATGGCTTTTTTCATGCTTATCGGTCATGCTTATAAACATACCGATATAAATAGCCGGTATGGCAAAGATATTAATGATGTAATAAGGGGTGATAAAACGTCCGCATCCCAAATATGAGGAACCGGCTTCCTGAATGAAGTCCCAAATATTGACATCGCCGACAATCGTTTGTCCGGCAATCGTCAAATATGATCCGCCCTGGCTGCCAAACCAAAACGGCTCACGGATTAAATCGCCAAGTCCCAAAATTGACATAACCCGATCGGCTACCCCATACATGCCGATACGAAGCGGATCATTTAAGTCTCTGGCCACATAATCGATGAATTCCTGGACCATGCCAAAGCATAAGGGATAGACCATAGCGCTTAAAATGCCAAGCAAAGCACAAAGCAGGATATTGTATAAGATGCCGACCGTGTCCTTATTCAAGAAACCGAAAAAAGAATAGGCGCTGCGATTGCGGGAGGCAATAAAGGTAAAACGCGTAGCAAATGCGACAATAAAGGCCCCGATTAAACCGGTATGCAAAGGATAATGCGTAACCCCCGATGCCGTATAACTGATTCCCAAGGTGCTTTTATAGGCCATTGCCGGTAAATTCAAATTTGTCGAAAACAACATTGTCACTACCGCATAAGTAATATAGCCAAGCAAAGCCATAATTAAAGGCGTACCACTGTTGGCTTTTTTAGCCACCAGATTAACAATAAAAACCAACGGCAAATTCAAAATAACCGTTTGTCCGATCAATAATAAGAAGCGGGCAAAAGCCAAAGCCCAAGGATTAGTTATCGTATAGAAAATATTGACACTGTCACTTAATACCAAAGAGCCCAGGGCAATAAAGATAAAGCCCAAAAAGCAGACACGAATCGGTAATTTACAGGTCTCGTATAAAACTGTCCATCTTTTCATATTTAAAAACCTATGTCTATTTTAGCATTATCAATTTGGGAATACAAAGCTATAATGGAAACATGAATACCAATATTGAAAAAGAATACGCTGTTTTATTGACTAAAGAACAGTATGAAGAAATTGCTTCATCCCTTGATTTCAAGGAGAAAACGCAAATTAATTACTACTATGCCAGTCCATTTAAAAATATCGGCATCCGCATCCGTGAACTAAACAATGAAAAGATCTTTACTCTTAAAAAAGAAGAAGACGGTAATACTTATGAATATGAAGTCAGGATTGATGATATAAGTTTAGATCATCCCGAAATTCAAGATATCTTGAAAAAACATCATATTCAAAATCCTTATCTTTTAGGAAAGCTGGAAACTAAACGCAAGATCCTTAACTTCCCCCAGGGAGAATTGGCCCTTGATGCCTCAACATATCTCGGCATTACCGACTATGAACTGGAATATGAGCTTTTTTCGCATGATCAAGGTGATAGCCAAGTACTTCAAGATCTCTTAAAGGCCCATGATATCCCTTATATTGAAAATGAAGTGACCAAGTATGCCCGCTTTATCAAACGGCGCCAAGAGCTTAAAGTTGCGATTATTTGTGCTCAGGGAAGCGAAGAATGCGAAGCCCTAATGGTCTATGATCTTTTAAAAAGAGCAGGCATCAAGGTAGAATTGGTTTCCATAGAAAAAAGCTTAAAACTTGCATCTTCGCACGGTTTGGCATATCATTGCGATGTGACAATTGAAGATATCGATCCCGAAAACTATTCCGCAATAGTTCTTCCGGGCGGCTTACCGGGTACCTACCGTCTTCAGGAACATCCGACGGTCAATGCCCTGATCGATACTTTCTTTAAAGATAAGAAGCTGCTTTGCGCTATTTGTGCTGCCCCGCATATCTTTATTGTCAAGGGCTTAGTAAAAGACGGAGAATTTATTGTTTTCCCCGGTTTTGAAAACGGTCATGTTCCAAGCGACGCTTATGTCGTACAAAAAGATAACATCATCACAGCCAAATCACTTGGCTGGGTCATAGAATTTACCCGCTTAATCATCGCCAACCTCTACGATGAAGACACGGCCGCCAAAACCGTCGCCCAAATTATGCAGGAGAAGTAATGATCGAGAATTTTAGTAAACAATATCTCACTGATCGCCATAACAGCGATTCTGTCAAATGGGACTTAAGTTCCAAAACTCTGCCATATGATGACTTATTACCGATGGGCATAGCCGATATGGATTTTCGCCTCAGCGATGAAGTTTTAAAACCGCTGAGAACCGAATTTACCAGCGGTGCCTACGGTTATCGTTATCTCAAGGAAGACTATTATGATGTCTTGATTGATTGGTATAAGCGTCATCGTGATGTCACCATCGAAAAAGAAGATGTCTTTTTTGCCGACGGAGCCATTCATGCCTTATATACACTTTTTTACAGTTACTTTAAGCCGGGAGCCAAAATCATTAGTTTTGAACCGGGCTATCCGCGCTTTAAGACCGCTGTGGAAAGCTGCGGTTTAGAGCTTATAAGTCATGATTTGCGCTTTCAAAATTATTATTTTTATATCGACTTTGATAAACTTGAAGAAGATTTGAGCACGCAAAACATCGAAGCCATCATCTTATGTTCGCCACACAACCCAACCGGCCGCATATGGCGTAAAGATGAATTAGCCCGCCTTTTAAAGTTATGCCAAATGTATCAAACCTATCTTATCTGTGATGAGGTTCATATGGATGTCATCATTGATGAAAATAAGGCAGTATCCGCTTTAAAAGTCGCCAAAGAATTAGATCTTGAAGATATTGTAGTAACCATCCACTCCGTTGGTAAAACCTTCAACATATCCGGCATTAAACATGCCCATATAATTACTACCAACCCTAATATCAAAAAAGCGCTAAGTGAATATCAAGCTTCGCATTACTATACCATCAAAAGTTATGCTGCCTTACCGACTTATTATGTTTATAAATATGGCGATGAATGGCTAAAAGCTATGCGTCATGCCGTATCCCATAATTATCATGTTATCGATGCCGCATTAAGTGACCGCTTTGCCTATCCGCCTCTTGAAGCCACCTATCTGATGTTTTTTAACTTAAAAGACTATTGCGGTGACGAAGATGCCTACGAATATCTTTTAAGAACAGCACACATTCAAGGCAATCCGGGTATCAATTACGGACGACTTGGAAAATCTTGGGTCCGCCTTAATATTGCCACCGGTGAAGAAAATATCTATGACTTTATCTCACGCATGAAAAATCTATCTAAAATAGAAACTTTGTGATAAGATAAGTAAGTCACGGAGACGTATCGAAGTGGTTATAACGAGAACGATTCGAAATCGTTTTGTCGTGAAAGCGGCACGTGGGTTCGAATCCCACCGTCTCCGCCATATGTCTATTAAGCCTTTGTTTAAGGGCTTTTATTTTGGATAATTATCTATATCTAAACTAATTAAAAAGCTGTAAGCCAGCTCAATTTATATATCGCTTTGGCTTACAGCTTTTTTATTCTCCCTGTTCTTCTTTATTTTCTTCGGCATCACTTGCTTCAGGTTTTTTATTTTCGGTCTTTTCTTTAATCTTTTCACCAATTACCGTAGCCTGCTTAGAAAGCTTATTGGCATATTTTTCGGTATCCGGTTCAACAAAGGTCGGCTTATCGCTATTGCCGCCGCCTAGTTTATCATTAATTTCAATAACATTGGATACCCCGATAATCAAAAGCATCAAGAATTCAAACATAATACGAATCAATACTTCGGCAATAACCAAACCCAATAAGCCGGCTAAGAAACCACCAAAACCATTATTGAATGAGCCCAAGATGGTCGTAATAGCCGTACCCAAGGCCGCCACCAGATAAATGAATTTCATTACCGAGGCCAAAGTAAAGCTTCTAAAATTCAAGAAATCATATAAATGCCCCAAAAAACCTTGGTACTTGCCGCGATTTTGTTTACCTAAGAAGCAAATCATCAATAAGATGGCCGCAATGACGACAACAACCCAGATCCACAAATCCTTAAAAGGATCGTTATAAGTATAATAAAAATTGTAATGCATAATAGCTAACCTCCTTATTTAATAATCTCACCAAAGCCATGACCTTTTAAACCGCAGGCATTGCCTTCATCGGTATCAATATGCATAGCCAAGGCATAAGTATCCGATACCCGTACAACCGTATCCATAAAAATGGTCGAACGCTCATCGCTTTCAACTTTCACGCTAACGATTTCACCATTTACCACACCATATTTTTCCGCATCTTCCGGTGTCATATGGATGTGCCTTTTAGCAGCTATTAAACCTTGCTCAAGGAACACTTCACCAAAAGGTCCAACCAGTTTTATCCCGGTGGTTCCTTCAATATCACCTGATTCGCGAATTAAGGCATCAACGCCCAAAGCCCGGGCATCGGTTAAAGATACTTCAACTTGAGTGGCTTTTCTTGTCGGTCCCAGAATTGATGCTTTAAGCTCTCCTCTTGGCCCAACAATGGTAACTTTTTCTTCCGCTACATATTGTCCTGGTTGCGAAAGATCCTTTTTTGGTGTCAGTTTATGATCTTTGCCGTAAAGAATCGCCAAATCTTCATCACTTACATGCACATGACGAGCTGATACTTCTACTAAGAACTTATCCATTTTAAGTCCTCCTTTATTGCCTTAATTATACAATAATGACTGCTCTAAAAGAAAGGTCTTGCCCAAGACAAGACCTTTCGTACAGTTTAATAAATTTATTCTTACTCCGGAGTAATATCACCACCATCGGTTCCTGTTGATTCGCTCGGTTCCGGTGCAGGTGATTCGCTTGTATCAGGCGGAGTGGTTGGCGTTGGAGTAGGTGATGGCGATGTTGTTGTCGTCGGGGTTGGAGTCGGCGTCGGAGAAGGCTCAACTTTTACTGGTGTAGCCAAAATGAAGGTAAAGCTTGAGCCGGTAGTTACCGGGGTATTGACACTATAATCAATTAAAACGCCCTCAGCATAATCATTAGTTTCATAATATGTATAATTTGGCGATGTACTAATGCCCATCTTGCTCATCCAAGCTTCAATTTCGGCTTTTGTCCATCTGCCGATACCGCCATCCAACTCACCAACGGAAATAGTCGGTATTTCATAATAAGTAATATCAATACTGTTATATTTCGACTTATCACTTCCGGCCGCAACACTTTGACTGATAACCTGTCCGGCTTTAGACATATCACTATTGGCTTCAACTGTTTCATTAATGCTGTAACCATTGGCATTAGCCCAATCACGAGCTGCAGAAATACTGCCGCCGACAAAGTTAGGAACCTTATCTTCTTCACTGAGTGGTGATCCGATAACCGTAATTGAACCGGTTGGATAATCTGATACTAATTGACCATAGGCCGGGAATTGGCTGACTACCGTACCGATAGCATTGGCATCGTAGCCCGGTTGTCCTTCTTCGATTACCGTTACTTCCAAGGTTACACCATTTGCTTCAGCCCAAGCCATTGCCTCATCATATGTTAAATCAGTTAAGTAAGGATAATAAGCCGGCATATCTTCCGGAATCATCGGTTCATCGTAATATTCATAATATAATGGGCTACGGTTATAAGGATATTCAATGAAGAATTTGAAATAGCTGTCCTGATTAATTGAATCATATTCACCCAATGTCTCATCTAACAATTCGACATTGTCTCTAATTGATCCTTCCCATAGGTAATAACTCCAAAGTGGCAAGCGCATTGAATAGCTGTAGAACCAACGGGTATAACCGGTAACTCTTGACATCTTAATATCAAGCATATTGAATTGCGGCATGCCGGTATAATTTGGAGCCGTCAAAAGATAATTAAAGATGCTTGTTAACTGGCTGATACTTAAATTGGTTGTGAAGTTCTCGCCAGCCGCATCCATAACTGCCAAAGCTTGATTAATATCCGTTAAATCCATAAATTTACGGACAATTTCACTAATAACTTCCTGTTGATGGACTTGACGGTCAAAATCACCATTCGGCATGGCATGACGCTCTCTGGCAAAAGCCAAAGCCTGTTCACCATTGGCCAGAATTTCCCCGGCCGGAACCCATACAGTCATTTCACCACGATTAGAAGATGGGCTTTGACCAACGAATTCAACCGGTGAATTAATATAAATACCACCCAAGGCATCAACAATATCAACTAAGCCCTGGAAATTAACTTCCATATAGAAGTCAATATCAAGTTCCAGTAAATTACCGACTGTATCCATCAAACATTGACGGCTGGCAGCACCGGCATCATTAATCTTGCTTTCGGCATTGTTGTAGCAGGAAATCGGCACATAGGAATCACGAGGAATGGAAACCATAGTTGCCGACATTGTTTGCGGATTTACGGAAGCGACAATAATCGTATCGGTAAGACCGCCGCCTCCCGGTTCCGGTGCATAACCGATAAGCAAGATATTAAACGGTTCAACAGAAATATCAATACTGGAAGTCTCGGAATTTCCGGTAGCTACTTCTTTTTCAAAGCTGTAGATATCCGTCGTATTGGCCAATAAATCCTCAAATCCGTCTTCGGAATTCAATTGCGAACGATAAGTATTCGGGAAGATAGCGGCATCAATCTCACCATCAACCAAAGCTTCAAAAAGCTCACTGGTCATATTATAGGTTTTGAAGCTTGGCTCAATTCCCTGTTCTTCCAAATATTCACGTCCGACACTGGCAGCACTAACACCTGAAACACTCAAACTGCCAACCTTTTTGCCATCTAAATCAGCAACCTCGGTAATGCTGGAATTATCATAAGTCGCATAGACAACTCTGATGGTTTCGTAGGTTTCCCCATCGCCGCTTTGGACTAAATTGCCGACAGCACGGTTAACCCGGGAAATATAATAAATACCAATACTTCCGCCAATAAACAGAATTACTGTTAAAACGCAGGTAATAATTTTTAATATTTGATCGCGATGATTAAAACCGACAAAGAAAATAATATCGGCAATAATCAAAACACATACTATCGCTCCAAAAACACTGAAAAATAATCCCGTATCTAAGCCTGAATATTGCATCGACATGAATATAAGTGCCGCAACCGCAATATTGGCTAGTAAAGTTATAACCGCAGTAACAATCGAAAATATCTGTTTACTGCTCATTCCCTTTTTCATTTTCTTATTCTTGGTCATAGTTAGTCTCCATAAGCTTGGACAATCTCGAAACGTCCATCTTCATTTTCAATTACCAAAAAATTCTCCGAGGTTTCATAATCACTTTCATCAAAACCGTCATGATCTACATAAGACCAGGTGGCACTATAGTAGTATGCATCATATTCGTTTCCGTTGTAGCTGTATTTCTCATCTACTTTTGATCCTTTGATTTCAATAGAATCTTGGGCAACTTCCAGCAAGTTTTCAGCACCATAATCTTTTATATAATTTGTCAAATAATGATAAAAGGTATCACGAGCTTGGGTATAAATATTAGCCTTCGAAGGCGAATAAACATAATAAAGTCCGCCGACATCATAAGAACCGGCCTTATTTGTCCAAGTATAAAAATCGGCAATGAAATTTTCGACGACCGAAGCAGCAATTGCTTCCTTATCCTTATTTTCGGCATCGGTTAAACAAAGATCCGATAATTCCTGAAATAAGCTTCTTTGGTATTCGGTCGCATTAGCACGTAAATGGTAATCCATAGTATCAATAGAATTAGCCATGGATGTACTGCCGCCCAAAAGATTCCCGGCTGAACGCCAAGCCAAAAAACCAAACAGACAAAACAACAATACAAACGGCAGAATTATCAAGCCAAGATTACGATATCTTGTTTTCGGATTTTTAAATAACTTTTTAAACATAGGTCATCCTTTCCATTTGTTCTCAATGATTTTACCATTTCAATATTTGAATGTCTATTTTATCACTTAAATCTAACCTAAATCAAACCTTTAAAAAGAGATCCTCTAAAGAATCTCCTTAACAATATATATCGGTCTTTTCTTACTTTCCATATAAGTTTTAGCCAAATATTCGCCAATGATGCCAAGAAACAAAAGCTGAATACCGCCAAGCAACGTTATAATAACAATCAAACTTGGAAAACCGGCTACCGGATCGCCAAAGAATAGAGCTTTAACGACAATATATAGCATATAGATAAAGCCAAATGAAGAAACTAAGGCCCCGGCAATGGTCGCCAGTCGCAAAGGAACGGTCGTAAAACCGACAATACCGTCAATGGCATATTTGAACAATTTCCAAAATGACCACTTAGTCTCCCCAGCCACTCTTTCGACATTTTCATATTCCAAATACTTAGTCTTAAAGCCTACCCAGGCAAAAATACCCTTGGAAAAGCGATGATATTCACCAAGTTTTAAGACCGCATCAACCATATTCCGGTTCATCAAACGATAGTCTCTGGCTCCGTCGACAATTTCCACATCTATCATCTTATTGATCAGCTTATAAAACATTCTGGCAAAGAATGATCGGATAGGCGGTTCGCCCTTCCTTGATACACGATATGTGGCGACACTGTCATATCCCCCGTTTTCCACATAAGTCATCATTTCCGGCAATAAGGCTGGGGGGTCTTGCAAATCGGTGTCCATAATAACTACATAATCGCCCTTTGCTTCTCTCATGCCCGCAAGCATAGCTGCCTCTTTGCCGAAATTCCGGGAAAAATTAATAATTTTAATTTTATTGTCCAGCTTTTTAAGCTCTAAACATTTTTCTAAAGTTTTATCTTTAGAACCATCGTTGACAAAGATTATCTCATAGTCTGTATCCAGTTTTAAGATTGCCTTATGTACCTCATCATAGAAGTAGTCTACCGTCTCCTCTTCGTTGTAACAAGGCGTTATGATACTAAGTAATGCCATTTATTCGTCCTCCCGGAAATAATCTGATTGCAAAATCTTGCTGCAAATATCTTTAAGCTCATTGAAATAAGCTACATCATTCATCGCTTCTAATTCACTGTAAGCATTATTGGTGACTAATGTATCATCGATAATATTATAAGAAAAATTATCATTAGCTAAATTGCCGCTTTCGTCAAAGTAGAAACCTTCATATTCTGGATCAAAAATATCATGGCCAAAGGCATATGTTAAATCCGTATCAAATCCCCACATATTAATTAAGGTTGGAAGTATGTCTAAGCTTGTTGAAACTTTATCGTATTCCCGATGTTCAATACCATTGGCCCATATAATTAAAGGCGTATAAGTAATCTCCGGGTTATCATCAGAATTTTGGTGGAATACTTCATCATAATTGCTGCCCTTAGAAAAATCTATTCCTTTACAAATATGGTCCCCATAGAATAATATGACCACATCATCAAGACGACCCGACCAGTCCATGACATTAATAAAGGTTGATACCGCCTTATCAACATCCATAGCCTTGGCAATATATGCGACATATTCTTCATCCAAATCAGGATAGGCTTCTTGAATTTTGGCTACATCTGCAGGATCTACACCTACTTCACCAATACTATAAGGTTGATGGCCGCTATAAGTAACCCAATAAGCCATAAACTTCGGCCGTTCCGAAAGTATCCAACCGATGGCCTCAGCCAGCTTGGTGTCAGGCTCTAAATTTTCCAATCCCATTTTATAAGAATCAAAAAACTCATAGCCATATTTAGGAAAAACCGTATCACGATTATAATACTCAGCATAATTGTTATGATAGGCCGTCGTTTGATAGCCGTTTTCTTTAAAAATATTGCCTAAAGTCAATGGATAAGTATTATTGATATATTCATAACATACCGGATAACCGCCACTCATCGGAATAAGCGATGTATTGGTCATAAACTCGGTATCACTGGTTGAACCTGTAAGCAACGGAGTATTAAAATTCTGCACATGGATACCGCTTGTCATATAGTAATAAAGATTCGGGGTAAATTCTTCAGATATGGCAAGATTCATAAACGATTCGGCTTGAATAAGTAAAACACTTTTATCTTTAAAAATACCGGTCATTTCATTAGCTGCATGACTGTTGTCCTTGCCGGCGAAAAAAGCGTCAATCTCTTCTTGATAATTATTGATTTGACTGTCATGACTTATGGTCATCACTCCGTCACGATAAAAAAGATTCAAAAGACCAAACTTATCAACGAATTGATTGGTATTAGGCAAAGTATCATAAACATAATAATCCGATTTATAAATATCAAAATCAGTCCATCCTTCACGACTTTTTTGAATAAGGTAATTACTATATAGAAAAGATGAGGCTCCGACCAGCAGAAATGCAATTGACAATAATCTTAATTTGCCCAAACGATATCCTTTTTGTAAGGTGAAATGCAAAATTACAAATACAATCGTAAACGCCGCTAAAACAATAAAAGGGATTATATCGCTGAAATGAATAAGCTCGATTGCCGAATCTGTAACTCCGGCTACTTCCGACGCCAAACCTAAAGCGGTAGAAAAACGAAAGTATTGACCAAAACCACGATAGTAAACCTGCTGAGCTACTAAGTAGAGGGTATATAAAAAAGCGAAGATAAAACCGAAATAACGATTAAACCGTGGGCCAATTAAAATCAAAATGCCGATTATCAAAGCACTTATGCAAATAAACATCAAAAAATCATAGCTCGAGGCAACCGAATAAACACTTTTTAAAACCAGCATATATAAAAACATGCCGGTCAAATAAATTGCCTCGACCAAATTGGCAACCATCCGCTTTTTATCCATTATTCGTCCTCCCCGAAATAATCAAGTTTCAATAATTTTTTGGCTATCTCTTTCATATTCAAATAGTAGTCAGCCATATCATTGGCTTCATTTTCATCAATATAGCTATTTAATGTCAAAGTATCATAAATATAATCATAGGTGAAATCATCGGTTTTGATGATACCCCAATCGCTGAAGTAGAAGCCATGATAATTTTCATCAAAAATATCGCTGCCCAATATCGTATGATAATCAACCTCAATGCCCCACATATTAGCTAATGTCGGCAAGATATCAAGAGCCGTAGCGGTCTTATGATAAGTTAAAGCTTCAGTGGCACTGTTATAAATGATAAGATCGGTAGCCTTTTTTGCGGTATCGACGCCTTGATTTGTGCCATCATAAAAACTTGAGGCATCAAAATCCAAGCCCTTAACCATATGATCACCAAAAAAGACAAATACCGTATCATCTAATTTTCCGGCCTTAGCGAGTTCATTCATAAAATTGCCAAGACTTTCATCTAAATCCATATTTTTAGCTAAATATGAAACATAGGCATCATCTAGACTAGGATAAAGACTTTTTATTTCAGCTACATGTTCATCACTTACCCCAACTGAATCAAGACTATATGGCTGGTGACCACTATAAGTTACCCAATAGACCATATATGGATTATTAGTTTCCACATAGATCCATTTCAAGATATCTAAAACTGTCGAATCAGCTTGGCTGTCTTCAAGACCTAAACCGGTACAGTCAACAAATGATTTGTAGCCCCAAGAGGGAAATACCACATCACGATTATAATATTCCCCGTAGTTATTATGATAAGCAACTGTGTTATAACCTATTTCATTAAATAGTTTCGGTAAAGTTGTTACATAATTATTAAACGGATACTTGTAACAAATGGCATAACCTTCACTGTTAGGGATGATCGAAGTATTAGCCATAAATTCCGTATCACTGGTTGATCCCACCAGCATCGGGGTATCAAAGCCGTTAATATTAATACCTTCATTTTTTAATTTATATAAGGTTGGTGTCAATCTTTCGTCAATAGCGGCATCAATAAAAGATTCGGCTTGAATAATAAATAGATTCTTGCCGGCAAAAATGCCGGTCATATCATTTTCTTGATGCTCATAACGATTATTTAAAAAAATCCTTACTTCTTCAAAATCTTCCTGACCCAAGATATCAGTTTCCATTAAAGAAATACCATCTCTTAAACCAAAGGGCAAAAGACCAAACTTTTCCACAAATTGATTAGTGCTGGGAATTGTCTCATAAATATAATAGTCGGTCTTATTCATCTGGAAGACATCTTCCTGATGCAAGGCATCATCTAAGTAGCTGTTATAACTTTGCCACTCTCCCATAATCGGAATAATTAAAAGTAAAACCGCCGCTTTATAAATTAAACGCCAGCGTAATTTAAAGGCATGTCTTTGTAATGTGAAATATAAAATAATAAAGATTATGGTAACAATTGTAAGATAAATCAGGGGCGCCAAATCATTTATCGTAATAAATTCCATAGCACTGTCTTTAGCTCCGGCGGCCTCTTCATAAAGGGATAATACCGTATTGAAACGATAATATTGGCCAAAGGCCCGATAGTAGATATTCTGGGATATCAGATAGATTCCATATAAAAAACTATAGATATAAACAATATAGCGGTTAAGCATCGGCCCGATAAACCATATCAATATTAAAAGACCTAATAAAAGAATATAAAATAACGGCCAGGTATAGATGGTATCCATACCATAATTTTCCTGGACATAGAAAAAATAGCCCCCGATTAAAAGGGTATAAATAATTTCGATTAAAAAATAAATCAGTACTTTTACCGTATTTTTTTTCATCTTTTAAAATTATAACACAGTCACTATAATTAAATTATGGACAATCTATTACGTAATGCCTTAAGAATGCTGGAAATCGGCATCTATCCTTTAATTTTATTAATCAGTTTTTTATATCTCTATCATAAGCCAAGATATAAAAAAATCATCAAGACTCATTGGAAGCATCTTTTGCTAAACACTATTGTCTTTGCCTTGATCGGGGCTATAGCGATAATTATCTTCTTCCGCTTAGAAGATACCATCTATGCCTATGATTATGCCGGGCACTGGCAAAGATCCTTAGAATTGCGCAAGCTCTTTTTTGAAGATCCATCGGCTATCTTTAATGTTGTCTATGAATCAATGAACTACCAGGATTATAGTTACTTGCCGGGACTTTTCGGCTTAGGCTTAACTATTTGGAATACCAGCTACGGTTATTTCTGCTTAACAATATTTAGCTATTTCATCATTCCTTCAATATTACTCTTACAAATAATATATTATACCTTCACTGATAAATACCCTTATTTACCGCTTTTACTTTTTATAATTTTCTATCCGCTATATTTTACGGTCTTTTATGGCGAAGTAGACGGCATCGGCTTATTTTTTATTTTAATGATTTATCTTTTAATGCTGCTTCCCCGATTTGAGGAAATCACTTGGAGCGATGCCATTATAACTAATCTTTATGCTTTCTGCGCCATCTTTTTAAGACGCTGGTATCTTTATCCTTTAGTCTTTATATATCTTTGCATCTTTATCAAATATCTTATCTATTATCATTTCAAAGTCTTTATTAAAGGTCAATTTAAAGATTTCATTAAAATTATCTTATCCGGCTTAATTATGCTTTCCATAATCTTATTATTCTTCTTTCCGTTTTTTGAAAGAGTTCTTTTCAATAATTATGCTGAAAGCTATGCCTACTATGACCGTCCGGGAAAAATATCGGCCTTCATTAATTTTTATTCTCCAATCTTATTGATTATTTCCTTATTCGGTATTTATCATTTGATTAAGAATAAAAATTATGAACTTATTATGATATGTGCTATTCTTTTAGTTCTCCCGACTGTCCTTTTTTGGCAAACCCAATCTTTTGAATATCATCACTACTATATTTCAACTATTCCGGTCTTTATCTTATTTATGATAGGTATGATGGAACTTTTCTCATACGGTATTAAAATTCTTACCTGGGGTTTTCCGATTATTTGTCTCATCCAGGCCATCGGCATATTTACCTTGCCGGATAATGCCATTCCGGTACTTACAAGTTTACGTAAAAAACCGGAAGTTCTTCCCTATAAAGCCGAAGTTAGCGAACTAGCTTATTTTCTGAGAAATTTGATGCCCGAAGATTGGCAATCAGCATATATTGCCTCCGGCAATTCTTCATTCAATGATTCGATGATCCGTAATTCCGTTTTACCGGATCTTGATATGCCGCAAATCGACTTTGCCGTTCTTGACCTAAGAGACGGTTTCCCGAAGGACCTTGAATATGTACAATATGTAATTACGATTGATCCAATTCTATATTCCGATAAAGACTACCAGCATATCTATGATGTTATATCAAATGCCATCTGGAATGAACCGCTTATATCTGAAGCTTATAAAGAAATATATAGCGTTGAAATCAACCAGTTAAATATTTGTGTATATGAAAGAATCGCCGACTATACACCGGCGATGAAAGAATATTTCTATAAGCAAATGCTTTCCTATTATCCTGACCACCAAGACTTCTTTGCCTATATCTTAGATTAACTTAAGAATATTGGCCTTAATAAGCTCAATATCATTGCCAACCAAATTATGGCCCTCTTCTTTTAAAATCCGATAACTTGGACTGTTGCTTTCACAGATTCCAAGTATCGGTTTTTTTAATAAGAGATATTCGGTTATTTTGGATGGAAGATATGGCTGAATGGGAGCTCCTTCCATAATGGTATCAAATAAAACCAAGATATCCGCCTTTTTCATAAGCTCAATACTTTGATCATATGTAACTTTAGGATGAATAATAAAAACATCTTCAAGATGATATGCTTTGATTTTCTTAATATCGCTTTCCTGGATCTCTGAATATTGATGAAAAACAATCTTTGAAGCTAAGTCCTTATCTTCAGCTTTTAATATCTTTAAGGCTTCTAAAAAATGATCTATTTTTCTAAGGCCATATAAGCGTCCCAGATGGACGGCAATTTTCGGTTTATTGGAAACAGCAGGGGCATTTATTAATGTCTTATACATCTCCCATTCCGGAATATAAGTTAAAGGCTCTACAGTACTTTTTTTCAATAATTCCGCTTTATTTGAATATTGACCTACTGTAAAATCCCTTTGTTCCTCACAGATAAAAATCAATTCATCGGCATAATCAATAGCCGCTTTTTCATAAATATCATTCATATAAACAAAAGAGCCGACATGAAAAGCGATACGATAAAAGATGCTGCGCTTTTTTAAATCCGGATCATCTTTATATGGCGAGCCCTTAATAGGATCGGAAAAAGAGGCAATCCATTTAATATGAGGATATCTTTTTTTAATATATTTCCCGCAAAGATGACTGATGCCCGGAACTGATGATGTATATATGGCATCATAATTACCCTCTTTAAATTTCTTATATGTCCATTTTATATAACGATACATATTGATAAGGCTTAAGGGCAAACGTAAAGGATGGGCAATAGCTATGGCATTATCATAGTCACATAAGTATTCGACATGAAACTTATGATACTCTTCATCATTCAGTAATTCCTTCAATATGCCTCGATCTTCCTTCCCCTTAAAGGCCAGTACATCCATCAAATAATCCATCTTCCTTAAACGTTTATAAGCTAAAAGGGTAACGGTATCATTGTAGGGAACAAAGCCCCCTGGTATCACCAACATCTTTTTAGTCATGATGATGTTTTAAATCCTCCAGTTGTTTCTTCAGGACAGCAATTTCATAATTTAAATTTATTATTTCTTCGTTATGCTTCGACAACTTAATAAAGACATAAAATGACAGACAATATAACAAAAAGATCATTATCAAAAAGACGGTATTGACCGGCATTTCAATGCTCAACAAACGAGAAGCCATAAAAATAAGCTGCGGGAAAAGTGATATTGCCACCATTGCCATGCCCCAAATAATCCAGACCATGGCATAGTGAATATTCATTTTGTTTTTAACAACCGACCATAAAACAAAGGCCAGAGAAAGAACAGAAGCACCGATCAAACCTATCTGCAAAGAAAAAGGCATTATTAAATTCCTCCTACCATTGAACAAAGATTATAGAAAGCAAGACGCCAAGCATAAATTTTATTGACTTAAAAGGATTGGCAAAATAACTTTCCCCGCCCTCTCGTTCTTTCATTTCTACCTGGACTTCTTTAACTTTATAGCCGTGGTGCAGCGTATAACATAGGGTATCAGGCTCAGCATAAAAATTCATATTTTGGGCAAAATCGGCAATAACTTTTTTGCCCAATGCCCGCATACCGCTTGTCGGATCGGTTACCTTAACTCCGGTTTTAAGTTTAATGAAAAAACAGATTATCCGACTGCCAATCATCCTTAGTGATGCCGGTTTAAGCCTATTTACAAATCTTGAACCGACCACATAATCATAACCGTTGCTTATCTCGTTAATTAAGGTATGAACATATTTTGGCTGGTGCTGGCCATCACCATCAATACAAACGGCACAATCATAATTATGGTCATAGGCATACTTAAAACCGATTCGGGTTACCCCGGCAATGCCGACATTAATCGGCAAATCCAAAAAATGATAGTTATTTTCCCGAATGATTTTTTCGGTATCATCGGTAGAACTATCATTGATAATCAAATAATCGTAACCGTATGAAGTGATATCTTCGATAAGACTTTTAATATTAGCCTGCTCATTATAGGCAGGGATGATTATGAGAGTTTTCACAAATTCATTATATCATTTGATACTTACAAAATTTATCTACTTATTATTTTCTTTATACTAACTTTTAACTGAGTTAAAACTTTTCTATAGTAGGAAAAGTCTATTGTAAAACCAAAAAATACAAAAATACTGAAGATTGTAACTAATTGAAGTCGATATGTAAACCAACAATGAATCATTGAGTGGTTCGATAGTACAAAATACCAGACATAAGGATAAAATGCCACAAGTAAAAGTTTCAGATTGGCCTTAATATCATGATGTTTTATTATGAGCATTATCAATAAAACTGCAATTGCCAACATCCAAACTAGTCCTATTTTATTCCCCTGATTTAAAAACATAAGATTAAAGTTTGTTAAAATAGCTTCAAAACGATATGTTAAATCAGATCCAGTTCTAAACAAAACGGCTTCAAAGGCTTCTAAAAAAATATTTCTTTGTAAAACCAAACTTCCTATCGCCCATTTTGCAATCCAGGTAAATGCATAGCCAAGTATCCATGATAAAGAATAAAAAAAGATTTCTTTAAAAGTAAAATGCTCATCAGCGTTCGCCTTTAATCCCAAATATATTAATAGAGGTATCCCTAAAGTTATCATCGGAACAGTCAAGTAATCAACAAAATTGGTAATTGAACCAACAACAAAGAAAAATATATTTAAATCAAATTGCTTTGTAGTATTTCTTTTGTTGACTATAAGAATACCGGCGATTGTTGCAATATAAAATACCGAACTAAATTGTAAAGAAGCAGGAATAATTATGAAATAACATGCAGATAATCCTAAAAATAGCGGCAAAGCAATTTTTAGACCTGATACTTTATATAATTTGGCTATCAATAAAGACATCAAACCTAATAATAAGAAAGAGTTGATATATCTAATCTGCTGGTAAGAAAATACGGTCATGAGGGGTCGCAACACAACCTGGTAACCATGCCAGTATCTTGCATAATTTTCTGCATACATAGCGTCGTAAATAGGATTTGTGCTATCTTCAACATATGCTTTGTTTATCATGTAACTATCGGTGTAGTTATCAAGCATTACAGCATTTGTGCCATATAAATAAGTGGGATATTCCCCTTCGCTTCTTAATGTTTCATTAGAAATTATGTTTTGTTTTTGTATCCAATCGTTAGGGATTGAATAAACCAATATCATCGATACAACAAAAAAACTAATCAACAATAAATAGGTTTGGATATACTTTCTTACAGCTTGCATACTAATCCCAAAGCCTTAGCGATAATGGCATCCATATTATAGTAGTGATATTCAGCCAAACGACCCAATAAATATAGATTATGGAAATTCTTCAATTCATTCACATAAGCTTTGTATTTCTTATCATTTTCATTTGTAAAAATCGGATAATAAGGAATATTACCTTTTTCACCGTCACGTTTATAAGCTAAAGGATATTCGGTATGGGTATATGTATAGTCTTGAGGATAAGTTTCTTTAAATAACTTATATTCGGTAATCCGGGTATAAGGATATGTTTCAATATTGCCCGGATAATTTTCGGTAGCGGCTTTTTGAAATGTTCCCTGATGTTTTTCCAAAACTAAATCCAAGGACCGATACGGAAGCTCTCCCAATTTATAATCCAAAAGCTCATCTAAGGCACCGGTATATACCAGCTTGCCTATAAATTCTTTTCCCCGGTAATAAATCTTTCCCTTATCTAAATCTAAATCAATATGATCCTTGGCATCGGTATTTAATAAGATATCGATATTATCATCTTTAAGCATCTCTTCAAAAAGAGCTGTATAACCATTCAAGGGCATGTATTGATATTGATCATTAAAATAGCGGTCATCATAAGATACATTGACCGGTACCCTGGCAGTAACCGCCGGATCAATTTCTTCAGCTTTTAAACCCCATTGTTTCATGGTGTAGTATTTAAAAACATTTTCAAATATAAAATCAGCCAACATATGGACTTGCGGATTGTTGTTTTTTCTTAATTCCATAATCGGCACTTTATTGCCCATGCCATATTCCTTAATCAAAACTTCTTTTAATTCATCGGCTATTTTTCCAGCAAAACAAAGCTCAATGGATTTTAAATTAAAAGGAATGGGTACAAGCTTGTCTTGAATATGGCCCAAGACCCGATGTTCATAAGGATAGAAGTCTCCAAATCTTTTAAGATATTCAAAAGCCTCTTTATTATTAGTATGAAAAATATGAGGTCCATAGGCATGAACATCGATACCATCCAGCATATAATCATAGGCATTGCCCCCAATATGCTTTCTTTTTTCAATTATCAATACTTTTCGGCCTTTTTCGGCACATTGTTGAGCCACGGTAGCTCCGGCAAAACCGGCACCGACAATAATTACATCATAATTACTCATAATAATCTAATATCCTCATTTTCTCCTTTTCGGTTATCTCTATAATACTAAAATGTCTCACTCCGCCGATATCGGTTATTCCTATATCCTTACTCAAATTGACATCTACCGAAGCGTCTTCACCAAAATCAGCTATAGATGAATAAATAGCTGAATTTCGATAAGCATCAACATATAGATAATTCTCACCGGTAATCTCGCTTTTCAGCAAGAACGGGCCTTCACATATCACCGGATTAAGCTTTGTTGCATCATAAATATCCCATACCGGATTATTTAGTGTATCGCTTATAGCATAATAAATATCATCATTATCTTCATCTTTATAAAATAAATAATATTTTCCGTCAATTTCTGTGACATTGCCGTCAATCACATTATACCCCGCATCAAAATAAAGATAAGGCTGACTGAAATCTTCAAAGTCTTTAGTATCAACAGCAAATAAACCGACCGTTTCTTTTGAAGGCTCGGAATATATTATTGTATAGATATTCAGATTATGATTATAAACAATCTCCGGGGCATAGCTTTTAAGTCCGTTTAAACCGGTACTTCGGTCATTAACTGTAAAATCCAAATGTTTGACTTCAAAATCTATCATATCAGTACTTCTTACCAAGTATATACCCGGATTATCATAGCCTTCGGTAGCCGCAATAATAAAATTACCGTTTTCATCCCGGCTAATATGCGGATCTCTAAAACGATTACTGCCGATGTCTGAATTAATTATCTTATCTTCATTCAATTTTATAAATGTTTTTAAGTCATCACTGTATGCCAAATAAATTGATTCTTCCCCGGTAATATGCTCAGGCCAGCCGTCATGTCCGTCAAAGCACACTAAAAGATAAGCGGCATATTCATCCAACAAAACAAAATCTTTTCTAAAGATATTGCTTTCTTCGTCTTTAGTGATTGTTATTTCGGCACTGACCTTCGTCTTTTCTTCATCATCCTTTTTAACAAAATGTCCATTTTCAAAAACAACATTTCCGCTTAATATCTTATAGTCTATGGCATAGCCCTTATATTCCACAGGAAAAGAAGTTGATTCCGAAACAACATGGCCGATGCAGTTATTTATTATTTGGGTAGCTTCATCAAGTTTAGAATAGTTATTTGCAAATATAATCCTTTTGGTTGCGGTATGTCCATCGATTTCAATTTTAGCTGTTAATTCAATTTCTTCATCATTTTTGATGAATTCAAAATATATATAACGATCATCAAGCATAATATTATCCGAATCGCTAGAATATTCGATAGGCCATTTGCTTTTAGGAAGAGCGATCTTGCCATGCGGATTGTTTTTAAAAGATGATGGATAATCGATATTTGTAAGAAGATAGTCGAGATGACTCAAAAAATCATTATAAATCGTTTCTTCATTCAAGAATCCTTCACTGATTTCAAGTTTCTCAAAGGCGCCCTTAAAATTATCGCTGCCGAGTTTTATGACAATATCATCTAAATTAAAAGGCTCGCCAAAAGCTTTGTCGCCGACTTTCTCACCATTTAAATAAAGAAAGAAAGTATTGTCATAATAATTAATAACGACATGATTAAAATTAGCGGTTTCCAAATATTTAGAGCCATCTTGGTATATGCTTCCATTTTCATGTACCAGAATAATGCCGGTATTTAAATAATTCGAATCCTCAGAATTCGCTAATAACGATACTTCTTGATTGTTGTCTTCAATCGTTAAAATAACCGATCCGACCCTTTGTTTTTCGGGTTTTAACCAAAAGCTTAGAGAAAAACTTTTTTCAAATGATTTTTCAATAGGATAAATATCATTGTCAACCGTAATCAACTCATAGCTTTCATTTTTAGAGCAGGCTGTCATTAGTAAAGATGCCCATAACAAAAGAAGAATAAGTAGTTTATTCAAATATCGCATAATATGCCTCCAGTATCTTTTGATTATCATAATGATAATCTTTTAAGGCTTCCTTAGCTTTTAATAATACTTCTTTTTGATCTTTAAGCTCTTCAAGTTTAAATACCAAACGTTCTTCCTTATTGGCAATAATATAGCCCATATTGCGGTTAGTTATCTGTTCTTTAATACCGGCTACTTCAAGTGCTAAAACCGGTGTTCCGCATACTAATGATTCAATGGTAATTGTCGGATAACCTTCATAAACCGACGGCAAGACAAATAAATCTGCAGCCTTAATTTCCGGATAAGGATTAGCTAAGATGCCGGTCCAGACAATATCATCAAAGACCCCTAAATCTTTAGCTAGGGTATATAAATCATCCTTTAATTCACCATCCCCGACAATTGTGAGCTTATAATAATCTTTAACCTTGGCATAGGCTCTGATTAAACGGGCAAGACCCTTTTGCGGATGAAAACGGGCAACAGTAATAAGATTAATCTTATTGCTCGGCTTTATAAATTGAACTTTCTGCTTAGACAAGGCTTTGATATATTTCTCATTTATTAAATTATGAATAACTTTAATATCACCTACATTGAATAATTCAACATAACTGTCTTTTACCTTTTCAGAACAGGCGATATTCATATCAATCTTTTTAAGCATCTTCTTCATTAAGGCCATATGGTTTCTGGAATAGTTGCATTCCTTATAATCAACCTGAACCCAATTGATTTTACGATCACTGTCGCCGGAAGCTACAAAAATAGTACAAAAGCCTTCCTTGGCACTGAATTCAATATCATAATGTTTCTTTAAAAATTGCTTGCGTTCTTTTTTTATCCTTTGTTCAATCAAACCGCTTTTCATATAAAAAAGTAAGCGTAATTTAGATAAAAGATTCTTACCTCGACATTGACTTAAGGGTATATCGACCGTATCAAAAAAAGATGAGCCTCCATATACGGACATTCCTTCAGGTACTTCTTTTAAAAGCTCGCCTCTTTTATGCAGTACCAAAAGATCGACATCATACTTTTCACGGTCAATCATACTCAATAAAGTGTTAAGGATTCTGGCAACCCCGCCCATGGTCATCTCATCGTTGACAAATAAAATCTTTTTCTTTTTCATTTTTGATACAGGCAATCTAACAGACTTATCATTTTATATTTCAATAAGAAGAATACCAGACGTTTTTTTATCGGATATTCTCGTTCTTTAGTATATTCATACCATCTCGGGCATTCCTTATCAAGCGTTCTTACATTGCGCAAATAAAAGGCTTTACGCGTTTTGGCATCGCTGATATCCCGAATGCGTAAGGTAGTCATCTCTAAACAATTATCAAGATATAAATCTTTCATCATATCATTGCTTAACTGCAAGTTGTTTTTGACATTGGCCAATGAATCATAGATGGCAAAAATCTTTTCATCCCCGCTATGCGATATCGATCCGCTTCTTTGGACATAATAATATAAGACCTTATTTACATAAGATACATTATTAGCCTTAGCCAACCATATCGGGATAATAGCCAAATCCTCATACCACATGCCCTTAATAAATTCTTTATCAGTCATAAAACTGCGTCGGTATATCTTATTATTGGCACTGTTATTGATAAAAATTAATGCCGGATTTTCCTTATAGGAAGAAACTTCAAATTCCCCACCCTTGGATATGCTTACTCTTTCATCAGGCCAAATATATTCCATATCAAAACAAACAATATCGCTGTTATATTTCATGGCCATAGTATAGGTATCATTCAATAATGTCGGGGCAATATAATCATCACTGTCGGCAAAAAAGAGATACTCGCCGATAGCCTTTTTCATGCCGAAATTGCGGGCATCGGAAAGTCCACCGTTTTCTTTATGATAAATCTTAAATCTTTCATCATCACCGATTATTGTTTCGGCAATATCAATACTTTTATCTTTACTGCCGTCATCAATAATAAGACATTCAAAATCACCAAGAGTTTGGCATTTAATTGAATCAAGACACTTGGCAATATAATCTTCAACGTTATAAACGGGTACTATAATACTGAATTTCATTTCGTTAAATACCAATGCCAAAAAGACATTGTCTCCTTGTTGTTTGAATATAAAAATAAGCGATTTTTTAAATTAAAGGTTTTGATATATTTGTTCTTGCGATATTGAGGAAATTCACTTTTTACGAATTCAAAGGCCTTAGGCATCAATTCTTTGTAATGATCGCTTCGTAAAAAGCGGAAAGCCCCATATACCAAAAAATGTTCGATATAAAGATATTCCAATTCATCCCGATATTTAAGAAACAAATTATGATCTTTGAAATATTTTAAAACTATCGAAAACACCGTAAATATATCGTACATCTTAGGCGAATAGCTGCTGCCTAAAATAGAAGTGTTGCGTTGTAGATAATGAATGCCGACGTGATTATAGTAGCCTATCTTTTCAGCGTTGGCAAAATATTTAAGGGTGACAGGGATATCTTCATACCAAATATCCGGCGGATATTTTAAATCAAGTTCCATGAAAAGCTTTCGCCGGTATAATTTATTCCAGGAAAAAAGCGGCGATAAGAATAATGCTTTGCTTATGTCTTTATTGGCGTCAACATTTAAGCCAGGCTTAAGCATCGGTGATTTTTCGCCATTTTCCCAAACATATTCAAGATCGGAAACAACCAAATCCAAGTCTTTTTCTTTAGCTAAATTATAGATATTTTGAAAATAATCGCATTCGGCATAATCATCGCTGTCAATAAAAGCCAAGTATTTGCCTGTGGCATATTTTAGGCCGAAATTACGGGCATCGGAAAGTCCGCCGTTTTCTTTAATATAAGCTTTGATTAAATCAGGATAAGCTTTTTTATAACGATCGATAATAGCTTGGGAATTATCTTTGGTTCCATCATTGACAATGATGATTTCATAATCTTTCATTGTTTGCTTAACTAAAGAATTTAAACACTTATCCAAATATTTTTCGACATTATATACCGGTACGATAATACTTAATTCCATAATTAACGATTCCCGTACATCCTTTGATAATATTCCATATAAGCACCGCTGGTAATAGAATCAAGCCATTCTTGATGGTTAAGATACCAATCAACTGTTTCTTTGATGCCTTCCTCAAAATGATATTTTGGTTTCCATCCCAACTCCTTTTGAATCTTGGAAGGATCGATGGCATAGCGAAGATCATGACCTTTACGATCAGTTACATAAGTAATCAAGCTTTGAGGCTTGTCTAAAATCTTAAGGATGGTTTTGACGACTTCGATATTGGCTTTTTCATTATGACCGCCGACATTATAAACTTCACCGTTTTGGCCATGGCGGATAATCAAATCAATAGCGCTGCAATGATCATAGACATGGAGCCAATCACGAACATTCAAACCCTGGCCATAAACCGGCAAAGGAATGTTGTTTTGGGCATTATGGATCATTAAAGGAATAAGTTTTTCCGGAAATTGATACGGTCCATAATTATTGGAACAACGGGATATTGTCATATTCAGATTATATGTACGATGATAGGCCATAACCAGTAAATCGGCTGAAGCTTTAGATGCGCTGTAAGGGCTTGAAGTATGCAAAGGCGTGCTTTCGGTAAAGTATAGGTCTTTACGATCTAATGGTAAATCACCATATACCTCATCGGTTGAAACTTGATGATATCTTGAAACGCCATACTTAAGGCAGGCATCCATTAAAACCTGGGTACCTAAGATATTGGTTTTTAAAAAGATTCCCGGATTTTCAATTGAACGATCGACATGGGACTCGGCCGCAAAATTGACGACAATATCAAATCTTTCTTCCGCAAAAAGCTTATTAATATTTTCGCGATCGCAAATATCCGCCTTTACAAAATGAAAGTGGGGATTGTCCTTACAACCATCCAAATTCTTTAAGTTGCCGGCATAGGTCAATAAGTCAAGAGCCCATACTTCATCTTCGTGTTTTTCCAATAAATAATATACAAAGTTACTACCGATAAAACCGGCAGCTCCGGTTACTAAAATTTTCATCTTTTCTTCCCCCCTAAATCTTTGAGAAATATTCACCCTGCGCTACTCTTAAAAGATGCTCGCCATAAGATGTCTTGGCATAGGCTTTGGCACTTTCCAAAAGTTTTTCTTTATCAATCCAGCCGTTTTTATAAGCTATTTCTTCCGGTATCGATATTTTAATGCCTAAGATATCTTCTACGGTTCTGACAAAATTAGAAGCATCATTTAAGGACTTGGTGGTACCGGTATCAAGCCAGGCAAAGCCCCGGCCGAACAGTTCGCATTCCAGTAAACCTTTTTCCAGATAACACTTGTTCAAATCGGTAATTTCATACTCTCCCCGCTTTGAAGGTTTTAAACTTTTGGCATATTTTATGACATCATTATCATAGAAATAAAGCCCGACGGCAGCATAATTGCTTTTGGGTTTTTCCGGTTTTTCTTCCAAGGACAAAACCTTGCCGTTTTCATCAAATTCAATTACCCCATATCTTTCGGGATCTCTTACAAATTGGCCGAATATCGTTGCCCCTTTTTCATTACTCTTGGCTTTTAAAAGTAAACGGGTAAAGCCGTTACCGTAGAAAATATTATCGCCCAATACCAGACAAACATTATCTTCACCGATAAAGTCTTCGCCGATCACAAAGGCTTGAGCCAAACCGTTAGGTTTTTCCTGTACCTTATAGCTCAAGTTTAAGCCAAAGGCACTGCCGTCACCCAAAAGCTTTTGAAATTTAGGCGTATCATCAGGCGTTGAAATAATCAAAATATCCCGGATTTTTGCCAACATTAAAGTCGATAAAGGATAGTAAATCATCGGCTTGTCATAAATCGGCAAAAGCTGTTTAGATATGGATTTGGTCATCGGATAAAGCCTTGTACCGCTTCCTCCGGCTAATATTATACCCTTAGTCATTATTCTCCCTCCTCGTAATAGAAGATTATTTTATCGGCAGCCTGGGGCAACTGATAATATTCCTTAAAGGTTTCAAAGTGATAGCTATCACCTGGCTCTATGTCCCCGCCATGAATAGTATAAACCGGAAAGCGCGGAATCCAGGCTTCTTCGACTTCCGGATGGTCCTTATAATATTCAATAATTTCCAAACGTTCCATCTGTTTAAGACCGACTAAACGATACTTGAAAATATATTCATTAAAACGATCAAAAATAACCAAGATACATATCAATAAGGCCATTATAGAAAGGGTCTTTGGAAGATTGATACTTTCAAGTATCAAACCCATGACCACTATCATAAAGAATAGGGTGTAAATCGAGCTGCGTGAACCGAATATCGGCGAATACATCATCACCAGGTTGGCGCTCCCCCCTAACATAAAGAAAAATAAAACCTTATCTTTACGTCGATTATTTTCCATGCCAAAGATAATAAGCAATAATATATCAAGCGTATATATCGGCCAAAACAACATACTGAATAAGGAATTAGGATCCAGCAGATAATTATAATCGGCCTTGATAAAGACAAAACTGAAAACGGTAATGATGGCCAAAAATTGAATAAAAAGCGAAATAAGTTTTAAAAAGAGCTTAATTTTCTTTTGCCCGCATAAACAAAGACAGATCATTATCAAGGAAAGAAATAAAATCAAATAATTATTATTGATGAAGGTAAATTCCAAGAAGGAAGGATAGCCATTAACTATTTTCTCAATAAAATTCATCTTCATCCAATCAGCACTGTCCCTGAGCATTCTTGCCGTACTGCCCGGTGAAACCCGCATCAGGGCAAAAGCGGCAATACTGACAACCAAATTCATAATCAGATAAGGAAGAAGCTCCTTTTTATGAAAATAAGCATAGATTAATAATAAGATAATCGCCAAAATCATTACCGCGGCAATATTTTCCATCGTCAAGCCGATATAAAATAATAAGAGATTATTTAAAGCGGCAATAAGCTTATATTTACCTTTAATAGAAGTATCGCGAAACAGCAATTTTTCAATGGATATAAAATAGATAAAACTCAAGGCTAAGGGAATAGTATAAGTAGTACCCATAAGCCAGGTATAAGTTTCCATCCGTAAATTATCATCAACCGACAAGATCACGGCAATAATCAAAAGAGGAATCAATACATAATATTTGCGGACATGAATTTCATAATAAATTCCCAGGAAAATAATTACAAAAATCAAGGGGTTGACGATATTCCATATTATTTTATTCGGAGCAGCTATAAAACCCCACAATTCACTGAAAAAACGGCCTGACCAGCCATTATAAAAATTAACAGCCATCATAAACGGATTAGCGCTTGCTCCATTAAGGGCATAGCCCCAATCATCACCGGCTAAAGGGGTCTTATAAGTAATATAAAAAAATAGGCAGCCCACAAAAAGGGCGCCTAATATAAAGAAATATTTACGGTAGCCGAGCACTCTTTTCACGCGCCCATTATACCATTATTAAGCTTAATGAAACAACTAATCCCGATAGTAGAGATCCCGGGTATAAACCTTATCCAAGACATCTTCCAAATCCTTATTCATCCGGTTAGTAATAATGACATCACTCATTTTTTTAAATTCCGCCAAGTCATTCACAACTGCCGATTTAAAGAATTCTTTCTCTTTCAATGTCGGTTCATAGACGATAACTTTAATACCCTTAGCCTTGATTCGCTTCATTACGCCCTGGATGGCCGAAGCCCGGAAATTATCACTGCCTGATTTCATGGTCAAACGATAAACACCGACGACATTAGGATTTTTGGCAATTATTTGATCGGCAATATAGTCTTTGCGGGTCCGGTTGGAATCAACGATGGCCCGAATTAAATTGTTCGGTACATTATCATAATTCGCCAATAATTGCTTAGTATCTTTCGGCAAACAATAACCGCCATAACCAAAAGACGGATTATTATAATGACTGCCGATACGCGGATCCAGACATACCCCTTCAATAATTTCTTTGGTGTTTAGACCCTTCATTTCGGCATAAGTATCCAATTCATTAAAATAGGATACTCTTAAGGCCAGATATGTATTGGAAAAAAGCTTAATCGCTTCAGCTTCCGTACTTTCCGTAAAAACTACCTTGGTATCCTCATCAAGCGAAGCTTCTTTCAAAAGCGAGGCAAAGTATTCACCTTCCTTGGAATGTGAGCCGACCACAATCCTGGAAGGATGGAGATTGTCATATAAGGCCTTGCCTTCTCTTAAAAATTCCGGTGAAAAAAAGATTTTTTCGATGCCGTAACGTTCTTTTATTTCCTTGGTATAACCGACAGGAATAGTTGACTTAATGACAATCGTCGCCTTTGGGGCATATTCCATGACTCTTTCAATAGCTTCTTCGACGCTGGAAGTATCAAAGAAGTTTTTCTTTTCATCATAGTTGGTCGGTGTGGCGATGATGACATAATCAGCTCCCGTATAAGCTTCTTTCTTATCGATTGTAGCTACTAAATTTAATTCTTTGGTCGCAAAAAATTCACTGATTTCCTTATCGACAATCGGTGAAATCCGCTTATTAATCTTTTCCACTTTTTCCGGAATAATATCTAAGGCCATAACTTCATGTCTTTGCGATAGTAAAACCGCCAAAGACAAGCCGACATATCCGGTACCGGCTACTGTAATTTTCATTCCTTCTCTCCTTGATAAAATGCTTCAATGGTTTTAACTACCATATCAATATCTTCTTTTTTTAACTGATAGTACATCGGAAGACGCAAGAGTCTTTCACTTTCTTTAGTAGTATTTAGATCTTCGCCGACAAATCTTCCATACTTAAGACCGGCCTGGCAGGAATGAAGCGGAATATAATGGAAGGCTGAACCAATCTCATGCTTTCTTAAGTAAACCTGCAAAGCTTCTCTTTCCTTAAGATCCTTACATTTAATATAAAACATATGGCCGTTATGGATACAATTATCCGGAATTGTCGGAAGATCGATATAGCCTTTATCTTTTAGCGGCCATAACTTTTCATAATAATAATTAAAGGAATTGACCCGATCATTCCGCATCTTATCCATAATTAAAAGCTGCGGATAAAGATAGGCCGCCAGCATATCGCTTGGCAAATAAGAAGAGCCCTTATCAACCCAGGTATACTTATCAACCTGACCGTTGATGAACTGTGTACGGTTAGTACCTTTTTCTCGGACAATAGCCGCTCTTTCAATTAATTCGGGATTATTGACGGATACGGCGCCGCCCTCACCCATGGAATAATTCTTTGTTTCATGAAAGGAGTAACATCCCACATCACCAAAGGTTCCCAAATACTTGCCATGATATAAAGCATTTACTACCTGGGCAGCATCTTCAATTACTCTTAAATTATGTCTTTTGGCAATATCCATTATCACTTCCATATTGCATCCGACCCCGGCATAATGAACGACCATGATCGCCTTCGTCTTAGGAGTAATAGCGGCTTCAATCTTGGTTTCATCAATATTCATTGTATCCTTATGGATATCGACAAACACCGGAACCCCGCCAAATAAAACTACCGAGGTTGCCGTACTGGAGAAGGTAAATGAAGGCATGATTACCTCATCGCCCTTTTGGATATCAATCAACATGCAGGCCATTTCCAAAGCCGTTGTACCGCTGGTGGTCAAATATACCTTAGGGGAATTAAATTTCTTTTCTAATATTTTCTCGCATTCCAAAGTATATTTGCCGTCACCGCATATCTTTTCACTGGCAATCGCATCGGCAATATATTTAAGCTCATCACCGGTACGGGGCGGAATATTAAACTTAATCATTAAAATACTTCCTTTCACGCTCAATTATACACTTTATTGACAAAGCTTTTCAAAAACCATAGAATGTACTCATGAACGACGGTGACAGTAGTCATAACGTAATTTTTAAAACTTAAGGCCAACTAAAAAGGATATTTTTTAGTTGGCTTTTTATTATCCAAGGGGGATTTATTTTTATATGGACAGTGTCGGTACTATCCTTTTAGTTCAAATTATCCTAATCGCACTTAATGCCGTTTTTGCCTGTGCGGAAATAGCGGTCATTTCAATACCTGAAAGTAAGCTCAAAAAAATGGCTAAAGACGGCAACAAGAAGGCCAAAAAGTTACTGAAGCTCACTTATGGGCCTTCACGCTTTTTAGCGACCATTCAGGTAGCCATCACCCTTTCCGGTTTCTTGGCCTCCGCCTTTGCTGCCGAAGGTTTTTCCGATCCGCTTGTTGAATTTTTAATAAGTAAGGGCACCAATGTCCCATATGCCGTTTTAGATACTTTGGCCGTTATCTTTATTACCCTTATTCTTTCCTACTTCACTTTGGTATTCGGCGAATTGGTGCCAAAGCGTTTAGCCATGCGTAAGGCTGAAGACTTAGCCCTATTTTTAGCGCCCTTATTAAGTTTTATTGCCACGATAACTTTTCCGATCGTCGCCCTATTAACCGCTTCAACCAATGCCATACTAAGACTTTTAGGTATTGATCCTAAGCAAAGTGACGAAGATGTTTCCGAAGAATCGATTCGGCTAATGGTCGATACCGGCAGCGAAACCGGAGCCATTGATAAGGAAGAACAGGAATTTATCCAAAATGTTTTTGAATTCGATGATATTGAAGCCAGGGAAATTGCCACCCATCGTAAGGATATTGTCTATTTAAGATTAAAAGATGATCTAACAAAATGGCAGGAAATAATTCATCAGCATCATTTTTCCGCCTATCCGGTATGTGAAAAGAATCTTGATAATGTCGTCGGCATCCTTTATAGCAGTGACTACTTCCATTTGGCCAATCATAATAATCTTGAAGCCATCAAATCCATTATCCATAAGCCATACTTTGTGCCGGAAACTGTTATGGCCGATGTCTTATTTAAGGATATGCGCCAAAAACATTTCAGCTTTGCCGTCTTAATTGATGAATATAGCGGCGTAAGCGGTATTGTTACCCTCAATGACCTAATCGAACAATTAATCGGCAATCTTGGCAATCACGGCCATAAGGAAGAGCCACAAATCAAAAGTATCGACGATAATACCTGGCTTATCTCCGGCAATGCCCCAATTGATGAAGTTGGTGCCGCCTTACATATTGATGTCAGTGATAAAGACTATGATACCTTCAGCGGTTTAGTATTTGAAGCTATGAAGACCATTCCCAAACAGGCAACAAATATCAAAATTGAAACCGATGATCTTTTTATTGAAATAAATAATATCAAAAATCATCAACTGGAAAGTGCCCTTGTCAAAAGAAAAGAGCCGTTTATTCAAGATAAAGAAGAATAAAAACGATCCAACAACCGGCAAATCACATAAGCACATTTTTCATCTCTATGAATCTACGGTAACTAGTTATTTTAGGGAAAAATGCTGAGCATTAGATTGCTAATATCTTAGCCAAAGAATGCCTATTCATACGAGTTCATCATAAGAAAGTCCATCAAATGAACTATCTGTACTCCATGAACATTCCCTGCATCCATCTCATCCATAGTTACTATATACTTAGGGAAGTTATCATTCAGTTTCAATGGATTGTCGACCTCTCGTTTTAAATCGCTTAGAAGCTTTCTACATACCTGGACATAGATCCTTTTATCTCGCTTTACACCGACAAAAGCGATCGCTTTTGCTTCGTTTTCCATAATAAACATAGCAAGACTAAAATAAACTGGAAATAGCGGAAAGAGTAAAATAAACTTTCGTGGCCCTAAAGTGAAACCTAAATTTTCACTTCAGCTATAATTGTAAATTCTTTTGTGCTTATTGACCTGATAGCATTAAATAAGTATAATATGGTTAGAATATTACTACCGAATACAAACGGGAGGTGTAGCTATGAATATTCGTCCGTCCGCAGCAATTCGCCAAAATTACAACGAGATTGCGGAAATGTGCAGAAAAACAGCCGAGCCAGTTTTCCTTACCAAAAACGGCGAGGGAGATTTGGTCGTTATGGATATTGAAACCTTTAACCGCAGGGAAAAGATGCTGAAACTCCGTGAGGAACTGCTTGCGGCCCAGGAGGACAGGATACACGGGAGCAAAGGGTATTCTGTCGATGAAGTCGCAGCCATGATGCGCAGCGCAATCAAGGAGGCGGCGGGTCGTGGAAAATCAGATTAAATACCGTGTCATCGTATCAGAACGGGCGACGCAGATGCTTGTTTCCCACGCCGCATTTTTAGCGCAGGTCAGTCCAGAAGCAGCGGAAAGACTTACCGCAGAATTTGAAAAGACGGCAAATTCGCTGGGAACAATGCCCCAGAGATGCCCGTGGCTCTCAGGGGAATATATCCCTAAAAACGCCTACCGATTTATCATGTTTGAAAAACGCTATATGATAATCTTTCAAATCGTAGATGATACCGTCTATGCGGATTATGCGGTGGATTGCAGACAGGATTACGGCTGGTTCATTCGCTGACAACAGAATATCAGGATGAAAATCGTCACTTGATTGCAAGTGGCGGTTTTTTTATGCCTAAAAGGAGATGCATAAAATTGGAAGTCAAGATAAATAAGGAAATCCGCAATTACACGGAGAGTATGTTTTTTGGACTGTCACTGCGGTGGTTCGTTTTTTGCTTGCCTGCAGTGTAGCGATAGGGCTGTACTTTATTCTCCGTCCGTATTTCGGAATAGAAACACTTAGCTTGGTGTATATTCTCGGCGCTGCACCTTTTGCGGTAATGGGCTTTGTCAAGTACAACGCTACGACCGCAGAGCAGCTTGCATGGGCGTGGATTAATCGGAGCTTTTGATGCCGAAAAAGCTGATGTTTAACCCCAACAATCTCTAAAACACTGAAAAGTACAATCCAAAACCACAAAAAAAGCGTTTGCGCCGTGGCGAAAAAATCAAGAAAAACAAAACGCAGCAAGGAGTAATATAAAGCGACCGCCGAGTTGTCAAAGCGCGGATCAAGACGCATAATGCATTTTGAATAAACGCATATAGCCTTGCCATAATGACAAAGGAGATCACATGAAAAGTACCAGGGAATCATGTGCGAAATTGCCAAACGGATTTTCGTAAATCATTAGGGAACGATCTTGTCCAAAGAAGAAATTGATCTGGGAGTTGATGGTTATCGGCTATCGATGAAGAAATAGATGTTGAATATCTTGGCGATTCGAAATCTCTAAGTCAGTATACCTACCAAAAAATCAGAAACAATTTGGTGAGATGAAGGATTATGAATAGAAAAAAAGAAGGAAATAATTATAAGTATCTAAAAGTAAGAGCATAATTGCACCTACTTCTAGATGAATGGTGTTTTGTATGATCGAGCGTGATTTTATCTCAATCAAATCATTCAAAGTATGTGGGATGGGCAGATCAAAGTCATCACCGGACTTAGAAGATGTGAGAAGTCGGCACTTTTATTTGAGCTTTTCAAAGATTATTTGTTAGGTCAGGATATAAATGAAGATCACATTCTTTCCATTTCTTTAGATCAAAGAAGGTACTATAAATATCGAAACCCTATAACACTGTGTGACTATGCTGAAGCTATTATCTCAAAGTCAGATCAGCGCTTTTGCCTATTCATTGATGAAGTGCAGTTATCTAATAAAGTTTTTGATAAAGAAAACGGAAATATTGAAGTCAATATCTATGACATGTTGAATGAGCTTAATGCTTATAAAAATCTCGATGTCTATATGACCGGATCTAATTCCAAAATGCTTTCAAGCGATATCATGACCGAATTCAGAGGACGCTCCACCCAGATTCATGTCTATCCTTTATCCTTTAAAGAATATTTTGAATATATGGGTGGTGATGTAAGAGCACGCTTAGAAGAATATCTTTTATATGGTGGTATGCCCCGTATTACTGCCTTTGATGATGACATTAAAAAGCAGCAGTATCTAAAATCGTTATATGATGAAGTATATCTTAAAGATATCGTTGAAAGAGACCGTATCAAAAAAGCTGATATCTTAGAACAGATCTTAGATTACTTGTCATCACAGATCGGTTCCTTAACGAACCCTACCAATGTCGCGAATGTTTTAAGTGATACACGAAAGGAAAAGATTGACTCCAATTTGGTTTCATCTTATATTGATCTATCGATCGATGCCTTTTTGGTTTCCAAAGCGAAACGCTTTGACATAAAGGGAAAATCTTATTTAAAATACCCTAATAAATACTACTTTACCGATCTTGGTCTAAGAAATGCCCGTTTAAACTTCAGGTAGTATGATCCGGGCCATTTAATGGAAAATGCAATCTATAACGATCTATTAAGACAGGGATATTTGGTCGATGTTGATGTCGTCAACGAACGGCGAAATGGTGTAAGCAAGGTAAAAGAAATCGACTTTGTAGTCAACGATGGCAACAAGAGATCGTATATCCAGTCAGCACTAAGAATAGACGATGGAAGCAAAAGTGAAGCGGAATTAAACTCCTTGAAACTGACCAATGACTTTTTCAAAAAGATCGTTGTCCGTAATGATATCAATCATGATTTCTATGATGATAATGGTTTCTATCACTGCAGTTTGACTGATTTCTTATTAGGGAAAATCGACTTATTCTAATAGCAACACCATAAATAGCATCTTCTAAACAATATGCAAAGAAAGCTCCTGATTTTCTTGTGTTTAGAAGAAAGGGAATTTGGAACGCATGCGTTCACATTTTAAGCAAACTAATTCAATATTAAAAATGATAAGAGAATCAAGCAGTTAAGAATAAAGCCGCGACAATTCTTTAAAGTCAAAGATAATCGCGGAATTTTCTTATTTATTATTCTTTTGTGGAGAATGTAACATAAACCGTGTAAGTTGATTGCGCACGGATCAGCTACACGGTTTATGTTACATTATCGCTGTTATCATTCATATAAAAACAGCCGCAAGCTGTTTCAACGCCAAGCTAAACTAAATCTTTTTTCCCAGTATTTATAACCTATATTCAGACCCTTTAATTAAATATGAGATGCGCCAGTATTTAAAACCATTTCTTCCAATATTTTTTACCTTCAATGGCCACTAGGCCAAGCACTGAGACAAGACTCACGGCAAGGCTTATTTTTTGCACTGCTGTGCCTACATAACGACTGGTATAAGTATGCAAACCTTCATCAACATAAAAAGCCACTTTTTTATAGGTTGGTTCATTTATTGTTTCAATCGGTATTTCTTTGCCGTCAACCACTTCATAAGCCTGATAGCCTTTGTAGTAAGTTTGCGGAAGCATTATTAATTTGCGACCGTCAGGGTTATCATAGGTAAAACTAATCTTAGTAAATTGCCGGTCATAATCGTAGATAATATCTAAATAACCATCATCCGTGATTTCTTTAATAAATGTTGTCTCTTCCAAGTAATCAACTATTTCAGTTATTGGTAAATATTCACCGGCACTGATTTCTAAGCCATTATGATCGCGATGACTCTTTTCCAAGGAAAAATCATATAATTCTTCTCGGGTAATGTTGTCACTGATGATAGTATCCTTTTCAGCATAAATCGAATAATCTAAAATAATTACGTTTGTGATTGAGTATATACAAATAACGAAAAAGATTGTTTTTACCAATGTTTTGTTGTTGGCCAGCAAGCAATCAACAACATAACCGCAAACAAGTGTAAGAAGCGGAATAATAATGATATATATTCTAATCAAAAATTGTATAAAGTTAAGTTGTGAAAGATAATATATTGGAATCACTCCGCATACACACATAATTCCTATAAAGGAAACACAAGCCAAAAACGAAATATATCTGTTCTTTGCCACAAAAAGATATAATGCCAATGATATTAAAAGGGGAGAGCCGATATTTATTATCGTATATAAATTATCATCATCTAAGTTTATAAAAGAATTTAACAAATTGCATATATTGGAAACTCGCAATTTTAAATCATACATTTCACTCAAATAATTGATTTGAAATTTTTGATCGAGCATTTGTTCTAACATTGGGAATAGGTACCACGCAGTCAAAAGTAAAGCTACACCGACGCCTTTTGCAATAACAATGCTCAAGCGTTTTAGTTCATCTCTATCTTTAAAGTTAACGATAAAGAAATAGACTGTAAAGATGCCAAACATAGCACAAGTCATAATAAATGTAATATTATGACTCATCAATACTAAAGAAAAGCTTATCCCCAGCATAACAAAGCTGTTCTCTTTTAAAATGAATATTTTATATACGGCATAGATGATAAACGGCATAAAACACATGGCCAAGATTTCGCCAAATGCCGCACGGGCAAAGACTGTATACAAACGATAATTGCAACAATAGTAAGCTATTGTGCAAAAATAAACCGTTATTCTGTTTTGCCTGAATATTTTGCCAAAAACTAAGAAAGCGATAATTGCTGTAAGTAAAGAATAAAAAACGATCATCACCTTATATGTGATAACTAAGGGCAAACCTAAATAATACAAAATGGCAAAAGGATACAAAAATAAATCACAATAAAATAGTGGCGAAGCATAACCATAGCCGTTATTCGTATAAGGATAGATTCGAGGAGGGAACTGGTGGTCCTGCAATGCTTCCACGATGCCGATAATTCTATTCATGTGAAAACGGGCATCATGACCGTTATAAAATTGATTGCTGAAAAGGCAACTGCAAAAAATAGCTGTTATCATTAATATAAAAACAGCCGGTATAATAAATTTTTTGTATTTCACTATTTTCGCAAACATTCTTATTGTTCTTCTTTTTTCTTTTCGTTGTAAATCCAATTATTGACCATAATTTCATGATTTCTTTTTTCTTCATTGGCACTATGGTCAAGAATTAGACCCAATACCACAAAAAGAATTGCGACAATCATCAAGGAACTGGCCAAAACGGCACTTGGGATTTTGCTGATAAAATGATATAAGAAAAATTCATATAATACCGGGATACCGATTAATAGTCCAAAGATAAAGAAAATAAAAGATAAAATCGCAAAGAAGAATAAAGGACGATAATCTTTAAATAAATCAAATAAGGTTAATAGAACTTTAATGCCGTCTTCAAAAGTATTTAATTTTGATGATGATCCTTCAGGACGATCACGATAAGTTATCGGAATTTGTTCAATTTGATAGCGATAAACCAAACTGGTAATGGTTAATTCGGTCTCAATTTGAAAGCCCGGTGACATAATGGCGTTGGTTTTTACAAACTTCTTGGAAAAAGCCCGATACCCGGTCATGATGTCATTAATATCATTCTTAAAAATAAAGTTAATAAGCCATCTTACCAGATTGTTGCCTAAATTATGGAAACCTCTTTTATTTTCTTCAAAATAGGTGCCATTACTTAAACGGTCGCCGATAGCCATATCAGCTCCACCCTTTATCGCATCAATCAATTTATATGCCTCATCAGCCGGATAAGTGTCATCCCCATCCACCAATATATAAATATCGGCATCGACATCCCTGAACATCCTTCTTACCACATTGCCTTTGCCTTGATTTGTTTCTTTGCGGACAATAGCTCCGGCTTTTGTAGCCAGCTTATAAGTATTGTCTGTTGAATTATTATCATAGACATAAATGTCGGCAGCAGGCAAGGCCGCCTTAAAATCATTGACCACCTTTTCGACAGTCAATTCTTCGTTATAACAAGGTATTAATACTGCAACTTTTTCCATTGTTTATGCCTTTCATAAATGATATAACCAAGTAAAATAATAACTGTTAAAGCCGATATAGACAAGCTCAGTTTTTGAATTAGGGTTCCTTCATAAGCAATCATATAAATATGCTTACCGACTTCGGCATTGATGCTTACAAGCTTATATAAATCATAATTATATATGGGGATATTAACTTTCTTACCTTCAATTAATTCATAGGCTTTATAACCCTTATAATAACTTAAAGGGAATAAAAGTTCGCGTTTTTCATCATCTGCATATTGATAAATAATCGTAGTAAAACTTCTTTCATAGTCCCAATCAAAATCAACCTTATTGCCGTTATGATCAATGGTCTTAATACTGTTATTTTCTGTCTTATAGTTCATATTGACGGTATATGGAAGATATTCGGCCCCGCCAAGTTCATCCCTATCATAATCCAAACTGTCATCTTCGCTGGCTTCAATATTATTAATATCTTCTAAGACAGCATTGTTTAAAAGAAAATAATCACCGGTTTTTAATTCATTATTTAAATGAATGGTATTAAAAATACTGAATCCTAAAAAGCATAAGCTAATAATAATCGCTAATTTATCCCTTCCCCATTCCTTAAAATTATAGGCAATAATAAAGGCTCCAAGCGGATAAAGTAAAAGATAAAAGCGAAAGTTAAATTGGATGATTTCCAATAAAGGAATTGTCGGAATAATACCGATAATAAGAAGATAAATAATAAAGACAGTAACAAGCAAGACATTTATATATTTATTCTTCTTCAAGAAGCTATAAGGCAAAATTAAAAGCAGGGTAAATATACCGATATTGGCATCTTTGACAATATCAAAGCTGCTTAAGCTCATAAGAGCCAAGGGTTTTAAGATATCTAAAGGGCTTTGCATAGTACTGGCTATATTATTGTAATTTTTATTGATGCTGAGCCAAAAAGTTTGATCAAGCATCTGTTCAAGCATCGGCAGTAAATACCACAAAGATAATAATGCCGCCAATAATGTTCCTTTTAATATGCTGATAAGCATCTTTTTAATGATGGATAAGTCATGACGATTAAAGATTATAGCCATGATAATAAATAACGAAAATAAGATCCCCATTAGTAATGTGGATATCAAATGACTCATAATTAAAAAAGTAAATGATATCCCTAATAAGATAAAGGCATCTTCATGAAGGATCAAAAGCTTATAGAAGGCATAAAAAGCTAAGGGAATAAAAGTCATGGCCAATACTTCTCCCAAGGCTGCCCGGACAAAGACGTTTTGTAAATGATAATTGGCAAATAGATATATCATTGTAGCCAAAAAGGAGGCCTTATGATTATTAAAAATCTTTTGGCATATATAAAACATCAGCACTGTGCCGATTAGGGTATAAACAAATATCGCTATTTTAAAACATAATATTGCCGATAAACCAAAATGATATAAAACGGCAAAAGGATAAAGAAAGAAATCACAATAAAATAAGGGTGTCGCATAGCCAAAACCGAAATTGGCATAAGGATATATTTTAGGCAAAATCTGCCCTTCTTCAAAGGCATTGGCTAAGCCGGCAAGACGATTTAAATGAAAGGTCAGGTCCTGACTGGGTATTACGGCGATATCATTATTTAAATAAGGTATACAAAAAACAATAACCGTCAGTAATATCCATAAATAATAGATTTTGTCTCTCTTTAGTCTTTTTAACATAATCAATCAAAACGATATAAGTGGAAAGTAGCATTACTGTAAAATAGCTCGCCGCACTTGGAAACTTCGATATCAAAGTCCCAATTTTGGAACCATTCCACAATGGCATAATCGACATCAAAACGTTCAATATAAGTGCAGGCACTGGAAAAGTCCGTTTCATAATAGGAATCCCAAGGATAGTGGTTGCGGGCCTGTTCATAAAATTCCATATTGATACGATCGCCGGCATAATAATATTCCCGGGCCGTAAATATTTGATATACCTGCGGTTCAAAAATTCTTAAGCCTTCGGCATGCGATATTACTTTTAATTGATCTTCAACGTCAAGATTCGCTATTTCTCTTTGGAAGGCCTTGATGGCATCATAATTATCGAAACTCATCTTGTATTTCGGCATAACGCCGCGATTTAAATAAAAGCCATATTCACCCGAATAATTATTGACATGCGATATTCCATGACAATAGATAAGCATATATATCGTAAATACGGATAAGATGGCATAAGTAATTTTATGACTCCACTTATTTAAAATAAGATACATAAAATATAATTCCGTCAAAGGATTAAAAACAACATCAAAGGTACGATAGTATACATTGGAAGCAATAAGCTTAGATATCGCAATAACATTTAAAGGATTTAAGAAGACAACAAACATAATCAAAAATAAGGCCTTCAAGAATTTCGTTCCCGCATCTTTACTTTTATCGCTGAATAGTAAGATGACTCCCAACCAGCGCATAATATTAACTAAGTTTTGACTTTTGCCGGTATAGATAAAGAAATAATCCTTAATCATGTCATAATTTTGATGATTACCGAAATAATGGGCATAATTATATTCATAACCTGGATTGATAAAGAAATAATATATTGCCCCGCCAATCGCCAGCAAGGCCGTCACGCCATAGACAAATATAGGATAGGAATAACGATGCAAGAAAGCTTCTAATGCATCGGTGACCTTAAGCATAAAGCTTTTATTCCTTAATAAATAATATAGCGGTGCCAAGATAATACCGATGACAAATAGCGGGACATTATCTTTATAGAAACAAGCCAAGGCATAAATTAAAAGCGGCAAGACAAAATCAGCCATTTCCCTGATACTGTTGCGTCTTTTAGTCTTGAACATATAAACCATCAAGGCATACATAATCGCAAAAGAAATAAAGAGATATGATGAAGAAAAGGCAATGCCGGCAAAACTGATAATGATGCAAAGATATTTAAAGTCATAGCGGCTTTCTTTAAAGTAGCGATAAAGATAAAACAGTAAGGCACAGGTATATATCGTTCTAAAGGTATTGCCATAATAGGCCAAAGCCACCCGCCAATAAAAGAAATTAAGATATAAAAGGCCAAAAGCTAAAAGGATATACTTCATCCAATTATTCTTTTTAAAATAATCAACAAAGTTATATAGAAGCATCGAAGAAATAATCGAATATATTGAACCTAATCCCCAGGTTTGAATAGTGATATTTTCCACAAAAGAGCCGGCATTAAAAAGATAATGGTTAATATTGGTAAGCCAGCAAATAAAAGAGCCAAAATGATAATATCCTTGGAATAAATAGATGGTATCCCATTCTTCGCCGATTTTGCCGGTCCAAAGATTGAAGAGATTTATATGATCTGTTTCGATATTTTGACTGATGTAGTTGAGATACATTTGCGAATCGCTAAAGGCGATATCGATATAACATTGATAAAAGACTACTAAAAATACCCCAAAGGCCAGTAATATAATTAAGGTTTTTAAATGGCAATACTCATCGATTAATAAACGATAATTTTTAATGGCCAAGACAAGGCCGCCAATAAAAATAAGGATGCTGGTAACATGTTCATAAGCACTCGGCCAGTTAAACAACATGGCCGGATAATAGCTTAATTGCAGAAGCATCATTAAAAATGCGAAACCTAAAGGTGTCACAAAGTCCTTTAATTTAAAATGAATCTTGGAATTTAAGGCAATGCCGTAGCCGCTTGATACCACCAAGGTCAATAGAATAACTAACGCAATCTTAATCATAAACTCACTTCATAATTTTTAAGGCATATAATATTTTAAACAAATAAACATTACGATAATAGCCTTTTTCATCAATCATTTTAAAATAAAGATTCTTAAGTCCGCCCTTTTGCAGATAGGCATTGTTTTTATATTGAGGGAAATTGCTGATAAGGCAGGTATATCCCTTATTTAAAACTTCTTTACGCAGCTTATGATCTTTGATACGGCAGGCTCTTAAATAAGAATTACCCAAGAAAAAACGAATGAAAAGATATTCTATTTCTTCTTTAAATTCTTCAAAGGCTCCCTTTTCTTCATAAAAATGTTTAATGCCTTCTAAAACTTCAATCATATCATTGATATAAACGGTAAAAGTATGAGTAATGGAACCGCGGTGTTGATAATAATTGACAAAGGCCTCATCAACATATGCTACTCTATCCATATAATAAGCTAAACGGTAAAGTATGGAAGCATCTTCATAATGCAAACCGCTGGGAAAACTTAAGGCTGTTTCCTTAAACCAGGAAGTGCGATAGAGCTTATTCCATAGGGTGGCAAACATCTTCTCTAAGATTTCATGTTTATCCTGATAGCCGACATCTTTAGCTTCTTTTCGGCTCTTTGCATAAACCCAATAAAAATTGGACATAGCAATATCGGCATTTGCTTCTTTAATAGCCAACAACATCTTTTCATACATATCCTTGACTACCGTATCATCGCTGTCCAAAAAACCGAAGTATTCGGTATCGACCTTCGAAAGACCGAAATTGCGGGCATCGGCAATACCGCTATTTTCCTTATAATAATAAAAGATACGTTCCGGCTGATTAGCGGCCATTCTTTTTACAATCGCCCCGGTTTGGTCATTTGAGCCATCATCAACGACAATTATCTTGACGGCAATCGTTTGATTCAAAAGCGAAAAAAGACATTTTTCAATGTCTTTCTCCCCATTATATACCGGTACAATTACCGCAATATCATTCATCTTTTGCCACCTGCATATTCCGGGAAAGCATCGCTAAAAATAAAGCTATAAGCATTGATGTCGTAAGTTCATCTAAGGTATGCCCGCTGGTATAGGCGCTCACAAAACCGACACAGACCCCCATCATCAATAAGACATTCAAAAAATTCCAATAACCTTTCTTATATCCCATAATCAATTTTATGCCTAAATAAACCGTATAGATAAGCCACGGCAGCATCAATAGACCAAAACCGACATAACCGTAACTGAAATATTGTTGGGCAAAGTCTCTTTCCAAAAGAATAGAACCGCGCATAAAAGTGCCATAACCCATACCCAGGGCCTTTTGATAAGGATTTAAAGGATCAAATTTATAATGGGTAAAGATCGTTTGAATCTGTCGGCCGTTGACTCTTTCTTCCAAAGGATAGTCAAACATGAGATCAACCCAGAATTCCGGATCATGGTGATAGTCATACCAATAGGTATAATAAACCGGTGGCGTAACCCCGATTAAATATGAATAGTCTTCAAACATATATACATAGAAATCACGCCATTCTTTGGAATATTTAATGAGGCCTTCACCATCCCGCAAAACAATTTCCTTGCCTTCGCTTATTTTGCCGTCATCCTGTTTTAAAAAACCATAGTCGGTCGCATCAATAAGCTGGTTTTGATAAGCCGGACCAAAGGGTATGATAAAAGCACAAAAAGCCGTCATAATTAAGCATATAAACATAAATGACCATCGCCAGCTTTCTTTCTTTAAAATAAGCAATACCACATAGGCGGCAAAGACCACAAGCGGCACCAGGGCTGATGCGTAGGTAGCAATCCTGGTGGATAAGATGATCATGGAAATGCTTTGAATAAAGATTAAAATAGCTAAAAAGGCTTTTTTAAATTTATTTTGGTTCTTATAAAAGAAATAATAAAGTAAAGGCAAGATAATAAACATTAAAATGCCGATAGTATTTCCTTCTTCAAAGAAAAATTTGGTGGCATACATCCGCGGATGATGACTGGTCGCATTAAACGGCAAACTGAACCATGAGAAGATATTATCGATGGTATATCCTTGATATGTTGACTCACCAAAGACCAATAAGTTAGAAATAAGTATCGGTAAGGAAGTAGTAGCCGAAAGACAAACAACTACTTTCTCCAGAGCCTTTTCGCTTACTTGCAGACGATAAAAGACCCAAATATAAACAAGCTGCAGGAGTAAAGTAATCGTATAGATAGCTTCATCGCTCAATAAAAAGACAAAGTTATTCGGCAAGAATAAATTATATTGAAGATCATCGGCATTAATAATATGCAAAATAAAATATATGCTGAATACTAAGGCATAAATGCCAAAAAAGAAGGCCACTTTCTTTTTATTTTTTTCAAATAGCCAAAAAGTTAAAATAACAAGTAAGGGCAAGATAATATAATCAACAAGGGTTGTGATACGCGGCAAGCCAATGGCATCAAAGGCCTCGGCGGCCAAATAATCCAATTCAATCAAGGGATGTAAGGCAATTATAACTAAAGTCAGGTAGTAGACTATTTTTTGTAATAAAGATTTTTCCATATGCCAATATTATACCTTATCTTTTAAAAGCTTGTCTAAATCAAGATGATATACTTCTCTTTTGCCGCTGAAGACCGAATCAATCGTCAAACCCATGTTATTTAAATCACATCTTGGATGAAGATCATCGCGTCTTACCCCCCGATAGCGCATACCGCTATAAAAAGCTCCTAAGGTGCTGACACTCTTGTCTTGGCGGTCAATTAAATAAAGCTTACTTTTGCAGGTATAGTCGGGATAGGTATCGGTAACAATAAAGCGTTCATTAATAATGGTTGGATGTCCGTCATCAATAAGCAAAGGATGTTCAAACATTTGCTTATGGCCGTTTAGATCAACATAAAAGTAGCCATCCTTGCCATTATCACCACGCAAATAACCGAATAAAAGCTCATTATTGACCCAAGCCATATGCGATACCATATCATTATCAGCCAAGACCGTCATCTTCTTCGTCGCGATTTCCACTAAGATCAATCGCGTATATTTAACCTTATTTAAAAACCAACGATGCAGAAATATCGCCTTGTCACTGTCGGGACTGATATCAATATGATTTACCTTATGGACAGCTTTAATCATACTTTCTTTAGGCATAAAGGACTTTATGGTCTTTAAAGATAGATATAAATCAACTTGATCATTGGCCAAATCAAGATAATAAATTCCATCATTATCATCATCCGGCAAATTTTGATAAGGGAGATTGATATAACCATAATCCGGACGCAGCTTGGCAAGCCTTGAAAAATTAAGGCTCAAAGCAAATCTTTTATCCTTGCTTAAAGAATAAATCGGAAAAGAATATATCTTGGTTTCCAATGTTTCAATATCGACAAGTTTACTGCGATATTGTTCACCATCAAAAAAATTATGCATGATATGTCTTTCATCAAACCATGTGGCCATTGAACCCTGTTGGAAGTTCCAGGCGGTCGTTTTTGATACTTCTTTATCATCAACCATAATCTTGACTTCCTGATCCAGACTTAAAGAAGAGCTGTCTAAATGATGATAAAGAAAGTGGCCATAGGCATAGCATGGTTTATCATAATAACCGAAAAAGTTTGTACCATTTTCATTGATACATTGCATTTGAACATCGTTATGTAAATCAATCTTTGATCTTCTTTGGGCATAGATATATTTGGCAAAATAATGATAAAAGTCATAAACCTTATGCAAATATTTATTTTCCATAATACTTTTTTTAATCCGCCCTTTTAAAGTCCCCTCAAGTTTGGCTTTAACCATATAATCATAGGTTTTCTTACTTTTTTTAGGATTTAAAAGATTAAGCTTTTGTTCCTTGATTTTTGCATTGTCTTTTTCCAAATAAGGAATAAGCAAAGCTGCATAATTAAAAAAATACGGGATAAGTCCATATACCAAAGCATATTTCGCTTTTTTTATTTCTTTATCGCCTTTAATATCTTCAACTTTATAAAAAATCGCATAGAAGCCTTCAAACATCCGATAATAAAATATCGCTTCACCGTTTTTTACTTGTTCAAGAATATTCTTAAAGACTTCTACCCAAGCATCAATGACTGTCGGCTTTAAATCGGTACGGGTGTTGCCTTCACGATTGATTAAATAGTAGGAAAGAGCTTCACTACAATAAGTGACACTTTGAACTTTGGATAAGGTATAAAAATATAAAAGATTATCGGTATATGCCACTTTATGCGGAAATTTTAAGTCCTTCAATAAATTTAAAGGATAAAGCTTGGCATGCGGTGATGGTTCCATAAAATAAAGGGTTTCAAAATCTTTATCGCCTTTTAGATAAAGTTTCTTATCTTTTAAATAACCAAAGTCCTCATTAAATGACTTATCATATTTAACTTCTTCATTATCGCTGTAGACCAAATTCTTGGCACCGACCACCAGTTCAGCTCCGCTGTCTTTTTGATATTGGGCCAATGTCTTTAAGGCCTTTTTATCAAGATAATCATCCGGATCACAAACCAACATATAATCACTTTGGCTTAAGGCAATACCCATCTCCAGAACACTGCCGTAACCGCCGTTTTCTTTGATATAGCTTTTGATAATTTGGGGATATTTTTTTTGATACTCATCAATGATGGCCTGCTCACCAAATGGCGAACCGTCATTGATAACCAAAACCTCATAATTATCATAATCTTGTTCAACCAAGGAATCTAAGCATTTGCCGATATATTTTTCAACATTGTATGTCGGTACGATAACCGATATTCTGATATTTCTTTTTTCCATATTCAACATTGTACTTCAAGTAAGATTAGGGGGCAATTTTAATTTATATACTGATTATAAAAATAGTCCCCTTTCGCTTTAATTAGGGACCTTTTATAATATTCTTTCAATCTTATTCCATTTGGTATATGATTGGCCTTGGAGGTAAATTATTATGCTGGAAATAAAACACCTGACCAAGAAATTTGGTGATCATACCGCCGTCGATGATTTAAGTTTAACTATCGAAGACGGTCAAATATATGCCTTTATCGGTCATAACGGGGCCGGTAAAACAACAACCCTTAAATCGGTAGCCGGTATCTTGCCCTTTGATGAAGGGGAAGTTATCATTAACGGTCATAATATTAAAAGTGCCGCTATGGAGGCCAAAAAAGATATGGCTTATATTCCCGATAACCCCGATCTTTATGACTATTTAAAGGGTATTGATTATCTCAAGTTTATTGCCGATGTTTATGGTGTTGATAATGATGAACGTAAAGAAAAAATCGAAAAATACAGTAAACTCTTAGAAATTTATGATGATTTGGCCAGTCCCATCAATTCCTACTCACATGGTATGAAACAAAAGATTGCCTTAATATCAGCCTTTATCCATGACCCTAAGCTCATACTAATGGACGAACCTTTTGTCGGTCTTGACCCGAAAGCTTCCCATACCTTAAAGACTTTAATGCGGGAATTTTGTGATAAGGGCGGAGCTATCTTTTTCTCTACCCATGTCTTGGAAGTAGCGCAAAAGTTATGTGACCAGGTCGCCATCATTAAACAAGGTAAGCTCTTAAAAGCCGGAACGATGGAAGATATTACCGGCGACGCCTCTTTGGAAGAGGTCTTCTTGGAACTTGAAGGTGATAAGTAATGCTTACGCAACTTATTAAAATTCGGCTTAAAGGACTTTTCGGTATAGGAAGAAAGAAAATTAAGACCTCTAAGCTTATTCTTTACGCCCTTTTGATACTTATTTGTTTGGGCTCATGCATGTTCTTATTCGGCTCTTACTTTTATTCCCTGGCTCCGCTTTTACATGGCGCGGGAATGGATTGGGGCTATTTTGCCCTGCTTTGTTTATCAAGCTTGGTCATCACTTTTGTCTTTGGTGTCTTTTTGGTATATCAAGAGCTATATCATGCCAAGGACAATGAACTTCTGATGGCTCTCCCTTTAAAACAAAGTACCATTCTCTTAAGCCGGATATCCTCAATTTTGCTTATTTCCTACCTTTATGAATTAATTGTTTTTTTACCAGGTATCATCAGCTATCTGCTTTTTTATCCGCTAACGCTTTTAGGTATTTTCAATGCCTTAATAATCTTTTTGACCATGCCGCTTTTGGCCATCGCTATATCGGCGCTTATCGCTTATGTAGCGGCCAATGTCGTTACTTTTTTGGGACGCTTTAAAAATCTTGTCATTGTCATAGTCTTTACTTTGGCCTTTGGCGCATATTTATTTGTAGTAGCTCAACTGGAAAGTTTTATAACGGAATTTGTGAAAAACGGCGTCGGCATTGTCGAAGCCATTCAAAGAGCTTTCCCACCCCTTTATTACTTAGGTTTGGCCATAAGTGAAGGAAATATGCTTGGCTTATTGATAAGCCTTGCCATCTTTATTCTTCCTTTTATGCTCATGGTTTATATTTTATCGACCAATTTCATTAAACTTTGTACTTCCAAACCGAAAAATAAAAAGGCTATATATAAGGGCGGAGGCTTCAAGAGAAAATCAACTATGCAAGCCTTGATTGTTCGGGAACTAAGACATTATTTCAATAATGTCATGGTCATTTTAAACGGGGCCATGGGGCTTTTATTCGGTATCATCCTTTTAGTAGCCTTGGCCATTTATGCTCGAGACGTAGCTATTTTAACCGCCATACCGCCGCTTAGACCCTACTTTATGCCGGCCTGCGCCATCGTTGTCGTCTTTATTTCTTCGATGAATATCATGTCTTCGGCAATGATATCTTTGGAAGGCAAGACTCTTTATATCTTAAAGAGCTTGCCGCTTAGTCCTTTGACCATTCTTTATTCCAAATTCTGGACTCATTTTCTCTTATGTGTTCCTTTAGGCATCATTCTTTCTTTAGCCTTAGGTCTTATTTTTGCCCTGAGTCCTTTAGAACTACTGGCCTTAATCATCATTCCGATCATCTTTACTGTCTTTATAGACTTGTTGGGTCTTATTGCTAATCTTTGGAAACCGAAATTTGATTGGGTCAATGAAACAACCTGCGTTAAACAATCCATTCCTTCGGTTATTACCGTCTTAGTTTCGATGATTATATCTTTCGGTATTGTCATCATCTACTTCATGTTTTTTATCAATATCGACATCAATTTATTTACTGCCATTGTTTCGCTTATCTTCTTGATCCTTGATATCCTGCTTATTATTTTACTTAATAGCTGGGGACCAAAAAGATTTGCTGAACTCTAAATAAAATTATGCCGCGTGATTTCACGCGGCTTTTTTTAATTATCCAAGATTTTTTAGTCCTTTATAGAGCTCATCAAGTGATTTATGATCCTCTGTCCTTTTAAAGGAAAGCTCTTGATGATCGCCAAAAGCTAATAAAAAACATTTGGTCATCTTTTCAACCGTGATTTCAAGATTGGTATAAAAGTGATAATACATGGCATTTTTATCTTCCTTATCGATTTTAATATCGCCGGTCTTATTAAAACTTTCATCTTTTACCAGCTCAAGCTTAATATCCCAATTTTTTTCAATGCGTAATATCGCAGTCCATTTCGCAAATAATTTTTGAATTTCTTAACTTTATACCGTAAGAAGTTTAATGTTGTCAGATATTGACCTCTCTATTATAATAAGGGTGCTATCAACAAAATGTGTGTTGGAGGATAGAGAGATGGCATCAGCTAAGAATAAGGTCATAGCAGGAGACTATGAAAACAAACAGGTTGCCTTATCTGGTGGCAAGGCTATCATCATGTTAGGTATGTTCAAGAACATCACACTCGACAAATCCACCGTAGAAGCCTATGAGGTAGTCGATGAGACTAGCCGTAAGAGTGCTTCTAGTGCAGTATGTCGTGCTGCTGTTGGTGGTCTTCTGCTCGGCCCTATTGGTCTGGCTGCTGGTTTGAGTGCTAAAAGCAAAGGAACTCATACCGTTGCTATCCAGTTCAAAGATGGCTGCAGAAGTCTTCTGGAAGTCGATGACAAGATTTATAAGGCTATTGTGACTAAGGTATTTTGATATTGATAAAGGGGTCGCTATCACTAGCAGCCCCTTTTTTCATTGATTTTCGAGGTCAAGGTTTTGACCTTTTTTAGAGTGTTGATGCCATAAACCTTTTAATATCAATGGGTTCAAGCATCAACTGATTATTGGATAATATAATTGGTAGAAAACAAAGGTTACTACCCAGGCTGTAATAAGTTGGAAGGCTGAACAGAAAGCTGTCCATTTAAGACTTCCCGATTCTTTATAGATAGTTGCCAAAGTGGCAGCACAAGGAATATATAAAAGACAAAACAGCATTTGTAAAGTTGCGTTATGCACATAGCTATAGACGATATCGAAAATGACTATTTTTCAAATGCTACAAGAGCCATAGATCAATATATCATTGTGCGCGTGGCTCACCATATTCTCTTTTCATAGCCTCAACAGAAACAATCCACTGCTTACCAAATTTGCACACATCGATGTTGTTTTTTAGCTTTCCGTATGCGATAGCTTTTCTAAGTGTGCTTTCATTCAGCCCCCAAAGTTCAGTCGCATCGCTTAAAGCCATAAGATTATCAAAAGGAGTTTTTATAACTTTGCCGTTTGCGTATAACTCGTCACACGATAGATCGAGATCATCGTTCCAGAAAATACCGTACCCACCTCTATCTACTTCAACACACGAAAAAAGGTGTTTGTTTTCGAGCTCTTTAAATCTTGGCCAATTATCAAACAGAGGTCTAACATCATATATCTTTGTCACGCCTTCCGCAAAAGTGACAATGAGCTTTAAATCGTCTAATGGATGAACAGTCTTCACTTTATGAAACATAGATTTTCTCCTTATTCTAGCGGTGGAAGTTTCTCGAATTCCTGGGTATCCCACATTTTTAGCAACGATCTTTCATTTATCTTGATCCATTCTCTTACCATCGAAAGAGCTTTTGGTGGCAGGGATCCTTCCAAAATCTTGCCGTCTGTTATCGAGATAGCAGCAACGTCTTCGTTATATATCGCATGAATATGTGGTGGATTATGCTCTGCTTGTGCAAAATACATCCGAATGATAATCCCATAGAACCTAGCTATTACTGGCATTTATGATACTCCTTTTTCGAAAATATAATATCACGATAACGTGATATTATCAATAGTTGTTCTTGTTTCAGGCATAGTGCATAATTGCATTACAATAAAAATATGTATATGAATGATTTGAAGATCAAAAAAATCCGAGGAAATACTGTTATTGGGGCAAGACAGTAAAAATATTAATTTATCCAGGTAAAAAAGCTACTGCAGGAAAATATTCGCAATATGATGAGATCAATATGTTTTATGGAAGTGTCGGCTTCAGAGGACACGAGCTTGCCCTGGGTCTTTGGAATGTTTAATACCGTCATTCCTTCTAGCTCTTTTTTTAAACAATCAATAAGGCTGTCTGGTAGAAAACAAAGGTTACTACCCAGGCCGTAATAAGTTGGAAGGCTGTACAGAAAGCTGTCCATTTAAGGCTTCCCGATTCTTTATAGATAGTTGCCAAAGTGGCAGCACAAGGAATATATAAAAGGCAAAATAACATTAAGCAGAAAGCATTGACTGAGGTGAAACCAATACCCGACAAAGCCTTAACAAAAGCATTCATGCCTTCAGGCGATGAGGCATTGACAATGCCGAATAAGACAGCTGAACTTGATACCACCACTTCTTTGGCGGAAATACCGGCAATAAGAGC
>CALUZH010000020.1 GCA_944325255.1 uncultured Erysipelotrichaceae bacterium
CTTTGGAGAAGTGGTCACACCTGGTCCCATCCCGAACCCAGAAGTTAAGCACTTCATCGGCGAGCATAGTGATTATTCGCAAATCAAGCACGTTGCCGGGTAAGATTCCCCACCAAGCGGTGGGGATTTTTTTATTTTTGTGATTATAATTGAAACTCCTTGCTGAAAAACTTATGTAAATATGAAAATATTGTTGAAATATTATTTTTACTTGTTTAAAATAAATTCATTAGAAATAGGGGAATAGATTATGAATATTTCAAAGTTTTTTAAATTATTTCTGGCTTCTGCTTTACTATTTGGTCTTTGTGGATGTTCACAAGGTACCAATACTGAGCAAGGTGACTCTGATGTTGTGAAGATTGGTTTTATTGGACCACTCACTGGTGATTATGCAGTATATGGTGTTGGACAGAAGAATAGTATTGAATTAGCTATTCAAGACTATAATGCTCTTGGAAAGACGCAATTTGTCTTAGTTAGCGAAGATAGTCAAGGCGATAATACCAGCGCTTTAAATGCCTTTAATAAGCTTGTAGACAGTGATGGTGTCATTGGCATTGTTGGTGGTGTGCTATCTGGTGAGACTGCAAGTATAGTTAGTGCTAGTAATGGTACACCTATTATTTCTCCAAGCGCTACAGCTATTGAAGCTACTTCTAGTGCAGATAATGCTTTTAGAGGTTGTTTTACCGACCCTATGCAAGCATCTGCTATGGCTGAAGAAGCTATTGCAAGAGGCTTTTCTAAGGTTGCCATCCTTTATTGTCAAGATAGCGATTATTCCTATGGTTTGATGGAAAGCTTTAGTGAGACATTTACTTCTTTAGGTGGCGAAGTTGTCATCTCTGAATCTTATACCGATGGTGATAAAGACTTCAATACCCAATTAACTAAGATAGCCGCTTCTGATATCGATTCTTTATATATACCTAATTACTATGGTGATAATGTTTTAATTGCTTCACAAGCTAGAGATTTAGGCATTGATGTTACTTTATTAGGCGGAGATGGATGGGATGGCGTTCTAGCTGTATCTCCTGATTCTACAGATTTCGAAGGTGTATTATTTACAAACGGATATAATCCAGATGATCCTTCTATTCTTGAATATATCGATAAATATCATGCAGCATATGGTGAGGATGAAGACCCTAATAATTTTGCTTTTCTAGCTTATGATTCAGCTATGGTCTTAATGGAAGCTTATGATAACGCTACAACTAAAGATGATGCTGGTATTGTCGAAGCTTTGAAAGCTACCGATTATACAGGCATTCTTGGTCATCTATCATTTGATGAAAATGGTGATCCAATTCGTGATATTCAAATCGTAACAGTAATTGATGGTAAATACAAATCTGCTGATTAGTAGGTAGATATATGAATTTATTTACTCAACAGATTGTCAATGGTTTAAGCTTAGGGGCAATATATGCTCTTATTGCCCTTGGTTATACCATGGTTTATGGAATATGTAAATTAATCAATTTCGCTCATGGCGATATCATTATGGTCGGTAGCTATATTGCTTATGTCTTACTTGCAAATGGAATTTCTTTGCCTGTATCAATTATTGCTTCGGTGGTAGGTTGTGTTATAGTTGGTGTCTTAATTGAAAAGATTGCCTATAAACCATTAAGAGATACTTCTAGAATATCATTATTAATTACGGCAATTGGTATCTCTTATTTATTACAAAATCTTTGTCAACTTATTATGGGTGTCAATCCCTTAACTTTTCCAAGTATTATTAATATTGAGAGTTTAAATTTCTTTGGAGTGACAATTACAGGAAATATGTTAGTGACACTTATAATATCTATCATCTTGATGATAGTGATAGATTTATTAGTCAAAAAGACAAAAATAGGTAAAGCGATGCGAGCTGTAAGTGAAGATAGGGAAGCTGCTAGTCTTATGGGCATCAATATCAATTCTATCATCTCGATAACTTTCGCTATTGGCAGTGCTTTAGCAGCTATCGCTGGCATTTTATGGGCAGCTAACTATCCACAATTAAAACCGACAATGGGTTCACTTCCTGGTATTAAAGCCTTTATCGCGGCTGTGTTTGGCGGTATTGGCATAGTTCCAGGAGCGGTATTAGGAGGCTTTCTTTTAGGTTTAGTTGAGACGATGACTAAGGCTTATATATCAACGCAATTTTCAGATGGCATCGTATTTTTCATCTTAATCGTAATGCTTATCTTTAAACCTAATGGCATCTTAGGCAAGAACGAAAAGGAGAAAGTATGATATGTTTAGGGAAGTTAAAAAACTTTGTAAGAACAAATGGTTTATTTTCTCTTTAATCGGTGTTGTCGTCTTGATGATATTATCTTTTACTAATCTTATTTCACGCTATTATCAAGGCATTTTTACAAGTATCTGTATTAATATCATCTTAGTTACTTCGCTTAATCTCTTATCGGGATATCTTGGTGAATTAACTCTTGGGCATGCTGGATTTATGTCTATAGGTGCCTATGTAGGTGCTTATATCACTAAAGATTTATTTCCTTTTTTAGCTATTGAGATAAGCTTTTGGCCCGCTTTAATCATAGGAGCTATCATTGCTGCTCTGATTGGCTTTGTTGTCGCATTTGCCTCTTTAAGACTTAAGGGAGACTATTTAGCCATCATCACTTTGGCTTTTGGAGAAATAATCAAAAATATTTTGACCAATCTTGAACTTGTAGGTGGCGCAAAAGGCTATATGGGAATTTCTCGTTTTGTGAATTTGCCTCTAGCACTTATCATTATGTTTATTTCTGTCTTTTTGATATATCTATTAGTCAATAGCCAATATGGAAGAATTATCAAAGCTATCTCTGTCGATGACCTCGCCAGCAATAATTCTGGCATCGACACTAAAGCTTATAAGATTAAAACTTTTGTCATCGCAGCTTTTTTCGCTGGTATAGCTGGTGTATTATATGCCCACTACATGGGCAATCTAGCTCCTAAGATCTTTGACTATAATATGAGTATAGAGATTTTAGTTATGGTTGTCTTAGGTGGCATGGGTAACTTTAAAGGTGGTATAATTTCAGCTATTATCTTGACTTTATTACCAGAACTTTTAAGAGGTTTTGCCGATTATCAGATGTTGGTATATGCTCTAATCTTAATCTTTATGATGTTATTTAAAAATAATGCAAAAGTTAATGCTTTCTTTTCAGAACTAAAATTAAAAATATCAAAGGAGAAAGTCCATGAATAATATCTTACATGTTGAAAATCTTGGTATTAATTTTGGAGGATTGAGAGCTGTTGATAACTTTTATATGGATATATATGGTAATGAGTTAGTGGGCCTTATTGGTCCAAATGGAGCTGGCAAGACCACTGTCTTCAATATGCTTACAGGTATCTATGCTCCAAGTGAGGGAAAGATAGAATTGATGGGTGAATCAATTATCAATAAGAAGATAAATGATATAGCTAAGATGGGAATCGCTCGGACATTCCAAAATATTCGTCTGTTTAATAATTTATCTGTTGTCGACAACATTAAAGTCGCTCTCAATTCTTCTCACCTTTATTCTTTAAAAGATAGTCTTTTCAGAACTAAGAAATATTATCAAGCTGAAGAAGATATGGAAAATGAAGCGATGGAGTTATTAAAAATTATGCATCTAGATGATTTAGCGTACACATTAGCTGCCAATCTTCCTTATGGCAAACAAAGAGAATTAGAAATCGCTAGAGCTCTAGCTTTAAAACCTAAACTCTTACTCTTAGATGAGCCAGCTGCTGGTATGAATCCTAAAGAGACATTAGAATTAATAAATACTATTCGTTATGTACAAGACTATTTTAAAGTATCTATCCTCCTTATTGAACATGATATGAATTTAGTAATGGAATTGTGCAAGCGAATTACCGTCTTAAATTATGGTATGGTATTAAAGGTTGGAAGTCCTTTAGAAATACAGAATGATGAAGAAGTCATCAAGGCATATTTGGGTAATTAGTTATGAATAATACATTATTTGAAGTAAAAGACTTAGAAGTAAATTATGGCCTTATTCAAGCGGTTAAAGGTATTAGTTTTAAGATAGATAAGGGAAGTATAGTTTCACTTATTGGTGCAAATGGTGCTGGTAAGACTACTACTCTTCATGCCCTTAGTGGTCTTTTAAAACATAAGGGTCAAATCTATTTTGAAGATAAGGATATTACTCATCTATCAAGCGATAAAAAGGTTTCTTTAGGTATTGTGCAAGTGCCAGAGAGAAGAAGAATATTCGCCAATCTGACCGTCATTGAAAATCTTGAGATGGGTGCTTATTTAAGAAGGGATAAAGAGGAAATCAAAAAAGACCTAGATAAGGTATTTACATCTTTCCCGCGCTTAAAAGAACGTAAAGAGCAATTAGGTGGCACACTATCTGGTGGCGAACAACAGATGTTAGCTATCGCTAGAGCTCTTATGAGTAAGCCTAAATTATTACTATTAGATGAACCAAGTATGGGACTATCACCGCTTTTAGTCAAAGAGATATTCAATATCATTTTAGATATCAACAATAAAGAAGGTGTTACTGTCTTGTTAGTGGAACAGAATGCGAAAATGGCATTATCTATTTCTGATCATGCCTATGCCTTAGAAAATGGCAAGATTGTTACTAGTGGTAGTGGTAAAGAATTACTAAATTCTGAAGATATTAAGAAAGCATATTTAGGAGGATAAAGTATGTATATAAAAGATCAAATGACAAGAAATCCTTATTGTATAAGCCCTAAGACGACAATATCTAAAGCCTTAGAAATAATGTCAGTCAATAGCTTTCATCGTTTACCAGTTGTCGATAGCGATTATAATCTGCTCGGTCTAATAACTGCGGGTATGATTTCAGACAAGACTCCTAGCAAAGCTACTTCACTTTCTATCTATGAATTAAATTATCTTTTGAGTAGGACAAGTGTTGAGGAAATTATGGAAAAGGATGTCAAAACTATTAATCCTGACGCCTTACTAGAAGAGGCTGCCAGCAAGATGCGCCTATATGACATCAGTTGTTTACCAGTAGTAGAAAATGATAAGGTAGTAGGTATTATTACGCATAATGATATCTTCAAAGCCTTTATTGATTTATTAGGCTATAATCTTGTGGGAACTAGATATGTTATCAATGTACCTGAAGACCATCCCGGTATATTAAAAGATATCGCTGCATGTTTTGAAGATTTAAAGATTAATATTAATAATTTAGCCGTCTATAATACAGTTAGAGGAATAGAAGTAGTTGTCATTGCTACTGGGCCAAATAATAATATGGCAAAAGGATATCTAGAAGAAAAAGGTTATAACGTCACCGATATTCATGAGCGTTAAATATAAGGCGAATACTTTTGAGATTAAGAAGTATTCGCCTTATTTCATCTCTTTAATTTTTTATCCATTCATTAATAGAGGATATTTAATATCTTTATAAAAAATGCGTCATTGACGCATTAATTTTTCTTTTATAGCTTCTTTGGCTGTTTCGATATCCGAAAAAGGCAAGACTTCATTTTTTACTTTTTGATAAGTTTCACTGCCTTTTCCCAGAATCATCACCATATCTCCTTTTTCGGCAATGTCAATTGCTTTTTCTATTGCTTCTTTGCGATCTAAGATTATGCGATAGTTATCTCTTTCTTTAATATCGCTAATCATCATTTCAATAATATCTGATACGTTTTCATTACGAGGATCTTCATATGTGAAAATGGCTAAATCGGCATTTTCAGCGACAATTCTTCCGACATCATGTCTTTTATATGGATCTCTTTCCCCGGCTTGGCCGATTACGACTATCTTGCGCCGAATATTTTTAAGACTTTGAATAAATGTAAGCAAGCGGCTGATGCCGTTTGGGGTATGGGCATAATCGACAAGACAATAGAAATCTTGGCCTTCCTTGATCATTTCCATTCTTCCGGATATCTTTAATTGCCCTATATTTTTAAGTATTTCATTCATCGTAAAACCCAAACTCAAAAGCGTCAATATAGCGGCAGCCAGGTTTTCACTGTTAAAGGACCCCAGTAATGGTGATTGAACTTTATAAGTTTTATCTTGGTAGATGAAACTTATATTTGAACAATCAGGTCTTAGATCTTCCTTGGCTATATATAAGTCACATTGGGGGTTTCGGCCATAGGTCAATACTTTGTCTGTGGCATCTAATACATCTTGATAGTGTTGGTCGTCAAAATTTAGGATGGCCGTTCCGTCCTTATCTATTTGCCGGAATAATTGTTTTTTACATGCAATATAATTTTCAAGGGTTTTATGGGTATTAAGATGTTCACTGGTAATATTGGTAATGGCTCCACAAGCGAATTTAAAGCCGTCTAAGCGATGATAATAGAAAGCTTCAGAACTGGTCTCCATGGCTACATATTCTATTCCCTCGTTGACAAATTCGCTTAAATAACGATATAGCTTGTCTTTAGCCGGAGTTGTATTGTCAGTCTTTCTTTTAAAGGCATGGCAACTATAGCCATTGGTGCCGATATAGCCGCAACGTTTATCGCCGATGAGACTTTGAATGATGGTGGCAGTGGATGTTTTGCCATCGGTTCCGGTTATGCCGATCAATTGGAGTTTATTTTGCGGATAGTCATAAAAGCGTGAATAGAGTTCATCCAATAAAGCGTCGGGATTGGCTACCTTAATATAGGGAACATTTAAATTATCTATGTCTTTGGCGGTAATAATGGCCACAGCGCCTCTTTCTACAGCATCCGCTATAAAATCATGACGGTCGATATTTACTCCCTTAATGCAGACGAAAAGATCACCTTTTTCGATTTCGCGGGAATTAGTTTTAATACTGTTGATTGTTATATCGGGTATATGGGGATATTCAGGTAATAATTCACTTAATTTCTTCATAACTATTATTATATGTTGTTTTTCATTATTATTGAAAATTAAATGTGTTTTCAATAGAATAATTAGTGGTGATTTTATGCAAAAACATTTTATTGGTGCGGCATCGGATTTGGGTGTCCATGTAAACGGTGCGAGCTTAGGACCGGAAACACTCTTTGATTCTTTATCTTTTGAAGACATTAAAATTTTTAAGATGAATCGTTTTTTTAAAAAATCCACCAGTCAAGATGACCGCCACAAGAACTTTAAGGAATTATATAGTTATCTTTATAACTTATATGCCAATATTATTAATATACCGAAGAATGATTTGGTATTAAATATCGGTGGTGACCATAGTGTGGCGATTGCTTCGGCCTTGGCGGCTAATTTAAAAAAGGGTCCTTTAGGTTTGATCTGGATTGATGCCCATACCGATTATCATACCTTGGCTTCCACAACATCCGGCAATCTTCATGGTTTGCCTTGTGCTGTAATAAATGGTTATGGTGCCCATGACTTGGCTTTTTTTCATAAGGCTCCTTTTATTTCTGAAGCCAATACGGTCATTGTCGGCGCTCGAAGCATTGATGAAGGGGAATATGAAAATCTCGCACATACCAAGGTGAAGGTTATACCGATGGAAGAAGTATTTGAGCGCGGCATTGAAGATGTTATGAAAGAAGCCTTCGCTATTGCTTCATTCAATACTGAGGGTGTGCATTTAAGTTATGATCTTGATTTTCTGGATCCAAGTATCGCCCCCGGAGTTTCAACACCGGTTAAAGGCGGGGGAACGATGGCTATATATGAAAAACTTTTAAAGATCATCAAACTTTATCGTAATGCCATATATTCTTTTGATTTGGTAGAATTTAATCCTTTGAATGATATCGATAATAAGACTAAAGAGTTAGCCGAAAGGATATTACTTAATTTCTAGCCAAAATACCAGGAAGGCAAAAAGCGGATAATATGGGAAACATAAAATTGTTTAGTCATAAAGCCGCCAATGGCCGGCAAAAAGGCAATAAATAATATAATGCTCAAGACCAGAAAGATTTTAAGTAATCTTTCTTTTTTATTGCGGTAAAAGAAGTAGATAATGGCTAAAATCAAAAAGGGAATACAAGGATAATAATGATAGCTGAAGGTGGTACGGCTGATAAAGATCCAAGGTATCAATGATGAAAAATAAGCAGCGACAATGATGATGTTTTGCTTATCTGTCTTTTTGATGGTTTTGATTAGTGTATAAATAACGGCAAATAAGCCCATTAAAGAGATGGCGGGATTGTTGAAACAGGATATGGTTTGGATATTATCGCCCAAACGATTGACATAATACCAAATCGGCCGGATATCCAAGAGCCACATATACCATTTAGATGAATAGGGATGCGTACTTTCAAGACCGCTATGGTAAGTAAACATATATTCTGTATAATCAATTACCTGTTTGATTGCTTCAATAATATTATGCGGCAGGGTATCATAGATATAGATGCCCTGGAATACCAAAACATAAACTATAAGGGGAAGGATGACAAAAAAGATAATACAGAAAAGCAAGACGATGATGGTTTTTTTAACTTTCTGTTTATCTTTAGTATTTTTCAAGACTTGATAAAGTTTAAAAAAGAAGCATATAGCTAGGCCGATCGATGCATAGATGCCGGTCCATTTCGTGGCCCAGGCCAAAGCCATGGAAAGTCCTGATAAGCCCAGAAAGATCAGCGCCTTTTTTAGCTTCTTTAGATAATTAAGATGCATGAAGCAAATCATGAAAAGGTACATTAAAAGAATAAAAAGCAGGGAGAAAGGTTCAAGAGTAGCAATCCTTCCGGTTGTGTAATGCATAAAATCAAGGGAAAAAAGTAAAGCCCCGATTTTGGCCCATTTAGCTTCATGGAATAAGAAATAAATTAAAAGATAAAATAGCGGCACCATTATTACCGATGTCAAGGCACCGAAAAAGCGGTAGCCGAAAGGATTCATGCCGAAAATTTTAATACCTAAGGCGATTAAACGGGTTCCCAAAAGGGGATGAACCGCTGTATAAAGAGGCAAATTGTTGGCTATTTCATAAGCGTTGCGCACATGATATATTTCATCAAAGTATGTCTCATTTTGATAGTCAAAATCAGCCAATATACAATCTCTTTCATCAATTAAATTTTGAGGATTGTAAGTTTCATCATCGGCTTCATAAATTGAAGTGTTTAAAAAATATCTATTTTCACTGTCATAAAAAGCAATCTCGTTAATTACCCCATAATTATGAGGAAAGGTTAAACGGATATAGCGAAAGTCATAACTTACCGGCAATTCTTTGACACACCATTTACCCCATTCTTCGTCATCCAAAGTCGTTAAATAAGCCCAATTTTTAAGATCATTAGAAGCTTCGATGACAATATCCCGAAAATATATTTGATAGCGATAATCTGAATTTACAGGTTCACCTTCTAAGGAAAACGCATAGATTTTATCAAAAGATCGGTTTTCATCATTAAGTTCAATAATGACATGACTATTGTTTTTTGTAACCTCATAAAAAGTTTCGGGACTTTTACTGCTTCCCAAGTCATAAAAAGTCAAAAAAGCATATATGGCCGTTAAAATAATAATGAAGCGTTTATTTTTAAAGGGCATTGTCAAAAGATATAAAATACCAAAAATAATCAGCGAAATAAAAATAATCCTCAGCAATTCGCGATTAGCTAAGAAATTGAGACTTAAGCTTTCCATATGTTTGATTATAAACCATCTTGGAAGCTTGCGCCGACAAAACAAGACTTTAATTAAGATTATTAATGTATTAGAATAAAGCTATGATTTATACATGTACGGTTAATCCCTCTTTGGATTATTATTTAAAAGTAACGCCGCCTTTAAGCGACAGCGGCATCAATCGCACGGAGAACGAAGATTTTAATGCCGGCGGTAAAGGCGTCAATGTTTCGATTGTTTTGAACAATTTGATGATTCCCAATGTTGCCTTGGGTTTTTTAGGCGGTTTTACTAAGGATTACTATCTATCTTTTATTAAGAAATATACTTATATTGAGCCGCTTTTTACCACGATAAATGAAAATACGCGGATTAATTTGAAAATTTTAAGTGATCATTCGATTGATATCAATGCCAAAGGCCCGCATGTCAGCGATGAAGAATTTGAAAGATTCCGCAAACGTCTTTTTAGGATTTATCCCGGGGATATTTTTGTCCTCAGCGGTAATGTGCAAAATGACTTATTTACCAGAATGAGTGAAGTAATTCATGAATTGGCGCTTTCTGATATTAAGATTGTCCTTGATACCAATGAAGAATTACTTAAAAATTGTTTTGATGCCAAACCCTTCTTAGTTCGTTTAACTAAAAATGATTTACAATCAATTACGGCTACGGAAGATACGGTAGTGGCAATCAGAAAATTAGTTGATCTTGGCATCCAGAATGTTTTGGTCCATGGCGATGACCGTGAGGTTTTTTTGGGCAGCGCAAGTGGTATTTATGTCTTGCATCATGAAGAAAAAGAAGGTCTCAATACTACCGGTATGGATGACAGTATGGTTGCCGGTTTCCTTTACGCTATTCAAAAAGGGGCTCTCCCTTTGGAAGCCTTCCGCTATGCCAATGCCGCCGGAATGGCGACAGCCCTTGGTGATGGTTTAGCCGATCGTCGGGTTACGGAAGAATGTTTTGCATCGATGAATAAAGAAGAAAGGATTGATGAAGAATGAAAAAATTATTATTGTGCTTGGTTTTAATATTCGGGCTTTTTGCCTGCGGCGAGCAAGATACAGCAATAAATGAAATCGCTATTGAGAGTTATGATGTTGATATGAGCGGATATAAGGGCGTTAATTCAACAAATCATAATTTTAAGGGTATTTCCCCTGATGAAGTAATTCGTTTGATTGATGAAGGTGGTTCGGCCGTTATTTATATGGGCTATGAGGGTTGCCATGTTTGCCAAGAAGCCGTTCAATATTTGAATGAAGTTGCCCAAAATTTAGGTGTTACTGTTTATTATTTGGATTGTAACAGCCCAATCTATCCGGTTCGCGATGAAGTCTTTACTAATTTGGTTACAGCTTTGGACAGCATTCTTGAAACCAATGATGCCGGTGAAAAAACGATTTTTACCCCTCATGTGTTTACAATTGTCAACGGTGAATTGAATAAGGGCCATATCTCGGTTGTAAGTTCTTGGGAAGAAGGCAATCCTAGCGAAGAATCAATCAAAGAACTTGAAGATATTTATGCGGATATCATGGCACCGTTTGCCAAGTGATCATGTTTAAAATGTCAAGACTGTTTATTTAGTTTTGAATATATTATAATATGCTTGCCTGATGGTTCTTTAAAATTCCTACATATTTATTTTGGTTCTTATTCGTGTTACAAACCCGTGTTGAAAGCTCACTTTAAGTGAGAATCCTAAAGGAATGTATAGATGAACCACCTGGAGGGTCCAGGAAATTTTAACCCCCATCAGGTTTTTGATTTACAATTTAAAACTTATTAAGTTAGAATTATAAAAAAGAGAGGTGTTATAGATGGATATTTGGACATCAATATTGTATTTGTTGATCGGCGCTGTAGTCGGTGGTATTATCGCTTTCTTCTTAACTAAACGTTATTTTGAAAAGCAGATTAAAGAAAATCCGCCAATTACTGAGAAAATGGTACGGGCGATGTTTATGCAAATGGGCCGCAAGCCTTCTGAAGCTCAAATTCGCGCTATCATGAAATCAATGGGTCAATAAAACATTAGTTGAGGCTAATGTTTTTTATTTTATGAAAATACTTAAACGAACTTTTATTACGCTTACTTTATTGGCATTTTTGGCCATCGGTCTTTTGTTTGGCCTTGGCTATAATGCTTATACTGAAGCGATTGAGAATTTGCCGATTGAAGAAGTTAAAGATTATTTACAAGATAAGGTCGATGACTATACACCGCTTACTGAGATTTCGCCCTATCTTTTAAAAGCGACGATTGATGTTGAAGACCATCGTTTTTATGATCGTTACGGCATTGATTTTATCGCTTTGGCTAGGGCAATGCTTAGAAATATCTTGTCTTTTTCGGTGATTGAAGGTGGTTCGACTATCACTCAGCAATTGGCCCAAAATATATATTTTACTTTTGATTCGTCTTTGCCTGAGAAAATGGCGGAATATTACTTACTTTATGACCTTGAAAATACTTATTCTAAAGATGAAATTTTAGAGATGTATTTAAATATTATCTATTATGGTGACGGTTATTATGGCATTTATGATGCTGCAATGGGCTATTTTGATATCAAACCCATCGATTTAGATCTTTTTGATTCAACTCTTCTGGCCGGTATTCCTAATGCTCCGAGTGTCTATCAGCTTTCAAGCGGCAAAGCTCTGGCCTTGGAAAGACAAAAACATGTCATTAAACGGATGTATGAAGTGGGTGATATTGATGCTGCAACCAGAGATGAACTTTTTAAAATGCAGGAAGACTTATTACAAAGCGAATAAAAAAATAGTACATTGACTGTACTATTTGATAAACGATACACGATTTTCTTTGCCTTTGATGATCCTTAAGATATTTGGAATATGGCGGAAGATAACTAGGCAGGTAAGAATCAATACCATCGTAGCTATCAGCTTATCTTCAAATGTGAGATAAGCTATAACGGTAGCGCCAAGCATTGCCGACATACTGGACAGGGAAACCATTCGGGAAAGTCCCAGTACCAAGATAAATATAAGCAAGGGATAAACAAAGATAAAGACTACATCATGGGTGACAAATAAGCCCAGTCCCAAAAGGTAGCCAAAGGCACAGGCAACGCCTTTGCCCCCGCGAAATTGGGCAAATAGCGGAAAACAATGACCCACACTTACGGCCAAACCGGCAAAGGGAATGGCGTTAGGATAAAGATAATTGGCGACAATCATCAAAATCAAAGCCTTTAATGCATCAAGAATAATTACCAGCATGCCAATTGGCTTGCCTAAGACTCTGCCGGCATTGGTGCCGCCGAGATTACCTGAGCCATAGTTTCGGATATCTTTATTGAAAAAGACTTTGCCGATAATGAGAGCCCAAGATATCGAGCCAATTAAATAGCCGATAATTATCCATATAATCGTTAACAATATATCCATTTTTCTACTCCCGCTTTATTTTAGCATAAATGTTAAATTATGCTATAATGACATGGTTGAAACGAGGTATTATGCAAGATAAAACTAATCAATCTCAAACTTATGATGCTTCCAGTATTCAAATTTTAGAAGGCTTGGAAGCTGTTCGCAAAAGACCGGGAATGTATATCGGATCAGTCGATGCCAAGGGCCTGCATCATTTGATTTGGGAAATTGTCGACAATGCCATAGATGAAGCCTTAAACGGTTACGGTAAAGAGATTAAAATCACGCTTAACGGGGATGGCTCCTGTACGGTGGAAGATGCCGGCCGGGGCATGCCGGTAGGCATGCACAGCAGCGGCAAATCGGCCCTGGAAGTCATTTTTACCGTTCTTCATGCCGGCGGTAAATTCTCGGAAGGTGCCGGTTATAAAAAGTCCGGTGGTTTGCATGGCGTCGGTGCTTCGGTTGTCAATGCCTTAAGTTCTTGGCTTGAAGTTGAAGTTTGCCGTGACGGCAAACGCTACCGTATGCGTTTTGCCGACGGCGGTAAAAAGATTGGGCCTTTGGAAGTATTGGGCAGCACTTCTAAAACCGGTTCTAAAGTAACTTTTAAACCGGACGAGCGAATCTTTCAAACGACCGTATTTAATTATGAAACTATTTTGGAAAGAGCCCAGGAAGAAGCGTTCTTGCTCAAGGATGTAGCGATAACGGTTGTTGATAAAGATAAAAGCAGCACGACCTTTAAATATCATGACGGTCTTTCGGCTTTTATGGATTATCTTCATGAAGACAAGGATGTATTGCATAAGACAGTTACTTTTTCAGGGATAGTCAACGAGATAAGCGTTGATGTTGCCTTCCAATATACCGATTCCTATCAGGAAAATATGTTTTCTTTTGTCAATCTGGTTCGTACCAAAGACGGTGGCAGCCATGAAGTCGGTTATCGTACAGCCTTTACTAAAACCATCAATGATTATGCCCGCAGTGTCAATATTTTAAAAGATAAGGATAAAAATTTTGAAGGCAGCGATATCCGCGAGGGTTTGACTTCCATTATATCTTTGTCAATACCGGAACATCTTTTACAATTTGAAGGACAGGTAAAATCCAAGCTTGGAACTCCCGAAGCCAAAACAGCCGTGGAGAACCTGGTATCGGAAAAACTCCAATACTTCCTTTCGGAAAATAAAGAGACCGCTTTGACCATTATCAAAAAAATTCAACGAGCCAGCATGGCCAGAGAAGCAGCTCGTAAGGCCAAAGAAGATGCCCGCAGGGGCAAGAAAAATGCCAATCGTTCAGAAAAGGTCTTAAGCGGAAAATTAGCTAATGCCCAAAGCCGGGATGTCAAAAAATTGGAACTGTTTTTGGTCGAAGGTGATTCGGCCGGGGGCAGTGCCAAAAAAGGCCGGGATTCTAAATTTCAAGCGATCTTGCCATTGCGGGGGAAGGTTTTAAATACCGAAAAGGCCTCATTGGCCGATATTGAAAAAAATGAGGAACTTAATACCCTTGTCCATGCCTTGGGAGCCGGGGTCGGAGCTGACTTTGATATCGAAGATATTCATTATGATAAAGTCATTATTATGACCGATGCCGATACCGATGGTGCCCATATCCAAATCTTACTTTTAACTTTCTTTTATCGTTTTATGCGCGAACTTATCGAAAAGGGTCATGTCTATATCGCCATGCCGCCATTATATCGGGTTTCCAAGGGCAAGGATTTTGCCTATTGCAATAATGATGAAGAACTAAATAATTATCGTCAAAAATGGGGCAAAGTCGAAATAACCCGTTATAAGGGATTGGGCGAAATGGATGCCGATCAATTATGGGAAACGACAATGGACCCCGAAAAGCGAACACTTATTAAGGTGTCTATTGAAGATGCGGCGCTTTGCGAAAGAAGAATTTCGGTTTTAATGGGCAATAAGCCGGAATTGCGCCGCGCCTGGATTGAAAAGAATATTGATTTTACATTGGAGGAAGATTTCAGAATTGAAGAAAACGGCCGATAAAAATAAGCAAGTTGTACTCGCTAATGATATTACTCGCAGTTTGGATGATATTATGTCCGACCGTTTTGGTCGTTATTCTAAATATATTATTCAAGAGCGGGCTTTGCCGGATGCCCGTGACGGTTTAAAACCAGTACAAAGAAGAATCTTATATGCGATGAACGAAGCCGGAAATACCTATGATAAGCCGCATCGTAAGAGTGCTAAAACGGTCGGTATCGTTATCGGTACCTATCATCCTCATGGCGATACTTCCGTCTATGATGCCATGGTGCGGATGTCTCAGGACTGGAAGATGAATTTGCCTTTAATTGACATGAAGGGCAATAACGGCGGTATTGATGATGACCCGCCGGCAGCCATGCGTTATACCGAGGCCCGTCTATCGCCTTATGCTGATTTATTGTTAGAAGATATCGACAAAGATACGGTAGCCATGACTAATAATTATGATGATACGGAACTTGAGCCGACGGTTTTGCCGGCCAAATTTCCCTTATTGATGGTAAATGGGGCAACCGGTATTGCTTCCGGTTATGCTACTAATATCGCTCCGCATAATTTAGGAGAAATTATCGATGCTACAATTTATCGTTTATATCATCCCGATTGTTCGCTGGATGATCTTTTGGTCTTTGTGAAAGGTCCGGATTTCCCTACCGGCGGTATCGTCCAAGGCAAGGAAAATATTCGGGAGGTTTTTAAAACCGGCAAGGGCAAGGTCGTTGTACGCAGTAAATGCGATATTGTTTTGGGCAAAACTATTAATCAAATTGTCATAAGCGAGATACCTTATGAAGTAGTCAAGAAAAATCTTGTCAAGAAATTGGATGAGATTCGCTTAAATAAAGATATAGAAGGTATTATCGATGTCCGTGATGAATCGGGAAGAGACGGTTTACGCATCGTCATTGATTTAAAGAAAGATATTGATGCTGCTCAGGTTCTCAACTATTTTTATAAAAATACCGACTTGCAAATCAATTATGCCTACAATATGATTGCCATAGTCAATCATGCTCCGGTATTAATGAATCTTATAACGGCTCTTGATGCCTTCATTGAACACCGCAAAGAAGTATCAATCAATGCCTGCACCTATTTAAAAAATAAAAAAGAAGCACGAATTCATATTATTGAGGGTTTAATTAAGGCCATATCCATCCTCGATGATGTTTTGGCTATTATCCGTAGCAGCAAGGATAAGGAAGATGCCATAAAAAGACTTTGCGAAGCTTATCTTTTCACTAAAGCCCAAGCTGAAGCAATTGTCATGATGCGCTTATATCGACTTTCCAATACTGATATCACTATCCTAAAAAGTGAATATGCCTCTTTAGTTAAGGAAGTTGCCGAATTAACGGCTATATTATCATCCCCGGCTTTATTGAATCAAAAGATTATCAATGAATTAAATGATGTCAAAAAGCAATTTCCGACCCCGCGCAAGACGAAAGTCGAAGATGAAGTCAGTGACCTGGTGGTCAATAAAGAAGCGATGATTGCCAATGAGGAAGTCTTTATCTCCGTCAGCAAGGACGGCTATATTAAACGTTGTTCGATGCGGGCATATCAGGCTAATGAAGGAAGTCTTACATCCTTTAAGGAAGAAGATTGTCTTTTGGGCTTTACGACTTCACTGAGCCTTTATAATCTTTTACTTTTTACCGACCGGGGCAATTATGCCTATATTCCGATCTATGAACTTGCTGAAAGTAAGTGGAAGGACTTAGGACAGCACTTTTCGCATTATTTTAAGGTCGATGATGCCGAAAGGATCGTATCGGCGATGATAGTTGATAACTTCCAAAGTTTTGTCTATGTCGTTACGGTTACCGCCAAAGGGCTCATAAAAAAGACTCTATTGAATGAATTCAAGGTACAAAGATCGACTAAAACGATGACGGCAATGCGCTTAAAAGATGATGATCGCTTACTAAAAGCCTTTATTGCCCTTAAAGATGATAAATTTTTATTGGCTTCTTCCAAGGGCTACTATAACTACTATGCCGGTAGTGAGGTCGCTCCGTTAGCGACCAAGGCCATGGGTATTTATGCCATGGATTTAAAAGATGATGTCTTGGCTGATGCCTTGGCAATTAATGAAAATGATGAAAGTTTATTAATTATGAGTGATAAGGGCAGCTTTAAGCGGATTCGTTTAAATGAATTGCCGATGACTAATCGGCGTACCAAGGGTTTACGATTATATAAATGGATTAAGTCTAATCCGCATATGCTTAAAAAGATTATCTGCATCAAAGGTGATGAGACTTTATATGTCTATGATGGTAATTTACATCTTCTTCATGGCAAAGATGTGCCTTATATGTCTATTGACGCCACTTTTTCTTCGCCATTAAGTATAAAGATGCCGTTTTTTGCCTTTGGGGAGAAGGACTTTGTTAAGGTACCGTTTGTGGAATTTCCCCAAGATGAGGCTTTGGAAAAAACAGATGATCAATTGACCCTGTTTTGATATGCAAGGAGACTTTAGATGAGTATTTTTAAACCTGATAGATTTCTGAAACATTATCGGGACCTTGATCTTGATGTTTTAAAAGAAGAGGGGGTCAGTCATATCTTTATGGATATTGATAATACTTTGGCACCTTATTATGAAAAAACTGCCGATAAGGAAGCCAGGGATTTTATTCATAAACTTCAAAATGCCGGTTTTGTGATTGTTTTGGTATCAAATAATAAGCAAGAACGGGTTAAGACCTTTGCCGATTCTTTAAAATTGCCATATCGATATTTTGCCTTAAAGCCCTTGCCGTTTACTTACCGGAGCTTGTTAAAAAAATATGGCATTAAGAAAAGCCGGGCCATATGTATCGGCGATCAGCTTTTGACCGATGTCTTAGGTGCTCACTTTGCGGGCATCAGAGTCTTTTTAACCAAGCCTTTGGTTGACAAAGATTCGTTTTCAACCCGCATCAATCGGCGCATTGAAAAATTAATCATGAGGAATTGGCAATGAAAAAATGTTTAGGTTGCGGTATTAGTTTGCAAGTTGATAATCCCGATGCTCCGGGATATGTAAAATCTTTAGATCAGGATTATTGCCGTCGTTGTTTCCGTTTGGCACACTATGGCGATCTGACTCTGGATTTGCGCGATGCGATTGATCCTGATGCCTTAATTGCGGAAATTAAAAAACATACGGATGCTGCCATCGTTCTTATTATGGATATCTTGCATATTTCAAGTGATGTTCATTATAAGTTATTTCAAGCATTTAAGGATCGACCGCTTTTTATTATCATCAATAAAATTGATCTTTTGCCGGATAATAGTAATTTTGCCAAAATCGAAACTTATATCCTTGATGAACTGAAAAAAATGGCTAAGGGCAATGATATCCGTTCACTTATTTTGACAAGTATTAAAGATCATCATTTAAATGACTTATTTTATGAAGAAATTGCGGCATCGCCATTTCGTAAATTTATCTTTGCCGGTTTGGCCAATGCCGGCAAAAGCAGCATTATCAATAAACTTACCGGCTCTAAGAAATTGACTACTTCTTTTTATCCGGGCACAACTTTAGACTTCAATGCCTTCCATTTGGAAAATTATACTTTCTATGATGCTCCGGGTATTTGTGATAGGGGCAGTATCTTGATGAACCTTGATAGCCGGCTCATTGAGGAAATATATCCTCTTAAGACTATAAAGCCGCTTGTTTATCAGCTATATAACAAGCAAAGCTTTTTTATCAATGATTTAATGCGCTTGGATGCTTATGTCAAAGATAGGGCAACAATTATCTTTTATTTTGATCCGCGGGTGCAGATTCATCGTACTAAATTAGCTAATGCCGATGATTATGAGCTTAAATATCCTTTGCATAAGGATATAGAATATGACTTTAAAAGCTATAAAAATCTTGATAAGGAAGACTTAGCTATCAATGGAATGGGTTTTATTGGCTTTCATCACCTTGATTTGGTAAAATTGACTTTGCCAAATAAGGTTGAAGTCAAAAGAAGGAAGGGATTACTTTAATGTTGAACGGTAAACAGAAACGTTATCTAAGATCTTTGGCCGTAAATGAAAAAGCCCTGGCTCAAATCGGCAAGGATGGTTTGAGCTATAATCTTTTTAATACCCTTGACAAGGCTTTGACGGCTCGTGAGCTTATTAAGGTTGCACTTTTAAAGACTGCACCTTTGGATATTAATGAAGCCGCTATTGAGCTGGCAGCCGCCTTAAATTGCGAGATTGTGCAAATTATCGGTCGGCATATCGTCTTATATCGTTTATCGAAAGCGGGAATTATTGATTTGCCATGAAAATGCTTGTAGTGAAGGGCAACTTTGCACCCTTAAATCGTGGGGAAGTGGCGACCATTAAAGATATCCATCAAAGACATAAAGATGCTTTGATTTATCTGATTCCTCCGCAAAATCGGACTTTTTATCGGATCTTAGAAAAGTTTTGCCAGCAGTTTAAATATTTAAAAATTGGGGATATTGAGGGTCTTGAAAAAATCGTTTTAGATCATGATATAGATTTTAATTTGGATAATTTTTATCAATTTTATGGCCGTGAGGACCTTCTTTGCGATAAGGATTTAATGCAGGAACTTTTAAAAAAGAAACTTTCTTTAAAACGTTTTAAGCATTCTCTTGGGGTTGCCGATACGGCTGTGACTTTAGCTAAGGTCTACCATTATCCGGTAGCTAAAGCCTATCTTGCCGGTCTTTTACATGATGTTGTCAAAGAAGAAGATATTGCTTATCTGGATGCTTATTTAAAGGCTTATGATCCGGAAAAGCTTGATGCCCCTATGGCGGTTAAGCACAGTTATGTGGCTAAGTATTATTTGCAAGAACATTTAAATTTATATGATGCGGATATTTTAAATGCTATATATCATCATACTGACGGTACATCAGCGGCTATCTTGGCCCAAATTATTTATTTGGCCGATAAAAGGGAGCCGGGTCGGGGAATTGATGATGATATTTTGCCTTTGGCCTTTAATGATCTAGGCGCAGCATTTAATAAGCTTAAAATGAATATAAGGGAATATTTGTCAAAACATGAGTGATTTATTGAAACAGGTTTATGATGTGGTAGATGCCAAACAAGGCGATGACATAAGGGTCATCGATTTTCGCGGTCACAGTCCTTTTTTTGATTATATGCTTATTGCCACAGCTCGTAACGAGCGTTTGGCCATGGCAATTATCGATGCGGTCGAAGACTTAGCTCTATCTTTGGGCTTAGAGGCGAAACATATTGATAAAGTTAAAGATTCCAAGTGGTTTTTAATCGATCTGGGCGCAATAGTTGTTCATGTCTTTTATGACGGACAAAGGGAATATTATGATTTGGAGGGCTTATGGAAGGATCTTGGCACTTTAAAGATGTAGCTAATTATGCTTCGCTTTCCGCTTATTATGACGCTCTTTTGCAAGATGAGGAAAGCCTTAAGTATTGGCTTGATTATATTTTAAAGATTAAAGCCAAGGATGTTTTGGAGCTGGCTTCAGGTTCAGGTGTTATGGCCAAACGTTTAAAAGATCTAGGTTATCATGTGGTGGCATCGGATATCTCTCCGCAAATGAAGGATGTGGCTTTAAAACGTTTTGATGGTGATTATCGGCTTTTAGATATGACCGATTTTCATCTTGCCGAACGTTTTGACTTAATCCTTTGTCTTTGCGACAGTATTAATTATCTTGAACAAGATGAACTTGATAAAATGTTTGTCTGTGTATGGGAACATTTAAAAAGCGGAGGAACGTTTTTATTTGATATGCATGATGAAAAACGTCTAAGTGAATTTAAAGAAGAATATATTGAAGAGGGCAGCGTTTTGAATACCGACTATCAATGGGCGATTATAGCTGATGAAGATAATCGTCAGCTCTATGAGCGCTTTACTTTTTATCAAGATGACGGCATTGTGCAAGAACATCATGTCCAGAATATTTTTGATGTTGAATTAATTAAGAATAAAATGATGAAACAGGGTTTTGAAGTTAAAATAGTTAAAGATTTTATACCGGAAGAAAAAATATTATTTATGGGAGTTAAGAAATGATTGCGATTATTGCGGCGATGGATGAAGAAGTTGAAGCTTTTAAAGTTTTAATGCAGGATTTAAGAGAAGATGAATATGGTTTTTACTTAGGTACAATTGCCGATAAAGAAGTGGTATTGGCCAAAAGCGGTATCGGCAAGGTTGGTGCGGCTATTGTGACGACAAGACTTATTGATTTTTATCATCCTAAACTTATTATTAATATCGGTTGTGCGGGTGCTTTAAAAGAAGATATCGCTATTGGCGATATTGTAGTAGCCACTAAGGTAGCTCATCATGATATCGATGTTCCGGACTGGCCGAAAAGTTTTGAAGCGGAAAATATTGCTTATACTACGGCTTTAGAATTAATTGATATCATTAAGGAAATTAAGGATGATCATGTTCATGTTGGACCGATGGTCAGCGGTGACAGCTTTATTTGTAAGGCAAGTCAAACATCGGATATCCTTAAATATTTTCCTCAAGCCTTATGTGTTGAAATGGAAGCTGCAGCTGTCGGCCAATGCGCTACTTATTTCAAGGTCCCTTTTTTAATTTTAAGGGCGATTTCCGATATCGCGGTTGTTGACGGAAATGAAGCCGTCTATGAGCAATTCTTTAAAGATGCAGCTATAAACAGTGCTCGTTTTACCTCAGACTTTATTAAGCGGGTAAACTTATGAATACTATTTATAATAAGCCTTATTTCAATCGCCGTAATTGGCTTTTGGATAATGCACAAAATCTTGATTTATCACCGGCCGCCTTATTGCTTTGCTTATTATTAGATTATTGTAATGAATTCAATATCAATATTAATTATGAACTTTTAAGCGCTAAATTAAAATGTGATAAAACGAAGGTCGATGCCTTGATTCAAGAGCTGGCCGCACATAATTATATACAGATATATGTCGGTGATAATGGCGTTAATTATGATATCAGCCGAATTTATGAGGCCCAGGCCGAAGCGGAACTGGATTATGCCGATGATATTTTCAAAGCCTTTGAAGACAGCTTGAGTCGGCCGCTCAATCCAAATGAACTCCAAAAGCTTTCTGATTTTATCAATATATATTCGCCACAGGAAATAATGGCCGCTTTGCGCAGTGCTGATGCCTATCGTAAAGTTTCTTTGCCTTATATTGAAAAGATATTGCGGAATAATCATGAATCCCAAAATTGATTTTATCATTAATGAATTAATCAAGCTTTATCCTGATGCCCATTGCAGTTTGAACCACCGCAATGCTTTTGAACTTTTAATTGCCGTAGTTTTAAGTGCTCAAACTACCGATGAGCGGGTTAATCAAGTAACACCGACCCTTTTTGCCCGCTATCCGGATGCTCTAGCCATGTCTTTGGCTAATGTTGATGAGGTGGCAAAGATTATTCATTCAATCGGTCTTTATCGTAATAAAAGCCGAAATGTCGTTATTTTATCAAAGGATATCCAGGAGCGTTTTAAGGGAGAAGTCCCTTCTAAGCGTCATGAGCTTATGTCTTTGCCGGGAGTCGGCAAAAAGACGGCCAATGTCGTTTTGGCTGATGCCTTTAATATTCCGGCGATGGCTGTCGATACCCATGTTTCGCGGATTGCCAAAAGATTGGGACTAGCTAAATATGATGATGATGTCTTGAATATTGAAGCTAAGCTTTGCCGCAAAATCCCCCGTCATCTTTGGATAAGGATGCATCATACAATGATTTATTTTGGCCGTTATATGTGCCATTCTTTAAATCCGAATTGTAACGAATGTCCTTTTAAACATCTGTGCAAACGTCAAAAATATGAGAAAAAATAAAGATTGGGCAAATAAGCCCAATCTTTAACGTTTATGATAGAGTTTTTTATATTGATATGTCGGATCCTGTGATACATGCATACCCAATTTTTTAAAAGTTCCTAAGTCTACAGCTGATAAAATAACTGTTGAATGGACTTCACAATCTTTAAGTTCGACCAAGGCATCCATCGCTTTACGGCAGAGTTCGGACGATTTGGATTCAATGGCTAGGGCGATGAGGGTTTCATCGGTATGCAAGCGCGGATTATGTCCTTTTAAATGAAGGGTTTTAAGTTCCTGTATGGGTTCAAGGATTTCGCTGGATAAAAGTTTGATATCCGGTAAACCGGCGATAGCTTTTAAAGCATTTAATAAGCAAGCTGAGGAGGCACCCATTAATTTTGATGTTTTACCGGTGATAATCCGTCCATCACTTAGTTCGATGGCTACGGCCGGTTCTTTGGTTTTTTCGGCCACTTCGTTGGCGGCGCTTGCTACCTTGCGATAATTTTTGTCGACTCCCGCTTTCAACATTATCGTTTCTATTTTATTTAAGGCCTCTTCCGGCATGTCTTCTTTACGGACGGCCACTTGGGTATCAAAGTAACGGCGGACGATTTCCTGTTTGGATGCTTCTTGGCATACTTCATCGTCGGTTATGCATTGGCCGATCATATTTACTCCCATATCGGTTGGCGATTTATATATTTGTTTGCCCATTACTTTGATCAATAGATCATTCAATACCGGGAAGACTTCGACATCACGATTGTAGTTGGTAGCGACCGCTCCATAATTTTCTAAATGGAAGGGATCGATCATATTGACATCATCCAAATCGATAGTTGCCGCTTCATAAGCTAAATTAATCGGATGATTTAAGGACAGATTCCAAACCGGAAAGGTTTCGTATTTGGCATAGCCGGCTTGAATGCCGTGCATATTATCATGATACATTTGTGAAAGACAGGTTGCCATTTTACCGCTTCCCGGTCCCGGTGCGGTAACGACCACTAATTCTCGCGAAGTCTCGATATAGTCATTTTTACCAAAACCATCTTTGGAAAGAATCAAATTGACATCGCTAGGGTAGTTGGGGATGGCATAATGATAAGCCACCTTGATATTATATCGTTCCAATTTTCTTTTAAGTTTTTGCGCTTCGGATTGTTTATTATAACGGGTAATGATGACGCTTCCGACATATAATCCGGCTTCTCTGAAGGCATCGATTAAACGGAAAAGATCTTGGATATAGGTGATGCCCAAATCGCCGCGAACCTTATTTTTGCAGATGTGCTCGGCATTGATTACAAGCATCATCTCAACCTTGTCTTTCATATGCAACAGCATCTTGATTTTACTGTCGGGTGCAAAACCGGGAATGACACGGGAAGCGTGATAATCATCAAAGAGCTTGCCACCGAATTCCAAATAGAGCTTATTAAAACGGGAAATACGTTTTATGATTTTTTCGGATTGTTGCTTAATATACTTATCGTTATCAAAACCTATTTTATGCATAGCTGGTCTCCTTTAATGAGCACGAATTATTCCGATAGGGGTCTGTTCATGATCTTGACCCAAGGGATTGTCTTTTAAAATGGCACAAAGTAATTCCTTATCCATATGGGCGTCAGAACATCCTAGGATGTTACCGCCCAAGTCATTGATATCAACAATACAGACATCATGTTTGATGGCGGCGGCTATTTCTTTGGCTACCGCATCAGGATTTTGCGGTCCCAGGACCACATATTCATTATATGGCGGAAGGGTATTGGGGGTCGGTCCGTCAATAGATGCCGCCTTAGGTCCGGCAACGATGTAAAACCAGCCTTTTTTACCGAATAATTTACCGACTGCGCCGCAAGCTGCAGCCACTAAGATGCGCCAAGTACCGCATTCCTTAATGGCATAGTGCATGGTCTCCGGCATGCCCAAACCGATGCCGTGCGGGGTTTTAGTGACAAAACGGGAAAGAAAAGTTGCAAGCTTTCCGGGTTTGATATCTTTTAAAGGAATTGCCCGATTTTGGGTGCAGGCAACACATTTTTCGGAAATAAAAACAATATCTCCATCCTTGAGAAGGGGGGAGGTATATTTGCTTACCACATCGACAATATTGTCATTTTTGGTCACCACATGTGTCTTTACCGGAATTCTTTCATATTCTTTACCGTCTACCGTAATTATTGCTTCTTTATTTTGATTGGCCATTTTCTTTTTTCCCTTCTTAACAACGCTTTAAATTATAGCACGGTCATCGGATGACCGTTAATTATATTTATCGGCTCTAGGCATTTATCTTTATTATCGCTATAATTATATTTAGAAATGCGAGGGCAAAATATGCAAAACAGAAAATTAAGTGCAGCAGCTATGGAAACTATTGACCGTATCGTTTCGAAACATCATAACGAAAAAGGACCGGTTAAATTGATGCTGCATGAGGTTCAGGAAGAATTGGGATATATTCCTTTTGAGGCCATGGTTAAGATTGCTGAAGCTGCTAAAGTATCGGTAGCTGAAGTCTATGGGGTTGTAACCTTCTATACACAATTTACGACCGAACCGAAGGGCAAGCATGTTATTAACGTCTGCCTGGGTACGGCTTGTTATGTCAAAGGTTCACAAAATCTTTTGGATGAAGTATTGCAATTAACCAACACCCAGGTTAACAAAACCAGTCCGGATGGTCTTTTTTCAGTAGATGCTACCAGATGCTTGGGAGCTTGCGGTTTGGCCCCGGTAGTTGTCGTTGACGGCGAGGTCCATGGCAATATTACAGACAAAAAGGTTTTAACCGATATCATTGAAAATATAAAAGCAAGCGAAAGAGCCTGATGAAACTAGCTGATATTGCCGATAAAATGCCTTTAAAATTTCTTTGTCTTCCGGACGATGATCTTTTAGATAATGATTTTACCTATGCTTTTGCATCCGATTTAATGTCGGACGCCCTTTATTTAGTTAATCATGATGCCGGCAAAACTTTACTTTTGACCGGCCTTGTCAATACCCAATCTTTGATTACGGCCGAGATGCTCGATATTAAGATGCTTATTTATGTCCGCAACAAGGAAGTTCCCCAAGAACTTTTAAACTTGGCTAAGGATAAGGAAATCGGTATTGCTGCCTTTGCCGGAACGATGTTTAAGGCCTGCGGTTTACTTTATGATTTTGGTTTAAAGGAAGCCTCATGATTAAGACATTTGAGGTTAAGTCGCAGGATTTTCAAAGTGCCGGTCAAGTATCCAGTGCCATTAAGAAATTGCTTAAGCAATTGGCTGTTCCGGCTGATATTATCCGCCGTATTGCCGTAGCTTCTTATGAAGCGGAAATCAATATGATTATTCATTCCCTTGGCGGAACGATTGTACTGGATATTGAAGATGACAATATTGCCCTGACTTTTCAAGATGAGGGACCGGGTATTAAAGATATTGATCTAGCCATGCAGCCGGGCTATTCGACAGCTTCCGCCAAGGCTCGTGAATTTGGCTTTGGGGCCGGCATGGGCTTATGCAATATTAAACGTATGGCTGATTATTTTCATATTTCTTCTAAAGAAAACAGTCCTACCGTCTTAAGTATCGGATTTAAGGTGATTGAATGAAACCGACGATTATTTTTACCAAGGCTAAGTGCGAGGCTTGTATCGCCTGCTTAAAAGCCTGTCCGATGAATGCCATCGTCATCGATAACGGACGGGTCAAAATCGAAGCTAATCGCTGCATCAACTGTATTCATTGTCTGGAAAAATGTCCCGACCATGCCCTCATAACTCATGGAAGCAGCCTTGATACTATTAAAGACTATGCATATCCCATTTGCTTAGTACCAAGTTCTTTGCTGCATCATTATCAAAATAATGATGATATTAAAAAACTCTTTGCCGCTATAAAGAAGCTGGGCTTTAAGGAAGTCATTTCTTTAAGTGCTTTTGAAGCAGCGGCCTATCATTATTTCCAAACTGAAAGTAAGCCGCGGATTGCCAGTTTTTGTCCGGTGGTAAAAAGAGTGGTTAAGTATGATTATCCGACCCTTTTGGAATATCTTTCTAAAACTGATTATCCAAGCGAAATTGCCGCTTCCTATCTGCGTCATAAAAGGAAGGATAAGGACCTGGGAATCTTTCTTTTGGCCGAATGCAGTGCAAAATTATCTTTAGCCAAACATCCTTATGAAAATTATCAATACGAGGTAGATCACGCTTTAGCCATTCGCGATATTTTCCCAGCCATTAAGGCTTGCTTGAGCGATGAAAGTCTGGATGTAGTAATTAATCAAGACGGCTTTTATTCGGCCAATATGGCTTCTTATCCTAAATGTGAGCGATACTTATTGGGTGATGGTCTTGAAAAGGCCTTTGATGTATTAGAGAAACTTGAATTTAAGCGTTTGGAAAAATTTGACCACTATGTATTATTTGCCTGCTTCAACGGTTGTCCGGGCGGTGATCTTTTGTGGGGCAATCCGTATTCATGTCAAAATAATTACCGTTATATTATGACGGAAAGGATGGAAGATAAAGATATTGATCCTTTAAATCCGCGGGTGGAAAAAGATGAGGTCATTAAGGCGACATTTAAGGAACGGATAGCCTTTTTTGAAGAGGTATCTAAAGTTCTTAAGACTTTGCCGGGCTATGATTGTGCAGCTTGCGGCTATCCCGGATGTCGTTATTTAGCTGAAGCTATTGTCAAAAAAGAGGCCAGTCGTGATCATTGCCGGCTTTTGAAAACGGAGGATAAAATTGATGAAGATAAATAAAATAATAGAAGCCTCACCCTTTGAACTTTTAACTCCCCATCTTGATCTTGGTAAGGAGGTTAGCGGTGTCTACATCGGTGATCTTTTATCTTGGGTTATGGGAAGGGGCAAGGCCGGTTCTTTATGGCTAACTGTTTTGACCCATCAAAATATCATTGGGGTGGCGGCTTTAAGAGAATTTGCCGCAGTTATTATTTGTGAAGATGCTGCCGTAAATGAAGAATTGATTGCCTTAGCCAAAGAAGAAGAAATTATTATTTTGCATTCTAAACTTCCGCTGTATGAGACTTCGGTAATCTTAAACAATCTCTTAAAATGATCTATTACGATTTGCATATTCATTCTTGTCTTTCGCCTTGCGCCGATGATGATATGACTCCTAATAATATTGTCAACATGGCTCTTTTAAACGGTTTAAAGCTGATTTCCGTTACTGATCATAATTCTTTCCTTCAGCAGGAAAGTGTCGCTCAATTATGTGCTTCAAAGGGGCTTTTATATCTTTATGGAGCTGAACTTACCAGTAAAGAAGAAGTTCATGTCTTGGCTTATTTTAACAGCTTAGAAAAAGTCTTTAATTTTTCTTTATTTATTGATGAGCATCTGATAAAAATATTAAATAAACCAAAATATTTCGGTCATCAATATGTCAGGGATAACGATGACAATATTATTAAAGAAGAAGCAAGGCTCTTATTGTCGACACTGGACTTAAGTATTGAAGATTTAACGATGGCGATTAAAGACTATGGCGGTCTTTCGGTTTTAGCACATATTGACCGTTCTGCCAATGGGATCTTAAATCGTTTGGGTTTTATCCCCCGTAATCTATATTTTGACGGTATTGAATATTGCCATAAAGAGCATTTTTCCGATTATCAAAAATTAAAAGCGGCGAAAAAGTTGTTTTTAAGAAGTTCGGATGCCCATCGCTTAATCGATATTGCTGAACAAGAGAATTATTTGGATGCCGAGATTTGGGAGGGACTTTTTCGATGATGGAAGATTTGGCTATGCATTTGCTGGAATTACTCATCAATGCCGTTGAACATAAAGCCGACACTATTGTTTTAGAGATTTTTATTTCTGAAGAAGATGAGCGTATCTATTTTTTGGTTAAAGATAATGGCGAGGGAATGAGTGAAGAATTTTTAAAGAATGCCACTAAACCCTTCACTACTACCAGAACTACCCGCAAAGTCGGGATGGGTTTGGCTTTTTTAAAATCTTTGACTGATTATACCGATGGTCATTTAAATATTGATTCCAAGATTAATGAGGGGACAATTATCCGTTTTGATGTCAAAAAAGATCATATCGATTTACCGCCGCTGGGTGATATCGGTGAAACAATTATGTTTACTTTATCAAAAAAACCGGGTCTTGATTTGCATTTTGTCTTTAAAAATGATAATAATGCCTTTATTTTTGATACTATAAAGATAGCTGAGGAAATCGGCGAAGTCGATTATACAAATCCAAGCATTGCGCTTTGGCTTAAAACATATATTAACGAAGGGATAGGTAATATCAAATGAAAAGCTTAGAGGAATTGAAAAAATTAAAGGAAACTGCCGGTAAAGAAATGGAATTGCGTGACAGCAACAAACGCTATCGCGTCTTGGTCGGCATGGGAACCTGCGGTATTGCGGCCGGAGCTCGTCCGGTACTCAACCGTTTGGTAGAAGAAGCAGCTAAGCATGATTATCCGTGTGTTGTATCGCAAACCGGTTGTATCGGTCTTTGCAAGTATGAACCGATTGTTGAAGTTTTTGATCGGGAAGGTGATAAGACTACCTATGTTTATGTCGATGCCGAAAAAGCCGCTGCTATCTTTGATTCGCATATTTTGCATAATAAAGTAGCTGAAGAATATACGCTTGATGCCGAAGAAAGGAAGGGCAAATAATGGAAAGAATCAATGTGCTCATTTGTGCCGGAACCGGTTGTTCATCTTCCAACTCGGCTTTAATTTATGATAAATTCCAGGAAGTGCTGATAAAATACGGCCTGCAGGATGAAGTAAAGGTCGTCAAAACCGGTTGTTTCGGTCTATGCCAAAAAGGACCGATTGTTGCCGTACATCCTGATGGCATCTATTATTCGCATGTTAAAGTTGACGATGTTGAAACGATTGTTTCCGAACATCTATATAAGGGAAGAGTTGTCAAAAGCTTGGAGCTTTCCGATATTGATTATAAGACTCAGGAAAAAATCGTCGATATTGCCTCCAGTCCTTTTTATGCCAAACAAAAACGCATTGCCTTGCGCAATTGCGGGGTCATCAATCCGGAAAATATCAATGAATATATTGCCCGCGACGGTTATATGGCCCTGGGTATGGTCCTACAATCATATACACCGCTACAAGTAATTGAAACTATTGAAAAGTCCGGTTTGCGCGGTCGCGGCGGCGGTGGCTTCCCGACTGGTAGAAAATGGCGTTTCGCTGCTCAAGAAGAAGCTGATGAAAAATATGTCATCTGTAATGCCGATGAGGGTGACCCGGGAGCTTTTATGGATCGCTCTATTTTGGAAGGTGATCCGCATGCAGTTTTAGAAGCTATGGCTATTGCTGCATATGCTATCGGCGCCCATAAAGGTTATATCTATATTCGGGCAGAGTATCCGATTGCCGTGGGTCGTTTGCGCATCGCTATTTCACAAGCTCGTGAGCTAGGCTTATTGGGTGATAATATTTTAGGCAGCGGTTTTAATTTTGATATTGAAATTCGCTTGGGAGCCGGAGCCTTTGTATGTGGTGAAGAGACGGCTTTAATTGCATCGATCGAAGGTAAGCGCGGTAACCCGGTACCAAAACCGCCATTCCCGGCTAAAAGCGGTGTTTGGGGCAAGCCGACCATTATCAATAATGTTGAAACCTTGGCTAATGTCGCCCAAATCATCTTAAACGGCGATGATTGGTTTGCATCTATCGGTACTGAAAAGTCTAAGGGTACTAAGGTTTTTGCCTTGGGTGGCAAGATTTCCAATACCGGTCTTGTTGAGATTCCGATGGGTACAACCTTGCGAGAAGTCATTTATGATATCGGTGGTGGTTGTCCAAACGGTAAACGTTTTAAGGCTGTACAAACTGGTGGTCCTTCAGGTGGTTGCTTAACCGAAAATGATCTTGATGTACCGATCGATTATGATAATCTTATTGAACGGGGTTCCATGATGGGCTCAGGCGGTATGATTGTCCTTGATGAAGATAATTGTATGGTCGATGTTGCCCGTTTCTATTTGGAATTTATCGTTGATGAAAGTTGCGGCAAGTGTACGCCTTGCCGTGTGGGAACCAAACGCTTGTTGGAAATGCTGACCAAAATTTGCAAAGGCGAAGGTACGATGGAACTTCTTAATGAAATGGAAGAACTCTGCTACCATATTAAAAATAATTCGCTTTGCGGTTTAGGCCAATCGGCTGCTAATCCGGTACTTTCCACACTCAAGAATTTCCGGGAAGAATATTTAGCTCATATTGTCGACAAGAAATGTCCGGCCCATGTATGTAAGTCTCTATTAACTTATAAGATTGATCCGGAAAAGTGTCGTAAATGTTCGCTCTGTGCCCGTAATTGTCCGGTCGGTGCCATTAGTGGTGTTGCCGGTCAGACGGTCTTCAGCATCGATACCGAAAAATGTATTAAGTGCGGTGCCTGCTTCAACAATTGTCGCTTTGACGCTATTTCGAGGGTATAATCATGAAAAATATCACTATTAAAATTAATGATCAAAGCTATACTGTAGCGGAAGGACAAACGATTTTAGAAGTTTGTCAAAGTTTAAATTTTCATATTCCGACTCTTTGTTATCTCAAGGATATTAATAAGTCGGGGGCCTGCCGGATGTGTCTTGTTGAGGTGAAGGGGGCCAGAACCCTTGTCAGTGCCTGTACTTATCCGATTTATGACGGCATGGAAGTTATCACCAATTCCAAGCGGGTAATTGAAGGAAGACGGAACACTTTGGAACTTATTTTGTCTAATCATTCCAAAGATTGCTTAAGCTGCAGCCGCAATCAACGCTGTGAATTGCAAAATTTGGCACAGGAATTAGGCATCCGGGAATTAAAATACGAAGGTGAAAAATCACCGCGGACCCTTGATCGTTTTTCCTTGGCGATTGAACGCGATACTTCTAAATGTGTTCTTTGCGGGCGCTGCGTTGAAACCTGTAAAAAAGTTCAAGGCTTAGGTGTTTTGGGCTTTCATGACCGGGGTTTTAAAACCAGTGTCGGACCGGTTTTTGACTTCTCTTTTGCCGAAGTCAATTGTATGCAATGCGGTCAATGTGTCATCAATTGTCCGACCGGAGCCTTATCGGTCAGAAGCGATATTGCCAAAGTGGTCGATGCCTTAAATGACCCGGATAAATTTGTTGTTGTCCAAACTGCACCGGCTGTTAGAGCGGCCTTGGGCGAAGAATTCGGCTATCCAATCGGCACTTCTGTTACCGGTAAGATGGTTGCCGGTTTAAAAGCCATCGGTTTTAATCGGGTATATGATACCAATTTCGGGGCTGATTTAACCATTATGGAAGAAGGTTATGAATTTATTAATCGTCTTCAAAACGGTGGCACATTGCCGATGATTACTTCTTGTTCGCCGGGCTGGGTTCGCTATTGTGAATTTGAATATGGTGACTTATTAGATCACTTAAGTACTTGTAAATCACCGCATATGATGCTTGGATCGGTTATCAAACATTATTTTGCCAAGGTTAATAATATTGATCCGCATAATATCGTCAATGTTTCGATCATGCCATGCAGTGCCAAAAAAGTAGAAATAGTTAAAACCGAGAATCTTCATGATGACGGTATCCAGGATGTCGACATTGTTTTGACGACCAGAGAATGTGGTGATCTATTGAAACTTTATGGTATTTCCTTCAAGGATCTTCCGGATGATGAATTTGATCAAGATCTTTTTGGCATTTACAGTGGTGCCGGCGTCATTTTCGGGGCTACCGGCGGAGTTATGGAAGCAGCCCTTAGAACCGTCAGCGAGGTTTTAAGCCATAAGTCTTTTGAAGAAGTAGATTATAATGAAGTACGCGGCTTAAAGGGCGTTAAGGAAGCCACTTTGAATATTAATGATACAGAGGTAAAAATCGCCGTTGCCTCAGGTATGGCCAATGCCAAGCCTTTGTTGGAGCAGATAAGAAAGGGACTTTCACCTTATCACTTCATTGAAATAATGGGTTGTCCGGGCGGTTGCATTAATGGTGGCGGCCAGCCATATGTTTCCAGTAATATTAAGAATGTCGAAGGCCTAGACCGTTATCGTCAAAAGCGGGCTAAGGTTCTTTATGATGAGGATCGCGGTCTACCATACCGCAAATCGCATGAAAATCCGCAAATTATCGAACTTTATAAAAACTATTTGGGTGAACCAAACAGTCATTTGGCTCATGAGCTTTTGCACACGACATATAATGCTAAAGAAAGATTTGAAAAAGCGAGTTAATCGCTTTTTCAATTTAGAGGATTTAAATTTAGATGAATTTTTATGACGAATTAATTAAGGAAATAAGAAAAATGATTGCCGAAGATCGCCTGGAGGAAGCCAAAAAACGCATTTATGAAGAATTGGCTATGGCCTATGTCCCGGGAGCGGTGTTAGAAGAACTTACTTCGCTTTTAGATGAAATTGATCAAAATGAAGATAGAGAGCTTGAACATCTTAGTTCTTCAAAAATAAGAGCATATCTTTTAAGTGACGACCGGCGAAAACAATTGCGGGCAGCTAATGAATTGGATCGTTTAAATGTTCGTGACTATCTTGATCTTATCCATTCTTTTTTGAGCAGTGCCGATGGGGATGAAGAAGTCAAAACGATGGTGGTAGCTACTTTGATCGATCAAGAGATCAGCGAAGAATTTAAGTTGCTTAAGGGTGGAATGGAATATGATTTTATTCCCCGTTTTGTCATGAAAGTTGAGGACAGTGACGGTTATCAAGCTGCTAAGGCTTATTTTGATAAATATCTTTTTAAAAATCCGACCTATTTCCATTTGGCATTGGATCTCTTTAGTAAAGAAGCCTATCATGCCTTACCGCTTAATATTGATAGCGATGAGGCAACAATCATGGCCGATAATATCATTCGTCATATCTTTCGCTTATTCGATGATGAAACAGCCCTTAAAGATTATAAGGATCAAAGGGGTGAAGCTGTCGTTATGCATTGAATGCTTAAGCAGTGCTAAATATCGCTATATCACTAGTAAACAGTGATGTTTTTTGGTATAATCAAAAAGCTGAAAAAAGGAGAATAAAATGGCAGAATTAAATAAGATTGCTGACGGCAAAGTTGAATTAAAAGTTACAATTGACCCGGAAGACTGGAAAAAAGCCCAGGATAAGGCTTTTAATAAATTAGCTCAAAAGGTTGAAATTAAAGGCTTCCGCAAAGGCCAAGCCCCTAAAAACATGATCAGACAACACATTCCGACGCAAAGCATTATCTATGAAGCAGTAGAATTGCTTGCTCAAGATGCTTTGATTAAGGCTATTGATGAACAACATGTTGAATTGATCGATCGTCCGGAATTAGCTTTTGAAAAAGTTGATGAAAACGAATGCATATTGAAGTTTATGTGCCCGGTTAAACCGGATGTTACTTTGGGACAATATACCGATCTTGGTTATCATATCGATGAAATAACTGTCACCGATGAAGAAATCGAAGAAGAACTCAAGATGCTGCAAGACCAAAAAGCCGATTTGGAAATCAAAGAAGACGGCGAAGTCGAAAAGGGCGATACGGTTGTCATTGATTTTGAAGGCTTTAAAGACGGTGTAGCCTTTGAAGGCGGTAAAGCCGAAAACTATGATTTGGTTATCGGTTCCGGATCTTTTATTCCCGGCTTCGAAGATCAATTGATTGGTATGAAGGCTGAAGAGGAAAAAGAAATTAATGTCACCTTCCCGGATAACTATCATGTTGATGACTTAAAAGGTCAGGCGGTAGTATTCAAAGTCAAGGTACACGAAATCAAAACGAAAGTTTTACCGGAAATCGATGAAGAATTTATTGCCGATTTAAAATTGAAGGATGTCAAGACCCTTGATGATCTTAAAGAATATATTCGCAAAGCACATTATGACCATAAAGAAAATGAATTGATCAATAAGGCGACTCAAGAAGTTATGACTAAAGTCAGTGACAATGCGACCGTCAATATTCCGGAAGTAATGATTAATGAGGAAATTGATGCCATGGTCAAAGATTATGAACAACGGCTTTTATCTCAAGGTTTAACTCTGGATCAATATTTGAAATTTGCCAAACAAAGCCGTGATGACTTCAAGGCAACCTTGCATGACGATGCTTATAAAAAAGTGAAATTGACTTTAGTTCTTGAAGCTATCGCTGATAAAGAAAAGGTTACCGTCAGCGATGAAGAAGTTGACGAACAGTTCAAAAAGATGTCTGAGCTCTATGAAATGAGCGTCGATGAAATCAAGAAATATGTAAGTGCACAACAGGTTGAACATGATGTTCGCTTACAAAAAGCCCTTGATATCGTAAAAGGCATTTAACTTTACAAAGACGCTATGCGTCTTTTATAAAATATAAAGGAGGTCTGATTATATGAACAAGAGAATCATACCCTTATTGTGTACCCGCGGAGCAATCGTTTTTCCTAATCAGGATTTGACGGTAGAAGTTGGACGGATGGCCAGTATCAATGCCGTTGAGTATGCAAACCGTGAGAATTTACCATTATTTGTCGTTTCCCAAAAGACCATCGATGTTGAACAGCCCGGTGAAGATGATATTTTTAATTACGGTACCCTAAGCACCATTAAAAATTTTCGCCGCAAAGAAGAAAACCATTTACGGGTGGTCTTCCAAGGTGAAAGAGTAGGACGGATTTTACGTCATTTTAGTGAAAATGATGTTAATTTTGTGGAAGTAGAGCTCTTAGAAGATGAGCCCAGCAACAGTGAAGACATTGATGTTTTGGTAAGACGTATTATAACCGAACTTAGCACATCTCCGCGTTTTACCAACACCAACGCTAATGTCTTTAAATTAATCGAACGTTTAAAGTCCGGCCTTTCACCTTATGATTTGGCTTATACTTATGCCCAATTTTTCATTCCGACTTTGGAAGAGAAAGAAAAGATTCTGGAGCAAACTTCTTTAAGTGAACGACTTATTTTGGTTCTTGAAGCCATTTATCGTTTTAAAGAAATTGATAAGATCGAAGAAAGAATCAATAATGTCGTCAAGGAGCGGATTGAGGAAGGACAGAAAGAATATTATTTACGGGAAAAGCTCAAAGCCATTAAGGATGAACTTAATGACGGCGGGGGCAGTGACATTGATGACTTAAAAGAAAAAGTCTTAAATGAACCTTATCCCGACAATATCAAAAATAAGGCTTTAGAAGAATTTAAACGCTATGATATGATGCCTCAAAGTTCCAGTGAAGCTGTCGTTATTCGCAACTATCTTGATTGGCTTTTAGGCATTCCCTGGTATCAAAAATCAAATGATAATGAAGATTTGGATTTGGCGGCTAAAATCTTGGATGAAGATCATTATGGCCTAAAAAAGGTCAAAGAACGGATCTTGGAATATTTAGCTGTTAAACAAATGACCCATAGCTTAAAATCGCCGATTATTTGTCTTGTCGGTCCTCCGGGCGTAGGAAAGACATCTTTGGCACGTTCCATTGCCCGCGCCTTAGATCGTCATTTTGTCAAAATATCTTTAGGCGGCGTTCGTGATGAGGCTGAAATTCGCGGACATCGACGGACTTATATCGGATCTATGCCGGGAAGAATCATTCAAGGTATGAAGAAGGCTGAAGTCTTAAATCCGGTCTTCTTAATCGATGAAATTGATAAGATGGCTTCGGATTATAAGGGTGATCCGGCCAGCGCGATGTTGGAAGTGCTGGACCCGGAACAAAATTCCGGTTTTTCCGATCATTATATTGAAGAACCATATGATCTTTCGGATGTTCTTTTTATCGCTACAGCTAACTATATTGAAAATATTCCGGCCGCTCTTTTAGATCGTTTGGAAATTATCAACTTAAGCTCTTATACGGAAATTGAAAAAATGCATATCGCCATTGAACACTTAATTCCAAAACAGTTAAAAGCCAATGGTTTAAAGTCATCACAATTCCATTTAGATGATGATATGATTCTTTATTTGATTCGTCACTATACCCGCGAAGCCGGCGTAAGACAATTGGAAAGAGTTATTGCCACGCTTTGCCGTAAGACAGTTTTAGCGATTTTAAAGGATAAAAAGCGGACAATTAAAATCGGCAAAAAGAAAATTAATGAGTGGCTCGGTCATGAATATTATGACTATGGAAACAAAGAAAAGAAGGATCAAATCGGGGTTGTTACCGGCTTGGCGTATTCTTCTTTTGGTGGGGATATTTTAGCGATTGAAGTCAATTATTTTGCCGGCAAAGGTGATCTTATCGTTACCGGTCAATTGGGCGATGTCATGAAAGAATCGGCGAAGATAGCCCTTGACTATATCAAAGCTAATGCCGATAAATATAAGATTAATCCGGAATTCTTTGAAAAACATGATATCCATATCCATGTTCCGGAAGGGGCTGTTCCAAAAGACGGACCTTCGGCTGGTGTTACTTTAACTACGGCTTTGGTCAGTGCTATTACGCAAACGCCGGTTAAGGCCGATTTAGCGATGACCGGTGAAGTTACCTTGCGTGGCAATGTCTTGCCGATTGGCGGTTTGAAAGAAAAATCTTTAGCTGCTCATCGTTCCGGTATTGATACCATCATTTTCCCGAAAGGCAATATTAAAGATCTTGAAGATGTACCGGAAGAAGTAAAAGATGCTGTTCATTTTATCCCGGTTGAACAGGTTGACCAAGTTATCAAAGAGGCCTTTGTCCGTTAGATGATTACTTTTGTCAAAAGCTGCAAATTAGGCAATGACTGGCCAAAGGGTGGGGGCGATGTAGTATTTGTCGGTCGCAGCAATGTCGGCAAATCCAGCTTTATTAATGCATTATACAATCAAAACTTAGCCCGCGTCGGCAAGACTGCCGGCAAGACCCGACTTTTAAATTTCTTTGATATCAACGGTCAATATTTGGCCGTTGATGTTCCGGGCTATGGTTTTGCCAATCGCAGCCAGCAGGAACTTATCGAATTCGGTAAGATGATGGATAATTATTTTGCCAATCGGGAAGATATTAAACTGGTAGTAATGCTTGTAGACATTCGTCATAAACCGAGCAATGATGATATAAGCATGCTTAAGTATCTTCAATCGTTCCATAAGAAGATCCTCATAGTAGCCAATAAGGCCGATAAATTATCCTATTCAAAATCTTTGGCTGCCATCAATGAAATCAGTCAAACTTTGGGTATTGCCAAAAATTATATCTTAAAGGCCAGTGCCTTAAAAAAGACCAATATGGCTGATATTCGCACATATATTGAAAATATAGTTGTGCAAGGAGATTAAATTATGTCATTTCAATTACGTCGTTTTCTTACCCTATTATTTACGGTATTGCCGGTAGTATTATTGGTATTATTTATTGTCTTTGCCGATTTTATTATTGCCAATGACTTGCTTATTCCGATGTTTGCCATTATTTTTGTGACTATTATATTGGGAATTGCTTCACCATTCATTTTTACCCGTTGTCCTTCATGTCATATGCCGATAATGGCCTTTTCCTTGTTGGGCAAAAGAAAAAACTGTCCGTATTGCAAAGCACAATTAGATACTGAAAATACTCCGGACAAGGAAGCATAATTTTTAGATTGTCTTTTCTTTAGCTATTCTTTATAATAGGGATATAAGGCTAGGAAGAGAAGGAAGTACCCGAAAAAGGTGACATAAGCGATATCTTGGTTGATGCGAAAGATACGTACTTAAAGGGGAAAGTAGTCTTGGAGCTGATAAATTGAATAAAAAGTAGATTTATTCGTTATCCGCGTTAAGGATTCAAAGGCAACTTTTTTAAAGTTGCGAATAAAGGTGGTAACACGCAAGAGCGTCCTTTGGGACGCTTTTATTTTTTTATCGGAGGTAGATTTTGATGTTAGCGACAAAGTATGACAATCGGCAAGTTGAAGCCGGAAAGTATGAAAAATGGATTAAAAAGGGTTATTTTACAGCCGGTGACTTATCTAAAAGTCCTTATTGCATTGTGATTCCGCCGCCTAATGTTACCGGAAAATTGCATTTGGGACATGCGATGGATAATACCATGCAAGATATTTTGGCCCGATATCATCGTTTAAAAGGGGAAGATGTCTTATGGGTTCCGGGTATGGATCATGCCGGTATTGCCACCCAAGCCAAAGTTGAAGAGCGTTTGCGCAAGCAAGGCATTTCCCGTTATGACCTGGGAAGAGAAAAATTTGTTGAACAGGTATGGAAGTGGAAGGATGAATATGCTGCCATTATTCATGAGCAATGGCAAAAATTAGGCATTTCCGTTGATTATGATAAAGAACGCTTCACTTTGGATGAAGGTCTTTCTAAGGCTGTTACCAAAGTCTTTGTCACTTATTATAAAGAAGGGCTTATCTATCAGGGGAAAAGAATTATCAATTGGGATCCGGTTGCCAAGACAGCCCTAAGCAATGTCGAAGTCATCCACAAAGACGTGGAAGGGAAGATGTACTATTTTAAGTATGACGTTGTCGATTCCGATGAGACCTTCACGGTAGCTACAACCCGTCCGGAGACGATGTTTGGCGATGTTTGTGTTGTTGTCCATCCTGATGATGAAAACTTAAATCATTTAATCGGCAAAAAGTGTATTAATCCGGCTAATGGTGATATTTTACCGATTATCGGTGATAATTATATTGAAATCGGTTTTGGTACCGGTGCTATGAAATGTACGCCGGCCCATGATCCTAATGACTATCAGATTGCCTTAAGACATCATCTTGAGATGCCTATTTGTATGAATGAAGACGGTACGATGAATGAATTATGTGGCGAATTTGTCGGTATGGATCGCTTCGCTTGCCGCGAGGCTTTGGTCGCTAAAATAACTTCGGAAGGTCACTTTGTCAAAGCGGAAAATATTGTTCATAGTGTCGGTCATTCGGAACGTACAGACTGTATGGTTGAACCTTATTTGTCCAAACAATGGTTTGTTAAGATGAAACCCTTGGCCGAAGCGGTTTTAAAAGCTCAACATAGTGCGGAAGATAAAATTAATTTTTATCCAAAACGCTTTGAGAAAACCTTCGAACAATGGCTTGAAAACATTGAGGATTGGTGTATTTCCCGTCAACTTTGGTGGGGACATCGCATTCCGGTTTGGTATCATAAGGAAACCGGGGCAATTTATTGTGAAGAAACGCCACCGGCAGATATCGAAAATTATGTGCAGGATGAAGATGTTCTCGATACCTGGTTCTCCAGTGCTTTGTGGCCGTTTTCTACCTTGGGCTGGCCTGAAGATACAGCCTTATTAAAAAGATATTTCCCGACTTCGGTCATGGTTACGGGCTATGATATCCTCTTTTTCTGGGTTGCCCGTATGGCCTTCAGTGCCCGTCATTTTTTGAATGATGTACCTTTTAAAGACTGTTTGATTCATGGCCTTATTCGTGATGAACAGGGCCGTAAGATGTCTAAATCCTTAGGCAACGGTATTGATCCGATAGATATTATCGATAATTACGGATGTGATTCCTTGCGTCTTTTCCTTTTAACGAATGCGACACCGGGTTTAGATATGAATTTCTCCTTGACTAAAATCCAATCGGCATGGAATTTTATCAATAAATTATGGAATGCTTCACGTTATTGTTTGATGAATATTGATGAAAACTTTAAGCGGGAAGAGCTTGAGCCAAGCAATCCGATTGATCATTGGATTCTTTCTCGCCTTAATCACACCATCAAACAGGTAAGCTTAAATCTTGATCGTTATGAATTCGGTATTGCCGGCAACGAACTCATGAATTTTGTTTGGGATGATTTCTGCTCAGCTTATATTGAATTTACTAAGCCATTTTTAAATGATGAAAAGGAAAAAGCCCATACGCTTTCAATGCTGCTTACCGTACTGGAGGCAACCTTAAAACTTCTTCATCCTTTCGCACCTTTTGTCACTGAAGAAATTTATCAAAGCATTTATGACGAAGATCATAGTATTACCATTTCTACATGGCCTGAAGCATTTAAGGGCGTTGATGAGACTAAAGCTAAGGCGATAGATGGTCTAAATGAAATCATCACAGCTGTAAGAGAACTTCGAAGCGAAAATGATCTTAAACCTTCCAAAGTTCTTGATGCGATAATTTCCACTGATATTGATATGGATGAAAGCTTAAAAGCGATTATCTATAAGATGTGTAAGGTCAATGTTGTTGAGAGAATTGAAGGCGAGACCTTGGTCAGACCGATTGGTTCCGGTAAATTAATTTTTGATCTTGCGGCGATTGTTGATAAAGAAAAAGAGATTGCCAAACTATTAAAAGAAAAAGAATTCTATGCCAATGAAATAAATCGTGGTGAGAAGATGTTGTCAAATCCGTCTTTTATCGCTAAGGCACCGGAGTCTAAGGTCGCTGAAGAAAAATCTAAATTAGCTAAGAATAAAAAGTCTTATGAAACAATCATGACTAAATTAAAGGAATTGGAGGCCTAATGATGAAAAAAAGCACAAAAACTTTAATTGCCCTTGCCGGTATCGGTGCTGTAGGGGCACATGTATCTTTAGAAACTATTGCCCGTCTTTCTTTTAATGATTTGTTTATTGTCGATGAACGTTATCTTCAAGCCGATCTTTTTACTATTCTGCCAACTGAAGACTTACAACAAAAGTATCTTTCGCAAATTGATGAACAGGTTGACTGGTATAAGGATGTTCCAAAAGAAAATATCAAAATTAAAAGTTATGATGGTTTAAATCTTGATGCCGCCTTGCTTAAGGCCAATGATGAGCATAGATATATCATTTTGGCCCATGGTTTTAACACCGATCGCTATATTTTATTAAAACAGGCCTATGAATTCTTTCATCGCGGTTTTAATGTCTTGCTTATTGACCAAAGGGCTTATGGCAAATCTGAGGGCAAATATACAACTTTCGGTTTTAAGGAACATTTAGATTTGATCCAATGGATTGATTATCTGGTCAAAGCCGATGATGAGGCTAAGATTGGTTTATATGGGGTATCGATGGGTGCTGCAACGGTGATGATGGCTTTAGGTACCAAACTTGATAAGCATGTAGTTTTCGCTATTGAAGATTCCGGTTACAGTGATTTGAAAGAATTATTTAAAGTCCGTATTGAAAAGAAGTTCGGTATTATATCACCGCTTGCCATTGCCTACTTAAATCGTTATGTAAAAGCGACATTAGGTTTTGATTTAGGTGAAGTATCACCATATAAAGCTTTAGAGAATAATGATATCCCTATTTGCATTGTTCATGCCAAGGGTGATGATGTTGTACCTTATTCCATGGCTAAAGAGCTCTATCATGCCAATCATGGTAAGAAAGTATTTTATCCTTTAGATACTAATGTTCATGCCTATGCCTGTTATGAAGATGATTATTTCGATAATCTGGAGACCTTCTATCAACGCTATATCTAGAACCTCGACCGGCAAGTTGCCGGTCTTTTTTTGGCCTTGAAATTGAGACGGGGGGGGGTGTAAAATTGATTCATACAAAGGGAGATGTATGAATTATGAAAAAGTTTATATCTGTATGCTTAATTCTTTTCTTATCACTTGGCCTATTTGTTTCGGTTAGTGCCGAAGAAGGTAAAGAGATAACATTTACTGAGTTTATCGAAACTATTGAAACAAACGGTGAATTTGATGGCCAAGGTGCCACTGTAAGATGGTCGCCGGATGAAGATGTAGTAATCGTAGACCGGGTTCAAAAACCAAATGCCCAATATCAGATAGCTAGCGGAAAAGATTTTGATATTGTAATTAAAAATACTACCTTTATTTATGATCCAGATGATATTCCTAATCATAGTGACGGATGGAGTGGCCATGATAAAAATTGGACAAAAGAACAAATTCGCAATGCGGAATTTCAATTTCTTAATACCGGCGATGTCACAGTTGAAAATTGTACTTTTGAAAAGATTATTGTAAGTCCTTATGGTAAGGGCAATGATAGCGAAAGTAATAGTGACAGAAACTTTACGGTTAAGAATTCTACTTTTTCTAATGTCTATAATGCTTATGCCTTAAAAGACATTTATACCGCAAATGCATTAATTGAAGGTAATACTTTTACAAATTGTGGGGCTGCGATTTATTTTGAAGGTGGTGTCGAACGTGGAACAATAGTAATTAAAGATAATAAATTTGATAATATTGATACCAATGCTGCTGATGGCAAGGCTGGTACACGAGGCCTTATTCAATTTAGTGCTGCCTTTGTTGTTACGGATAATACTTCCTTTACTTTTGAAGGAAGTGAAGTTAGCGGCAATTTATTCAAATCTTCAAGCGGCGATAAAAATAATTTAATGGGCATCAGGCAAATTTCCCAATTGCATGGCTTGATGATTCAAAATTGGACTTTAGGTGAAGCTTTCTCTTTACATGTTGAAGGTGAAAACCTTTCACTCCCTGATATGCCAAGTGGTGAAAATGAAAAGGGAACATATACTTTTATGGGTTGGGCATCTGTGGCTGACTATAATGGTCCAACCGATATAACTAATACCGATAATTTCCTTAAGGCAGAACAATCCGGTTTATTAAATCAATACTATTATGCCGTTTGGGAATTTGTACCAAATGAAGAAGAGAAACCGGTTGAAGAAGAAACTGTTCCTTCGATTTCCTGTGCCGGGGAAAAGGATAAAAACTGTGACGGTGTTGTAACCTGTGATGAAGAAATGGGTGAAGGTTGGACTTGGAACAACGACAAGGGAGTATGTGAATATAATGGCACTTCTTCATATGTTGTCGTAAATACTGCGGTTAAATAGGCATCTTGTTTGACAAATAAGTTTATAGGGCTATAATTTATTTGTAAACGTTGAATAAGACACGATGTTTTAAGCTTTGATTTAGAGAGACAGCGGGTGGTGAGAGCTGTTGAGAAACTTAGATCGTTACTACTTAGGAGTTGCTTCTTAATCGATAGCCGTTAACTCGCGTTAAGAGTAATAGTTAAAAGTAAAGGTGGTACCGCGCTTTGGCGCCCTTGGTAGCACCTTTTATTTTTGGAAGGGAGTTTATTAATTATGATTAACATTAAAGAAGATGAAAAATTGTCTGTGATGAATCACAGTTGCGCTCATCTTTTGGCCCAGGCAGTATCCCATCTTTATCCAAATGCTAAGTTTTGGGTGGGTCCGGTTATTACCGATGGATTCTATTATGATATGGACTTAGGTGATGAAGTTATTAGGGAAGAAGATTTGCCTAAAATTGAAAAAGAGATGAAAAAGATTGCCAAGGATGGTAAACGTATTGTTCGTCATGAAATTTCTAAAGCCGAAGCCTTAGAAATGTTTAAGGATGATCCTTATAAGCTTGATTTGATTGGCCATATGGATGAAGACAATACGGTTATTTCCTGTTATACGCAAGGGGACTTTACCGATCTTTGTCGTGGTCCGCATGTTGATAGTGTTAAGGAACTAAAATATTTTAAGCTATTAAAAGTTTCCGGTGCATATTGGAAAAATGATGCCAATAATAAGATGTTACAAAGAGTTTATGGCATTTGTTTTGATTCGCAAGAAGCCCTTGATGAGTATTTATATTTCCTAGAGGAAGCTAAAAAAAGAGATCATAAGAAATTGGGTAAGGAACTTGAGCTTTTTATGATTTCCGAATATGCTCCGGGTATGCCGTTCTTTTTACCGAAAGGAATGATTTTAAGAAATATTCTCGAGAATTTTTGGTATGACGAACATACCAAGGAAGGTTATCAATTTGTCAAGACGCCGATTATGATGTCCAGAGAATTATGGGAGACTTCGGGACATTGGGATAATTATCGGGAAAATATGTATACTACTAAAGTTGATGATCGTATTTTCGCTATTAAACCGATGAATTGTCCGGGTGGTATTTTAGTTTATAAGAATGGTCTTCATTCCTATAAAGATTTGCCGATTCGTTTAGGTGAACTGGGACTCGTTCATCGTCATGAGGCCAGTGGTGCCTTAAATGGTCTTTTCCGGGTTCGCAGTTTTACCCAAGATGATGCTCATATCTTTATGCGGGAAGATCAAATTGAAGAAGAAGTTGTTCGCTTGATTAATTTTATTGACCGTATTTATTCATTGTTTGGTCTAAGTTATTCAATTGAACTTTCAACGCGTCCGTTAGATCATTATATCGGCGAGATTGCAGTTTGGGATAAAGCCGAAAAGGCTCTTGAAGATGCTTGCCATGCCGCTGGCAAAGAATGCAAGATTAATCCGGGAGACGGGGCATTCTATGGTCCGAAATTGGACTTTCATATCCATGATTCTTTAGGTCGAGTATGGCAATGCGGTACCATTCAATTGGATATGAATTTGCCGGAACGCTTTGATCTTCATTATATTGATGCTGACGGCAGCAAAAAACGGCCTTTGATGTTGCATCGCGTAATTTATGGTTCAATTGAACGTTTTATGGGTATCTTGATTGAGTACTATGGCGGTGCCTTCCCGTTATGGCTGGCTCCTGAACAGATTCGTATTGTTCCGGTACATCATGAAAATCATTTGGCTTATGCCAATAAGGTAAAAGAGGCATTAGAAGCTAAGGGCTTAAGAGTTACGGTTGATTCCCGCAATGAAAAATTAGGTTATCGGATTCGGGAAGCTCAAACCCATAAGATTCCTGTCCAATTGGTTGTCGGGGATGGAGAAATGCAAGATAATACGGTAAATATTAGACGTTTTGCATCTAAAGAAAATGAAGTGATGAATTTGGATGTGGCAGTTGATAAATTTGTAAAAGAAGTTGAGGAAAAACAATATGTCCATTAAAAAGTTTATTCTTATTCTTTGCGCACTTTTGACACTTGTTGCCTGTAAACCGGCCACAATAGATGAAGAAAGTGTCAGTGAATTTTCGATTATTTCGCCTAGCGGCGCACCGGCATTAGCCCTTTTGGACTTTGTCGACAATGAAAATATTACTTATGAGATTGTTGATGGCAGTGATGTTTTGGCGGCTGAATTTGCATCAGGCGAAAAGGATTTCATTATTGCACCGGTTAATCTTGGTGTTAATTTGATTAATAACGGTGCTGAATATACCATGGTTTCGGTTTTGACCTGGGGTAATCTGTATTTGGTTGGCACCAGTGAACATTTAAATGTAGCTACTGTTGCAGCCTTTGGTGAAGCAGCCGTACCTGGTCGGGTTTTAGGCGTTTTAAGCGAGGTTTTTGCCGGCGTGAATATTGAATACTTTAATTCTGTTCAGGAAGTCTCGGCGGCTCTTTTAGCTGATCAATATGAAGCTGCTGTACTGGCTGAGCCTTATTTGACCATGACCCGCAATCAATGGTCACAAAACCATGAAAATGAATTATATGAAATATATGATATCCAAGACTTATATGCTCAAGAAACCGGTGTTTCATCCTATCCGCAAGCCGCATTGTTTGTTCGCAATGACCTTTTAAGCGATGATGTCAATAATGTTATGGAATTTGCATCCTCCATGCAAAGATCGATAGCTAACTATAACGAAGACAGCAATGCCTTATCTACACGCATTGACAGTGTCGACTTAAGTGCTTTAGGTTTCGCCAATGCCGATCTTATCAAAGATGCTTACAGTCGTATGGCTTTGGATTTTGTCTTTGCTTATGACTGCCTTGATGAAATAGAAGAATTTTTAGCTCTTTTTGATATTGAATTAAGTTCGACATCTTATATTAAATAAAATGAAAAGAATGCATCTTTTATCTATTGTTTTGCTGATAACAATTTACGGGATTGCCGCATTTTTGCTGGACCGCTCTTTTATCTTGCCGAAACTTGATGAAATCGTGCATTCTTTTTTTGTCATTATCACATCTAATGATTTTATTTCCATCGTTTTGGTGACCCTGTCACGCTTTTTGATGGGGGTCCTAATTAGTTTTATCCTAGCCTTAATATTAGCGACCTGGGCTTTCTATTCACCTGGCTTTAAGGCTTTTATGGAACCCTTATATACTTTGCTTAAAAGTATCCCTAATGTCACATATATTATTGTGGCTTTATTGTGGTTGGGAAGAAACGGCAGTGTGATACTGGTGGCTTTTTTGGCGATTTTTCCGATTTTATATAACAGTATATTAAGCAGTTATGAAAATATTGACCCGGAATTAATCGAAGTTACCGATTTATATCCGGATGGCAAATTATTTAAATTATGGCATGTTTATTTACCGCTTATTAAACCGGGAATTATATTGAGCTTACAAAATGCTTTAACTTTAGCCTTAAGAGTCTCGGTTATGGCGGAGATTTTAGGTCAGGTAAGCATGGGTATTGGACGAGCGATGAATTTTGCGAAAATCAATTATCTAATGGCTGATATTTTTGCCTGGACGATAATTATTATCATCATTTCCGCCTTAATCGATGCCATATTTAAATTTTGGTATGAACATCTTGATTATTAAAAAGGTGTGCTATTTATTTCAGACTTTCAACTGTGACCTAAACTTCATTTAGCAACAGTCTGAGAGCTTTTAGTTATGTATATGTAATGATGAGATTGAAGTATATATGATAAAGTGCGAAGAAGCCATAAGCAGGTTGAAGACTTATTTGAATGATGATTTTGATCTAAAGCTCTGGCAAGAATATATGGATGGCATCATTAAAGATTCTTCTAAACTTCTTTTGGATGAAACAAAAGGATATGATTTTGATAAACAATGTCTTCCTATCATTCAAAGAGCTCTTGATGATGATAGATTATGTCAAAGGATACTTGATAATTATCTTGAAATAACAGCTGACCTTGATGATAAACTTATAAGTTTTTTCAAAAGAAGCGTCGATGTGAAGATCATCCTCTATCTTGGTCTTTGTAACGGCGCGGGCTGGGCCTTGGATCTTGATGATGAACATTATATTCTTTTGGGGATCGAAAAAATTATTGAGCTTGACTGGGGCGATAAGCCGCATCTTATAGATCTCATCTATCATGAGCTCGGTCATATCTATCAAGACCAGTACGGCGCTAAGGTTGATAAGGAATTCAGGGATAAAGCCGATGCCTTGCTGTAGCAGCTTTATATCGAAGGTTTTGCTATGTATTTTGAACAGTGTCTTAGCGGCGAAAAAGATCGTTTTCATCAGGAGAAAGACGGCTATAGCGAATATCTTGGCGCGCATCTTAAAGAACTAGCGCTAGACTTCTTGAATGATCTATTAAAAGAAAGGCCGCAGCGTTATTTTGGCGATTGGTGTGATTATCATGGCTATGGGGATGCCGGCTATTATCTTGGCGCTTATTTTATGCACTATATCATTAAAAAGACAGATCTTGATAGGGCTATGGATCTTGATATAAAAGAGCTCAAGGAACTCTATTTAGATTTTATCGATAGTCTATAGGATCAATCAGATAACTGAATAATAAAATAGCTATCTTTTATAGATAACCTACATAAGATAGCTATTTTCAACAGTCTTAAATAACTGCTTGGCAGTTATTTTTTAAAAAGCGGATATTTTTTTAATTCATCAAGGATATTATCAAGAGGAATATCTTTGACTTCTTGGGTTTTTCGATCCTTCAGTTCCACAATACCTTCAAGGGCTTTTTTACCGACAGTTAATCGTAAAGGTATACCGATCAAATCTGCATCATTGAACTTAACTCCCGGTCTTTCATCGCGGTCATCCAGCAAGACATCAATACCATTTTCTTGTAAAGTATCATAAAGCTTATTGGCAATACTTACTTGTTTTTCATCTTTGGTAATGGCGATGATTATTTCAAGTGGATAAGGAGCAATATTTATAGGCCAAATAATGCCTTTATCATCATGATTTTGTTCAACGATGGCTGCCATGCATCGGCCAATACCGATGCCGTAAGAACCCATCCATACATCCTTGCTTTCATTATCTTTATTAAGATATGTCAAACCTAAGGCTTGCGAATATTTAGTGCCTAATTTAAAGATATTGCCGACTTCAATACCCTTGGTAAAAGATAGGGGTTTGCCGCAATTTGGGCAAAGATCTCCCGGCATAGCTTGACGGATATCGGCAATATATTCAGCCTTAAAATCACTTTGGGCAACATCGATATAATGATAGTCAGTCTTGTTGGCACCGGTAATAAAGTAATTCATCTTACTGACTTCATCATCCATAATCAAAGGACATTTTAAGCCGATTGGGCCGGCAAACCCAACTTTGGCTCCGGTTACTTCTTCAACAGTATCATTATCGGCCATTTCCACATTATCGGCCTTTAAGAGCTTTTGTAACTTGGTGACGGATACTTCCCGATCGCCTCTTACCATAACTCCGTATATTTTATCATCAGCAGTGAAAATAAGAGTTTTGACAAAGTTATCTTTCGGTTTTTGCAGATATGCGCATACTTCTTCGATGCTTCCGGCATTGGGCGTATGAACAAGTTCTTTTTCCTTATAAATTAAGGGCATCGGCTTTTCCGTATTAACACATTGGCAAATCTCGAGATTGGAAGTATATCCGCATTCATCGCAATAACATACCGTATCTTCACCAATAGGGGTAATAGCTTGAAATTCTTCCGATAAAAGACCGCCCATGACTCCGGTATCGGCTTTTACGATACGATAGTTAATACCCATTTCGTCAAATGATTTTTTGTAGACATCCATCATTTGTTGATAAGAGACATCAAGGCCTTCGGCATCGGCATCAAAACTATAGGCATCTTTCATAACAAATTCTTTAACTCTGATAAGTCCAAAGCGGGCTCGCGGTTCATCACGATATTTGGTTTGAAACTGATATAGATTAAAGGGCATATTCTTATAAGAACGAATCATTGATTTGGCTGCCAAAACAAAGAGCTCTTCATGTGTCGGACCTAAGACCATATCCTTGCCTGTACGGTCCTTTAAACGGAAAAGACTAGGTCCGAAGTTTTTCATGCGCCCGGATTTTTCATAATATTCTTGAGCAATCAAGGCCGGCATTTTAATTTCTTGACAATGGTATTCTTCCATATGCCGACGAATGATATTTTGGATTTTTTCCTGAACTTTGAGGCCCATCGGCAACATCATATATATACCGGCACTGGTTTTTTTGATATATCCGGCTTTTACGAGCAGGTTGCCGCTGATGGAATCTTCATCTTTGACATCTTCCCGCAAGGTATAAAAATAGGCATTTTTTAATTTCATAAAACGGTCCTTTCAACGACATGAATTATATCACAAATGCCTTTATTTTCGTGGCTTTTTAGTTGTTTATATGCTATCATATTTGAAAATGAAAGGAAAAATGTGATGGCAAAATATTTTAAAGATGTTTCTCGTACTTTCAATGAATACCTTTTAGTGCCGGGTTATACTTCCCGTGACTGCACTCCTGATCGGGTTAGTTTAAGTACACCTTTGGTACGTTTTCACAAAGGTGAAAAAAGTGAGATTGAATTAAAGATTCCGATGGTCTCGGCTATAATGCAATCGGTATCCGATGATAAAATGGCCATTGCCTTGGCTAAAGAGGGTGGAATATCCTTTATTTACGGCTCGCAAAGTATTGAAGATGAGGCAGAGATGGTTCGCAATGTCAAAAAATACAAAGCCGGCTTCGTTATTTCGGATTCCAATGTTCGTCCGGATCAAAGTTTGCAAGAACTTTTGGCTATTATTGATAAAACCGGACACTCTACGGTAGCTGTTACCGAAGATGGTAAACCCCATGGCCGCCTCTTAGGCATTATTACCAGCCGTGATTATCGCCTTGGTCATGTTGATTTAAATGATCCGGTATCTAAGTATATGACGCCTTTAAAAGACTTGATCTATGGTCATGTATCACTGGATTTAAGTGACTGTAATGATTTAATTTGGGAGAAAAAGTTAAATACTTTACCGGTGGTTGATGATGAAGGCAGTCTTGTCTATATGGTCTTCCGTAAAGACTATGATTCGCATAAGGATCATCCAAACGAATTGCTTGATGAACATAAGCGTTTTATGGTTGGCGCCGGTATCAACAGCCGTGATTATGAACAAAGAGTTCCGGCTTTGGTTGAGGCCGGTGTCGATGTCTTATGTATCGATTCTTCGGAAGGCTTCTCGGATTTCCAAAAAGATACTTTGGCCTGGATTCATAATAAATATAACGGCAAAGTTAAAGTTGGTGCCGGTAATGTGGTGGATGCCGAAGGCTTCCGTTTCTTGGCTGATGCCGGAGCTGACTTTGTCAAGATCGGTATCGGCGGCGGTTCAATTTGTATAACCAGAGAAACAAAGGGCATTGGCCGGGGCCAGGCGACAGCTGTAATCGATGTAGCTAAGGCTCGGGATGAATATTTTGAAGAGACTGGCATCTATGTGCCGATTTGTTCAGACGGCGGTATCGTCTTTGACCATCACATTTCTTTGGCCTTGGCTATGGGCGCTGACTTCGTCATGCTTGGCCGCTACTTCTCCCGTTTTGAAGAATCGCCGACATCCAAAATTATGATTAACGGTTCATATTATAAAGAATATTGGGGTGAAGGTTCTAATCGGGCCCGCAACTGGCAAAGATATGATATGGGCGGACAAAAGAAACTTTCTTTTGAAGAGGGCGTTGACTCCTATGTTCCTTATGCCGGTCTTTTAAAAGACAATGTTGCCGTTACGACAGCTAAAATTAAATCGACGATGTGCAATTGCGGAGCCTTGACGATTAAGGAGCTCCAACAAAAAGCTAAATTTACTTTGGTATCTTCGACTTCTATCGTTGAAGGCGGAGCCCATGATGTCATCGTCAAAAACGCCAATAAGAGCAACTAAATTTAAAATATTAACGGGAAGCAAGAGCTTCCCGTATTATTTTAATTTTTCGGTATTTTTAAAATGCAATTTGGCGACTTCGTTTAGTCTTTGTCTGCCGTATTTTTCAACAAATATTTTGGCATCTTCATCAACTAAATCGCCGGCGCCTTTATGAAAATTAAGATTATAGGCCTTAGCCATTTTATCCATCGTATCGATAAAGCCAAAACGGGCAATTATGGAGGCACAGGCTACGGCGATATATTTATCTTCAGCCTTGGTTTCAAAGATGAGGTCGCGATAAACTTCTTTTTCATTTAAAAGATAGCGGAAATAAATGTCTTTGGCAACAAATTGATCGACATAGGCAGCCTTGGGAATTTGATAACCTTTATGCAAAAGATTGATATAGGCTTGATTGTGCATTTTGGCTTTGATGGCGACCATATTATTGTTTTTTTGAACTTCATTATATTGTTTATTGCTTAAAATCAAGAGGGAATAGGCCAATTTATCCATTAATAGGGGAGCTAATTCCCTTATTTGTTTATCGCTCATCTTTTTGGAATCGGCAATATGATATTCCTTCAAAAAAGCAAAGTCTTCAGCCTTGACAATACAGGCACAGACACAAACCGGACCAAAATAATCGCCGGTACCCACTTCATCCGAACCGGCCTGATCATTTATTTTTTGCGGTATGAAAGAAATGGCATACACATTGGCATCTTTGCCTTGGAATACCGTTTTATCATTTTGATAAATCGTAATTGTACAATCCGTTAATTTTATTTGGGTATCGACATAGGGATTATTGACAGGAACCATATGATCTTTAAATTTGTTTTTTATCTCATTAATGGTTTTTTTGTCTAGTTTTAAGCTTATGGAATTCATATAATCCTTTCTTACTTGTGACTTAAATATCTTAGCACGGATATTGTAAAAAAGGGCTTATTCTTTTAAAATTATGAAAGAAAGTAGAGATGATTATGACGATACCAAACGCTTTTTTTATAGTAATAGATATTTTGATTATCGGACTTTATCTTTTTATGATCTGGCGAGCCTACAAACATGGTTTTGTCTTTGAACTATTAAGCTTTCTCGGCTTTGTTTTGGCTTTTTTTGCTGCTTGGTTTATATCACCGATTCTGGCTGAACATTTTCCGCTTTTAGCACCTGATCCGACGACTTATCTTTCCGAGCAGTTTATTGTGTTTTTAGCGGCGCCTTTAATCAATATATTAGTTTGGTTTGTGCTGATCTTGATCTTGATTAAGATTATCTGTGCTTTAATATTGCCGATCTTTAAATTGGTATCGAAAATTCCGGTATTGGGCTTTGTCAATCGTTTGGCCGGTTCACTTTTTGGCATTATCAATGCTACGGTTTGGGTTTTAATATTATCGATGTTTTTATCCTTGCCGCTTATTGAAAACGGAATGGAAGTTAGAGAAAATACCGTGATTAAATATGTTGGCGAACTTACTGACCAAACTTTATTATTTGTTAGTGAACATGTTGATTTAGAGGCAATTGAAAAGATAATCGGTCAAGAGATTAATGATGTTGATTCGGCCCGTGATATTTTTGAAGCATGGTTGGCCGAACAGGGGATAGTTAATGAATAATGATAATTACCGTGGTCTTGAACTAGATCAGGTCCTTTTGAATGTCAGTCGTCATTGCGCTTTTGAAGCCTCTAAAGAGGCTTTATTAAATAGCTCAGTTATTTATAATCCTTTGCTTATCAAACGTAACTTGCAAATGACTCAAGAGGCTTTAAAACTTTTAGATCGGGATATCAATGTCGATTTTTCAGTAGTTCAGGATATTCGTTATGCCTTAGATAAAAGTCTTAAGGGACAGACTTTAAATGCAATGGAATTATTAGCTTGTCTTAATTTCCATAATCATTGCCGGCGTATTAAAAAAATCTTTTTTGCCGTCAATGATTTAGATGCCCTTCATGAATATGTTGATGCCTTGAATATTGATGAAAAAACTTATGCAACTATATCCATGATGCTTGACAACAATGGTCAAATAAAGCGTCAGGCTTCCAAGCTCTTGAGTGAACTTTTTGACCGCGATGAATCCTTGAATCATGAATTGCAAAGCAAAGCCAAAAGTTTTATCAATGAGCATAGTGCTTCCTTGCAAGAAGATAATATTTATTTCCGTGATGACCGCATGGCCTTTCTTTTGAAAAATTCCGATAAAAATAAATATGGCGGATTGCATCATGGTCAAAGCGCATCGGGGCTTGCTTCTTATGTAGAACCGCGTGAGTTTATTGATTTGAATAATGCCAAAGTCGATATTCGTGATGCCAAAGCTAAAGAAATCGAACGGCTTTTGAAGCTTATGAGTTCATATATTGCCCAAAGCGCCAATCTCTATATCCATAACTTTGATACTTTTATTGTCCTTGATAATATTTTTGCCAAGGCCCGGTATGGTCAGGAATGTGACGGTACATTGGCTAAACTTACGGATGACCGGCATTTATATATGGAAAATATCGCTCATCCTTTAATTGATAAAAATAAGGTTGTTCGCAACACTTATGAATTGAAGAATGAATATCATGGTATTCTTATCACCGGGGCCAATACCGGCGGTAAAACGGTATCATTAAAAGTTATCGGTTTGGCGGTATTAATGACATATTTGGGTATACCCTTACCTTGCGATCGGGCCCAAATTCCTTTATTTGATGCGGTTTTGGTGGATATTGATGACAATCAATCATTGGAAAGTTCACTCTCTACTTTTTCTTCGCAATTAGTAAAATTAAATGAACTATTCAAAAGAATGAGTGATAAATCGCTTATCTTGATTGATGAATTGGGCAATGGTACCGATCCTAAACAGGCTCAAGCCTTATCCATTGCCATCGTCGATAAATTATTAATGAGCTCTTGTCGCTTTGTTTTGACAACCCATTTTGAAGAATTAAAAAATTATGCTCTCACCTGTCATGATATTTTAGTATCGTCAGTTAGTTTTGATTCCGCAAAATTGATGCCGACCTATCATTATCTTGAAAATTCATTGGGTTCATCAAATGCTTTGGAGATTGCTGCCTTTTATTTGGATGATAAATCATTAATTGCTAAAGCTGAAACTTATTTAAAAGAGAATGCTGCCAAGCAAGAAAAAATGATGCGGGAACTGGAAAAAAAGCTTGCCGAAAATGACAAATTAAAAGCCGAATTAAATACCTTAATTCAAGAAAATGAGCAATTAAAGACGCAATATGAAGAAAAGTATGCGGCTTTTGAAGCAAAGAAAGATGAGCTTTTGAAAAACTATAATGAGCGTTTAAATAATTTTATTGATAGTCAAAAGAAAGAAGTCAAGAAACTATTAGCTTCCTGGAATAAGGAACATAAAAATCCGGATATTCTTAATAAATTAGATACTTATAAAGTTCAAGAAAATAAACAAGAATTAAGCAATGAAAATTTAAAAGTAGGCGATGATGTGAGGATGGAAAACGCCGAACAGGTAGGCACCATTATTGCCATTAACGGCAATCAAGCAGAGATTTCCTTAAATGGTTTAAGAGTTAAAACCAAACTTAGTTCCTTAACTAAAATGCCTAAGCAAAAAGTCAGCAATAAAACGCATTTTGAGCGTAAACCGCGAGCCAAGAAGGAAGTGGTATTGGTTGGCATGCGGGTCGAAGAAGCCTTGCCATTAATGGAAAAGTATCTGGATGATGCCTATGCTTCCAAGATGAGCCAAGTCCGCATTGTTCATGGTATTGGAACCGGTACCTTACGTAAGGCTATTCATGAAAAGCTTAAAAAATTACGCTTTGTCAAAGAATACCATTTGGCCGATTATTATGACGGCGGTTCGGCAGTTACTATTGTGGAGTTTAAGTAATGATTAATATCAAAGATAAGCTTTTGACATTGCCGAAAAAACCGGGCTGTTACCTGATGAAAGACCGGGATAATAAGATTATCTATGTCGGTAAGGCCATCAATCTTAAAAATCGGGTCAATTCTTACTTTCGGGGAGCTCATGATTATAAGACGACTAAACTTGTATCACATATAGCCGATTTTGATTATATTGTCACCAAAAGCGAAAAAGAAGCTTTAATCTTGGAATATAACCTTATTAAAGAATATGATCCTGAATATAATATCGTTTTTAAAGATGATAAGTCTTATCCTTATATCCTTTTAAGCGATGATGATGCCCCTTATTGTTCGGTGGTTCGTCTTAAGAAAAACAGCAAGTATAAAGGTCATCTTTTCGGTCCTTATCCCGATGTTATGGCAGCCCGCAATGCCGTTGATATGATCAATAAACTTTTTATGACCCGCAAGTGCGAACATTTAAAAAAAGATCTTTGTCTTTATTATCATATCGGCCAATGTCCGGGCTATTGCAAATTCAGTATTGATCAAAAGGAAACCTCAGCCATTAAGGATAAGATTCAGCGTTTTTTAAATGGTGATGTCACGTTTATTACCAATGATATCAAAGATAAGCTAAATGTTGCTGCCCGGGATTTAAATTATGAAAAAGCGATAGAATATCGGGACTTGTTGGCTGATATTGAACATATCAGTTTAAAACAGGATGTGCAAATCGGAAGCAAAGAGACCTTTGATGTCTTTGCCTATGCTGTGGAAGACGGCTATATCGCTATTGTGGCGCTGTTTATTAAACATGGGAGACTCTTAAATTCCCATCGTTATATTGATTATCTGGTAGGGGATGTCGAAAACTTTGTCTCCTCTTATATTTATCAATTTTATACCATTAATCCTCATCCCAAATGCTTATATGTCGCAAATAAACTTTTGCCTTTTTTAAATAACGGTTTTGATTTTCCGGTCAAGACGGTGAGCAAGGGACATAAAAGAGCCTTGATTAAACAGGCTGAAGAAAATGCCCGAACCTTCCTTATCCAGCATAAGTCGATCATCCAAAAAAGTGATCGTTATTATGAAGATATTGCTAATGAACTGCAAAGGATATTTCATAAGGTACCGAAAAGAATTGAACTTTTCGATAATTCCCATACGGCCGGGCATGAAACTGTTGCCGCTATGGTCGTTTTTGAAAATTTGAAACCGGCAAAAAATGAATATCGTCTCTATAAGCTTGAAGACAGCAATGATGATTTAAAATCGATGCATGAAGTTTTATACCGCCGCTATTTTCGGGTATTGAAAGATAATCTTAAAAGACCTGATCTTTTGATCGTTGACGGTGCCAAGACCCAAATCAAGATTGCCAATGAGGTTATCGGAAGCCTAGGCATGGATATTCCGATTGTCGGTTTAGGCAAGGATGAACATCATAATACTGCCTATTTAATGGACAGTAAATATGAAATAATAGATGTAAATAAGGATTCCAATCTTTTCTTCTTTTTGACAAATATGCAAGATGAGGTTCACCGTTTTGCCATAAGCTACCATCGCAAATTGCGGGCTAAAGCGATGACCAGATCGCTTTTGGATGATGTGGAAGGTATCGGAGATAAACGTAAGACTGCTTTGCGCCGTCATTTTAAAACGATGGCCAATATTAAAGCGGCATCCTTGGAAGAATTGAATGAAGTATTACCGGACAAGGTTGCCCAAAATCTTTTTTCCAAAATCCACAAGGAGGACTAAATGATGTTAGATGATTTAAATGATTATATTTCATTGCTTGTACTGGTTTTTATCAGCTTATTTTCTTTAAGAATCTTTATCGGAATGCTTTTCACTAATGAAGAAACAAGAAACGGCTCAATATTAAAGAAATTTTATAATTATTCGGACAACGAAGACGAATAATTAAGGATTTTAAAAGCCTCGGTTCAATAATAAATTATGCATGACATTCTTATTATTGACCGTCAATCTTATATTGACTTAAAAGGCCAAAAATATCCTTTACAAACGGAATTTAATTCTTTTATTGCCGCTAAGGCTATGGCCTACGGTTCAAGTATTAGCGGTCGTAAAGCTTCTTTTAGCTATTATACCGGTCATCATATCTTGATACCATTGATTATATCGATCAAGGAAAATCTCTATTTTTTGCTTACCCGTTCGCTTAAAGCTGATGATGTAATTTTGATTAATTATGCTCTTCTTTGGCATTATCATCGTCTGGATGATCAAAGGACGAAACTTTATTTTGATAGCGGGATAACAATTGATATCAAGGTAAATTATCGGATTATTAAAAGACAGATTAAGCTATTAAGAGACTATCTTTTGGCTTATCATCAATTTATCTTTAAAGAAGGGCAATTTATTGAATAAGCTTATTTACATTCGTTGTATAATTAAAACACCATGAATGAAGATAAGTTTTTTTATTTGCTCATTTTTTTGATTTTGATTTTAATGCTCATTTTTATTTTAGCTATTTTGCTTATAAATCGCATTAATCATAAAAATAATCAAGAATTAAAAAAGCAACTGCAGGATTATATTGATAATCTTTATTCCTATAATTTAAATCTCCAGCAAAATATCGGCAATATCCGAAACAGTTTGAGTCAGGATATGCTGAATTTTCAAAACCAGATGCAGTCAAGTTTCCGATCTTTAAATGATTCTACCGGACGGGGGATGAGTGATTTCAATAAGCATATTGAAGACTCTTTACGAAGCAATATGCAAAGTACCAACGAGCTTTTTCAAAAGATTACAGAACGCCTTGGGATCTTAGATAATTCGCAAAAAGAAATTGTTGATCTTTCTAAAAATATTATTTCTTTAGAAGCTATCTTACAAGATAAGAAGGCTAGGGGAGTCTTTGGAGAAATTGAACTATATTCTTTATTGAAGAATATTTATGGTGACAATCGTAAATTCTGGATTCCTCAATACCATTTAACTAACGGCACTATCGTCGATGCCGTTATTCTGGGGAGTGGAGGAATCAATAATTTGGCAATTGATGCTAAGTTTCCTTTGGATAATTATCGTCGGATGATTGATGATACACTTGATGACCTAAGTCGTAAACAGGCGACAAAATTATTCGTCGGCGATATCAAGAAACATCTTGATGATATTGCTTCCAAATATTTGGGAACATCGGAAAATATCCCTTTAGCTTTGATGTTTATACCTTCGGAAGCTGTCTATGCCAAAATATATGCTGATTTTAGTGAATTAGTTGATTATTCTTATAAAAAACATGTCTTCATGGTTTCGCCATCGACCCTAATGGCCTACATTACGGCTGTTAAGGCGATATATCTAAATTATGAAAGCAATGCCAAAGCTGATAAATTGTATGCCTTTTTAAAGACCTTGGAAATGGAATTTAAACGTTTTGCCGAAAGAAATACAAAGCTTTATAATGACTATTGTCATTTAAATGATGATTTTAAGGCCCTTAATATAACCGGCGACAAACTTAATAAACTATTTGCGAAAATAAATGAAGGAAACTTCGACGAGGTAGAAGAAAATGAACATTCGTGATTTCAAAAAAGACCTGTATATGTTATTTTGGGTGACTTTATCCGCAGCTATCCAAGCCGTATCACTTACCAGTTTTTCGATGCCGCAAAAACTTTATCCGGCCGGCTTTTCCGGTATTTCACGAATTATTTGTGACCTGTCTTTAGATTTTTTAAATTTCAATATTCCTTTTGGCGTTGTCTATGTCTTATTAAATATTGTGCCGACAATTGTGGTCTTTCGAGCCATCGGCAGACGCTTTACTATTTTTTCTATTGTTCAATATGGCTTAGTTTCGGTATTTTCGGCGCTTTTTCCGCCTTTATTAAGTGTCGGTGACCCAATTCTTTTATCGGTGTTTGGTGGCCTTATTAACGGTTTTGGCGTCGGTTTGGCTCTGGCTCACGATGCCAGCAGTGGCGGTGTAGATTTTATTTCAATCTATATTTCTAATCGTTATCATTTATCAATTTGGAATTATGTAATGTATGGCAATATTGCGGTATTAGCTATTGCCGGTTTGATTTATGGCTGGGATCGGGCCCTTTATTCTATTATTTTGCAATTCTGTTCAACACAAGTAGTTAAAAAATTACATAAACGCTATACGATGGATACTTTAACGATCATTACCTCTAAGCCTGATGAAGTAGTTTCCAGTATATTAAAAAATACCCGCCATGGAATTACCGAATTAAGTGCCAAAGGTGCATATCTTCATCAAGATGAAACGATGCTTTATACAGTTGTAAATTCTTTCCAGACCCGGGAAGTTATCCGTTCGGTTTTGGCAGCTGATGAAAAAGCCTTCATAAATATTCAAAATACCCAAAGGGTGATCGGTAATTATTATCAGAAACCTTTAGATTAAATCGGCATCTTTATAAGGATGCTTTTTTATTAAAGCTTTAAGTAATCTTATGTTTTATCTCGATATAATTTTTGCGAATATAGGAATGGCTCGAAGATAATTGGCCAAATCGATTATCTGAAACAAAAATACATTTAAAATTAATCTTTATGAGTCTTGTTTATGGCCAAGGAGTTTTCTATAAGCTTTGAGTTTTTTAAAGAAAATGTCTTTAGGAAGATCTTTTCCTTTATAGAGCCAGTAAAGGCAGATGTTGAATAGTGCTGATGTGATATAGAGAGTGAAGTAATCGTTGGCACCTTCAGTGATATCTTGCGGGTAATTATATGCATAAGACATTGACATTTCAGTATTGAATCGGGCAATGATGTCGATAAGATCCCAGTTATGTATCACTAGTAATAATTCACTGTTTTTATCAAAGAAATTTATCATATCCTTAATAAGTTCATCGCTTAATAGATAGTCGACATCTTTGAATTTATCATTGAAAATATCATGATGAGCCTTTTGATATACTGTGCGTAAAATAGCGTCTTTATCATGGAAATTATTATAGAAGGCGCTTCTGGAGACGTGAGCTTTTGCACATAGTTCTTTGATAGATATGGCATCCAGAGGTTGATGTTTAAGAAGGTCTATGAGAGCTTCACTTAGTGCTTCTTTAGTTCTTTCATCTTTGGTCATACTTAGATTATGGACAATTTATTAAGTTATGTCCATATTTGTAATTATATATATTGCGTATTAAAGCACAAAATATACAATAAGGACATGGAGGCAAATATGAAAGATTATTTAAATTATGAAGCTAACTATATAAAATTCAAGTACTTTTGATGAAATAGTTTGAAATATAAAGGCTTGATATATAGAAGCTTATAGATTCGTTCTTTGAAATTGTGAACAGTGGCGGAGTGACATTAATCTAAAAGTAAAGGATCAAATCTTTGATTGGTCTTTAAAAGATGAAAGATGACTCTTAAAAGCTTTCTTACACAATGCCCCTGGGCACAACGGAAGCTTTTGCCTTCAGATAGTTTCAAGTTAAAGTATTTATTAAAAGTCGGATTGTATCGTATGACAGGAAGAATGATCTGATAAAGAGTCTTTCTGAGGTATTTTGATCCCTTCTTGGTTATGGCGGAATGTTTAATACTAAACATTCCTGATTCATAACCGGATGGTGATACACCGGCAAATTTAATGACCTTAGCTGCACTATTAAAGTTGTCTATATCTCCTATCTCGGCTAAAATAGAAGTACCAGAGAAGTGTGATATT
>CALUZH010000021.1 GCA_944325255.1 uncultured Erysipelotrichaceae bacterium
CCTGAAACGGCGTAACCAGCCGTAATACAAACCGGTGGGACACCGGGGTTAGCCTGTTGTACTACGGGGCGCATGATCACAGTCATGCCATAATATGTCACCCGGTCAAGCAGGAATAAAAGAAAGCCTTCAGGACTGCACAGTTCAGAAGGCTCGAAGCTCGGTTACTTGTAGCCGAGTAGTTCACAAATAGCACCCTTGCATTCAAGCCCGGGATAGCAAGTAGATTACTCTTTATTATTCTGTTCGCTTTTTTTGTTTTTTCATGGAATCGGCTAAATAGCCTAAATAGCATTAATTTTTTTGGCAATGACCAAAAACTTTGATATAATACTAAGGCGAATAGAAATTCTATTCCTTGTCTTGTATAAGACCAATTGACCAAAAGGAGGAAACATGAAACAATACGAAACAATGTACATCGTTAAGTCTTCATTGGATGATGCCGCCAGAACCCAATTGATCAGTGATATGCATGCCATTATCACTAATCATGGCGGAACTATCGACAATGTTGACGAATGGGGCATGCGCGACTTTGCTTACCGCATTGAAGACATGACCAAAGGTTACTATGTCGTCGTAACATTCACGGTTGAAGTTGAAGGTCTCAACGAATTTACTCGTTTGATGGGCATCAACAGCAACATTGTACGTTTGATGACTATCTGTACCGATGAAAAGAAAAGCAAATAATCATGATTAACAAAGTAATTTTAGTCGGTCGGCTGACCAAGGATTTGGAGCTACGCAAGACGGCTTCCAATGCTTCTGTTGTCTCATTTACTGTAGCATGCAATCGCCGCTACAGCAGTCAACAGGCCGGTCAGCAGCAAACTGCCGATTTCATCAACTGTGTGGCTTGGAATCAATCAGCTGATTTCCTAGCTCGATATGCTGGTAAAGGCAGCCTTGTAGGGGTAGAAGGAAGAATTACTACCCGCAGCTACGAAGGTCAAAACGGACGGGTATATGTAACTGAAGTTACGGCCGAAAATGTTCAGCTTATCGGATCATCCCGTAATGATGCCCGAAGCAATGATACTGCACCGGTCAATCAAACCTTTAATCCAACGGTAAATACTAGCGCAGTTGATGAGAATAATGATGATGACTTTGCATCGACACCGTCACTTGATATTTCCAGTGACGATCTACCGTTTTATTGATAGAAAGGAATAAATTATGGCTTTCAGAAAACAAAGAGTCGGGGTAAAGAAAGTATGTTACTTTACCAAAAATAAGATTACCTATATTGATTATAAGGATGTTGAGCTTTTAAAGAAATTTATTTCGGCCAACGGTAAAATTACGCCAAGACGGGTTACCGGCACCAGCGCCAAGTATCAAAGAATGTTGGCAACAGCTATTAAAAGAGCCCGCCAAATGGCCTTGCTCCCTTACATTCAAGACTAATTGATCTAGTCAGACATGTGTGAATGAAGAAAAGCCTTTAAGTACCGACAATCCGGTGTTTAAGGGCTTTTTTCTGTATCCGGGAAGATCTGGGGATTTCTTAAGGAAATACTGTAATAATAATGAAGAATGGAACAAAGCAAAATAAAAGTAGGGAAATCCCTACTTTTCGTGTTTCAGAGAGGTGGTGCAAAATCATGTCAATAAAAGCGTTTGTGGACAGCGCCAAAGTAATGGCAAAAGGGCAAATCACAACTCCGAAGGATGTTCGCGAGGTGTTAGGTGTGTCAAATGGTGACCGCGTCACTTTCGTCGTTGAGGGAAATACGGTCCGCATTGTTAATTTTGCTGTGTATGCTATGCAAGTGCTCCAGCAGGAAATGGCCGGTGAAGCGGAACGCACCGGTTTGTCTTCGGAAGATGAAGTTATGGCGCTTGTCGAGGAATTGCGAAAAGAGGATAAGTGAGAGTTTTGATTGATACCAATGTCCCCATTTTTGCCGCATTGAGTGCAAATGGCATGCTTTATCAGGCATATGTAAAAGCGGCTTCTTATCCGAATCACGACTGATCTGCAAGCAGAATGTGGACGAAATGAAGCAGATATTTAACAAGAAATTCCCAAACTGGATTGCGGCGCTGGATAAATTTCTTTCTGTTGCATTGCTTACCCTGGAATAGATTCCGGTTCCGTTAGAGAAAGTTATGACCGAAAAACAAATCAGAGATATCAATGACCGTCCCATTTTGCGGGCAGCCATTGAAGCGAAAGCAGATATTCTGCTGACTGGCGATAAGGATTTCTTAGACTCGGGCGTAAAAAATCCGATGATTATGACGCCGGCAGAATTTTTAAATATCTGATGGATATAAAGACAGCGGACTGAGAGTGAAATGCTCTTGGCCCGCTATGTTTACATCTGCGGTATTTAATTAGGGAAACTGGTGCATTGAGGTTTGATGAGAAACTATAATTAATTAAGCTTACCTTAAATAGCGAATATTCGACATTTAAGGGTTTTATTGAGCATTAAAAGGCTTAGGGTTTGTGTCCTTGGCAGGTATAAACAAAATAAGGCTAAACATGATATAATGCAGTCATGTTTTTAAAGAGTGAAAAGTCTTTAAAAAAAAGAAAGCTTTTGGCATATTGAATAGGGCAATAAGCTCTTAATTAAGATATTAGGCAGGTGAAAAAATGAAAGATACAAAGAAATTGACTATGGGGGCCATGCTTCTGGCGATTGTCGGTGCTGTCATGGTTTTAAATCAGCTTTTCGGCTATCTTTTGGATGAACTTTTATTTTTGATGTATGCTGTATGCATCATCATATATGCCACTAAATATACCCTGAAAGACGGCTTTATCTTAGCTTTTGGCATTGTTATAATCACTTTACTTTTGGGCAGTGTCTATTCTTATATTTATATGCCGCTTGGCATTATTGCCGGTTTGGCCTATGTTTATGGCATTAAACATGACCTGGACCGGGGTCGCTTATTGCTTATGGAAATGATTATTTTCATTATTGGGGAATTACTTATTACCTTGTTGGTACTGCCGTTATTTGGAGTTAATTTCTATGAAGAAGTAGTCATTATGATGGATGCGGTCAAAGAAACCTTAAACAGTGCCGGGGTCTTGGGTCTTATAGAAGATACTCTTGATAATATGATTTTGGTTATTGCCATTTTCAGCATCATGTTTATGGGACTTATGGAAGGCATATTAATCCATCTTTTAGCTACCTATCTCTTGAAACGTTTCAAGATTAAAGAAGTTAAGATTATGCATCTTTATGCCCTGCGGATACCGCCTTTATTAGCTTATTTAGCGATGGCTTGCTGTTTTTTATTCTTTACCGTCAATTATTTTAAGACGCAGCCGTTTTTACTCTATGCAGCCATAACCTTGGCTCTTTTGGGAGCCATGGTCTTGGTGGCCATGGGTTACATCTTCTTTATGGTTTATGGTAGTATAGTTTTAGGACGGAATATCGGACTTTATATCTTTCTTTTAGCTTTTATTTTATTTCCGTATTCCCTTATTGTATTAATGATTGTAGGCTTTTTATACGGCAGCGGACCGCTTCGTAATTATATTGAGAGGAAAAGCAAGGGCGCATGAAAAAATTAAGACAGATACGTTATATTTTTGCCATTGTCAGTATCCTGACTGCTATTGCGCTGGTGGTGTTTGGCCTTTTTTGGCAACTGGATGTCATCATTGCTGCCAGTGTCTTTTTTATCATGTTTATAACCGGACTTTTTGTTGTTTTAAATTTTGAAAAAGTCCGTAAAGAAACCAGTGCGGAAATTGAAAGCAATCTTGATCAAGGTTCTAAGGAAGCCTTGAACTTTGCCGATGTCGGGGTCTTGGTATATAACGAAGAATTTATTATTACCTGGCTTTCTTCTTTATTTATCGAAAGGAAGCTTGATCGGGTCGGTGAGAAGCTTTTTACCTGGCTTCCGGATTTACAAGACCTTGTCAAAGGGGATGTCGATCATGTCTATGTTAAAATCGATGGTGAAACTTATGTCGTCAAAAAGCTGAAAAATGCTTATGTTCTATATTTTAAAGATATTTCCCGGGAATATAATCTTCAATCTTTGATTAATAAACGGAAGTCGGTTATCGGTTATGTCAATTTTGATAATTATGATGAAACTACCGAAGCCGAAGGCGATATTTCGTTTATTAATTTCAATATTAAAGTACCGGTCTTTGAATATTTTAAAGAACATAAGATTGTCTGCAAGACCTTATACAATAACCGTTTATTATTGCTTCTGGATGAAGAGAAGTATGAAGTCTTGCATAAGGATCGTTTCAGTATTATCAATACTGTACGTAAGGAAGCTAAAAAAGCCGGATTTGATATTACCCTATCAATGGCTTTTGCCCGTGGCGATGTGGAAAGCGAAGAGCTTGACAGTATGGCCCTGTCGCTTATCGAATTAGCCCAAACCCGCGGTGGCGACCAAGTGGCTGTTCGTAAGGCCGGTGAAGAGGTCGTCTTTTTCGGTGGTTCAAGTGAAGCTCGGGAGAAACAATCCAAGGTTCGCGTTCGGGTTGTTTCCAATACCATCCGCGATCTTTTAAACAAGGCCGGCAATGTCATTATCTTGGGTCACCAAGAGATGGATGCCGATTGTGTCGGTTCGGCCCTATGTATGGCTACCATTGCCCAAGGTTTAAAAAAGGAAACTTGTATTGTTGCCAAAAGCGGGGGCGTTGAGGCCATGATTAATGATGTCTTGAACTTTTATAAGGAAGATATTGAAAATAATTATGATTTGGTAACCGAGGGTGAAGCCATCAATCGCTTAAATGACGATACTTTGGTAATTATGGTTGACCATCATGATGCCGCTCAATCTAACGGCAGCAATCTTTTAAAAAAGGCCAAGAAAGTTATTATTATCGATCATCATCGGCGAAAAGCTGATCTTGATACCAATCCTTTACTTTTATATGTGGAAGCCTCAGCCAGTTCGGCTTGTGAGCTGACAGCCGAATTCTTGCCTTACCTTTTAAGACGGGGCAATATCTTGCCAAGCATTGCCAATATTATGTATTTAGGCATGGTCATTGACACTAATCACTTCCGGGTAAGAACCGGAGCCCGAACCTTTGATGTTGCCAAGTCCCTAAGGCAATTGGGTGCCGATCCGGTAGTATGTGAGCGCTTGGCACAAGAACCTTTTGCGATGGTTAAAAAGCGCAGTCGACTTATTGATGCGGCCGAAAAATACTTGGATATTTTTGCCATTTCTGCCTTGGATGATGATATTTATCCGCGGTCAATTATTTCGCAAGCCAGCGATCAGATGCTGCAAATAAAAGAAATCAAGGCGGCCTTTGTGATTGCCATGATATCCAAGGACGAAGTGGCCATATCGGCACGTTCCAAGGATGGTTTCAATGTGCAGACGATTATGGAAAAGATGCATGGCGGCGGCCATATGACAGCTGCCGGCCTGCAACGGCGCGATGAGGGCGTCGGCAATTTGAAAAATGAATTGTTGCAGGTATTAAAAGATTTTAAGAATAAGGAGCAGGAAGATGAAAGTAATAATGTTGAGTGATGTTAAAAAAGTGGGCAAAAAGGGCGAAGTTGTCGAAGTAGCCGACGGTTACGCTCGCAATTTCTTGATTGCCCGTAAATTGGCGGTTGTCGCCAGTGACACCGGGGTTAAGGTCCTTCAAAAACAAAAGGCTGATGAAGATGCCCGACAAGAGGAATTGCGCAAGGAAGCAATTGCTTTAAAAAGTGCTTTGGAAGGAGAAGAATTTGTCTTTAAAGTAAATTCGAAAAATGGCAAAGTCTTTAATTCGATATCGACTAAACATCTTCAAGAAGCTCTTAAGAAACAAGGATATACGATTGATAAGCGGAAGATTATCGATAATGAACCGCTTACTTCCTTAGGTTACAATCATGTCCGGATTGAGTTATATAAGGATGTGATTGCGACAATCAAAGTGAAATTGGTTGAAGAATGATGACAAATCCAAAAACGATGCCATATAGTGTGGAAGCCGAAGAATCATTGCTTGGCAATATCATGTTATATGAAGAAGCGATGCAAAAATGTGAAGAGGCGGGACTGGTAGCCAGCGATTTTTATTTGGAAAAACATCGGCAGATCTATACCATTATGGACAGCATGTACCAAAAAAAGGAAAAGATCGATCCGGCTTCCTTAGCTACCCGACTTAAGGATTTTGAGATTTTTGAAAAACTCGGAGGCTATGAATATGTCATGCATTTGACATCATCCACGATCTCAAGGGCCAATACCGATGAATATATTCGTATTATTAAAAATAAGGCTTATGCCCGCAGAGTTATTGCTGCCGGAGAAAAGATTGCCGAAGAAGGTTATGACGGCAGCCTGGATATTGAAGAACTTTTGGACCATGCCGAAAAAGAAATATTGGATGTTACCCGCAGTCGGACGGTTTCCGATTTTCGCAAGGCCGGAGATGTCTTTGATGAGACGGTAAATAAGATTGCCAAGATTCAAGAACAGGGCTCTACCATTACCGGGGTGCGTTCGCTTTTTTCGGATTTAGATCGGATGACTACCGGTTTTCAACGCGGCGATTTAATTATTTTAGCGGCCCGACCAAGTGTCGGTAAAACAGCCTTTGCCCTAAATGTAGCGATGAATGCCGCTACCGTATCAGGCGGAGCCATTGCCATCTTTTCTTTGGAAATGCCGGATGAACAATTAGCTATCAGAATGCTGGCCATCAAGTCGCGAGTAGAGATTCAAAAACTTAGAACCGGGCGTTTAAATGATAATGATTGGAGCGTTATTAACGAAGGAGTGCAGGAGCTCAAACGTCAAAAAATCTTTATTGATGATACGCCGGGTATCAAGATATCGGATATTTTTGCCAAATGTCGCAAGCTTAAAAATGACTTAGGTCTTTCATTGGTGGTCATTGACTATATTCAATTGATTCTTTCAAGCGGTAAAAGCGAATCCCGCCAACAGGAAGTATCTGAGATTTCCCGCCGTCTCAAGGCCTTGGCCAGAGAATTGGATGTACCGGTCATTGCCCTTTCCCAATTATCAAGAGCTGTCGAAAACCGTAATGACAAAAGACCGATGTTGTCAGACTTAAGAGAATCGGGTTCAATCGAGCAGGATGCCGACCTAGTTATGTTTTTATATCGTGATGAATATTATCATCAAAAAAATAATGAACAAGGGGAAGCAGCCAGGGTGGAAGTTGAATTGAATTTGGCTAAGCATCGTAACGGTCCTACCGGTAAGGTCATCCTGGCTTTTGAAAAGGCCTTGAATCTTTTCTATAGTGCGGAAAATAATCGGGGTATGCAATAATGAAGAAAGTATTATTGATTCTTGTTTGCTTTGTGGCGAGTGTGCTATTGGTCTATTTGCCGCGTCTAAATGACCGCAATGATTTAAAGGCGGAAATTATCAATAACGAAAGCCTGGTAGCCCAGGATGTTTTGGCATATAGCGAAAAACCCCTTTTGCAGCATAAGCTCTACCACAATCAGGATTTAATTGGGGTTGTTCAGGACGTTGATGCCTTAAATGCTTTTTTAAATAATTACTATATGGAAAATTATGCCGATGAATTTCCCGACAATAAGATTTCCTTGGGTCAGGATGTATATTTAATTGATGAATATGCCTACTATAAGACAGCTGATGCCGATGAAGCCATCTTTGATTATCTTATTGATAATAAGCTTGTGGGTTTGGAAGTAACGGCTATTGAGTTTTCTACCCGTGATGGGGTATATGACATTATTTATATTGATAATCTTGATAAGTTCTATGAGGCTAGAGACCGCTTTTTATTGAATTTTATATCTGCTGAAGCCTTGACGGCCTTCCGTAATGGGGAAACGGTAGAAACAACGGAAGAGTATGGCAGTGTTGAAGTAGGTATGCGGATTGCCGAAACCATCGTTTCTAAAAAAGCTGTAGCCTTGCCGGAAGAAATAATGACTGATGTCAATGAAATATATGAATTTTTATGTTATGGCCGCAATGATACCCGGGTCTATCATACGGTCGCTGAAGGCGAGACTTTGCAGGGTGTCGGTTATAACTACAATAACCTTTCACCATTACAATTGATGATGCTTAATCCGGATAAGATATATAACGTCGACCAGGTTTTAAAACCGGGCATGGTCTTAAATGTTACCTACTTTGATTCGCCGATTACGGTCTATGTTACCAAAGAACGTTTGGCCAGAGAAACAGTAGTTCCGGAATCACCTTTATATGTGGAAGATCCGGAAATGTATGTTGATGAAACCGCCATTATATCGCCGGAAGCCAATGGTGAAAAGAATGTTCTCTATGAAGAAATTTGGGTCAACGGGGTCTTACAAAGCGGGGAAATCCGCTCGCAGCAGATTGTCATTGAACCGGTGCAAGGGGTTATTGCCGTCGGTACCATGGCTATACCGAATGTCGGTACCGGCAACTTCTTATGGCCGGTCGACAATGCACGCAAGACCTGTCTTTGGCAATGTTATGTCGGGCATCAGGCTCTTGATGTCGAAAGCATGTATAACCGTTGGGGCAATGTCTATGCTTCCGATAACGGTACGGTTGTCGATGCATCCTATGATGATGTCGGCGGCAATCATATTACCATCGATCATAATAACGGCTATATGACCTATTATGGACACCTTTCATCTCCGGCCTATCCGGAAGTCGGCGATACGGTAAGACGGGGTCAGGTTATCGGCAGCATCGGGGCTACCGGGGTGGCCACCGGACCGCATGTCCATTGGGGCATGTATGTTGATGGGACTTTGGTCGATCCTTGTTCGATTGTCAATTGCAATGCCATTCCTTGATGGAGGAAAAGATGAATAAGAAAATAATCAGCTTAGTTTTAGTTGTCCTTGTGGCCTGGAATATTATTTTAAGCATTAATCTTTATGAGCAAAATAAGTCACAAAATAATGGCATCAATGTCATCAATAATGAAGTGAGCGGTTTTTCTACCGATCTTACAAGGGTTGCCGCCAATGTTAAGGCCTCGCTTGTGGGCGTTGAAAGCGGCAGTTTAAGTGGTTCGGGCTTCATTTATCAAAGTGATGACAATTATACTTATATTATTACCGCCAATCATGTCTTGGAAGGCGATAGTGTTATTGTGACCTTTGCCAATAATATTAGTTATGAGGCTACGATATTGGGTCGTGACGCCAAGGCGGATATTGCGGTTTTGGTCCTGACTCCGGGATTTGTTGCCCCGGCATTAAAATGCGGGGATGCCGCTTATTTATCCGGTGGCGAATTCTTGTTGAGCTTTGGCTACTATGGTCAAGAAGACTTGTCCTATAGTATATCTTTGGCTTTATTGAGTGATAATGCCACAACTCTATTGCGCCATATGGCAATTGAAAATGCCGTAATACGCTACTATGGAACCTACTTGTCCTTTACTTCTACTATTAATCCGGGGATAAGCGGGGGACCGTTAGTCAATATGGCTGGCGAAGTTGTAGCCTTAAATCTTATGACCTTGGATGATGAAGAAGGATTGCTTATTGCCTTGCCGATCAATGAGATCGAACTTATTGCCGATAATATCATTAATGGCGCAGCCAAGGAAAAAGTTGAATATGGCATTAAGGGTCAGGCTATCAATACGATGGCCAATTATGAAAAAGTGGCCTTAGGTATCGGTCTTGATGTGGTAAGCGGCTATTATGTTGAAGAGATTTTACCGGAGGCTTTGGCTTACTTGGCCGGGGTTAGAAGCGGGGATGTCATTTTAAGCATCAACAATGTAGCTATCGATTCTTATATGAGTTTGTTGGACAGTCAATACAGTGATGCCGAAGTTCATAATTTTGTGATTTGGCGTGACGGTCAGAATTTGAATCTTTCACAAAGGCTGGAAAATGATTAGGATAATTGCCATCGGGAAAATAAAAGATCCTCATCTGGATGCCTTGATTAAACAATATTTAAAACAGATAACACCTTATCATAAAATAATGATCGAAGAAGTAAAGGATGAACCCTTGGTGGCCAATTCATCCGATAAGCGCATTATGGATAAGGAAGGGGAGCGGGTTTTAAAACTGCTTAAAGATGATGAATATGTTGTGGTGTTGGACTTACATGGCCAGTCCATGGATTCTCTTTCTTTTGCCGCCTTTATTGATAGGATATTCATCGATCATGATAAATTGACCTTTGTGATCGGGGGCTCCTTGGGTTTAGCGGATAGTCTTGTCAAACGCGCCAACAGGCGTCTTCAATTATCGGAAATGACCTTTCTTCACAGTATGACAAGACTCATTCTTTTGGAGCAGATCTATCGGGCATTTAAGATTAATCATCATGAAACTTATCATAAGTAGGAAATATTTTTGATGTGTAATCGTTTACAATTATCATTGTATTATACCCGAGTTTGTATTAAAATGGATGTGGTACTAGGAGGATATGTATATGGTAGAGTTAAAAGTGGCAATTGTTGATCCGGTTGGACTACATGCTCGTCCCGCAACCATAGCTGTTAACGCTGCCAGCAAGTTTAAATGCGATGTCAAGATAACTTATAATAATCGCACCGTAAACATGAAATCAATAATGGGTGTCATGTCTTTGGGAATTCCGACGCAATCGGAAATTACTATTACTTGCGAAGGCGAAGACGAAGAAGTTGCAATCCACACAATCGAAGAAATTCTCAAAACACAGAAAGTTGTTGCATAATTACGTACCAAGGGGAGATTGTGACTCCCTCTTTTTTATTATCAGGAGTAAAAAATATGACATATATGGATAAAGTTAATTATTGGGCTAATCATCAAAATCTTGATCCCGAATTAAAGAAAGAACTGGCTAGTTTAAGTGCCAAGGAATTGGAAGATGCCTTTTATACCGATGTGCGGTTTCAGACAGCCGGTATGCGGGGCTTAATGGGTGTCGGTACTAATCGGATAAATATTCATACCATTCGTAAAGCTACTATGGGCTTTATTAATTATTTGCTTAAGAAAAATCCTCAGGCCAAGGTCGCTATTTCCTATGACAATCGGCATGATTCGCAAAAGTTCGCCTTTGATTGTGCTGCTCTTTTGGCTAGTCATGGTATTAAGGCTTATATTGCCGAAACTTTGCGGCCGACCCCGGAATTGTCTTTTATGACCCGCTATTATCATTGTGACGGCGGCATCATGATTACTGCATCCCACAATCCTAAGGAATATAACGGTTATAAACTTTATGATGAAAATGGTTGCCAACTCATTCCCGAATTGGCTGATGCGGTAATTAAGGAAATTGATTGTCTTGATGATGTTTTAGCTATCAAACCGGGCGAATATGATGAAAAGCTTGTGGAAGTAGTTGGTGAAGAAGTAGATGAAGCCTATTATGAGGCCGTCTTGGGCATTCGTTTGCGCAAGGATTTGCCGAAAGACTTTACGATTGCCTTTTCTCCGGAACATGGAGCTTCCAATATTCCGGTAAGAGAAACGCTCAAACGGGCCGGATATCATGTCGAAGCTGTGCTTGAACAATGCACGCCGGATCCGGATTTTGCGCATACGGCCAGCCCTAATCCTGAAGAAGCTAAGGCCTATATAGAAGTTTTAGCTCTGGCTAAAGAAAAGGATGCGGATTTATTGTTGGTATGCGATCCCGATGGCGACCGTATGGGAGTCGGTGTCAAGGATCATAATGGAGAATATGTCATTTTTAACGGTAATCAAACCGGAGCTCTCTTGCTCGAATATATCTTGAGCAGCAAACGGCAGTTGGGAACGATGCCGCAAAACCCTTGTATCTTTAATACAATTGTTACTTCGGATATCGGTGAAGCAGTAGCCAATTACTATGGTGTTGATTGTGAAAAGACCTTGACCGGCTTTAAATATATCGGTGATAAGGTTCATCGTTACGAACAAAATCATGAAAAGAATTATGTCTTTGGTTATGAAGAATCTTACGGTTCATTGGTTTCGCCTTTTGTCCGTGATAAGGATGCTACCCAAGCCTGCTTGATGTTGGCTGAAGCTGTGGCTTATTATCGCCAACAAGGCCTAAATTTGAATGATGTCTTGCACGACATCTTTGACCGTTTAGGTGCTTACTTCGACTTCCAGTCTTCGATTATGTTGCCGGGGGCCGATGGAGCCAAGCATTTAACGGAAATTATGAGCGGTTTAAGAAATAAGCCACTGCAAGAAATCGGCGGTATCGAAGTTGTAAGCATTGAAGACTATAAGGTCCAAAAGACTTATGATGCCGAAGGCGAAAAGAAACTCAGCGGCTATGATGTTGCCGATGTTTTGAAATATTATTTGGCTGACGGATCCTTTATTGCCGTACGGCCAAGCGGTACGGAACCTAAGTGTAAGATTTATTTTTCCATCAAGGATTTGACGATGGACAAGGCAACTTCCAAGGGTGAAAAATTGAAAGCAGCAATGGCTGAGATAGTTAAATGAGTATCAAAAGCTATGCCTTAAATAACCATGTGCCGATCATCAAAGACGAAGGTCTTAATCTTTTACTTGCTACCATCAAGGAAAATAAGGCTAAAGCGATTTTGGAATTAGGGACGGCCATTGGTTATTCGGCTATTAATATGGCCAAACTTGGGAATGATATTTTGATTGATACGATTGAAAGAGATCCTGCAATGTATGCCAAGGCTTTGGAAAATGTTGAAGCTTCCGGATTACAAAAGCAGATCAGACTCTTTTTTAGTGATATCAAAGATTTTGTGCCGGATAAAGAATATGATTTGATATTTGTCGATGCTGCCAAGGCTCAATACGGACGTTATCTTGAACAATTTTATCCTTATTTGCAAGATGGCGGCTGTTACTTTTTTGATAATATGGTTTTTCATAATATGATTTATGATATCGACAGTATTCAAAATCGCAATACCCGTCAATTAGTTAAGAAAATTTGCCGTTTTCGGGAAATTGTACAAGACGATAGGCGATTTGATATAATAAAAAAGGATGATATCGGTGACGGTGTCTGGATAGTATATAAAAGGAGTTTAAAAAAATGAAGGTTAAAAATTTAGTTTTATTAGGTTTTATCCTTTCAGCAGTTTCATATTTGTCTAAGCAAGTTGAAGAAGAAAAGGCCAATGACCAAAGTTCTATCGGTGAATTGGAAGATATTGACTTGGAAGAAGTTAAAAAAGAACTGGGAGCCAAGCTGGAAAAGGCAGTCAGTGAATTCGGTGATGTGATAAGCGCCATTGCCAAGATTGGTTCGGATGCCTTTGAGGAATTCTTAAATGAAGAAGATGATGAAGAAGAAGCTTTAAAGGAACGTTTGGAAAAGGCCGTAGCCGCTAAAGAAGAGACCAAAGAAGAAAATGAAGTCAGCTTGCCGACTTTTGATTTCGATGAATTATTGCATGTCTTTGATAAGGAAGATGATGATGATGAAGATGTCGAAGAAAAGGAAGAAGACGAAGATGCTGATGATCTTTGGCACCAAAAAGAAGATAACAGCGATGCCTTATTAAAGGATTTGCAAGATACCCTTAACTCTTTTGAAGTACCTAAGGTTCCGGAAAAAGCCTTGGATGAAGATGAGATGCTTAAGGATATCGGTGAAGCTGTAGCCCGCAAGGAACCTTCACAGGAACTTGATGAACTTTTTGATGACCTGCTTAAAGACACCCATAACCAAATTGAAAAAGAAGTTAACAGCGATGAAATCGATGCCATATTCAAGGAAATCATCGACCAGGAAGCTAATAAAGAGGAAGTAAGCAATAAGGAAGAAGAAAAGGTCAAGGAAGAAAAGGAAGAGGATTATGTTCGGGAATTATCTCAAGATATTGCCCCAATCACTCCTAAACGTGTTCCGGATGTCTATGATCAGATAAATGAACTTTATCCTTACCTTTCTAAGAGTTTTGTCCGTTCGGTATATGATCTAAAAGAAGGCATTGCCCAAGAATATCCTTGCGATATTGATGTGATTGTCTTGCATCGGGTACATTTTAATAATATTGAAGATCTCCAACAATTTGTCGAGATTGTTACTAACCACAAATACAGTGTCAATGTCGATGAAAGAAAGATGATTGTCGATCTCTTTAAGATGTATCGCAATACCGACGGCAAGATTTTGACAAATATTTTTGAGATTGCCAACCAAGCCAAGCTTCTGCATGGTGATTATGAAGGCTATCGCGTCGAGGTTAAAGAATAAGGAGCAGATATGGCACAAGACAATAAAGACAAGGGATTTGATATACCTTCCTTTGTGAGCCAAGGCGAGGACGAAAGAAATTATAGCCAAAAAGATGAAAATATTGATATGTCGGTCTTTCGCTTAGACGACGAAGGAAGCGAGATGGAAGCACCGCGCAAAAAGCCGCCTTATCGTAAAGATCGTATTGTGGTGGTTGTCATTATCGCTGTATTGGCTGTAGCTTTGGCTATCGGCTGTATCTATTTCACTTATACAAAATTTGAACAGCAGCGTCAGGCCGAAGAAGCTGAGCGCCTAGCTGAAGAAAAAAGGAAAGAGGAAGAGGCTGCAGCAGCTGCCGAAGCCGAAAGACAAAAGGTGGAAGCTGAACGTTTGGAAGCCGAAAGACAAGCTAATCTGGGAACCTATACGGTCGAAGTGACGGTACGCCTGCGTCAAGGGCCGAGCACCGACAATGAGACAGTGGTATATGACGAACTCTCTGATGAACTTAAGGCCCTTCTTGATGATGCATATCTTTACGAAGGCATGGAAGTGGAAGTATTGGAATTCACTAATGACAGTGCCAATAATATGGATTGGGGACGCATTGGCGACAATGTCTGGTTCTGTATCCGTAATGGCGATGATGTCTATGCTCACAAAAACACCGACACTCCCGAAACAACGGAAAGCAGTGAATAACTTAAGATAAAGGCATGGGTTAAAACCTGTGCTTTTTTATTTTTTTGCTTAAAAAAGGTAAAATCTTATATTAATTGTCTAAAAGATATTGCAAATAAAAAGACAATAAATATAATTATATTAGTTTAATAAACTAGACTTAAATGTTTAGTTATACTAAACGGAAAGGAGATGCCGCATGGATATCGGGAAACGGATCAAAGCTTTGCGAATTAAAAACGGTCTGACTTTGGAAGAGCTGGCTTCACGTTGCGAATTGACTAAGGGTTTTCTGTCACAGCTTGAGCGCAATCTTACTTCGCCCAGTATTACGACCCTTGAGGATATCGTTGAAGTTTTGGGAGTATCTTTAGAGACTTTCTTCTCGGAAGAGAAAAAACAACAGATGGTCTTTAAAGTAAATGATTATTTTGTCGATGAACAAGATGAAAAGACCATAACCTGGCTTGTGCCTAATGCCCAAAAGAATGCTATGGAACCGATTTTATTAAAGCTGGGGATTGGCGGTTCTTCCCATGAAGTTAAACCCCATGAAGGTGAAGAGTGGGGATATGTTTTGGAAGGGAAGATCACTTTGGCTGATTTAACAAACGGCATCAACTACAGTATTAAAAAAGGCGAGACATTCTATATGCGCGGGGACTTCCGGCATTGTCTCAAAAATGCCGGCAAAAAGGAAGCCAAGCTTTTGTGGGTCTGCACGCCACCGATCTTTTAAGGGGGAAATATGAAAAAGTTAATTGAATTTCGTAACATCGTTAAAGAATTTGACGGCAACATTGTCTTAAAAGGAATCAATCTGGATATTTATGAAAATGAATTTGTTACGCTTCTTGGACCTTCAGGTTGCGGTAAGACGACATTGCTTAGAATCCTGGGCGGCTTTTTGGAACAGGACCAGGGCGAAGTAATATTTGACGGTCAGGATATTTCACCGGTGCCGGCTTATAAAAGACCGATTAATACGGTATTTCAAAAATATGCTTTGTTTCCGCACTTGAATGTTTATGAGAATGTGGCCTTTGGTCTCAAGATTAAAAAGATGGCCAAAGATCTTATTAAACCGAAGGTTGAAAGAATGATCGAACTTGTCGGTTTGGCCGGATTTGAAAATCGGGATGTTACCTTATTATCCGGTGGCCAGCAACAGCGGGTAGCTATTGCCCGGGCCCTGGTCAATGAACCGGATGTCCTTTTATTGGATGAACCTTTGGCTGCCTTGGACCATAAGCTTCGTAAAGAGATGCAGCATGAGTTGAAACGGATTCAAGAAGAAGTCGGTATTACCTTCATCTTTGTTACCCATGACCAGGAAGAAGCCTTAACGATGTCGGACAAGATCGTCGTTATGCGTAATGGTATCATCGAACAAGTCGGTACACCGATTGAAATATATAATGAACCGATCAATGAATATGTTGCCAACTTCATCGGTGATTCGAATATCCTTGATGGGGTGATGAAAGAAGATTATCTGGTTAACTTTGATGATAAGGATTATAAATGTGTCGACTTTGGTTTTAGACCGAATGAAAAAGTTGATGTGGTCATCCGACCGGAAGATATTACCATCAAAGCCAAGGGCCAGGGCAAATTAAACGGTCAGGTTATCTCGGTATTATTTAAGGGTGTCCATTATGAAGTAGTGGTGGAAACCAAAAAGGGTGCTTCTAAGACCGTTATCTTGCATGTCCTTCAAGACCGGGATATCTTCAATGCTGAAAAAAAGGAAAAGATGCATGCCACTGACTTTACGATGGATATTGAAGACGTTGCCGATATTACTGATGAAGATATTATTAAAAGAGCCAATGCCCAGGCTTGGGACAGCGAGACTAATGAAGATATTTCCATCGGTTCTTTAGATTATCAAATCGATGCCCAACCGGGACGTTATCCGGTAGTCTTTAAGACCCATAACGGTACTTTTATTACGGTAAATGTTACTGTCGTAGAACCGAAAGTTGTCAAAGACCAGGAAGCCAAGATCGGTATTCAGGCCTTTGATATCTATAAGTCGGTCGATGAAATTAAAGAGTCGATGGCCATTTCCTTTGACCTTAAAACTTGGGCCGATGCCTATGCCTGGTATTTGGATAATGATGATGAAGTAGAGATTGATGATGTCCGCTTTGACTTTGATCCTAATGAAATTGTCGAAGGTGATTATGAAGTTACCTTCTTAACGATGGGCCGTGAATATAAAATTCATACTACCGAGAAACAGGAAGAAGGCAGTATCGTATCTATTGACTTTGATCCGGAAGACATTCATGTAATGTCCAAGATGGTGCAGGGATAATGAAAAGCTTTCGGCGTTTAATTTACCCATATATGGTATGGGCCGGTATCTTTATTGTGATACCGATGTTGATGATTGTCATCTATGCCTTTACTAAAGAAGGCAATGATACAATGACCCTGCAATTTACGATTGAAAATTTTGTCCGCTTCTTTGAAGATCAGATTTTTATTCAAGTTTTGATTCGTTCTTTAATTTTGGCCATTATTACCACGATTATCTGTATTTTGATCGGTTATCCGGCAGCTTATTTTATTGCCCGTTTAAAACCCAACAGCCAAAGCATTATGGTCTTGCTTATAACCTTGCCGATGTGGATAAATATGCTGGTTCGTACCTATGCATGGCGTGGCATCCTTTTGGAAACCGGATTGCCGGAAGAGATAAAGGTTTATATCGGCATGGTCTATAACTTCTTGCCGTTTATGATTTTACAAATATATACTTCGCTATCCAAGATGGATCCAAGCCTTTTGGTGGCAGCTCAAGACTTGGGATGTAACTCCCGCCAAGTCTTTACCAAAGTTATCTTGCCGTTATCGGTTCCGGGCATTATCTCGGGCATTACCTTGGTTTTCTTGCCGGCTGTATCATCCTTCTTCATTCCGAAATTATTGGGTGGCGGCAGCTATGTTTTGATCGGTAACCTTATTGAAAACTACTTTGTTACTACCGGCGATTGGAACTTCGGCAGTGCCATCTCGCTGATTATGACGGTAGTTATCTTGTTATCGATGTATTTCACCAAGAAATTTGACTATGACAAGGAGAATGGAAAATGAAGAAGAAGCAATATTTTTCTAAGTCCTATCTCTTGCTTATAATGGCTTTCTTTTATCTCCCGATTGTCTATGTAGTATTCTTTTCGTTCAATGATTCCAAGTCATTAACGAACTTTACCGGCTTCTCATTTCGCTGGTATGAACAAATGTTTGCCAACCGGACAATGATGGAATCCATCTATTATTCGGTAGTCATCGCGGTTTTGGCAACTATTATTTCGACCATTGTCGGCACGGTTGCGGCCATTGGCTTGAGTCGTTCCAAAAGACTCATTAAAGAGACCGTATCCCAGGTCAACAATCTTTCGATGCTGAATCCGGAAATTGTTACAGCCATTGGTTTAATGTTATTTTTTACCTCATTAAATATTCCTTTTGGCTTTTGGACCTTGCTTTTGGCGCATATTATCTTCTGTATTCCTTATGTAATGTTGTCAATTACGCCAAAACTCCGTCAGCTTGATGAAAACTTGGCTGAAGCTGCTCTGGATCTTGGCTGCACGCCGTTTCAAGCGCTCATTAAAGTCATTATCCCGCAAATTATGCCGGGCATTGTATCCGGAGCCTTGATTGCCTTTACCATGTCATTTGACGATTTTGTCATTTCTTATTTTGTTACCGGTCCGGGTATTAATAATATCTCGACCTATGTCTATTCATCCGTAAAACGGATTAACCCAAGCGTCAATGCCTTATCGACAATTATCGTTGTGGCCATTACGCTTGTCTTGATTATAGTAAATGTCGTACCGTTAATCAGAGAAAGGAAAAAGAAAAATGAAACGAATTACTAGTCTTTTGTTTGCTTTGGTGCTTTTGGCCGCTTGCGGAGGTCAAAACAATTCCGAAAGCAATGCCATGGAAACCTATGGCTGCGATGTCCTCAATGTTTATAACTGGGGTGAATACATTGGGGAAAATGTCATCTATGACTTTGAAGACCGTTACGGAGTAAGAGTCAACTATTCTTTATTTGCTTCCAATGAAGAAATGTATACTAAACTTTTGGGTGGCACTAAGTATGATGTCATTATCCCATCCGACTACATGATTGAAAAGCTCTTGGATGAAGATATGTTGCAACCTTTGGATAAAGAGATGATAACGAATATCGATAATCTTTATGAAGGGGTACTCAATAAGTCATATGATCCGGATAATACTTATTCCATCCCTTATTTCTGGGGCAATGTTGGTATTGTTTATGATACAACTTTAATTGATGCTGCCGATGTCGAAAGTCAGGATTGGGAAGTATTACGCAATGAAAAATATAAAGATATGATTTATATGTATGATTCTGAACGTGACAGCTTCATGGTTGCATTAAAAGCTTTGGGCTATTCAATGAATACTGCTGATGAAAATGAACTAAATGAAGCCTATGAATGGCTGGTTGAATTAGATCAAAGAATGAATCCGGCTTATGTAACCGATGAAGCTATTGATGGTTTGATTTATGGTGAAAAAGCTATGGGCGTGATGTATAGCGGCGATGCTGCATATATCTTAAGTGAAAACGAGAATATGGCATACTTTGTACCGGAAGAGGGAACTAATGTATGGAATGATGCCATGGTTATCCCGGCCAATGCCGAATGCCCGAAATTAGCCAATGAATTCATCAATTATATTTTGGAATATGAACCTTCATATGATAACAGTTCATATGTCGGTTATGCTTCAAGTAATGCTGAAGTACTTGAAGATATGACAGCCGAGGGTGGCGATTACTATGGCAATGCCGCTTACTTCCCGGATCTTTCAAACCCGCTCAATGAGGTATTCCACAATAACGAAGATGTTCGGCGGGTCATTTCCGAACTTTGGGTCAAAGTAAAAAATCAATAAAGAAAGTTAAGAAAAATTAACGAATGAAAAACTTCTTCAAAAAAGACGGGGCGCGGTGGCTATTGGATAGCTGCCGTGTCCCGTCTTTTTTGCTGTCAAAACTAATCCTCAATTACAACTTTTTCTTTCACCATATTTCCATATTTATCAATTTCTTCTTGCCACATTTGGCGCAGTAAATCATCAATAACGTGACCTCTACCTCTTGAAATTAAGTCTGCTTCGCGTTCCTCAATAGAAAGTTTAGTGTCGGGCGCGATTTTCTTACTTTTGCATTTTGCAATAAACTGTTTTAAGTCTGCTCCAATAAGCGATTTCTTATATCCTTTTTCGTGATCTGCAAAATATACGCTGCCATAATCCGCTTCATTAACGCTAATCACAAATTCATTCCCGAACATATCACAAGCAATAGGAAACACTCTATTTTCAATCCATTGCCGCAAATCCATTTTGTCAAAACTGCAATCGACTTCACCAAAACCAAAAAATGCTCTGATATAAAATATGCCAGCACACCAAACGCTGCCGACCACAACAGGGACATCATGCCGCCGATAGTCCAGAAGCCGACGCCCGTATGCTGCAACCAAAACAGCAGCAGGAACACGGCAATACCGATCAGCAGACAAGAACGCCGGGTGTACCGTCCACAGCGTATGGCAAAGCAGCCCGGACAGGGCGGCAAGCAATATGCTGTCAAAGAAAATGATGTTGCTGATAAATACGCCGATTACGGTAAGCACAATGCTTAACACGATATAAATACCAAACAGAATTACGCCCATATCCAGACCTCACTTTCTATTTACTCCGTGATACTGTCCATAATGCGCTGGACAGTATCACAGGCATCGTCAAAGGAAATATCCTTTGCATAGTCAAAATCACGCTGATACTTTTTCCAGAAGCCCTGGAGCTGTTCGCTGGCGCGGATCTCCGCGATAATGTCCGGGTAGACTTCCAACACTTTGCGGCTGCCGCGCTTGTCCGCTGTCCGTTCCAGAGCTTGCAGCAGCGTCTTTGCATTGCACTCCGCGCCGCGCAGGGCATACAGAATATGTATGTCGTAAAAATCTCTCGGACGGGTATTGGCAATGCTGCGGGAGAGTACCGTTTCGATCTTCTCCGCCAACACCGTTTCAAGATTATAGGCAAGGATGCTGATTGTTCGGTCATCAAACAGCAGAGAAAAGCTATATTCAATCTCCCTCGGCGTGATAACATCCCCGGTAGTCACATCCACGGTCAAGGGTACGCTGATCGGCGGGTAGTTCGCTTTCAGGGCAACACGGATGCCCGGATAATCGTCACCCTCGCGGATGTCTGAAATATCCACCAGCTCAAACTTTACATCGTCAGCAATTTCCACGGCGCAGATTTTTCCGAAGATCTCACGGATGGATTCATGCGTCAGCGTAAAGCCTTTGATTGTGGTATCTAAATCCATTGTCGCCCTTGTGTCTAGACCGACGATTGCGGAAATAAGGAAACCGCCTTTGAGAATGAAATTGTGCTTGTACTTTGACAGCGAAATTCGTTCCAGCAGTCTTTCCAGCATATAGTTCTGCATGACGAGCTGGGCAGAGATATTCTTTTCCGCAGCTTTCTTTTTGATAAAGGCTTTGAGCTGCATTGGATTTTTTGTAATCATAATAACACCTCCATATAGCGCAGCACTTTAGGCTTCACGCGAAGCTGATCCGCGTACTGCATCAGTTTGTGTATGTCTCTTTCTTTGGAAGCCGCGTACTTCTTCATTGCCGCGCCCACAATCTGAATGTCGCTGCCGCTGCCCCGCAGGATGTCGCACAGCGTCCTTTCAAGGTCATAGACACGGATAGGATTGCCGCAGGGGGACCTAAGTTCAATCACACCAAAAGAATAGTTCTCCGGCACAACGCGCTTGATGTTGATGCTTTCCTGTTTCAGCGACGGCGAATTGTAGCCTTTGGGGAATGTCATGGTGTACTGCGCCGGGGTGCGATCAGAATAGCCCAACAGATACAGCGCGGTATCATGTGAGTATATCCCGCGCCCATACTTGCGCTGCAACAGGTAGAAATCATCTTCCCATGCGTTGCTGCGCACATACAGGCCGCGCCCGAAACGGTAAAGTTCCCCGTTCTCTACAAGCTCTTGTAGAATGCTGCGGTGCAGCCCTGCGGCTGTCACCCGTTCTGCGGTAATTGTTCCATCCGGCGACGCTTCCAATAGTTCTTTGATTTTTTCTTTGTCGATCATAGCTGCTACCTCACTTTCGACTAATACACATTATATTATAGAAAAATAATGTGTCATTGTCAAAATGGAAACGACATTCACACATCAAATTATTTGTAAATAGTGTGTGAATGTCGGAACAGCTACAACGCTTTTTCCTGTTCGCGCCCACGGGCAGGGTGCAAAATGCTGTCAATGTTCTGCTTGACGGCATCATACTCCCGAAGCTGCTTTTTGAGTTTGCCATACTCGGTATACAGCGCGTCCTTTTCTGCGGCAAGGCGTTTGTAATCGGCTTTGAGCTTTGCCGGATTGGTGATGTAGTCCAGAGCTTCTTTAGGGTGCTTTTGATAGGATGGATCTTTGTGATAGCCATATCTGTGCCAACACCCCCTTGATGTCCTCAATATCCTGCGCATAGATTTCCCCGGTGGCATTGACGCGCTTTGCAATTTGGTTTATGTTCGTGCCGATCTTTTGCAGCTCGGTAGTCATAGCCTTTATATCGCTGTAATCAATCTTGATAACAGAGCCGTCTATCAACATTTTCCGGGCATAAGTGGAGAAGCAGCGCGTTCCCATCTGCTGCATTTTCAGCTCAATCTTTTCCCGTTCCTGCGCCGTCACCGGGACGCGCAGCACAATGTTCCGCACTCTGTTTGCCATTCGTTCACCGTCCTTTCGTATAAGGGTTTGGGACTATCCCAAGGGTCTGCCCCAGCAAGCGTTAGCTTGCGAGGGTACAAGAAGACGCCCCGCCATCCGGCAGGACGGACGGGAGCGTTTTTCGGGAGTGTGGCTACACTCCCTATGCTTGCTACGGTATCTTTCGTCCCTCACTACTACTACGGTGAACACCCTCAAAACTGCCAAACAGGTACAAAAAGAGCCGCTGAAGCGGTAATGAAATACATCAGCTACCACAATAGTCAGATGCAAAGGCCTAAGTATAGAAAAAGTGTTACAGTCCTTTTCGGCTGCAACGCTTATTTCTGCCTATTCAGTTGTGTTCGGACAGGTTATTTGTCCTCTTGTTCGATCTCTGCGACCTCTTTCGCCGTGGCGGTGACTATTTTGTTGATGAAGACGGTGACGGTATTGCCAACTATGCGGAATTATTATTGCCGGTGGGATATGAGTTAATTGAAACTGGTGATTTCTTTGTAGATGAAAATAAGACTTATGAAATTACCCTTCGTTTAATTGAAACGATTTTAACCGTAACATTTGAAGATGAAGAAGGTAATGTTGTTGATACTGTGACGATGCAAGCCGGAGTTCCGGGTTCGTCCGATGATACGCACCACTTTGTATTAGGCAAAGATTTCAATCTTCCTGAAGGCTATGAATTAGCTGATCTTGGATATGAACAAACTACTGATATTGAGATTCACTATGGTTCTACCGGAGGAATCACTTTGGTTGTGAAGAAGGTAAAAGAAGTTACACCTTCTACTCCGAGCGAAAAGCCGGGTAAAGTAAACATCACTTGCGCAGGTCTTGCCGACAAAAACTGTGACGGCGTCGTGACCTGTGATGAAGCGATGGGTGAAGGCTGGACCTGGAACAACGCTAAAGGTGTATGCGAATATACTGGTTCATACACCGTTGTTAACACCGGCGTTAAGTAAGTAATTACTTACACGCAATAAAACTTTTTCATAATCTATTTGATTAGGACATTGGCACACAGATTAGGCCCTGTGTGCTTTTGCCTTTATTTAAGAAAAATACCTATTAAAGTTAGGGATTATATCCTATATTCATTGACTTTACTTGTCTTTTTGACATAAAATAATGTTTGACCTTATCTATTTAATGTAGCCCCGGAAACTACAGAAAAGAGGTAAATATGCGTCAAACAACTTTATTGAAACCTGCTGAGGTTAAAAAAGAATGGTATATTGTTGATGCTAAGGGAATGACTCTTGGACGTTTGGCAACAAAGGTTGCAACCGTATTAAGAGGCAAACATAAGCCAACATATACACCAAATGTCGACTGTGGTGATTATGTAATCATCATCAATGCTGCCGAAGTTACATATACCGGTGATCAAGAAGAAAAGAAATTCTACTATCACCATTCAATGTATCCGGGAGGATTAAGAACGAGAAGTATTGGTTTAATGAAAAGAGAGTATCCGGTTGAATTAGTGGAAAAAGCCGTTCACGGCATGCTTCCACATAATAAGCTTGGTGATCGTATGCGTACCCACTTATTCGTATATGCCGGAAGCGAACATCCGCATCAAGCACAAAAACCGACGGAGTTAAAGTAAGGAGTAGGAAAAGATGGCTAAGAAAAAATCAAACGTAACTTATCTTGGAACCGGCAGACGCAAGTCTTCGGTTGCTCGGGTATACTTAACTCCGGGTACCGGCAATATTATGGTCGGTGAAAAAACTCTCGAACAATACTTACCGCAAGAAATTCTCCGCATGGTCGTAAAATCACCGTTGGTATTAACTAATACCGAAGGTCAATACGATGTATACATTAATGTATATGGCGGCGGTTTAACCGGTCAGGCCGGTGCTATGCGTCATGGCATTGCCAGAGCCTTATTGGAAGTCGGCGAAGACTACCGTCCAGTCTTGAAACAAGCAGGATTCTTAACTCGCGATTCTCGTGTTAAAGAACGTAAGAAATACGGTTTACACGGCGCAAGACGTGCACCGCAATACTCAAAGCGTTAATCTTTATAAGGAGAAAGCTGAAGAAGTATTTGGACTTTGCAAGAAGCCCCAGTACTTCTTTTTTTATTATTAATAAGTACCAATTTTTTTATTTTTTTGGTATATGCTTATAATTCAAAAGAGGAAATAAGTATGGAATTACGAACTTTGCGTTACTTTCTAGCAGCAGCCCAAGAAGAAAATTTGACAAAGGCGGCAGATATTCTGCATGTTACTCAACCTACTTTGAGCCGGCAATTGGCTGATCTTGAAAAGGAGTTGGGGACGACCTTAATGATTCGCGGCAAAAAGGGTCTTACGCTCACTGATGATGGGATCTTTTTTAAACAACGAGCCCAGGAGCTTGTGGAATTGGCTGATCGCTTAGAGAGCAATTTTGTCGTAAGAAAAAATGATATTGGCGGGATGGTGGTGATCGGGGCTGCCGAAACCACCGGAAGCCAAACTTTGGCGAAGCTTGTAAAAAAGTTTTCCGATAAGTATCCTGCCGTTCAATTTACTCTCTATAACGAGACAGTTGATAATCTTAAAGATCGATTGGATAAGGGACTTGTGGATATTGGTTTGTTATTGGAACCGGTGGATACCACTAAATATGACTATATCCGTTTGCCGGCAAAAGATAAATGGGGCTTGCTGGTACCGACAAATCATCCTTTGGCTGGTAAAAATGTCTTGCACGCTGAAGACATCACTTCTTATCCCTTACTTCTGCCGCTTCGGGAAAATGTTCGTGCCGAAATAATTCATTGGTTGTATAAGGATGAAAAGGATCTTAAAATCCCGCTATTTTATAGCTTATTATCAAATGCTGTTTTGATGGTTACCGAAGGATTGGGGATTGCCATATGTATGGATGGAGCGTTAGCTTTAAAGAGCAATCCGCATTTAAAATTCATACCCTTAAAGCCCGAGAAAATAACCCATAGTGTTTTGGTTTGGAAGAAGAATAATTTATTTTCGCCGGCAACATCGCTCTTTATCCAAGAGATTAATACTTTCAAAAGTGAATTTTAATATTAGCTAAATAACTTGAGGAATATCTTGAGTTTTTTTATTTTAATATTCATAAGATAGCATAAAATATCTTGTGTAAATTCGTTTTTCAAGAAATGTAGAAAAAAAGGTATATCCTTAGTAAAATTAGTTCACCACAAACAATTTACGAAAGGAATATACCCATGAACTATTTTACTACA
>CALUZH010000022.1 GCA_944325255.1 uncultured Erysipelotrichaceae bacterium
CCTGAAACGGCGTAACCAGCCGTAATACAAACCGGTGGGACACCGGGGTTAGCCTGTTGTACTACGGGGCGCATGATCACAGTCATGCCATAATATGTCACCCGGTCAAGCAGGAATAAAAGAAAGCATTCAGGACTGCACAGTTCAGAAGGCTCGAAGCTCGGTTACTTGTAGCCGAGTAGTTCACTCCTTTGGTATGAACATGATATTGAGATCAACCGGTTCATTAATACCGGGCATGGTGCCGTTTTCACTATATTGCCAAATAGTAAATTGATAAGGGAATTCGGGATAATCGCTATATTGGGCAAACCAGAGAGGATAGTGCAATACTTCATGGAGATCATAATATTCCATGGCCCAATAAAGATTGCTATATAACATGCCCGCATGGCCATTTTCTTCGATTTTCTGCAAGAAGGCCAGGGCGTTGTCGGTCCAGGCTTGGCCATCCAAGTGCGCCATGCGGCTTTCATCATAGCTGATATCTTCAAGATCGTAGACGATCGGCAAATCAAGTTCTTTATCCTGAATATGTTCAAGGACAAAGAAAGCCTCTTCCATTGCCTCTTTTTTATCGACAGCCTGGGAGAAGAAATAAACTCCTACCTTAAGACCAACACTTTTAGCTTGTTCATAGTTGGTATTGAAATATTCATCTAAATTTAAACCGCCTTCGGTATAGCCGCGGTAACCCAAGCGGATATAGGCAAATTCGACACCGCTGTCTTTGACCTTTTGCCAATCGATATCTTTTTGGTGCGCGGAGACATCAATACCGTAAATGCTAGAATAATTTTCATCTTCATATTGATAATGGGGACTTGTAATAAGCTTATTAAAATCATAATTATGCCTTGGCAAGGTCGATATTTCTTCAGGTCTTTGAAAATCATAATTATAATTGAGCGACTTAAAAACGAAAGTTCTTAAAAGAATAATCAAGAAGGTGACTGATAGAACCGTTATGATAAAAAGGATAAGCAGACGGTCGATGCGGATTTTTCTCTTATGTTTAGCCATACTTAAATTATAAGCGATAATTTGTTAGAATAAGAACATGTCGATGCTTATTGAACATTTTAAATTATTGATAGATGATAAGGAATTCATGAAAAAGGTCTTGCTTATAGCGATACCTTTGATGTTGCAACAACTAATCGTCAACAGTGTCAATTTAGTTGATAATGTGATGGTGGGCCAGCTTGGCGACTATTCCTTGTCGGCAGTTAGCAGTGCCAATCGTTTTTATTTTATTGCCACTATGGGTACTAATGGGATGATTGCGGCCTGTATTATCTTTCTTTCCCAATATTATGGGGCCGGCAATTATGCCAAGATGAAGGAAACTTTCCGTTTCTCTTTGCTGGGAGCCTTTGGTTTATGCTTTGTCTTTTTCTTGGCGGCCTTACTTATACCGGAAACGATTATCAGCTTCTTTATTAATGATCCTTTAATAATGGAAATCGGGGCAACCTATCTAAGAATTGCCTGTTTTTCGTATTTGCCGATGGTACTTTCACTTTGCGTCTCTAATGCCTTAAGAGCGATGGGGGTAACCAAAGGGCCGCTTTTGATTTCGATTACTTCGGTACTGATTAATATTATTCTTGATTATCTTTTTATCTTTGGTTTGGGGCCGCTTCCGGCCATGGGTGTAGCCGGGGCTGCTTGGGCAACCTTAATTGCCCGGGTAGTTGAAGCCCTTATTTATATGGCGGTATTAAGATTGCATGATTATCCTTTTGAAACCCGGATGAAAGATTTATTTAAAATAAATAAGGAACTTGTCAAAGCTATCTTTAAGAAGGCTTTGCCTTTATGCATCAATGAGATATTGTGGTCGGCTGGCATGGCTACCTTGCTTAAATATTATTCAACCCGCGGCATCAGCGCCAATACCGGTTATAGTATTTCAACGACGGTATCGGATCTTTTCTATGTTCTTTTTACCGGCATGGCTACGGCCACTACGGTAATGGTTGGGACTTATTTGGGAGCCGATGAACTTGATAAAGCTCGGGCTAACGGCTATAAATTGATTATTTTCAGTATGCTTATGGCTGTGGTCTTGGGTTTAATGATGTTTGGCTCATCCTTTTTGGTTCCTTATATTTTTAATGTATCTAGCGAAGCCTTAGATATTGCCGCCAATTTTTTAAGGATCATGAGTCTTTTATTTTGGATATATATGTTTAATACCCAATGTTTCTTTATTTTACGGGCGGGTGGGGATACCAAAAATACGATGTTTATGGACTCGGTATATATGTGGCTGGTTAATCTGCCCTTAGTTGGTCTTTTGACTTATTTGACCGATCTTAATATTTATCTTTTATATATTGCCGGGCAAATGACTGACTTATTGAAGGCGGTATTCTCTTTTCATCTTTTGCGGAAAGAAAAATGGGTCAATAATTTAACCCATTAATTCATTTTTAACGATGCCGTCTAAATTGGAAAGACGGTATTTTTTATTATCATGCGTAAAGACATCAAAGATGATATCGGCACTATGGTCATATTCTTCCATAATTTCTTTAACTGTATCAAGAGTAACAGTATCTTTATTTAAACCATATAATTCACAAATGGTGACAAAACAATTCTGTTTGGTCTTGGTGGCATCAAAGTCATAGAAGACCGTCTTATCGATATCTTTAAATAGGGCTTTAAAATCTTCATTGGTGAAGAAATAACGGATGGCATTATAATTGACGGCTTCTTCAATACCGATAAAAGACATTCTTATCCATACTACGACATCCAAAGGCAACATGGCCATATCTTCATCGTTGGGGGCGAAATTAATCATGGCTTTTAAGGGCATATTACTTACAAACATTTTATTTTTTTACCTTTCATAATTCATATATAATTAAATTATAGAGGAAATTATTATGAAAAAAATATTTTTATTGCTTATCTGTTTGGCCCTTTGTGCTTGTCAAAGCAATAGCGGGAATGTCATAAGCCATCCCGAAGACTACGTAAAGGCCCTAAAAGCTTATGAGGTTCCAGAATTTCGCGATGATGATATTTCCGACAATACCGAGTTTAATGCTTTTTTAGATGAAGAATTTAAAAAGTATATGGGAAATGACTATTTGAACATGCATTTTAGTCTTGAAGACTATGCGGCCTATGCAATTGAAAAACCGGAAGTGGGTCTTGGTGAATTAAATACGGATTTTAAAAAGACCTTAGATGAAAATGCGGAGCTTTTAGAAAAACTTCAAGCCTTTGATTTTGATACGCTTTCCTTTAAGCAGCAAGTTGACTATGTCGCTATGGAGTATTCCTTATTGGAGACTATGGCAATGAATGCCTATGGTCAATATCAGCTCCTTTTTGACCGCAATACTTCGCTTCACAGCAATCTTATAACCAATCTCACGGAATTTGCCTTCCGTAATCGTGAAGACTATGATGATTATTTATTACTGTTGGGGGATGTCGACCGCTATCTTGAAGAAGCTTTGGCATATACTGAAAGTCAAGCGGAAAAGGGTATTGCATTGCAGGATTATACCCTAGATGAAACCTTGGCTTATATTGAAGGTTTTGTTTCGAAAACTGACGATAATGCCATAATTTTGGATTTTGCCAATGAAGTTGAAGCATCGACCATCTTAAATACTGAAGAAAAGGAAGAGCTTTTAAAAGAATGCGAAAAGCTTGTTCAAGAGGAGATTATACCGGCCTATGAAAATCTATATGACGGTCTTGAAGCCTTGAGGGGCAAGTCATCATTAGCCGAAGATGATGCCGGGGCCTACAGTTATGATCCAAATTATGGGGAGTTGCTTGTCTATATTAATATGAGTGATAATCAAGGACTTGATGAGCTCTATGATTTGATATATAAGATTTTTGTTGATGAATTTGTTAATGTTTTATCCGTAACTTATGATGAAGAATTGTATGAAAAGTTGATGGATTATACTTATAATCCGACGGCTTATCCGCCGCTTGGCGAAAGTCCGGAAGCGATAGTTGAATTCCTTATCGATCATATCGGAGCCGATTATCCGGATATCGGTGATGCCAGTTATCTTATTTCCTTATTGGATGAAAGCATTGCCGATCCTAATATCATGGCCTATTATTTGATAGCGCCGATTGATAATCCGGACTATAATGTCATTCGCATCAATCCTGATACCATGGCTTCGCTTCCGCAAATAGCCTATTCAACTATTGCCCATGAGGGTTTCCCGGGACATCTTTATGCCAATGTTTATGAGGCCGGCTTAGACCTTCATCCTTACCGCAATTGTCTTTCTTTTATCGCCTATACCGAGGGTCAGGCAATGATGGCCAGCCGTTATGCCTATAATTACATATGTGATAAGGATGATTACTTCACTGAGGCCATGTCTTTCAATGATCAAGGCTATGCTTATATGCTTGAGGCCTTGGCCCAAATTGGCGTCAATGGCTATGGCTGGAGTCTTGAAGAAATGCAAGAAGAACTTTCTGACTTATCGGTGTTAGATGATGAAACGGCCAAAGCAATTTATCAAAGTGCCGTCGGTTCTGCCGGCAGTATTATTGCTTACGGCGGCGGTTTGGCAGAATTTACCGATCTCCAAGAGCGTTATTTTGCCGCATATGGCGAAGATGATATCGCCTTCAATAATGCGACTTTAGAATATGGTTCTCTACCGTTTAATATCCTAAGATCCTTGATTTTTGATTAAAGCTGCCAATCAATCGGTTCCTGACCGTTTTGGATTAAGAAATTATTGGCTCTTGAAAAAGGCCTGGAGCCGAAGAAACCATGAAAGGCACTTAAGGGGCTGGGATGAGCCGATTCAATGATGAGATGCTGCTTGGCATTGATAAGAGCTTTTTTAGCCCGGGCATTGTTGCCCCATAGGATAAAGACCAGGGGTTTTTGGCGCTTGTTAAGATGGCTGATGATGCTGTCAGTTAAAGTTTCCCAGCCATGGTGGGCATGGGAATTGGCTTGATGTTCCCGGACGGTCAAAACAGTATTGAGTAAAAGGACTCCCTGTTTGGCCCAAGGGCGCAAGTCTCCGTCTTTTGCCGGCATTATAGCTAAGTCATCATATAATTCACGATAGATATTTTTTAATGAAGGGGGCAAAGCTACCCCTTTTCTTACGGCAAAACTTAAGCCGCAGGCCTGGCCCTTTTCATGATAGGGATCCTGGCCCAAGATCAAGACCTTGGTATCATTAAAAGGGGTATAGCGTAAGGCATTATAGAGGTCTTTGGCCGGCGGGAATATCTGATAATTTTGATATTCGGCATCCAGGAATTTTCTTAAGTTTTGATAGTAGGGGGCTGTAAATTCATCTTTTAAAATGTCGTCCCAATCATTTCCGATTATTTGCATAAGCAAATTATAGCCCAAATGCACATAAAGCGCATATAATGATGAATGATGTTTAAAAATATAGATGAAGGCCTAAATTGGCTGATACATAGACGCGCCGAGAAACATGACTTTGCCGCTTTTAAAAAACTTATGGCTTTTTTGGGCAATCCCCAAGATGATTTTAAGACGATTCATGTTGCCGGGACCAACGGCAAGGGCTCAACCGTTACTTATTTAAGAGATTTATTACTTTACCATGGCTATAAGGTGGGTACTTTACAATCACCGCACTATCTTACGCATTTAGATCGTATCCGTATTAATGGAGATAATATTCCGGAAGATGTCTTTTTACGACTCTTAAATAAGTATTATGAACTTTTTGTAGAATATGATCTCAATATGTTTGAGATGGACTTTATTATCATGTGCTTTTATTTTAAGGAAGCCAATGTCGATTATGCCATTATTGAAACCGGAATCGGGGGAAGGCTTGATAGCACCAATGTCCTAAATAATCCCTTACTGGCCATTATTGTCAGCATCGGCTATGACCATATGGACCGTTTAGGGAATACTTTGGATTTGATCCTTTTAGAGAAACTGGGAATTGTTAAGGAAAATCGGCCTTTGCTTATCGGCCAGCTTGCCGAAGATTTAAAAGCGGAATGTCTTAGCTATTGTAAGGACAAGGGATCATCTTTATATTGCATAAAACCCTATACTAAGAAATCTATGGGCGAATTTATCTATGATGGTCATCTTTATCATCTACGTTCTTTAGCCGACTATCAGTTGCATAATGCCGCTTTAGCCTTGACGGCCTTTGATATTTTGGCTGCTTTAGAAAAGATCAATAAGGATGTCGATAAATGTATCAAGGCTATAAATTCCAGTCTTTGGCCGGGCCGCTTTGAGCTGATTTGTGAAAAGCCCAATATCATTCTTGATGGGGCTCATAATATTGACGGCATTAAGGCCTTATGTGCTTCAATCGATAATTTAAAAGGAAGTAAGGCTGTCCTGTTTGCTGCCTTAAAAACCAAGGAATATCAAAAGATGATAGCCTTGATTAGACAGCATGTCGATGCCTTGATATTGACGAGTTTTGATTATCCTTTGGCGTGCGGCAAAGATGATTATCAAAGTGCGGATTATCGTCAAAATTATCGGGAGGCCTTAGAAGAATTAAAGGGTCAGTATGACAATATTATCATTGCCGGTTCGCTTTACTTCTTATCGGACTTCATGCAGGAAATAAACAAATAGTGTAGAATAGTAAATATGCAAAATGACAAGATTGTAATACGCGGGGCCCGTTCCCATAACTTAAAAAGTGTCAATTTGGACTTGCCGCGCAACAAACTCATTATTATGACCGGATTATCGGGTTCGGGTAAGACATCCTTGGCTTTTGATACCATTTATGCCGAAGGCCAAAGACGTTATGTGGAATCTCTTTCTTCCTATGCCCGGCAATTTTTGGGAGGTATTGAAAAACCGGATGTCGACCTCATTGAAGGTTTGTCGCCATCTATTGCCATTGACCAAAAAACTACCGGTAATAATCCGCGTTCGACCGTCGGTACGATAACCGAGATTTATGATTACTTGCGTTTACTTTATGCCCGCTGCGGGGAGGTCTATTGTCCTCACCATGGCATTAAGATCTCGGCAATGACTATTCAAGAGATGGTTAAACGTTGCGAAAGCATTGAAAAAGGCAGCCGTTTTGAAATATTGGCCAATGTCGTAAGCAATCGTAAAGGCAGTTTTAAGGAACTCTTTGCCGATTGCAAGAAGAAGGGTTTTTTACGTTTATATGTCGATCATGAACTTTATTTGATTGAAGATTTACCTGATTTGGATAAGAATAAGCGCCATGATATTGATATTGTCGTTGATCGTTTAGTGGCCAAAGAGGGTATGACATCCCGTTTATATGATTCTCTGGAAACTGCTTTAAAATTGACTGACGGCACCTGTATTATCAAACAAGGCGAAGAAAGAACTTTACTTTCATCACATTTTGCCTGTCCGGAATGCGGTTTTACGGTACCGAAACTGGAGCCGCGGCTTTTCAGTTTTAATTCGCCTTTAGGGGCTTGTGATGAATGTAAGGGTTTGGGTTTTACCTTATCGGTTGATTTAGATTATTTAATGCCTGATAAGCATTTAAGTATTCGCCAAGGGGGTATCCGCTATTATAAAAATATGGTTGATACTACGACTATTGAATGGCAAAACTTTAAGGCCTTACTTGACCATTATCATATTGATGAAGATAAGCCTTTAAAAGATATGTCTAAACAGGAAATGGATATTATCCTTTATGGTTCTAAAGAAGCCATTAAATATAATATTGAAACTTCCGGCGGTACCAAATATTCCAAATATGCCCCGATTGAAGGCGTTAAGGTTTTAATTGAAAGACGTTATGAAGAGACAACATCGACAATGTCTAAAGATTATTACCGTTCTTATATGATTGAATCGGAATGTATGAAATGCCATGGGGCTCGTTTAAATGATCAGGTTTTGGCTATTAGGGTCGGGGATAAAAATATTTATGAATTCACTAAGATGTCGGTAGCCAAGGCTTATGAGTGGCTGAATAATTTAAAGATGGATCCTACCCGGATGACGATTGCCAAATTATTGTTGACAGAGCTTAAATCCCGCTTGGGCTTTTTGATTGATGTCGGGCTTGATTATTTGACTATTGATCGTATGGCAGCCACCTTGTCGGGTGGAGAAGCCCAAAGAATTCGTTTGGCAACCCAAATCGGTTCGACTTTGACCGGAGTTCTTTATGTTTTGGATGAACCTTCTATCGGTCTTCATCAAAGAGATAACGGTAAGCTTATCGCTACTTTGAAAAAGATGCGGGATTTGGGCAATACCTTGATTGTTGTGGAACATGATGAGGAGACGATGCTGGCAAGTGATTATATTGTCGATGTCGGACCGGGAGCCGGTAAAGACGGCGGTAATATTGTAGCGATGGGAACGCCTGAAGAGATTATGGCCAATCCGCAAAGCATTACCGGCCAATATCTTGCGCATAAAAAATATATCCCGGTACCGCAAAAAAGACGTAAGGGCAATGGCAAGACTTTAAAAGTTTTTGGAGCTGCGGAAAATAATCTTAAAAATATCAATGTTTCCTTCCCTTTGGGCAAGTTAATTTGTGTTACGGGGGTCAGCGGCAGTGGCAAATCGACCCTGGTCAATGAGATTGTCACTAAGGCGGTGATGCAGTCCCTCAATCGGGTTCGCATTAAACCGGGCAGCTATAAGAAAATAAGCGGCCTTGAAAATATTGATAAGATTGTGGCTATTTCTCAAGAACCGATTGGACGTACTCCGCGTTCCAATCCGGCAACCTATACCGGGGTCTTTGATGATATTCGGGAGCTTTTTGCCATGACGCCCGATGCCCGGGAAAGAGGCTATGATAAAAGCCGTTTCTCTTTTAATGTGAAGGGCGGAAGATGTGAAGCCTGCGGTGGTGACGGTGTCAAAAGGATATCGATGCTGTTTGTGCCGGATGTCTATGTTGAGTGCGAACAATGTCATGGCCATCGTTATAACGAAGAGACCTTACAAGTTAAGTATCGCGATAAGAATATTTATGATGTCTTAAAGATGAGTGTTAAAGAAGCTTTGGAATTTTTCCGCAATGTGCCGAAAATCCGCAATAAGTTACAGGTTCTTTATGATGTCGGTTTGGGTTATATCGAACTTGGCCAAAGTGCCACTACCTTGTCGGGCGGGGAAGCCCAAAGAGTGAAACTGGCCAGCGAGTTACAAAAAAAGCCGACCGGCAAGAGCTTATTTGTCCTTGATGAGCCGACTACCGGCTTACATGTCGATGATGTTTTTAAACTTATCAAAATTCTTGATCGGATCGTGGATAACGGCGATACGGTCATTGTCATTGAACATAATCTGGATGTGATTAAATGTGCCGACCATATTATTGATTTGGGACCGGAAGGCGGTGACGGCGGGGGCACAATTGTCGCTTCGGGTACCCCGGAAGCCGTAAGTGCCGTTAAAGAAAGCTATACCGGCCAATATTTAAAAGAAGTTTTAAAAGGAGCCTTTTATGACCAACAATCTTGACAGACGCGTCTATGTCCGAGAATTAAAAGACTACTTCCATTATGAACAGGCTACCGGCAATGATGACAGCCTAAACCGCTGGATTATCGTTCCCGATATTAATCGTCCGGGTCTTGAACTTTCCGGTTATACCCTAGAGAATGACTTGCGGCGGGTTTTAATTATCGGTAATAAGGAATGTGCCTATTTAAAAACTCTTGATGAGGAGACAAAACGCCGGCGTTTTGAAACCATTACCGACTCCTATACGCCATGTATGATTTTTTCTGCCGGCAATGAAGTACCGGAGTCTTTAGTAACAATCGCCAATAATAAAAACTTCCCGATTTTTAAAACCAAGGAGGTAACTTATCGGGTTATTACCGATGTCGTAGCTTTCTTAGATAAGGGTTTGGCCAAGTCATGGTCGGTGCATGGGGTCATGATGTCCATCTTTGGTACCGGGGTCTTGCTCACCGGTCCAAGCGGTATCGGTAAATCAGAATTGGCTTTGGAGTTAATATCGCGGGGTCATAATTTGATTGGCGATGATCGGGTCGATATCATTCGGGCCCATAATGATTTAGTATGTTTTGCCCCGAAGGTCTTAAAGGGGATGTTAGAAATCAGGGGTATCGGTATTGTCGATGTGGGGCTTTTATATGGGGCCAGTTCGGTTCTTGATGCTTGCAATCTTGATTTGGTTATTGCCCTGCAACCCTTTGATGAAGATAAGGAATATAATCGTTTAAGCATCAATGATTTGAAATTTGAACTCTTTGGCTTGGAAAAACCTTTACTTGAGGTGCCGGTTAAGGCCGGAAGGGCGATGTCGGTCATTGTCGAAGCGGCCGTCATCAATCATCGCTTACGGCAAAAGGGCATTGATAGCGGTGAGGTCTTAAGACAAAGAGTAATTGAAGATATTCAAAGAAAAGGAGGACAACAATGACTTTCTTTCCCAATTCCAAGACTTTTTTAAGTATCGGTAACCTGCATATTCAATGGTATGCCGTGCTCATTATCTTGGGTGCCTTACTGGCTTTCTTTTTATCAAGAAGAAATACCCGGCGTTATAAATATCCTGATGATCTGATCGAAGACTTCTTTATTGATGTGTTATGGATTGGGATTATCGGGGCACGGATATGGTATGTGCTTTTTTCGGATATCGGCTACTATTTAAGTAATCCCCTTAAAATCATCGCTATTTGGGAAGGCGGTTTAGCGATTCATGGCGGGGTTATTGCCGGATTATTATATGGCTTATATTATTGCAAAAGACACGGGCTTTCCTTTTATCGTTTGGCCGATGCCGTTTTACCGAATGTTTTATTGGCTCAGGCCATCGGACGCTGGGGCAATTTCGTTAATCAGGAAGCTCATGGACCGATGGTTGATGCCTCCTATTATGATGGAATCCTGTCCTTTTTGAAAGAAGGGATGTGTATTAATGGGGTTTATTATGAACCGACCTTCTTTTATGAGAGTGTTTTAAATATTATCGGTTTTATTTTAATTGCCATTATTTTAAGAAAATTCCAAAATAAACGGGGTGATTTGGCCTATGCTTATTTGATGTGGTATGGCGTTGTCCGCTTTTATATTGAAAGTTTGCGGACTGATGCCTTATATTTCGGACCGCTAAAGATAGCGCAGGTAGCTTCCGTTATTTATCTTATTGTGGGTCTATGCGGTTATTTGGGCTTAATTGATAAAATATTGCATATTAAAAAACCTAAGCCGACAATCCTTTTTGATTTAGACGGAACCTTATTAGATACCGAAAAAGGTATTCATGAAAGCTATCGCTATGTCTTTGAAAAACATGGAAAAGAATTTACTTCCGATATGGAAGTGGAAGTCCTAGGACCCTCGCTTTGGCAGATATTCGGCAAGTATTTCCCGAATGAAAATGTCGATGATTTGGTTAAAGAATATCGTGAGCACAATAAGGAAATATTTGCATCGGTCAATTCCCCGATGCCTAATGCCGAAGCAATTTTAAAAACTTTAAAACAGGAAGGCTATCATGTCGGGGTAGTCTCCACCAAGATGCATGAGACGGTTTTGGACAATCTTAAACTTTATCATTTGGATGTTTATGTTGATGATATTGTCGGCAAAGAAGACGTTAAATTGGATAAGCCTAATCCGGAAGGCATCAATTTGATTTTGAAGAAAAATCGCTGGTATCGTGATGAACTGGTTTATGTCGGTGACAGTGTCGGTGACATCAAGGCGGGTCAAAATGCCGGCGCCTATACGGTTGCCTATTATTTCAATCCCCGCAAAAAAGCTGATCTCGATAAGGCAAAAGCGAATATCTATATCAGTGATTTGGCAGAAATATTGCCGATTTTGGATGCCGATCATCATTTCACTTACAACTTAAAGTAGCGGACAGAATTTGTCCGCTTTTATGTGGCATGCATCTGTGCTAAGATATACGGGTAAAAGACAATATCTTTTAGGGGGAGGAATCATGGATAAGTTTTTTAAACTTAAGGAAAACGGAACTAATGTTACGACGGAAATTCTGGCCGGCTTAACAACCTTCTTCGCGATGTCCTATATCATCGTTGTCAATCCCGGCATTTTGTCACAATCCGGAATGGAGTGGGGTGCCGTCTTTTTAGCGACCATTATTGCCAGTGTCATCGGAACTTTGATTATGGGCCTTGTGGCCAATGTTCCTTATGCCCAAGCTCCGGGCATGGGCCTTAATGCTTTTTTTGTCTATACAGTTTGTTTCGGTCTGGGATTCACTTGGCAACAGGCCTTATCGATGGTCTTTATTTGCGGGCTTTTCAATATTCTTATTACCGTAACCAAAATCCGCAAGTATATTATTAAAGCCATACCTTTAAGCCTGCAAAACGCTATCGGCGGCGGCATCGGTATCTTTGTGGCTTATATCGGCCTCTTAAATGTCGGCATTATTTCTTTTGAAAGCGGTGTTCCGGCTTTGGCAACCTTGAATCAGCCGCAGTTTTGGGTCTTTCTTATCGGTTTAGCATTAACCATTATTTTATGCGTTAAAAATGTTAAGGGCGGCATTTTAATTGCCATTGTTGTCACTACTTTGATCGGTATTCCTTTTGGCGTAACCAGCATGCAGGATACTACTTCCTTTGTTGATGCCGTAAATGCTTTACCAAGCACTTTCTTGGCTATTTTTAAAGAAGGCGGCATCATGAGCCTATTTAATGATCCGGCTAAGTTGCCTTTAGTTTTAATTACGATTTTCTCTTTTTCGATAACTGATACTTTCGATACCATCGGTACCTTTATCGGTACCGGACGCAAATCCGGCATTTTCTCTGAGGAAGATGAAAAAACCATGGAAACTTCCTCGGGCTTTAGATCGCGTTTAGATAAAGCTTTATTCGCTGATGCAACAGCTACAAGTATCGGTGCTTTATTTGGCACTTCCAACACTACAACTTTCGTTGAATCGGCATCCGGTATCGGTGCCGGGGGAAGAACCGGTTTAACCAGCGTGGTCGTTGCTTGCTGTTTTGCTTTATCGGCCTTTTTGGCTTCGTTTATTTCAGCTGTACCTTATGCTGCAACGGCCCCGGCTTTAGTTATCGTCGGGGTAATGATGACCTCTTCATTTAAAGAAATAGCCTGGGATGATTTCTCCCAAGCTATTCCGGCTTTTTTTGCCGGTATTGTCATGGCTCTTTGCTACAGCATTTCTTACGGTATTGCCTGCGGCTTTATTTCCTATTGTCTGACGAAAGTTATCAAAGGAGAAGCTAAGGGCCTGCATCCGATACTTTGGGTCTGCACTTTCTTATTTATATTAAACTTTGTCTTGCTGGCAATGTTATAAGAAGCTTTAGGGCTTCTTTTTTTAATGCTAACTGAAAGCTAACATCCTTTTAATTATGATGGAATAAAGGGAGGAATGATTTATGCGTAAATTAATTATTTTGTCTTTGTTTATGGGCTTAGCGGCTTGTGAGGGAGTGGCACAAGACGTCGAACCTATGACGGTTGAAGAAGATGCCTATGCTTCTATCGATCCCCAAGATATTCAAGAGCTTGCTTATTTTATCGAATATCATTATCCGTCAGAAGAAGAATTTGCCTTTATCGGTGTTTGCAAAATAAAGACCATTGCCGGAGCAGATAATATTAATCAAAACGGTGAGGCAGTTTTCCCTTATACTTTTGGAACACTCGAGATAATGGAAGTTGATAAGGGGGATTTAAAAGTCGGCGATATCGTTAATTATACTTATTACGGAGCTATTATCGAAAAGGATAAAGTAATGGCAGCGGACTATGGAGATGGTTTTTTAGAAGATCTTGAGGATTTACAAAGCGATAAAACTTATCTTTATATGCATAATGCAGGAGTTATTGATTTAGAAGTCGGGCAAACTTATCTTTTATATATGAATGAGCCAAGCGCCAAAAGTCCGCGCATTGATGCCTATGATATCTCCTTTATGCGTTATCCTTATGAATAATAAAAAAAGCCTCATATTGAGACTCAAGAACATATTCAAGTGGTGATCCCCTAGGGATTCGAACCCTAGACCCTCTGATTAAGAGTCAGATGCTCTACCAACTGAGCTAGGGGATCAGCAGTAATTTAAAGATGGTGACCAGTACGGGATTCGAACCCGTGAATGCCGCCGTGAAAGGGCGGTGTGTTAAGCCGCTTCACCAACTGGCCAATTAAAATGGCGCCTAAAACAGGGCTCGAACCTGTGACCTAACGGTTAACAGCCGTTTGCTCTGCCAACTGAGCTATTTAGGCGTTGCTTAATTATATTAGCATAGGAGCTTTTTGAATGCAATAGAAAATTAAAAAAATCTATGATTCTTTTTGGGAATTCAACGAAATGAAAAAATAAAAATTTTAAATGTTCAAAATTATCATTATTATTACTAAAAGGCCCTTTTGAAGGGCTTTTTTGTACTCTTTAGATTATGAAAGAATTTACATTTAGAAAATATTACAAAATTTTTACAAAGAAATATTTCAGATTGTATTTACAATCGTTTTCAAAAGTGCTAAATTTAAGCCATATTTATTTTTGGAAATAGGGGGGATAAGGTGAAAAAGTATATCACTAAACGTCTTATTATGATGGTCATCCTATTGCTCGGTATGACTTTCATTGTCTTCTCCAGCCTGTATCTGGCTCCGGGCGATCCGGCTGAGATTGCTGCCGGGGCAAGTGCCACGGAGTCGGATATTGCGGCCATGCGGGAATATTTGGGATTGAACCGTCCGTTTATCGTGCAATATGGAACTTATTTGATTAATCTTTTGCACGGGGATTTGGGTACTTCATTTATTACCCGTCAACCGATCTTGGATGAACTTTTGATTCGCTTGCCGAATACCTTGAATTTGGCGATATCGAGTATGATCTTTGCCTGTGTCATCGGTATTCCTTTAGGAGTTATAGCGGCCATCAAAAAAGACTCCCTTTTGGATAACATTCTGACGACGATATCTTTGCTCGGTATCTCGGTGCCGAATTTCTGGTTGGGTTCCATCTTGATTATTGTCTTCTGTGTCAACTTGCGGATTTTCCCAACCGGCGGTATGACCGAGCCGTTTTGGACCGCCAAGGGTTTCATGCAGGCCTTCTTGCCATCGCTTTCCTTGGGTATGCAGGTAGCAGCCAGCTTCATGCGGATCGGCCGCTCCAGTATGCTTGATGTCTTGCAATCCGATTATATTCGGACAGCCCGTTCCAAGGGTTTAAAAGAAAAGACAGTCATCGCCATTCATGCCTTGAAAAATGCGATGATTCCGATTTTGACCCAAATGGGCACGAGTTTTGGCGGACTTTTGGGCGGTGCCATGGTAACAGAACAGGTATTCGCCATTAACGGTATCGGTTCTTATTTGATTAATGCGATTAACCAGAGAAACTATGCGGCAGTTCAAAGTACAGTATTTGTCATTGCCTTTATGTTTGTGGTAGTGAATTTGATTGTTGACCTTCTGTATAGTGTCATCGATCCGCGCATTCGTTATGAATAGGGGGAAGTAAAGATGAAACGTATGAATCCTTTTACGGTCGCCTTCCGTAAGCTTTTCAAAAATAAGCTGGCGACAATTTGCTTCTTTTTGATCATTATTGAATTGATCCTTGTCATCTTTGCTCCGCTATTTGCCCAATACGATCCTTTGGAAATGAATACGGCCTTACGCTTAAGACCCGGTTTTTGGGCCATGGGTTCGGAAGAATATCTTCCTGGACATTGGCTGGGAACCGATGAGTTGGGAAGAGACGTCTGGTCAAGAATTTTATATGGCGGACGCATCTCTTTAGCTGTCGGTTTTACTTCGACAATTATCGGTCTGGTCTTTGGTACTTTCTTCGGCCTTATGGCCGGTTATTATAAAAAACTTGATAACTTAATCATGCGGATTATGGATATCATGTTTACTTTCCCAGGTATTTTGTTGGCCTTGCTTATTGTGGCGATGTTGGGCGTTAATGTCTTTAATGCGACGATGGCCATCAGTATCTGGTCGATTCCAAGCTTTGCGCGGATGATTCGTGGTCGGGTATTGCAGATTAAAGAAGAAGAATATATCACGGCCATTCGTTCATTGGGAGCTAAAGACTGGTGGATTTTGACCAAGCACGTCTTAGTCAATGCCCTTCCGACCATCATCGTTATTGCGACGATGCGGATTGCCAGTTCCATCTTGTCGATTGCTACCCTCAGTTATTTAGGTCTGGGCGTTCCACAACCAACACCGGAGTGGGGCGGTATGATATCTACGGCTAAAGGGGTAATGTATGATGCCGGCTACTTAATCGTTATTCCGGGTATTGCCGTAGTCATTACCGTAATATGTTTTAATATCTTAGGTGATAAATTGCGGGATATTCTGGACCCGAGCTTAAAAGATTAGGAGGAATAAGCTATGAGAAAATTATTGACAGCCGTTCTTGTCGCATTGATGTTGCTGGCAACAACGGCCTGCTCCGGCGGTAATGAAGGCGATACGCCAAGCGATGATGCCGGAACAACTATGCACATCGAAGTTACGACGGCTCCGGTCGGTCTTCATCCTTTGAAGACTAATGACAGTCCTTCGACCTTCGTCAGTGGCCAAATTTTTGAAACTCTTTACCGTCGTAGTGAAGACGGAACCAGTTACAATCCGCAACTGGCAGCCGAATTACCGATTTTCTCGGAGGACGGTTTAACAGCTACCATTAAATTGCGTGATGATGTAACTTTCCAAGACGGCACACCTTTCACTGCTGATGATGTTGCCTACATGATCGATTCAATTAAAGATCCGGACTATGGTTCTATGCGGGCTTCAATCGTTGAATCAATCGAATCTTATGAAATCGTTGACGATTATACAATCGACTTGCACTTAGCTTATGTTGATGGTGTATTGACAGCTAAATTGGCTCACAGCAATGCTGCCATTGTTAATCCGGAACTTGATCAAAGCAAAGACTTGCTTATCGATCCTACCGGTGCCGGTACCGGTGCTTACCAATTTGTCTCTTCGGTTCCGGGATCTACTTATGTGCTTGAAGCATATGATGGTTACTGGGGTGGTGAACCGGAGATTAAGACTGTTCAATTTGACGTAGTAGCCGACGAATCAACAGCTCTTGCCCGTTTGCAAACCGGTGAAGCCGATCTTTATACTACCGTTTCAGCCGATGCCGTAAGCACTGCCAGCAATATTCCGGGCTATACCTTAGTTTCAGAATCAAATAGCGCTATCTACTACTTGGCTTTAAGAAGCACGGAAGAAACAGCATTGAATCCGTTAATGGCCGATGTTGAATTCCGTAAGACAATTATTCAAGCTATCGACTTTGATACTTATATCGATACGATGATGAATGGTGTAGCTTCACGTTCACAATCTATCGTCGGTCCGACCCTTGTAGGTTATACCGAAGCGATGGAAGAAGCCGGCTATACGTATGATAAAGAAGCTGCTCAAGCCGCCGTTGAAGCTAACGGCTGGGAAGGTGAAACCGTAACTTTATTCGCCGCTACCCGTGATTGGCAACAAGACCTTGCCGTATATATGCAAGATCAATTGGCTCAAGTTGGTTTGAATCTGGAAATCGTTTCTGAAGAATGGGCTTCCTTCTTAACATCCGCCAAAGAAGACAAGAAGTTTGACTTCGTTATCCTTTCTTGGTCAAATGTTACCGGTGACGGTCAACAGATGCTTGAACCAAACTTCTCTACCACTAACGGTGTTCGGGTAAAATACAACAATGCCGAATTTGATGAAATGGTTCAAAATTCCGTATTGACTACCGATATTGCCGAAAGACAACAATATATGCTTGAAGCTGTAAATAAGATTCAGGGTGACGCTATTACGACCCCGGTCTACTCAGCTAATTCCATCTATGTTTATAACTCTGATAAGTTCGCTAACGTAGTTGAAGATGCTTCTGCACAATTCTATGTTAAGGACTTCACGGTTGTAACAGCCGAATAATTAATTATCTGAAAACTGATTAAACTCTAAATTAAAGGGGGTAATGTATGGAAAAGGTATTGGATATTCAGAATTTACATGCAACATTTACCATTCAAAAGAAGGATTATGAAGTATTGCATGACATCTCATTTTCGATCAACCGCAATGAAACGGTTTGTGTCGTCGGTGAGTCAGGCTGCGGTAAGAGCGTTACGACACTTTGCATCATGCAGCTTTTGCCAAACAACGGCAAGATTCAAAGCGGAAAGATCGTTCTTGACGGCACGGATTTAACGCAAGTTAACCGTAAAGAGATCCGGAAGTACCGGGGTAAGAAAATGGGTATGATATTCCAAGAACCGATGACGGCATTAAACCCCCTTTTAACTATTGGTTATCAAATGCGCGAAAGCATCATGCTCCATCGTGGATTAAAGAAAAAGGAGGCCAATGAATTGGCGATTTCCTACTTGCAAAAAGTTGGTATCGCCAATCCAGAAAGCCGTTTGAAGCAGTATCCTTTCCAATTATCCGGCGGTTTAAGACAAAGAATTTTGATTGCCATGGTCTTATCGGTACAACCGGACTTGTTGATTGCCGATGAACCGACGACGGCTCTTGACGTAACTATCCAAAAACAGGTATTGACCTTATTGAATGATCTGAAAAAAGATATGAATGCCGGCATCCTGTTTATTACTCATGACCTAGGGGTTGTTGCGGAAATTGCCGATCGGGTAGTAGTCTTATATGCCGGACGCAAGGTGGAAGAAGGAACGACTGAACAAATTTTTAAAAATCCTAAACATCCTTATACGATCGGACTCATGAATGCTGTTCCGAATGTTGATTTGGATGAATTTGAAATTCGTCCGATTCCGGGAACCTTCCCGAATATTACCGAAGATATTCCGGGATGCCGTTTCAATCCGCGTTGTCCGCGGGCTCATGAATGTCCGCTATGCGTAAAGGAAGCACCGGAAACGGTTGAAGTTGAACCGGGACACTTAGTAGCTTGCCATTTGGCTAAATAAGGGAGGTAGAAAGATGACGGAAGAAAAAGTATTAATTAAAGCACGGAAGCTCAAGAAATATTTCCCAATTGCCAAAAAGGTCAACTTAAAAGCCGTTGAAGATGTTACCTTCAATATTTATGAAGGGGAAAAATTCGGTGTTGTCGGTGAATCCGGTTGCGGTAAATCAACGTTGGGAAGAGTAATATTGCAACTTTATCCGCAAACATCCGGCTCTTGTGTCTACCATGGTAAATCCATCCAAGAGCTCAACCCGAAATATATTCAAAATGAAATTAATAAACTCAAAGAATATCAAACTAAAGCGACAAAATTCTATCAGGATTCTTTGCAAATTGATGCCAAGTATGAAGAATTGATGGCCCAAAAAGCTCAGCTTGACAGCGAAGGCAATGCCAATGATGCCAAGAAATATGACAAGATTTCTAAGCAGACAGCCAAATTGGCCTTTGATTCCAAAGAACTTAAAAAGAATGCCTCAAGGCAATTAAGAGAAGGCAGCCGAACCGTCGGTTCCCTTATTTGCTGTGCCAATATTGAAGAGATTCAATCATTATTTACCAAGGCCGAAGAAGAGGTTAAGGCGGCTCATGAATGTCTTAATCAATATTATGCCTTAAAAAATAAATATGATGAAAATGAAGTAAATATTCATCATATTAAGACCGTTGATAATGATATTGCCGAACTTAAGGCCAAAGAAAAACTTAATGAAGAAGAAGAATATCAATTGGCCGATCTTGAAGATATCAAAAAGAAGGTTGCAGCCTTAAATATTGATAGCTTAAATAAGGAAAACGCCGAATTAAAGCCGAAGCTAGAGGCTTTGGAAGAAGAGATTAATAAGCATCATGAGGTTGAGATGAGCTATCGCGACAAGGCTTTTGAATACCGCGGCAAAAATATTTTACCAATTACCGAAAGAACATCCGATCCTGAATATTTGGCCAAGCTTGATGAAAATTATGAAACGGGCATCAATTTAAATAAATTGACTAAAAGCGAGATGCGGACAATCCGCCGCGATATGCAAATGATCTTCCAAGATCCGGCAGCATCGCTAGACCCGCGTCAATCAATCGGCAAGGCCATTGAAGAAGTCTTTGAGATTAATACCAATATGCCGAAAAGGGTCCGTAAAGAAAAGACCATGGAACTATTGACCAAGGTCGGTTTGAAGCGGGAACATTACTATTCTTATCCGCATGCCCTCTCCGGCGGTCAGAAACAAAGAGTCGGTATAGCCCGGGCTATTGCCCTAGACCCAAGCTTCATCGTCCTAGATGAAGCCGTATCAGCCCTTGACGTATCCGTACAGGCGCAGATTTTGCAGTTATTAGAGGACTTGAGTAAAGAAAAACATTTGACTTATTTCTTTATTACTCATGACTTGGGGGTTGTAAAACATTTCTGTGACCGGATTATGGTTATGTATTTAGGCAATGTTTGTGAACTTGCACCAAGTAAGGAACTCTTTGCCCATCGCTTGCATCCATATACCGAAAGCTTGCTTGACTCGGTACCGCGTTTAACTATTCGCAAAGACCGTAAAGACAGCGGCGATGTCTTGCAGGGTGAAGTCCCTAGTGCCATCAATCCGCCTAGCGGTTGTCCTTTCCATACCCGTTGCAAGAAATGTATGGATATTTGTAAGGCTGAAAAACCGAAATATATAGAGGCTCGGCCAAATCACTTTGTTGCCTGCCACTTATATGATCATAAGGAAGGAGCTTAATGATTATGCAATTTGATTCACTTTTCCAAAATTATCCTTCCAATCGTTATTTAATTACCGCCAAAAACGGCATGGTCGCCACCGGCAGCAATCTTGCCAGTGCCGCCGGACTGGAGATCTTAAGAAAAGGCGGTAATGCTGTTGATGCCGCGGTTGCAACTGCGGCAGCCTTGACGGTAGTTGAACCGACAGCCAACGGTATCGGTTCCGATGCCTTTGCCCTGGTTTGGCTTAAAGATAAGCTATATGGCCTAAACGGTTCGGGATTTTCGCCGGCTGCCGTTGATGTCGAAGAAATAAAGGCCAAATCGGAAGATGGCAAAATGCCCAAATTCGGCTGGACTCCGGTAACGGTACCGGGAGCTCCTAAGGCTTGGGCAGCTTTAGTCAAACGTTTCGGCAAACTTTCTTTAGCTGAAGATTTGGCTCCGGCCATTCGCTATGCCGAAGAAGGCTATCCTTTATCTCCGGTTTTAAGTAAGATGTTTGAAAATGCCACCAACAAGTTTGCCAAGCTTTTTGAAGGTCAAAGTGAATATGATGAATGGTTTAAAACCTTTACTAAAGAAGGCCGTAAAGCTTATGGATTTGGGGAAATTATCAAACTGCCAAATCATGGAAAGACCTTGCGATTAATCGGTGAAAGCGATGCCGATGCCTTCTATAAGGGTGAGATTGCTCAAAAAATCGATGAACAGAGTCGTCGTGACGGCGGCTATATCCGCAAAGAAGATCTTGAAGCCTTTGATGTTTCCTGGGTAGAGCCGATAAGCGTCAATTATCGGGGCTATGATGTCTATGAAATACCGCCTAACGGTCAAGGCATTGTTGCCTTGATGGCCTTGAATATCTTAAAAGAAGGAAAGTTTACTCATCGCGAAGATGTCAATACCTTCCATCAACAGTTTGAAGCAATGAAGATGGCTTTTGCCGACGGTATGCACTATGTTACCGATCCAAATTATATGGGTCTTGATTATCATGATTTAATTAAAGCGGAATATGGCAAGATGCGTTTTGCCGAAATCGGGGAAATGGCCGCTGATCCTAAAGTTGGCGAACCGCCAAAAAGCGGTACTGTATATCTATGTACCGCTGATGGCGAAGGCAACATGGTCTCAATGATTCAAAGCAATTATATGGGCTTTGGCAGCGGTATTGTCGTTGAAGGATACGGTGTTTCCTTGCAAAATCGGGGTGCTGATTTCTCCCTTGATGAGAAACATTATAATTATTTAAAACCACGAAAAAAAACCTATCATACAATTATTCCGGGCTTTTTATGCAAAGACGGCAAAGCCGTAGGACCATTTGGTGTTATGGGCGGTTATATGCAACCACAGGGTCATGTCCAGGTTGTCACCAATATGATCGACTTCCATATGAATCCGCAAATGGCTTTAGATGCCCCACGTTGGCAATGGATGTCCGGTAAGAAATTTACTGTTGAGCCGACCTTTGATAAAGCTATCATTCAACAACTTCAGGCTAAGGGCCATGAAATCGAAATAGCTACCAGCGGCTTACCTTTCGGCCGCGGTCAGATTATTGTCCGTTTGGATAACGGCGTTCTTGTCGGCGGTACCGAATCGCGCACCGACAGTAATATCGCCTGTTTCTAATTTATAATATTTAAGTAATTGTCATAGATAAAAAGAGTGATTATTCTTATGAATTTCACTCTTTTTTCATAGTTAGAGTTCACTATATGTTGATATTATATTTATTATGGAATTTTTGCCCAAAAACCGCATTTTTAGCTCTAAAATTGGCAAAAAAAGTAATATTGACACATGTTATAATGAAGAAAAGGAGGCATCGATTATTTAGTCACTATTGACCCTTATGATGAAGGAAAAAAATCAATTGCTTGGGATCCATACGATTGGGCTGATCAGACCTATTTTGCTATTTATTCAGTTGTTAATGTCGAGGTAATGCAATGAAGAAAATATTTATATTATTAATCATCTTATTATTTTTAACATCCTGTACGGAGACTGCTGTTATTGAAACACCTATTCCTAGTGAAATATCGGAATCTGTCAAATTCAATGAGGATTTTATTAATAGATATTGCTATGAGGCCTTAGAAAATGAAAAAGCTTATTGCGGCTATATCGAAGATAGTGATAATCTCAAAGGCTATGATATTTCCTGGCTTAGTGAAAAGATAATGTTAGATGGCAGTGAAACCTATTATGAAGATTTAGATATGGAAGCTGTTATCAATGATGATGAGATATTATTTCCGGTAAATCGGAAGTTTTGCGATGATATAAAGAGCCAATCAGTACAAATGTATGCCGGTTTATGGTGTGCATGTTACAAGTTAAATGATGAGGCTTTCTATTTTGATATCAATAAAGCTTTTAATCATTTTGATAAAGATTCTCAACTTCGTTTATCCTCAGGACCATATTATAGCGAGACCCTTTCAGGAATTGCCTTTGGCGATACAAAGATATATGAGCTTATACAAAGCGGTGAAAAATTTAAACCGTATCCCAGTGCATACTTGTACTTTCCTGCCAATGCGGACTATTTAAGAGATAGGGAAACATCTGAAGAATGGATTGAACACTATTATTTAATTGCTGATATTAAATATGACAATGTTGAAAATATTTACGATTATTCATTGGTAATTGAATATACCGAAACTGAAAAAGGTTATTTTGTTACTATTACGCCAAGTGGGATTGTTGAACTTAATCTGCCTTCGGAAATAACTGATTATAACCATGTAGTAGCCCATGGATATATCTTGAAGTGATTAAATATTAAATGATTGGTAAAAGCCTTGTCAAATGATGAGAAGCCTATACTGTCTTAGTTGAAAATATGATGTGAAGAATGACCGTTTTTGAATTCAAAAACGGTCATTTGAATTTAGACTTATTTTGTATCGCTTTTTAATTAATAGGTAAGAATATGGCATAATAAGATAAAGATAATTTATGGCTGCTATTTAAAAGTTTGATTGGAGGCAATGATGGATAAAATAAATAAGCTAAAGGAAAATCTTTTGAAAAAAGGTTATGATGTTAAGACTTTTGATGATATTGATGGAACTGTTGAATATTTAAATAATGCCATCGATCAAAAAACGGTTGGTTTTGGCGGATCAGTTACTTTGCATAAAATCGGCATTTATCCCATGCTTAAAAAACATAATAAAGTATATTGGCATGAAGAACTTGAAGAAGACATGACAGTTATGGAAGCACGGAAAAAAGCTGCTGAAGCAGAGATATATTTAAGTTCGGTAAATGCGATATCTTTAAATGGGGAGATTGTTAATATCGATAATACCGGAAATCGGGTGGCAGCTATGACTTTTGGACCTAAAGAAGTATATTTAATCTTAGGACGTAATAAAATATGTAACGACTTAAATGAAGCCGTTAATCGGGCACGGAATATAGCAGCGCCTTTAAATGCCAAACGTTTAAATAAAAAGACACCTTGCGCTATAAAGACTGATAAATGTTACGATTGCCAAAGCGAAGACAGGATATGCCGAAATCTTTCGATCTTTTGGAAACGGCCTTTGTGTCTAAAATATCATGTAGTTATCATTGATAAAGATCTTGGATACTAACTATTTTTTATGATTGATTCTTACATTTATCTTAATTACAAAAACGCTTACATTTGTGATAGAATGAGGATAAGGAGGTGTTATGTTATGATTAAGGAGTTTTCGGTTATTTTATGCACCAATATGAAAAAAGTGTTAATTGCATCTCTTTTATTTTTAATGATGGCCGGTTTGACGGCATGCAACACTAAAAATGATGAAGTAGTTAACCCTGTTCAATCAACAAACACATACCCGACTCATCATCCGGACCCACATCACTAATTTAAATATCAGGAGATAATATTATTTTTTAGTTTATAGGATATGACACTATTAACATAGCCGGTCATATCCTTTTTAATTTAAAAAAGCCTCATTTGAGGCTTAAATGACAAACATATGGAGCGGATGATGGGAATCGAACCCACGTAGTCAGCTTGGAAGGCTGAAGTTCTACCATTGAACTACATCCGCAAAATACAAGTGGTGACTCGGCCGGGAATCGAACCCGGGACCCTCTGATTAAAAGTCAGATGCTCTACCGCCTGAGCTACCGAGTCAGCTTTTGGCTGGGATGGCTGGGTTCGAACCAGCGAAATGACGGAGTCAAAGTCCGTTGCCTTACCACTTGGCTACATCCCAAGAAGTGGTGGAGGGGGGCAGATTCGAACTGCCGAACCCGTAGGGAGTTGATTTACAGTCAACCGCGTTTAGCCACTTCGCTACCCCTCCGGCTATAAAAAAATAATATCAATGGTGCCGACTATAGGACTTGAACCCACAACCTACTGATTACAAATCAGTTGCTCTACCAATTGAGCTAAGTCGGCAATAAAAGAAATGGTGGAGGTTAACGGGCTCGAACCGCTGACCCTCTGCTTGTAAGGCAGATGCTCTCCCAACTGAGCTAAACCTCCACATCACACCTTTAGTGCTTTAACACTATATCACAATTATTTATCGGTAGTCAATAAAATTGTGATATTATTTTTGTATATTTTTGAAGGTGAAAAAATGTATCGTCATACTTATATGCGCATTGATATTGATGCGATGTTAAAGAATATTGAATACCTGGCTAAAATCAATAAAAAGGGTGTTATTCCGGTAATTAAAGCCAATGCTTATGGCACTTATGATATCTATGTAGCCAAGGTTTTAAGGGAGCACGGATATGGTCTTTTAGCTGTTTCTTCACTCGATGAAGCTTTGAACTTAAGATTGTCCGGTGATAGGGGAGATATCTTAATCTTGGGTTATGTAAAAAAAGATGATTTTGATTTATTGAAGTGTTATGATTTGACGGTTATTACTTTTGATTATGATATATTTGATGCTTTGGATGAAAAGATTCTTAATGGTTTAAAAGTTCATTTGAAAGTGGAAAGCGGGATGCATCGCTTAGGAGTAGAAAGTGATAAATTGCTTAAATTGGATGCTTATTTAAGATCAAAGGGGGCGAAAGTTGAAGGAATAATGACTCATTTTGCCTGCAGTGATGATCCTTTAGGGCTTAATAATGATCGCCAATTTGCTACTTTTAAAAATACCTTGGCTAAAATTGATCATCCCTTTAAATATATTCATTGTGCCAATACCGATGCGGCCATTAACTATCATGATGGTCTCAGCAATTATATCCGTATCGGTTTGGGTATGTGGGGCTTCAGCAGTTTTGCCAGTGGCTTAAAACCGGCGATTGCCTTTTATACTTCCATCAGTCATATCCAAAAAGTTCCTAAGGGCGAAGGTGTCGGTTATGGTTTACGGTATATCAGTGACGGTAAGGGCTATATCGCTGTTTTACCGGTCGGTTATGCTGACGGTCTTTGGCGGTCCAACAGTGGGCGCAGGGTATATATCAATGGTAAATATTGTCCCTTAGTCGGTAATTTGTGCATGGATCAATGTTTTGTCAAGATAGATGAATTATGGCCTTTAGAAACGGAAGTTGAAATCTTTGGAGAACATCTTCCGCTTCCAAGGATGGCCAAAGAATTAAATACTATTCCTTATGAAATCATTACCAATATCGGCAATCGGGTAAGCAGGGTCTTTGTTGATGAAAAGGGTGAAGAATTGTTTGTTTATAATGAACGTTTTAAAGATAATTACGGCTTGAAGAATTGATAGGGCCGGCATACAATTAGATTATGGATATTGAAAAGAAACAGACTTTCTTAATTAATATATTATTTTATGGCGTTATATTAGCTTTGGTTTTTTTCGGTTTTAAGTATGTTGTACCGATATTGACGCCTTTTATTTCGGCCTTTATTATCGCCTGGCTTATTCAAAGACCGGTTAAAAGTTTGGCCCGGCGCTTTAATATCAATAATAAAGTGGTGGGTATCGGCCTTTTAATTTTTGTTTATCTTTTTATTGGCGGCTTAATTATTACTTTGGCGATGGGCTTATTTTCTTATGTCGGAGATTTTTTTGCGGAATTGCCAAGTATTATTACCAATGACATCCGGCCTTTTTTGGATGATATCGGCATGAATTTTACGGAAATGGTGGCTTCTTTGCCGTCGGGTATCCAGGAAGGTTTTTTAGCAGCTCTGCAAAGTTTGGATACGGCCTTGGATAATTTGGTGGCGGCAATATCTTCTTGGACCATTGATTTCGCTACCGGATTAGTAACGGCAATACCGGGCTTTTTCATCTCTTTGGTATTATGCATTATCTCATCATTTTTCTTTGTAGCCGATTATGAAAGAGTTGTCGGTTTTGCCATAAGTCATATGAATGCCAAAGTTCGACGTTTCTTTAATGATTTATATCGTTTTATTAAAGATAAGGTCATTGTGGTTATTAAGTCTTATGCGACAATTATGGCCATTACCTTTTTGGAATTGACCATTGCCTTTTTTATCATCGGTTTGGATGGCTTTATTTGGATTGCCTTGGGCATTGCCATCTTTGATATTCTGCCGGTTTTTGGTACGGGCGGTATCATGATTCCTTGGGCCTTGTTGATGTTTATTAACGGTAATATTACTTTAGGTATTGAACTCAGTGTTATATATGTAATTGTGACCATTATCCGCAATATTATTGAGCCTAAGATAGTCGGGGGTAATTTGGGTTTACATCCGGTATTAACCCTAGCTTCAATGCTTATCGGTTCCCACTTTTTCGGGGTTGTCGGTTTATTTGGTTGTCCTTTGCTTATTTCCTTTATCCTTTATTTGCATAAGGAATATGGCGAAATTAAACTTTAAAAAAAGAAGCGTTCAGCTTCTTTTTTTAAATGGTTGAGATAAAGGAACCGAAAATGCCAAGACCGGAAACAATGGTACCGATTGTACTGAAGACATTGGCCATAATAACGACCATCAGGATATGGGTTACCCGATTGTGCCAAAAGCCTTTAAGGGTGGCGGTGTCATTGGCGAGATCTTCAAAGTCTTTGACTTTCGGCTTGCGGATGGCTGCTTCCATTAGGCCGGCAAACCATCCGGCTGCCAATAAGGGATTGAGGGAAGTGATTGGGGCGGCAACAAAGGCTGTCAATATGGATAAAGGATGACCTAAACAGATTAAGACACCCAAGGCACTTAAGCCCCCGTTCCATAAGAGCCAAGATTTGATTTGATTTAATCCGACTTCTTGATTGTGGAAAAAGGTAATAACAATCATTAGGACAATGGCAATAGGAATCAGCCATTTGATCAAGGAGCCAAAGCCTTTTTTCTTGGCAGTATCATCAAGTTCTTCGATATGATCGTCAAGCGGAATATTTTTGATAATACCATTGGCATGGGCGGCACCAATAACGGCTACAATCTTATTGCCTGGGGCATTTTTGATTTTATAGGCCAAATAGCGGTCCCGTTCATCAACTAATACTTCCTTAACGACCGGGAAGCCCTTGCCGATATCGTTGATAGCGGCTTCTAGGGCATCACCTTTTTTAAGTTCTTCCAAGTCAGCTTCGGTAATATCTTCATCATCAAATATTGATAGGACAATGGTATAAAGTAATTTTACCTTGCCCATGAAAGTTAACTTATTCCAAATGCGGGTGAAGGTGGTTTTAATCGAGCGGTCAGCCAAGACCAGGTGTTTATTTCCTTCCTTGGCTAAGCGGATACCGGTAATCATTTCTTGACCTGAGGTATTGTCCATTTTCTTGGCCATTCGTTTTTGAAAAGAAGCCAAGATGATATTGACCATAAGGTATCCGACCTTTTTGTCTTTAATGACTTTGACGATATCATTTTCTCGCCAGGCCTCACGGTTATTTAAGGTTTCATAGCGATCTTTATCAAGTTCGACACAAATACTGTCGGGATTGATGAGGGCTACAGCTTCTTCGACATCAGCGACACTGTTTTTGGAGATGTGGGCGGTTTTAACCAAAGTTATTTCTTTTTCGCCGTATTTCAGGCTGACAAAATTTGCATTCATATTTACATTCTATTTCAAAAGGAAATCATTTTCTAGTGTGTTCTAGAATAAATAGAGATGTGTTATAATTTAAAAACGTAAGAGGGAGGATTCATGCATGCCTGATTATAATATCAATCTTACAATCCAAAGTATCTGGACTATTTCGCGAATCTTCTTTGATATTGCCATTATGTGGTTCTTACTTTATTATGCCATTAAATTTGTGCGTAATAATGCTCGAACCATTCAGATATTCAAGGGTATTATTTTGGTATTGCTGGTTAACGGCATTGCCAAATTTTTAGGTTTTACGACGATATCTTATTTTACGGATATGTTTATAAATTGGGGCTTTTTGGCCGTTATTGTCATCTTTCAACCGGAAATTCGGGGCTTACTTGAAAGACTTGGTAAAAGTAATGCCTTTTCCAGTATTTCGACCTTGCTTTCCAATGAAAAAGAAAAATTGGCCGATGAAGTTTATGAAGCGGTTATTGCCCTTTCTAAGGCCCGGGTCGGAGCCCTTATTTCCATTGAACAGTCTCAATCAATGCAGGATTATGTCCGTACCGGTATAACGGTTAATGCCGCTGTCAGCAAGGAACTTTTATGTTCGATATTTATGACGACGACCCCCCTTCATGATGGTGCTGTCATTATTCAGGGCGATAAGATCGCCTGTGCCAGTGCTTATTTCCCGCCGACTAATGCTAATCTTTCCTCACGTTTTGGAGCCCGGCATCGGGCAGCTTTGGGTATTGCCGAGGTATGCGATTGTCTGACAATCGTTGTTTCGGAAGAGACCAGTGCCATTTCCATAGCTGAAAAGGGGAAGATTTTTTCGGTAGATGAGAATCAACTTCGGGATTACCTTAAACGGGTTATCTGCAATGATGAAATTGAGATCCGTAAGACGACTAAACCGCGTCGCAGTTTGACGATTGTTGATGAGCCGGAGATTGTGGTAGCCAAGGAAGAAGAAAATAAAAACGGAATCTTTGCCGGTCTTTTCGGTAAAAACAAAAACCATACTAAAAAAGCGATTACGACCGGGGAGGATATTCCTTCGGTATCCAAGGATTTGGATATGAAATTGCCGATTAATAATCGCCTGAAATATGAAAAGCAACATCCAAGTAACGGCGATGAGATTATTGCCGAGAATATTGATGTGAAAGTGGCGCCGGGTGCAGGCGATAAAGACAAAGGAGTTGACGAAAATGAAAGATAAGAAAACCGTTCAGGATCCTTCGGAAAAAGTTGAACTTGCCAAAAAAATCGCCAGCCAGAGCCAAAAAGTAACCAATGCCTATACGACTTTCGAAGAGACGATATTTAAGTTTTTCCGCTGGATATCATCTTTTATCGATCGCTTGTTTTTCTCGAACCGCTATACCATCGTTGTCTCTTTGGCCTTGGCGGTCTTACTCTATCTTTCGGTTAATATTTCCGACAATAATTCACTCTTTTCAACCCCGCTTTTAAGTGCCCGCAATTTAACGGGGGTAAGTGTTACGGCCCGCTACAATTCCGAATCTTTTGAACTTTCGGGCTTGCCGGCAACTTGCGATATTGTCTTGACTGGCGAAGCAGCCAATGTCAATAATGCTGCTTCCAGGAGTGGCCATTGCTATGTCAATCTTGAAGGTTATACCGAAGGTACCCATTCGGTACGCTTGGAAGCCTATGGATATGGCGATAATGTAACAGCTACGGTTACCCCGAGCGAACAGCTCATTACCTTAAAGCGTAAAACGACCAGACAATTTACCTTAGGTTATGAATATATCAATCAAAATTCTTTGGATTCCCGCTATATTTTAGGTACTCCGGAATTTATAACCGGTGATACAGTTAATATTCGGGCTTCCGAAGATACGCTCAACTCTATTGCCTTTGTTAAGGCCTTGATTGATGTATCAGGTCAAAGCGGAGACTTTGATGTGGAAGCTCCGTTAGTGGCTTATGATCGTAATGGTCAGGCGGTTGATGCGGAAATTGTTCCTAATACCGTATCCGTGCATGTCACGGTAACTTCGCCGCATAAAACGGTACCGATTGTCCTTAATCTAAGCGGTGAGATGCAAGAGGGACTGGCTATTGATGCGGTTTCGATGGACCATCAAACGACTACTATCTATGCTCCGGAAACGGTTTTGGCTGGCATCAACAGTGTGGAAGTAAACTTGGATGCTTCGACCCTGACGCGCAACAGCGAAATCGTTCAACCGTTAACCTTGCCAAGCGGCGTCAGCAGTTCCGATGTGACCAGGGTTAATTTACAAGTCACGGTAGCAGAATCACAAAGTAAGGTCTTAAGTGATGTGCCGATTATTTATCGCAATAATACCCAGGGCTATGGGGCTCAGGATGTCAGTTTGACAAGTGTCGATGTGACGGTGAGCGGTACGGCCAACAATATTGCCGATATAACGGCCAATGATATAACAGTTTTCTTCGATGTCGGAGGACTGGAACCAGGTACTTATGAGTTGCCTTTGCAGATTGAGCAAAATGCCAGCAACTACATTACCTGTACCTTGGATAATTTAGCGGTTACGATCACTTTGGTGGAACAAAGTTAGGAGTTAAGAAAAATGGGAAAATATTTTGGAACCGACGGCATTCGCGGCAATGCCAATGAAAAATTGACTGTTGATATGGCCTTTAAGGTCGGACGCTTTATCGGCGATTATTATGGTAAAGAAAAGGCAGCCCGTATCGTTATCGGTAAGGACACAAGACTTTCAAGCGGGATGTTTGAAACGGCACTGGCGGCCGGTATATCTGCCAGCGGCGGCAATGTCTATTTAATTGGCTATTGTTCGACGCCTTGTTTGGCTTATCTTACCGGCAGTGAAGACTTTGATTGCGGAGTAATGATTTCCGCCAGTCATAATCCTTTTCATGACAATGGTATTAAGCTCTTTTCTAAAAGCGGCTTAAAGATCCAGGAAGATATTGAAAATCTTATTGAAGCTTATATCGATCATCCCGAAGGCATCGCTCTTAAAACGGCCGAAAAGATCGGCAATGTCTATAATTTTAGCGAAGGTTTAAATATTTATAAAAATTGGCTTTGCGGTCTTTATAAGATGGATCTAAAAGGCATGAAAATCCTTCTTGATTTGGCTAATGGTTCCAATTGTTTTACGGCGGTAGATGTCTTAAGGTACTATGGTGCCGATGTTTCGACCATTAATGATCATCCGGATGGTATTAATATCAATACTAATTGCGGTTCGACCCATCTTGAAACGCTGCAGGAAAAGATGCGTGAGGGAAATTATGATATCGGTTTTGCCTTTGATGGTGATGCCGACCGGGTATTGACGGTTGATTGCCATGGTGAGGTAGTTGACGGCGATAAGGCGATGTTTGCCCTTGGCCTTTTTGAAAAAGCTAACGGCAGTTTAAACGGCAATACGGTTGTTACTACCGTTATGTCTAATATCGGTCTTTTTAAGGCCTTAGCCAAACATGATATCAATGTTGAAGTTACGGCTGTCGGCGATAAGAATGTCGTTGATGCCATGGTTAAAAATGATTATTGCATCGGTGGCGAACAATCCGGTCATATCATTAATAAGCATCATTGTTTATTTGGCGATGGTTTAAAAACGGCCTTAAATCTTCTATATATTATGGATAAGACCGGTAAAAATATTAATGAATTGACGGATGAGCTTATTGTATATCCGCAGCTTTTAGTTAATGAGAAAGTTAAGGATAAGGCGATTGTCTTAAATGATGAAGAAATTCAAAAGCTCATCGCTGAAATCGGTAAACGTCTGGGTGATGACGGGCGTATTTTGGTTCGTCCAAGCGGCACCGAGCCCCTAATCAGAGTGATGGTGGAGGCCAAGGATGAAGCGACTTGTCAAAAGGAAGTTTATGCCGTTATCGACTTGATCAAAGCCAAGGGATATAGCGCTTAAGAGTGACGAAAGTCACTTTTTTTGTGCTAAAATTGGAATATGAAGAAAGTTATTAATGTCGTAGAAGATGAAAAAGATCTTAATGAATTGGTTAAGCGTTATTTAGAGAAGGAAGGTTATGCCGTCAATTCCTATTTGACTTTTGATGAGGCTTATTCGCATTTGGATGATTATTGTGATCTTTGGATTTTGGATATAATGTTGGATGACAAAAGCGGTTTTGATTTAATCGAAGAGATTAAAAGCCGCAATAAGAATATGCCGGTTATTTTTATGAGTGCCCGGGATAAGGAATTTGATCGCATTATCGGTCTGGAAAAGGGCAGTGATGATTATATTACTAAGCCGTTTTCACCTAAGGAATTGGTCTTAAGAGTCAATAATATTATTAAACGGGTATATAAGGATGATGAAAGAATCAGTATTGACGGTTATGAGATTGATGAAAATCAACGGATTGTCACATGTAATGGGAAGATCATTGATTTGACAACCAAGGAATTTGATTTATTGATGTTATTTGTCAAAAACCGGGGAACCGCCTTTTTAAGAGAACAGATTTTGGAACGGGTATGGGAAGAAAACTTTTATGGTTCCGACCGGGTGGTCGATGATACCATGCGCCGGCTTAGAAAGAAGATGCCTAATATCGGCATTCAGACAATTTACGGTTTCGGTTACCGTTTGGCCTAATGAAAAGATTATATATTTGGCTTGAAGGTCTTGATCTTCTCCAACAATTTATGACCGTCGGCTTTACCTTTGTAGTGGTTTTTGTAGTGGTCTTTTATGGCTTGATTTTTAATAATCTTGATGCCTTTGTCAATGAACAGATGTATAACTATCTGCATCGGGCCCAAAGCAATTATTTACAAGGATATCGTGATGAAAATGTTGTTTATTTGACCTTTTCCAATAATTCCAAGCGTTATCTTTCCGCTGTTGACAGCTCGGTTATCGAACCGGGCATTTTAGCCCATATCGATCCGCTTTTTAATGGCGGTGTTAAGGATGCAGCCTTTGATTATGAAGGCCATAGTATTGTTTATTCGGTGCAAAAATATAATCTTCGCAATGAATTTGATTCCGAAGGCGAGTTTTCTTTGGTAGCCATTATCCGTAATTCCTATCGGGTGGAATTCCGTACCGCCCTGATTAACGGAGTGGTCAACACCTTGGTCATTGTTCTTTTGATCTTATTTTTAGTCTTTATGTTATGGGTTATATCTTTGATTCATCCGCTAAATTTAATCCGTAACTACATTAATCGTTTAAAGCGGGGTGAAAAGGCCACTTTGCATATTCATCGGCGTGATGAAATCGGGGAAGTGGCCGAAGCGTTAGTCGATATGCAAGCGGAATTAAAGCGTCAGGAAGCCATTCGTCAAGAGATGTTCCAAAATATATCCCATGATTTAAAAACGCCGATTGCCACCATAAAATCTTATTCGGAATCCATTAAGGACGGGGTCTATCCTTATGATAATTTGGAGAAGAGTGTTGATGTCATTATCGAACATGCCGACCGTTTGGAAAAGAAAGTATATAGTTTAATTACCTATAATAAATTGGGTTATCTTATTGATAATGCTCCTAAGGGTGATACTTTATTAATGCCGCCGGTTATCCAAAAGGCGATATTGGCTTGCCAGGTATTGCGCAATGAGATCAGGATTGAGGCCGATTTGAATGAGGTTAAATTTCATGGTGATGAGGAACCTTGGCGTATTGTGGTAGAAAATCTATTGGATAATGCCCTGCGCTATGCCAAGACGACTGTAAGAATCACCTTACGCAAGGATCTTTTGGAAATATATAATGATGGCGAGCTTTTGCCGGAAGATAGAATCGAATATTTATTTAAACCTTATGAAAAAGGTAATCGCGGTAATTTCGGTTTAGGTCTTTCTATCGTTAAACGGGTTGTCGATACCTATGGTTATGTCGTGACCGGGGAAAATATGAATGACGGGGTAGTCTTTAGGATCATTAAGTCCGGCAAGTCCTTTGAACGTTTGGCGGCCAAGGGGAAATAGGTTATAATAAGGCGATACAGGGGGATAAGAACTTTGTTTAAAGAGATTATGGGAATAAAAGTTCATTATGAACAAAAAGGAAGTCAGGGAGCACCCCTTGTCCTTTTGCATGGTTGGGGTCAAAACACCGAAATGATGGCCTTTATAGCCGATTATTTTGCCGATCGTTTTCGGGTACTTAATCTTGATTTTCCGGGTTTTGGTCAAAGCCAAGAACCGCCGCGAGCCTTCAGCGTCGAAGACTATGCCGATTGGCTTTATGCCTTGTTGCAAGAACTGAAGATGGAAGAGCCGATTTTGGTGGCTCATTCTTTCGGTTGCCGGGTAGCTTTGCATTATGCCCGCAAACATCCCGTAAGACGGATGGCCCTAACCGGGGCGGCCGGTGTTCGGGATAAACGGGGACTAAAATATTATTTAAAAACCTATAGCTATAAGCTGGGCAAGAAAATTATGGCTTGGCCTTTTTTAAAGAATTATCGGGAAAAATGGCAAAATCGTCATGGTTCTGCCGATTATCGCAATGCTTCGGGAGTAATGCGCCAAACCTTGGTCAAGGTTGTAAATGATGATGTCTCACCCTTTTTAAAAGATATCAATGTCGAGACCCTTTTAATCTTTGGCAGCAATGATACGGCTACGCCGATAGCCAAGGGTAAATATATGGCTTCAATAATGCCTGATGCCACCTTGATTGTTTTTGAAAATGATGACCACTATGCTTATTTCCATCAAGCCGAACGTTTTAATCGGGTTCTTGATGCTTTCTTGAGGAGGGACTATGCTTAATATTATCTTTTTTCCGGCCCTTTTGGTTTTGACTTTGGTTTTCAGTAAAAATGCCATCCATATGTTCCAACAAAACCGTTATGAGTTTTATCGATATACCAAATGGCTCTTAAATTGGCAAAATTGGCATTTTTCCCCAATTCTTATATTGGCCATAATCTTTATTATTTTGGCTTTTGCGGACTTTGCATATCGGGATATTATCGTTATTATCTTGGCTTATCTTGGCGGTTTTTATTATCTATATAAAGAAAAAAATCATGAATATATCAAACCTCTTGTCTATACTGCCAGAATCAAAAGGACGATTATTGTCTTTGGTCTTTTTGAAGCCCTGCTTTTCTGTCTGGCCTTTATTTTCCATATCCCTTACGGCCTCATAGCCGTTGATGCCATATATGGTCCATATCTTTTAATCTATATTGTGGCTTTAGTGATGCTGCCGCTTGAAAAGGCCGTTAAGCAACATTATGAAAATTTGGCTATTAAGAAGCTCAGATCCTTGGACAAGCTTAAAATCATCGGTATTACCGGAAGCTTTGGCAAGACCTCGGTTAAAAATATTATTCATGATATCTTGGATGAATCTTTTTATACCCTAATGACGCCGGCTTCTTATAATACGCCAATGGGTATTACTCGCACAATCCGCGAGTACTTAAAGCCGATACATGAAGTCTTTGTCTGCGAAATGGGTGCCGACCATGTCGGGGAAATCAGTCATTTGATGTGCTTTGTAAGACCGCAATACGGTATTGTCACATCCATTGGTCCCCAACACTTAAATACTTTTCATAATATGGATAATATTATTCATGAAAAGATGCAGGCCATTGAACTATTGCCTGAGGATGGTGTCGGTATTATCAATATTGATAATAAGTATATTGCCGATTATCATATACAAAATAAGTGTCGGGTTGTCACGGTCGGCATCCATAATGAAAAGGCTGACTATCGGGCCGAAAATATTGTCTTTCATAGACGGGGATCTTCATTTACGGTCGCTAAGGACGGAGTGAGCTATCCTTTTGAAACCGGGCTTTTGGGTGAACATAATATCATGAATATTTTAATGGGCATTGCCTTAGCGGATATTATGGGCATAGCGATGGAAGATATTGTCAAGGCCGTAGCCCAAATCAAACAAATTGAACATCGTTTGGAAATTAAGGAGATTAACGGCTATACCTTTATTGACAATGCCTTTAATTCCAATCCGGTATCTTCCAAAAATTCCCTTGATGTCTTAAAGATGATGGACGGTATGCGGGTCATCGTAACTCCGGGCTTGATCGATCTCGGGCATGAAGAAGCCAGATATAATAAGGAGTTTGGAGCTTATATGCCGGGAAGGGCTGACTTGGTTCTTTTGGTCGGACCACTGCATACTAAGCCGATTTATGAAGGTTTAATTGAAGCGGGCTTCAATCAAGATAAGATTCTGGTCTTTGATACCGTCAAGGAAGCTTTTAATTATATTTATATGCATCTAAATAAAGATGCGACCATTCTTCTGGAGAATGACTTACCAGATGCATTCTCGCATTAGTTTTGTTATAATCGATGTGAGGTGAAGGTAAATGAAGTTAAATGTTGCCGTATTCTTCGGCGGTGAGTCTTGTGAACATGAAATCAGCTGTATCAGTGCCAATCAGGCTATCAAGGCTTTGGACCGCGATAAGTATAATGTCATACCCTTATATATCAATAAGCATATGGATATATATTATGGTGAGGCTTTGGAAGACCTTGCCAACTATTATGATTTGGATGCCTTATGCAGCAAACTTGAGCCGGTAACTTTAGTTAAAGAAATGAATAAGGTATCGATTGTGCCGATTAAAAGCGGACTGTTTAAGAAAAAAAGCTTGGGAACAATTGATGTAGCCTTTTTGGTAATGCATGGTACCAATGGTGAAGACGGTACTTTGCAAGGATATATGGAAATGCTTAAATTGCCATATACTTCAAGCGATGTTTTAGGCAGTGCCATTGGTCAAGACAAGGCCATTATGAAGCTCGTGTTAAAAGCTGAAGATGTGCCGATGACCCCATGGTTTTATTGCTTGGTAAGTGACTTTATGGAAGATGAGAGTCACTATATTAAAATGGCTGAAGATTTAGGCTATCCGGTGATTATCAAACCGGCGAATTTAGGCTCCAGCATTGGTATTGAGATTGCCCATAACAGTGAAGAATTTGCCGATAAGATGAAAAAAGCCGGTGCTTATGACTTTAAATTGGTGGTCGAAAAGATGATCACCGAGCTTAAGGAAGTCAATATTTCGGTCATAGGCAATATGACTGAGGCTAAGGTCAGTGCCATTGAAGAAGTACTTAAAAATAATGAGATTTTAAGCTTCGGTGATAAATATGAAGGCGGCAGCAAAGCTTCTAAGGCCAAGATGCCGACCAAGGGTTCTAAGGGCATGGCGGCAACCAGCCGTAAAGTCCCGGCCGCTTTGTCTGTTGCCGATCAAAAAACCATTGAAGATTTGGCTTTAAAGACTTTTAAGGTTTTAAATGCCTACGGTTGTGTCAGAATTGATTTTCTGATTGATAAAAAAACCAATGCCATCTATGTCAATGAGATTAATTCCATTCCCGGTTCTTTAGCCTTCTATTTGTGGCAAGAAGTCGGAGTTGACTTTAGCAGCGAGTGTGACGAACTCATAAATAATGCTTTAAAACGTTATCATGCCAAGGAAAAGAAGACCTTTTCTTTTGCTACCAATATCTTAAGTAATTTCAGGAGGTAATTATGGCTACACCACATAATCAAGCAAATATCGGGGAAATTGCCAAGACGGTTTTAATGCCGGGCGATCCTTTAAGAGCTAAATTCATTGCCGAAACTTTTTTGGAAAATCCGGTGCAATTTAATGCCGTAAGGAATATGTTTGGCTATACCGGAACATATAAGGGCAAGAAAGTATCGGTTATGGGTTCAGGTATGGGCATGCCGAGCATCGGTATTTATTCATATGAGCTTTTCGCTCAATATGGCGTGGAAAATATTATTCGTATCGGTTCAGCCGGCGCCTATAGCGAAGATGTGAATATTTATGATGTTATTTTGGCAACTAAGGCTTACAGCGAATCAAGCTATGCCCTTACCCAAAGCGGATATCGTGATTGTTTCACTTATCCTAGTGAAGAATTAAATGCCAAATTGCGCAAAGCGGCCGAACGCTTGGATATTCCTTTACATGAGGCCGGTATTCATTCTTCCGATGTTTTTTATCGGGAAAAAGAAAACCGTGATGATGGTCGGACATATATCGATGATGTCCTTGATAAGGGTTGTGTTTGTGTCGAAATGGAAAGCTTTGCCTTATTTCATAATGCCCGGGTTTTGGGCAAGAAGGCAGCCTGTCTTGTGACCATATCCGATTCTTTTGTCACCAATGAAGAAACAACGCCGGAAGAGCGGCAAAATTCCTTTACCAATATGATGAAAATTGCCTTGGAGTCGGTTGAAGACTGATGAAAAAACATTTATTTATTAGACGGGTAGTAGTTATCGGCATGGTCTTTTTAATGCTTATGATGACGATACTTCCGTATTTAATATAAGGGTGGTAACGATGCAAAAAAGAGTTTTCACCGTTTTGCTTTGTCTTTTGCTTATAGCTTGTCAAGATCCTTTATTAAAGCTTGGTTATAGTGAAGAAGATATTGCCTTGATCAGCGAATTAAGTGAAGAAAACCAGCAATATTTTATTGATGAATATAATGAAAAATACTTAAATCTCATCAAGGATCCGTCTTTCAATGAAGCTAAGATGGATACTTATCTTCAATATTTGGATGTATTTGAAGGGGAAGATCTGTTTGTTCTGGTTGATCATTTTACAAGTGCTCAACTTGATGAATTGGCTAAATATTATGAGGATGACTATTTTATCCTTGATAAGGCTGAAGATTATTTGCGCTATCCCCAATCAAGTGTCCGTGAAACGGTGGAGTATGTTAATACTTTGCGCTACCAAAAGGCTTATGTAGATGTTGAAAAAGCGGATCTTGATAAAGATATCTATATCTTGGTTAATAAGTATCATTATCTTGAAGAAGACTATGTACCCCAAGATCTTGTCGATATCGAAAGTGCTTATGGAATAAATGGCAAATTGCGTAAAGCGGCCTATGAAGCCTATAAACAAATGCAGGATGATGCTAAGGCGGAAGGCTATAACTTTTATATTACTTCCCCATATCGCCCTTATACCTCCCAAAAACGCCTTTATGACAACTATTCACTCACTTATGGTCAGGCTTCGGCCGATACCTTTTCAGCCCGTCCCGGCTATTCCGAACACCAAAGCGGTTTAGCGGTGGATATCTTAAGTGCGGGTTATGATTTCGACAATTTCGACCTCAGCAAGGAAGCTTTATGGCTTCAAGAAAATGCCCATAACTATGGCTTTATTTTGCGCTATCCTCAAGATAAACAAGACATCACCGGTTATACTTATGAACCATGGCATTACCGCTATGTGGGTGACATTGCCACCGATATTGTAAATAGCGGTTTGACATATGATGAGTACTATGCTTATTATTTAGTGGACTACCAGGGGGAATAATAGATGATTCAAAAGAAAAAACGTTTAGTAATAATCTTGTCGACTTGCCTTATAGTCTTGTCGCTTGTCTTAGTTTTGGCTTTGACGGTCTTTAGTCCGACAAGTGCACCGGTTGATACCGAAACGCCGGTCAATACATCTTTGCCGAGCGAAACAGCAGCCAGTTCTGTCTATGATCAGAATAAGGCCATTAATGATGACTATATTGCCCAGTTGAAATTTGAAAGCGGCTTACTTGAATTCCCGGTTTTGCAGGGTGAAAGTAATGATACTTATATTTCTACCGATTGGCAAACGATGGAATATGATATTGAAGGTTCCATTTTCATGGATTATCGTAACCGTTATGAAGAGCCTAACGAAGATGAAAATTTAATTATTTACGGTCATTATGTATATGCTGATGAAAGTGCAAAATTCGGGCCTTTGCATGAACTTAAGGAAGAAGCAAATTATGAAGCCAACAAATATATAACTTTGGAATTTGCTAATGAAATCAGACGCTACGAGGTAGCTAAGGTCTTCTATTGCGAACTGATTGATGACGGTAACGGCAACTATCTTTATACCCGTGAAGATATGCAATATCACCATACCAATTTTGATGAAGAATATTTCAATGAATATATGGAAGCTGTCGATGAAGCCGAGTTCTATGATACCGGTGTCGAAATAAGTCACGATGATCACTTATTGACATTACAAACCTGTGTTCGCAATCGTGATGATCTAAGACTTATCGTCATCGCTAAAGAAATCGAAAGAAGGCCGATTGAAGCTTAAAATTAATATTCTAAAGTACCTGCGGGTACTTTTTTAAGGGGCTCATGATAATGGATGATTCAGGATCTAAGTTGCATAATTTTTTAATCCATGATATATTCCCATTGGTATTTAAGAGGTTTTGTTTATGTTGAAGATGTTATTGAGGGGGATGGTTGTCGGTATCGCCAATATAATCCCCGGTGTAAGTGGCGGCACAATGATGGTTGCCATGGGTCTATATGATAAATTGATTCATTCAATTACTCATTTAAAAAGTGAATTCAAAGAAAGTATGAAATTATTGCTCCCAATCTTTTTGGGGGCGGGATTAGCGATCGTTATTTTGTCCCGACTTTTTGAATTTTTATTGACGGAATATCCTATTCCGACTAATTTCGCTTTTTGCGGTTTGATTGTAGGAAGCCTGCCTTTTATTTTTAAAAAAGTCAAAGGAACTAAGGCGACATCGGCCAAATATTGGATACCCTTTTTAATCTTTTTTGCCATCGTCATCGCCATGGCCTTGATGACTGAAAATGAAGGCAGTTCACATATTTTGGAACTTGATATTTGGGAGATTGTTAAATTATTCTTAATCGGCATGATTGCGGCGGCTACCATGGTTATTCCGGGCGTCAGCGGTTCAATGATGTTGATGCTGCTGGGCTATTATGCCACTATTATTTCATATATTAATATGACCGTTGATGCCTTGCTTAGCTTTAATATTGGAACTTTTTTGAATTGTTGCATGGTTTTGGTGCCTTTTGGAATCGGCGTTATTGTCGGCATCTTCTTGATTGCCAAACTTATTGAGTGGATATTCAAACGTTGGGAAACCAGTGCTTATTATGCCATTATCGGTTTGATAATCGCCAGCCCAATCGCCATCCTTTTAAAGACGGATTGGTCAGGCCTTTCCTTGCTTATTATTTTGGCCAGCATCATTACTTTTACCGTCGGCTCTATTGTGGCATATAAGCTTGGTGAACAATAATCTTTCTGCTTTTATCAGAATACCTTATTAAATTAATTAATAATCAAAAGAATTAAAAAGCCCGATTTTATCGGGCTTAAATATTATTCTTCATTCCAAAGATAGGCATAGTAGTCATTTTCCATGACACTTAAAGAGAAGGCAATGCGGCCGGCTACGGTTTCATTGATGGTATCAATATAGCTTTGGGCAATATCAAGATTTTCCTCATTAGGCACAAAGCTGTCATTGACGGCATAATAACGTCCTAAATCGGAAACCCAGCTGCGGTTATCAAAGATGGCCAGTCCCGGGGTTGAGGTATCAAGAATATCTCTTCCGGCAAAAAGTCTTGAATCATAAGGCAGGGCAAAAAGATTATATATTGTCGGCAGAACGTCGATTTGACTCCCTACTTTTTCAATATGGACGGTATCCATGGCACTGTTATAAAGAATGAAATTAGAGCGGTTGATCTCAATGACATCATCTTTTTCTTCATCGGCCATTTCGTTTACCTCATCTAACGAAAGGGCGTAAGGGTAATGATCACCGACTAAGGCGATAACCGTATCATCGAGCTTACCGCTTTCTTCTAAGAGTTCTAAAAGCTTTTGTAGGGCTTTATCAAGTTCGATTTGGGTAGCCAAATAGGCTTTTACCCGATAGGAATAAGGTAAATCAGCCACTTCATCTTCATGTTTGATACTCATGGCATTGTCGGTAAAATCATAATTCATATGACCGGAAACGGTAGCGTAATAAACTAAAAAGCGGTCGGAATTAATATAATCATTGAAAGTGGCTTCAATCATCTCTTCGTCACTTTTGGGGAAAATACTACAATCAATACGTTCTTCAAGACCATTTCCGCAGCCTTGATAATTATCAAAGCCCAAAGAAGCTAAATAGATATTGCGTTCCTGGAAGTCATAGTCGTGATTATGATAAGCATAGGTATCATAGTCTGCTTCCTTAAAAAGATTGGCAATGCCCATCGGGAAGGCATTTTTACCTGTCCGCCAGACATAAGAAAGCATATTTAAATTAGGATAAAGACCGGTAAGTTCTTGAAATTCACCGCCGATGGTCGAAAGGATGACCGGTGAATAGAAATTTTCAAAGACAAAACCGTTATTGACAAGTTTATAAAGTGTCGGGGTCAGAGTTGGCGATATCGCCACCTCATTAAAGCTTTCGGCCATAATCAGGATAAGATTCTTGCCTTCAAAAAAGCCGGTATATTCATTTTTTTCTGTCGGTCTTTGATTTTGGACATAGGCATTTAAATCATTAATAGCTTCATTGTCACTGTTGAGTGAAGCAAAATCAATATCGAGAACCTGGTCGGCAAAATCCGGAGAGGCAATATCGGTATTTTCGTCAATGACCAATTCTTCATGAAAACCGGTCAGGGTCTTGCGAAATTCGGAAAGGGTTGAAGGCAAGACGCCAAAGTAAGTATGATTAAGAGCATTATTTTGTGTATAGAGATAGACATAGCGCGGACTGTTTACCCCATCATCCGGAAGACTACAAAAGAAAAGGCCATATCCCGCTATGATGATAAGCAATAAAAATAAAGTGCTTTTAATATTAATCTTCTTAAAAGAAGCATAATGGACATAAATTAAAGCGGCAAAAAAGGGAATATATAAAGAAATGATGGCCGGAATGGAGCCAAGCACAATTTTAACGGCTGAATTGAAAAAGCCCATGGCCTGGTCGGCTAAACCGATAGTTGCCAAAGAGAAGTAGACGCCGAAGGTTTTGGTAAAAATAACTTCTACGCAAAACCAAAGGGATAAAATAAAATGCAAAATTAAAAAAAGGCGTTTTTGCCACTTGGCTTTAAATAACTTCAGAACTAAAGTCAAAAGCGCCGCTAAGGCTAAAAGATAAAAGATGGAAGATAAAAAGGCCGGTCCGTATTCTTCGACGATATTGATTTTAAAATAAAGTTCAAGATAAAAAAGAACTGCAAAATTGAAAAAAAACAAAAACATAGCTAAAGTATAGTACAAAAAAAGTAAGAAAAATAAAAAAATTCCCTTTCGGGAAACAAATATTAATGGCGGTCCGGACGGGGATCGAACCCGCGATCTCCTCCGTGACAGGGAGGCATGTTAAACCACTACACCACCGGACCAATGGAGCAGATGAAGGGAATCGAACCCTCGTGTCGACCTTGGCAAGGTCGCGTTCTACCATTGAACTACATCTGCACATTATGGCGAAGAAGGAGGGATTTGAACCCTCGCGCCGGTTTCCCGACCTATGCCCTTAGCAGGGGCACCTCTTCGGCCTCTTGAGTACTTCTTCACTCTACGCTTGCCGTTTAGCGCTTCTAAATAATAGCATAGTCATTTTCTTTTTGCAAGCACTTATGTTATTATTTTTCTGAGGAAAAAATAATGACTGTTGCACGTTTTATGAAGGTCAGTTTAGCACAATTTAAAAAAGATTGTCTCGACCTACTTCAAAAATTTGATGATTCATGGTATGATGAACTTCGCTTACCGCAAAGGGCAAGCGCCGGTTCGGCCGGTTATGATTTTTATTGTCCCTTTGATGTGACGATAGAAAAAGGCGAAATGGTAAAAATTCCCCTAGGCATTCGGGTAAAGATGGAAAAAGATTATGTCTTGGCCTTATTTCCGCGATCTTCCATGGGATTTAAGTATCATATGACCTTGGCTAATACCGTTGGCATTATCGACAGCGATTATTTCGGAGCCGATAATGAGGGTCATCTGATTGCTGCTATTGTCAATAACGGTGATAAAGCTTTTTCAATTGCCAAGGGCGAACGTTTTATTCAAGGTATCTTCTTAGCTTATTATTTAGCGGAAGAAGATGAAGTTAATGACATTCGTCATGGTGGTTTGGGAAGCAGCGGTAAGTGAGTCTTGCGCCCATGGCTCAATGGATAGAGTTTTTGATTCCGATTCAAAAGATTGTAGGTTCGATTCCTACTGGGCGCGCCATATTTGATTGAAATAAGCCTTATTTTAAAGGCTTTTCTTTTTTTGCTAACATAAACGGCAACAGATGTCCTTTTAAAAAGGAAATCGGCAAAGTTACATTTAAACAATGTCAATGAGGCAGTTTTTAATCAGTGCCCTTAGAAAAGACTAATTATTTAAATGTGGCACAAGGCAATGCACATCTTAAAACGCTTGTTTCTAGAATGATGGTCTGGTGGATCTTATAGACAAGCGGGCATTTGGACGGTAAAATAAGAGCCATAAGAAAGTAAGCAAAAGCTTCCTTATGACTTCTTTATTTTGTAAAAAAGTAAGGCCATATTCTTATTTTTGTGTTATTATTACCAGTGGAAAATGGTAACAAAATGGTAACAACGCATTAATTTTCCTTAATTTTTGAAGGAGAAACTTCGCTAAATAGGTCATTTTGCCTAATCCAAACTCATAGTAATAGTAACCATATGTTATTAGCATTGCTGACTTGTGTGAGTGGCTTAAACAACCGTCTTGGAAAGGCGGCGTACGCCAAAAGCGTACCGCAGGTTCAAATCCTGCAGTCAGCGCCATATTGATTATGAAAGCACTGCGGTGCTTTTTTATTGTGGTTAATAAAGGCTGGTGTATAATTAAAGCCATATAAAGGAGGTTTTGATTATGGAAACTGTTTGGACAAAATATGCAGGTCATAAAGTCGATGAAGTCATGCAATTTTCGGAAGGCTACAAGAGCTTTATGAATGCTTCTAAAACGGAAAGAGAATGTGTTGAATCCGCTGTTAGCTTAGCTAAACAACATGGTTTTAAAGAGCTCTCATCTTTTAAAACATTAAAGGCCAATGATAAGGTCTATGTCGTCAATCGCGGTAAGAATGTTTGCTTATTTATTGTCGGCAAAAAACCGCTTGAAGAGGGTATGAACATCTTAGGTGCGCATATCGATTCACCACGTATTGATCTTAAGCCGATTCCGCTTTATGAAAGTGACGGTCTTTGCTTGTTTGATACACATTATTATGGCGGTATCAAAAAATATCAATGGGTTGCCCAACCGATGTCGTTGCATGGTGTAGTATGCAAAAAAGACGGCACTAAGGTGACGGTGGCCATCGGTGAACAAGATGATGATCCGGTAATCGGTATCAGCGATCTTTTGATTCATTTGGCTGGAGACCAAATGAAAAAGAGTGGTTCAAATGTCGTAGAAGGCGAAGATTTGAACGCTATAATCGGTTCGATTCCTAAAAAAGCTAAAAAAGATAAGGAAAAGGAAGAAAAAGATCCGGTAAAGGCGAATATTTTAGCTATTTTAAAGAAAGAATACGGTATTGAAGAAGATGACTTCCTCTCTGCTGAGCTTTCAATTGTGCCATCCGGCAAGGCCCGGGACTTTGGTTTAGACCGCAGTATGGTTATGGCCTATGGTCATGATGACCGCATTTGTGCCTATACATCTTTGATGGCTATTTTGGATTGTGATAATCCAGATTATACTTCCTGCTGCATTTTAGTTGATAAGGAAGAAGTCGGATCTCAGGGTAATACCGGTATGGAATCCCGTTTCTTTGAAAATACCATTGCCGAGATGTTGGCTTTGGGTGGCGAATATAATGACTTGAAGTTGCGCCATGCCTTAAGCAATTCCCGCATGCTTTCATCAGATGTATCGGCCGGTTATGATCCTAACTATGCCGGAGCCTTTGAAGCTAAAAATGCGGCATATCTAGGTCGGGGACTTTGCTTCAACAAATATACCGGTGCTCGCGGTAAGAGCGGATGCAACGATGCCAATGCCGAATTTGTAGCGAAGATCCGGAAGGTTATGGATAAAAATGATGTCGCTTTCCAATTGGCTGAACTTGGTAAGGTCGACCAAGGCGGTGGCGGAACTATCGCTTATATTTTGGCTAACTTGAATATGGATGTTATTGATGCCGGTATTGCCGTTCTTAATATGCATTCATGTTACGAGATTGCTTCTAAAGTTGATATTTATGAAGCATATCGCGGTTATATGAGCTTTTTAAAGGATATGCAATAATCGATGTTTGTCTATTATGACGAATGTCTTACCGCTTATTTGGCTGCTTTAAGAAAATATTGGGGTCTTTCATATAATGAAAGGCCTGATAATTTAGTCAGTGCTTATTTGGATAAGCTTAAACCGCAAAAACTTCTGCTTATTGCGGTTGCCGGTTTAAGCTGTGCCGGTCTTGAGAAAAATTTAGATGAGACAAGTTTTTTAAGAAAGCATCTTTTCAAAAAGATCACGACGATTTTTCCGCCTTGTCTTCCTTATACTGCAGATGCGGTAAAAAGCGGCAATGACTTAAGCATAAGTATGGGGTCAGCGAATTTATGGCAAAACACCAATATTCGCTTTATCCGCGATACCGCTTTATTTGCCCAAATCGGTATTAAGGGCAATAACGGCCCCGATATAGTCAAGGCTTATCAAGAGCTTGATGCCAAAATAATGATGATGGCCCAAAAGCTTGATGAACAGAGCTTGCTGGCGGTAGTGGGTGAAAACGGTACGGTTGATGTTGAAGGATATATCGATTTTGCTTCAAGTCCCTTAGCCGATTTACTTGATGGTGAGCCTATGATGCTTGGACGCAGTGTCATGTTTAAAACCAAAAAGGGTCAAGAAGCTGATTTTGCTAAAAAATTTAAGGCCGAATTTGCTGATGATTTTATTCTTTTAAGCCGTGAAGAGACGGTTGTATCTAAACTTTTCGGCAAAGGTGAAAATGCCCTTTTAGAAATTTTAGATAAAGATTTCCTTGCTGTCAGTAAAAGCCCTATGCAACTTTTGTTTAATCCCCAAAAGCCTGCTAAGGCCCTGGGCGGTGGTATCCTGGAAGAAGAACTTTATGTTCCCTTTGTGCTTTATGCTTCCCGATAAGGGAAGCTTTTTTTGTGCTAAAATGAAGTAGTGATGAAGCTTAAAGAATTATATAAGCATAATAGTGAGTACTTGCAGCTTTTAAGCGGAAGTATTGAAAACCGGGAAGTTTCCTGGATCCTGCCGCTTAAGGGGGCAATAAACCGTTATCTTTTTAGTGGCCAAGAACTTTGTCTTTTATCAGCCGGCTTTTTAAAAAATGATGACAAGAAAGAGCTTTTGGACTTTTTGACACGGGAAAAAATAGCGGCGCTCATTGTCGATGCCGCCTTTATTAATAATGATATTTTGGCCTATGCCGATTTCCTGCATTTGCCGCTTTTTCTTTTGCGAAGTGATTATAAGACCGTTTTGGCGGCTTTAAAGAAAAGTTTTTTAAGTGATGAAAAAGCTTTGATTAGTATCGCTGATTTATTCGGCAAGGCTTTGCAAGGTGCCGATGCGGCATTTAAGATCAAAGATTTTTTGAATTATACAGGAGCTTTTGCGGATGCGGGTGTCGGCTATTGGCACATCCTTTCTAAGCCGCTTTTCAGCGAGGGCTTTTATTTGGATACGGATAAGTTTTTTAATGCCGAGATGCTTAAAAACCTGGATTCCTTGTCACCTTTAGATTTTGCCATATATGAAAAGCTGATGGTGATGAAGATTACGGTAGTCAATGAACGCTATGCCTATTTATTTATGGATGTCAAAGATGACAATATCAAGTTTGCTTCTTATATTTTGACTAAACTTACGGCTTTTTTGCGGCATCGGGTAACAGTCGACTTTGTGGATGCCCTCCATCGTTTGACTCTTGAAGAATCGGCTTGGCTCAATGATTGGTTTGCCGGTAACTTGTCCGATGAACAAGTCAAACTTAAACTTTATGATTTGCATATGGATAATGATCCCTCAGTCCTTTTTATAGTCCTGTTGAAACTATCGTCATCGATGTCCCTATATCGCGATGCCGAAGCCGGTATATTAAGTGATGTATCTTTAAGATTGGCTATCGGTTCTTTTCGCAGTTTCCGTAAATATGGTTTTAAAACTTTGGAGTGGATTGATGAAAAGGTTATTGCCTATGTGGTAATGGTTCCTAAAGGCTTAAAGGATTGGCATGAGTGTCGAAAAAAAGCCTTGGCGGAAATTGTCGAACATAATCGTTTGATTGTCGAAAATCTCGGCCCCCAACAAAACTTTGTGGTTTTGCCAGATGATGATGGACAAAGACCGTGCGTCAAATGTATGGTCGGTAAATATGTGACGGAAATTAGTGAAATCGGCACAAGCTATAAGACAGCAAATTATCTTTTGGAATATGCCGAAGGTGTTAAAGGTGATTATTTTGCCTATGATGATCTTTATGCTTCATGGATGTTTATTAATTTACGGCGGCAAAACTGGTTTAATGATTTTGCCAAAGACTTGCTTAAGGTTTTTGAAAATCCGGAAGACCAGGAACTTTTAAAGACACTTAAAGTTTATTATGCCGCTAATATGAACAAAAATGACACGGCCAAAGCTTTGAATTTGAGCCGTCAGGCCCTTTATGGCCGTTTAAAAAGAATCGTGGTATTGATTGGTGAAGATTTTGATAAGGGTAATAAGCGTTTGGCTTATGATTTTGTTTTGCATTATTTGGAAATGATGAAAAATGACAAGTTTTAAAGAAGTCATACTTTACAAAGTGTCAAGATATGATGAAAGAGAAAATATAATCTGTAAAGTCGATTAAAAAAATAATTATTATTCTTTTTTAGTGACTGTTGATGAAAGCCCTTAAATTTTAAAATGGAGACAGAAAGGGAGGCATCACAATATGTCTTTAAAAAAGAATAATTTTAATTTAAAGCTGGTTTTTGAAGTATTGTCGATCGCTCTTGGCATTGTGGTATGGATGCTGCCGCCAAGCGACATGCTTTCAAAAGAAGCCTTGATGGTCCTTGGCGTAACGCTTTGGGGCGTCATCAATCTCATCATCGGCTTAGCGCCAAGCTATGCTGTCGGTATCCTCATGTGTATCTTGTGGGCAGCCAGCGGTGCTGTTGATTTTGGTACAGCCTTTAATGGTTTTACCAACAGTACCTGGTGGTTAATTATCGGGGTTATGGGCTTAGGTACTGCTGTCAGCAAGTGCGGCTTATTAAAAAGACTTTCACTTCTATCATTGAAATTCTTTAAACCGACTTATAAGGGTCAGATTATCGCCGTTATTATCATGGGTATCTGTATTGCGCCGCTTATTCCGTCAACGACAGCTAAATGTGCCATCATGGGTGCGCTTGTTTTGGGTATTGCCGATGAATTGGGCTTACCGAAACGCAGTGCCGGACGCTTTGGCCTGCTTATGGCTTTGTGGCTGGGCTTCAATATCTCTGGTAACTTCTTCCTTAATGCTTCCTTCCAAGGTTATATGGTCTTGGGTCAATTACCTTTAGAAACTCAGGCAGCCTATACTTGGACAACTTGGTTTGTCCGTTCCTTGCCGTGGACTATTGTCGTTACTGTTCTTTTTGCCCTTTATATCCTCCTTTTTTATAAAGAAAATAATGCGAAGGTCATCGCTAAAGAATATATCGATGATCAATTTAAAGAACTGGGAAAACTGAAAAAAGATGAGAAGATTGTTGCCTTGGTTATGGCTGTATGCTTGGTCTTGTTTGTCTTTGAGCAGCAAACCGGTATTGCTTCGGTAAGTGTGGCCTGCGCGGCTATGGTCTTGTTGACATTTTTGGGTATCTTGGGTCCGCAAGAATATACCAATAAGACTTTATGGCCTTTAGTTACCTTTATCGGTGTGGCCTTAGGTATGGGTACAGTCTTTGGCAGTGTCGGTATTACCGATTGGATTGTATCGGTATTATCCCCGCTTACTTCCGGATTGAATAATCCTTATCTCTTTGTTATCGTGGTCTGCATTATCACTTATATTGTGCGGATTTTCGTCGACCAGGTTACTACCAATGTCTTCTTGGTATCGATTATGGTGCCGTTAGCTATGCAGCTTGGTTTAGATCCATGGATTGGGGCGGTTGTTGTTTATGGCTGCAGTGTCGTCTTTTATCCGCTTTATGTACATCCGAATATGCTTATTTGTTACGGAGCCTGCGGTGGCGAAGAAAATATTGATATTTCTAAACTCTTTGTTGCCGATATTGCCTATATGGTCGTTTGTATGCTGGGCTTTTTAGCTTGTGTACCGATTTGGTCGATGCTTGGCATGTGTTAATTAAGAAAGGAACTTATTATGGCATTTAATTATGATTCTAAGTGTTATCCATATCCTTCGCAAAAGACTTCGGTCTTTGGTCGGAATGGTATGGTATCAACTTCTACTCCATTAGCGGCTCAGGCCGGATTGGATATTCTTAAAAAAGGCGGCAATGCCGTAGATGCCGCTATTGCCACCATGATTTGCACAACCGTTGTTGAGCCGACGATGAACGCTATCGGTTCGGATAACTTTGCCATTGTCTGGTTTAAAGATAAGATTTATGGTTTAAACTCTTCAGGACCTAGCGCTAAAGGCTTGTCAATAGAAAAACTTAAGAATTTAGGTTATGAAAGTATGCCGACCCTAGGATGGCATGCCGTTAATGTGCCGGGAGCACCGGCCGGTTGGAAGGCCATGCATGAACGTTTTGGTTCTTTGCCTTTTAAAGATTTATTTGAGACAGCTATCAAGTATGCCGAAGAAGGTTTTCCGGTAACACCGCAGGTGACAACGGATTGGGAAAGTAATTTAGACTTGTTTAAAGCCAGTATGCAAGGTCCGGCCAATACCGGTAAACCAATGGTTGGTTTAGATGAATTCCAGGCTAAACCATTCTTTGACTATTTTGCCCCGAACGGTAAGGCTCCAAAACCGGGTGATATCTATGCCAATAAGGATATGGCGGAAACCCTTAAACGTTTAAGAGACAGCGAATGTGAAGATATGTATAAGGGCAAGACAGCTGATATGATTGTTGACTTTGCCCAAAAATGCGGATCCTTTATGACTCATGAAGATTTAGCTTCCTATAAACCGGAATGGGTTGAGCCGATCAGTGTCAATTATCGGGGCTATGATGTCTATGAAATACCGCCAAACGGCAATGGCATCTCCTTGCTTATGGCCTTAAATATTCTTAAGGGCTTTGATTTACCGGTCAATGAAAAAGAATGTGCCCGTACTTATCATCTTTTATTTGAATCAATGAAATTGGCTTATATGGATTCAATGACTTATGTCACTGATGCCAAAGAGATGAAAGTAAGAGTTGAAGATATGTTATCGGAAGAATATGCTGCCCAAAGAAGAAAGCTTATCAAACTTGATGAAGCCATTACTCCTATGCCGGGTAAACCGGACCAGGGTGGTACAGTATATTGTGCAACTGCCGATAAAGACGGCAATATGGTTTCGTTTATTCAAAGTAACTATATGGGCTTTGGCAGCGGCATTGTCGTTCCTGGTTGTGGCTTTGCCCTCAATAATAGAGGCAGTCAATTTGTCTTTGATGAATCTAAGGCCAATGTCTTAAAGGGTGGCAAGAAATCCTTCCATACCATTATTCCGGGCTTTTTATGCAAAGACGGCAAAGCGGTCGGACCATTTGGCTGTGTCGGTGCCTTTATTCAACCGCAGGGTCAATTGACTTTACTTACCAATACTATTGACTTCCATATGAATCCGCAAGCGGCCATTGATTCCCCACGCTGGTTCTGGGAACAGGGCAAGACTATTGCCGTAGAAAAAGATTTACCTGAACATATCTATGACCAGTTATGCCGTATGGGTCACAATCTTGTAAGAGGCAACTATAAACCGAATATGGGTCGGGCACAAATTATTTGGCGTGATCCGGAAACCGGTGTATTAAACGGCGCTTGCGATAAGCGCTGTGATGGTACGCCGATGGCTTATTAATAAAAAGATAATTTCTAAAGAAGAGACATTGGGGGGTCTCTTTTGATTTGCCTTAATGGATGTCGCTTAAAAGTGCTATTATTTAGGCAAAGGAGACAAGAATATGGAAAAAGATACACTAAAAGGCATATTGTTGATGGGCAATGGCGAAGTTATTAAATTTGAACTTTATCCTCAATATGCACCTAACACGGTAGCTAATTTTGTGAAATTGGCTAATTCCGGATTTTATGATGGATTGACTTTTCATCGGGTGATTAAAGGCTTTGTTTCACAAGGTGGCGATCCTAGGGGCGATGGTACAGGTGAACTTGCTTATACTATTAAAAACGAAAATGAAGGCAATCCTTTAAGACATGAAGCCGGTTCCATAGCGATGGCCCATCGGGGCCGTGATACGGCCAGCTGTCAATTTTATATTTGTCATGAGCCTCAACCGCATTTAGATCGCGACTTCACGGTTTTCGGCAAGGTCACTGAAAATCTTGAGGCAGTGCGCAATATGCATGTGGGCGATGTGATTAAAAAAATAGAAGTGTTGATTTCAGACTAGAAAAGTAAATATCACCCTTTCTTTATAAAGGCTTATTCACTATGACATCATAAGATTCAAGCTTCTTTGGATTCTATTTATTTATTTAGAAATTCCCGCTTATAGCTTAATTTTGGTAAATCAAACAGGTGTAGGATTTGAATGCTTGCACCTTTTTTTTAAATAAGATGAGCTTTATGTTTATCGGTAGAGAATATGAGCTTTTGATGCTTAATAAGTTTTATGAATCAGACAGGCTGGAATTTGTGATAATCTATGGGCACAGCTGTATCGGTAAAACGGCAGTGATCAGTGTCTTTATTGAATCAAAAAAAGAGGCCGTAAAATCAGACTTATTCATGCTGTTTTTTAGCCTCTTTTAATAACTATATTGGTGCACCAAACAAGATTTGAACTTGCACGGGAATCCCACACGCCCCTCAAGCGTGCGCGTCTACCAGTTCCGCCATTGGTGCGCGTCTTCTATAATAATATAAATCTTGAATTCAATAGTCAAGATGAATATAATGATTTAGTATGGAATTTCAAAAGATTATTAACGTTGCGGTCATCGCTCACGTCGATGCCGGTAAGAGTACATTGGTTGATGCTTTGTTGGCACAATCGCATGTTTTCAAGGACCACGAGGAGATTGTCGAAAGGGTCATGGACTCCAATGACTTGGAAAGAGAAAGGGGCATCACAATCTACTCCAAGAACTGTTCGGTTAAGTATTTGGACTATAAGATCAATATTGTCGATACCCCGGGACATGCGGATTTTTCAAGTGAAGTAGAGAGAATTATCAAAACCGTCGATACGGTAATTTTGTTGGTAGACTCCAGTGAAGGGCCAATGCCGCAAACGCGTTTTGTCCTCAAGAAATCACTTGAGGCCGGTTTGAAACCGATCCTTTTGATTAATAAAATTGATAAAAAAGATGCTCGTCCTTTAGAAGTAATCGATGAGGTTTATGATTTGTTCTTGGACCTTGATGCCAATGATGAGCAGCTTGATTTCCCGATCCTTTACGGTATTGCCAAGCAAGGTATCGTCCGTTATGCCATTGAAGATGATAATACGGATGTCGAACCGTTATTTGAAACGATTGTTAAACATGTAAGTCATTATCCTGATCTGCGTAACGAAGATCTCCAAATGCAGGTATCGGCATTGGCTTATGATGATTATATCGGCCGTATCGGCATCGGCAGAGTTTACAAAGGCATTATTAAAGCCAATGAAACCATCAATGTCGTAAATAATTACGGTAAGGCCAAATTATGTAAAATTGCCAATTTATTTAATTACCAAGGTCTTAATCGGGTAGCGATAAATGAAGCCCAATGCGGTGATATCGTTTTAATCAGTGGCATTGCCGATATTGAAATCGGGGATACCGTCTGTGCCAACGGTGTCAACGATCCGCTTCCGCAAATTGAAATTGAAGAGCCGACATTATCCATGAATTTTATGGTCAATACTTCGCCCTTTCAGGGCCGTAGCGGTAAATATGTAACTTCCCGCAATATTAAAGAACGTTTGGAAAGAGAGCTTGAGGTCAATGTCGGTTTAAGGGTTGAAGCTACTGATACAACCGATACTTTCAAGGTTTCGGGTCGAGGTGAATTGCATCTATCAATTCTTTTGGAAAATATGCGCCGTGAAGGTTATGAAGTGGCAGTATCGCGTCCGGAAGTAATCATGCGTACTATTAATCATGAATTGTGTGAACCGATTGAGGAAGTTATGTGTTCAGTGCCTAATGAATACAGCGGTACGGTTATTAATAAACTTAATTTACGTAAGGGACAGATGATTGATATTGTTGATGAAGGATCTTATACCAAAATCATGTATCATGTTCCAACCAGAGGCTTGCTTGGCTATCGCAGTGAATTTATTAATGATACCAAGGGTGAAGGTGTTATGGTTCGCAAGTTTATTGCCTATGAACCTTATAAAGGAGATATCCCGGGTCGGCAAAATGGTGTCCTTATCTCTTGTGATAACGGTAAGGCGATGACTTATGCCCTTTGGAATATTCAAGAACGCGGTCAATTATTTATCGGTCCGCAAACAGAAGTATATGAAGGAATGATTATCGGTGTAGCTTCCCGCAATAAAGATATTGAAGTTAATCCGATTAAGAATAAGAAAATGACGGCGGTGCGTTCGACCGGCAATGATGAGGCGATGAAATTAGTTCCGCCAAAAGTCTTGTCCCTTGAAGAAGCCTTGGAATTTATCAATGATGATGAACTTGTAGAAATTACGCCTGATGATATTCGTTTAAGAAAGAAATATCTTACCAATCTTGATCGTCGCCGTCATATGCGTGAAGTAAATAAGGAAGAAAGTGAAGCATAAAATAAACATCCGCCACTAGACGGATGTTTATTTTTTAGATCGAGAGTTTTTTTAAAAGACACTTTCTTTTTTTAATAAATCAATCACCTTTAAGATTGATACTTCCGGGCTTTCGCCTTCTTAATAAAATATATAATTTTTAATTTTTGAGACCGTCGGTCTCAGCAAATATAGTAGGTGTCATTTACTTTGACCTCTCTTTCTTTACACCTTTAGTTTAACAGACTTACTTATTTTTAACAGTCTATTTTTAAAAAATTATCTGTGTTATAATTTATATGTTGGGGAAAAACTATGTATAAGAGATATTTGTTGCCGCTTTTGGTGCTCCTTATATTAAGTATCGGTTTAAGATGGCTGGAACTTATATTGACGGGGCATGTCGGCTTTATTATATTGACCATATTAAGATCGTTATTACTATTTTGGTTTGGCTTGACGCTCAATCATGCTCATCGCCGTCGCAATGAAACGTGGTTGCGTAAGGTTATAATTTCCTTTGTCTTTATTTTCTTTTTGGTTTGGGATCTTGGTTATATCATGATTCCGGAATTAAAAAATTTCTTTGATAATATCGGACTCTATGGTTATATTGTCTATTTAATTTATATTTATTGCGGTTGGGCCTTCTTTGATTAGGAGGCTTTTTTCTTGAGCAAAAGTTTTTCTTTGTCTATGATAAGACCGCTTTTTTTAAGCAATGGTGAAAGTAAACGGTAGAAGATAATAAAGAGGACAATTTCCAAAGGCAAAAGAAAGACATTCTTAAAAAAGGATACGCCAAAGTAATAAAGGAAGCCGCGACTGTATAAGATTGCTGACCAAAGGCTGCCTAAGGCTACATTGATTAAAAGATTGACTAAGGTTTTGGCGATAATGATATTTTTAATATTGACATGTTTTTGTAAAACTAAGGCATAGATGAGCATTGATAATAGGGCCGTCAAAGTATAGCCGATAAAAAAGGGGCCGGTAGGATAGATGAAAAAAGCGATGAGGTCTTCAATAACGGCATAGCCTAAAGCGATTTTTAAAGGAAAGGCGATAGCGACAATAATCACGATGAAAAAAGTGAAGTAAATTCGTAAATTGTCACTCACTTGAATATAGAAGAAGCTCAAAAATATATGCAATGCCATAAGCAGGGCCAGATAGGCCATTTTTTTAGTTGTCATAAAGTTATTTTAGCATGTTTGTGATAAAATAGCTCTATGGAAATAGTCTGTACTTTAAAACCGCAAACTAATCTTGATAAAATTATCGGGCTTGCCGATGGTATTTTGTGCGGTTCTTATTTTGCCGACCGTCATTACTATGCCCTTTCCAAATTAAAAGAAATCCGCAAGATAAGTAAAGAAAAGGGTCTTAAGCTTTATATTCTTATGGATACAATGATTAAGGAAGAAGATATTGACTTACTTTATGAATATTTGGAATTTTTAAATAATCTTAGGGTTGACGGTATCTTTTTTGCTGATTTGGCTGTTTTGAGAGCGGCCGAAGATTTACATATGACTAATTTGTTGCATTATGATCCGCAAACGCTTATATGCAATTCTTTAGATGCCGTCTTCTTTTTAAAAAACGGTTTGGCCGGGCTTGTAGCTGCTCGGGAAGTAACTTATCAAGAACTTGAGAAAATGTTGCGATTTAATCCGCAAAAACTTGATGTATATATCTTTGGTCATCAAAAGATGGCTTCTTCGGCAAGATATTTCTTGCGTAATTATTTTAAGCATATCGGCAAAGAAATTGATTTAGCTGATCGGGAAGATTTAAGCATTATCGAAACTACCCGCCAAGAAGCTTATCCGATTTTGGAAAATCATTATGGCAGTAAGATTTATACTGACTATATTTTTTGTATGTATGAAGAGTTTTTAAAATTGCGGGAAAACATTAATTGTGCCCTTGTCGATGATATCTTTTTGCCGGAATCTTTACTTATTCATGTCCTAAAAGATTTGCGAAATTTAGATAATCATAATGTCCAAGGCTTATTAAATCGCTTAAAGGCCCGCTATATTAAAAATCATTTTTCGACAGCCTACTTGTACGCGCCAACGACCATGGCCAAAAAGGAGGGACTAAGCGATGAACAAAATTGAACTTTTGGCTCCGGCCAAAGATCTTTTTAAGGCGAAGATCGCTATCCGCTATGGGGCCGATGCCGTATATGTGGGCGGCAAGAAGTATTCTTTGCGCTATCGGGCATCCAATTTCTCCCTGGATGATTTGCGGGAACTTGTAAGTTTTGCCCATCATCATCAAAGCAAGGTCTATGTTACGGTCAATATTGTCTTTCATGATGCTGATTTTTTGGGTCTAAGGGAATATTTAAAAGAACTTGATGATCTGGGTGTCGATGCGATCATCATTGAATCTTTAGCCGTTTTGGCCTTAGTTAAGAAGATGGGCTTAAAGATGGAATGTCATATATCTACCCAACTATCAACTTTAAATTCCTTGGCTGTCAATCTTTTGGCTGACTGGGGAGCCGATCGGGTGGTCTTGGCCAGAGAATTGACAATTGAAGAGATTGAAGATATCAATCGGCAAGCTAATCTTCCCTTGGAAGTCTTTATTCATGGGGGGATGTGCTCCAATTATTCGGGACGCTGTACCCTTTCTAATCGGATGACAAGGCGTGATGCCAATCGTGGCGGGTGTGCCCAAAGTTGCCGTTGGAAATATCATATTTATGAAAATGATAAGCTCATCTCTGATGAAGCATGTCCGCTTTCTTTATCTTCTAAAGATCTTCGGGCGACATCATATATTGCCAAGTTAATTAAAGCCGATGTCGCTTCCCTTAAGATTGAAGGGCGCATGAAGTCTGATTATTATATTGCCCAAGTAGTCAAGACTTATCGTTTATTGATTGATGAAATTTATGCAAATGGTGATATTGATGCCAAACGTTTGGCTTATTATGACCAGGAACTTTCTAAAGCGGAAAATCGGCCAAGTGATGATGGCTTTTTTGGCGGCAATCCCGATGATAGTAAGCACCTATATGGAATTAACGGGGCCGGGGTGACGCATGATTTTGTGGCTTATGTTTTGGCCTATGATCAGGAACATAAGTCGGCCAAAATAGAAGTTCGCAATAAATTTAATCAAGGGGATATTTTGGAGATATTAAGTCCCGATAAAACTAAAGACAATTGTCGTTTTAAAGTTATGGCGATGTTTAATGAGGAATATGATGCCCTGGAAACGGCCAATCAGCCGATGCAGATTATTTTTCTGTCCTGTCCTTATGTTTTAAGCGAGGGCGACATGTTACGAAAGGTTCGTGATTTAAATGCTGATTGAAGGAGCTATTGCCATTAAGGCAGCCATCGCTAATAAGCGTCGTGATGTTATGACGGTTTATCTGGATAAAAATAAAAAAAGTCATGATTTTAATTATATTCGCAAACAATGTCATCAAAATAAAATTACTATAGAAGAATGTTCAAGCGCTGAGATAATGACTATGGCCAGCGGCAAAAGCCATGGCGGGGTCTTGGCGGAGGTCGGTTTTCGCCGCTATGAAAGTGCCAATCATCTTTTTTTAAATAATGATATCTTTTATCTGGATGGCATTGAAGATCCCTTTAATTTGGCCTATGTCTTAAGGACCCTTTGTGCTTTTGGCTTTAAGGCTGTTATATTGCCGGAATATGATTATCGTAAGTTTGAAGGGACCTTATTAAAGTCCTCAGCCGGTGCCTTTGATATCTTGAATATTGCCTTAAGTAAGGATATTAAGCTAACTCTTGAACAATTTAAAAAAGAAGCTTATTGTCTATACGCCTTATACCGTGGACCAAAGGCTAAAGATCTTTTTAAAATAACTTTGGCCAAGAAGGCCCTCTATCTTGTGGGTGGAGAAAAGCGCGGCATTAAAGCTAAAGTTTTAGATGAGGTTGATGAACTTTGTTTCATCCCCTATGGTTTTGACTTCAAGATGGCCTTGAGTGCTGCATCTTCGGCCGATGTTTTGGCGACCTTGGTTTATGAAAAAAGGAATTATCAATGATTACATCTTTGACAAATGAAAAAGTAAAAGCTTGGATGAAGCTTTATCAAAAAAAATATCGCCTTGATGCTTATTTAATTCTGGATGAAGAAAGTATCTTCGCGGCAAAAACATATAATTGTTTAAAGACCTTGATATATGTGGGTGAAAAACCCTTTGATTTTAATGAAGCTTTTGCGGTTAGCGAAGAAGTGATGCTTAAACTAAGCAAGGGAAAGAAATTGTCTTTTATCGGCATCGGCCAAAAGCAGGAAGGAATTCTTCCTTTAGATGCTACAAGGATTTTGATGTTGGATGGCTTGCAAGATCCATTAAATATCGGCAAGATCTTGAATTTGGCTATGGCCTTTGGCTTTGATGCACTGGTAGCCGGTGATGATTGTGCTGATTTATATCATGAAAAAAGTGTGGTGTTGGCTAAGACCGCTCTTTATAAAATACCCTTTATCCGCACTGATCTTTTAAAAGCTGTTGACGATTTTAAGGCCAAAGGCTTTAAGGTATATGCCACCGGCTTGCATCAAAATAATTGTCGTTTAAGTGATTTAAATCTTAAAGATAAATTGGCTATTATTTTGGGTAATGAAGGCTCGGGTGTAAGTGAGGATTTGATGGCAGCATCTGACGGTATCTTGAAGATTGATATGTGCAATATGGATTCACTTAATGTGGCCATGGCCGGAGCAATCACGATGTATAATTTGCAGGATGATTGACAAAATACTTGGTTTTGGCTAATGTGAAGGGCAGAAAGGAAGAAAAAAATGAAAAAATTACTACTTTGTTTGGCTTTAAGCCTGACGCTTTTTGCCTGTAGCGGTACTGACACACAAACAAGCGATGTAGCACCGTTTTCGACAGCTAATCGGGCCAATTTGACAATTTATACCGCTCCGCTAGAAAGCGACGCCGCAATTGTCTTGGCAGAAACCGAAAGTGAAGATGCTGCCGATGAAGACTTGGAAACTTATGCTTCCGCTTTTGAAGAAAGCAAGATTGCCATTTTGGCCGGTCTTGATGGTATTTCTTCACTGAGCGGTGAAACAGTTGAAGAAGGTGATTTTGAAGGTCGCTACTATATCGTCCGCAATAAGGCCGATAATAGTTCATTGCATCTTTACGAAGACGGTCATACGGTCTTAGTGGCGCTCCGCGAAAGAACAGTCACTTATTATGACAGTGAAGACTATGCTACTTACTTCAATGCGATTGCCGACGGCATTGCTACCTACGAAAAAGCTAATGAAGAATTAAACGCAGAAATTACTGCCTAAAAAATTAAAAGTCGCCTATCGGCGGCTTTTAAAATCTTGATCAATACTTTCATGCCAATCATCATCGATTTCTTGGCTTTTGATGAATTTAGCGGCAACATCGCTCATAACCTCATAATTGAGTTTTATTCCCCGGTCATCATTTTGATAGTTGACCGTTCTTTTTTGCCGATGCCGATGCTGCCGGCAAGGCCATAGGCATCAATATTGGCTCCCATAAAGATGAATTCCCAATGATGATCTTTTTGAAGTTTGACAATCTTCTTTTTAATATCCTTTAAAGTATAGCGGTAACTGGCATTTTCCATGCCGTCAGTGATTATAAAGACCAAAGTTTTTGAATCCTCATCACTTTCCCAAATAAAATCATCAAGGGTGATACCGATGGCATCATAAAGGGCCGTTGTCCCGTTTGGACAATAGTCTTCTTCATCTATATATGATAGAAGAAGAAAGATGAAATAAAAAGACTTTAAGGAAGCAATTTATCACCGACATAGTGGTAAGTAGTCACCGGATAGACGGCTTTGACCTCATCGTGGAGGATGACGGCATATACGGTATCGCCTTGTTTTAGAGAATCATAGACGTCTTTACCGATCAAGATGCGTTCATTATCGACATGGGCATAATAGCTAGTCTTACTGGTGCCGGGTCCGCTATGGTCAACTTTTTCTTCCAAAGAAGCAACTTCTTTATATGTAAGATAGAAATCACTTTGTTTGCCGGATTCATAAAAGGATGGAAGCAAGCTGATATCGACAATAATTAAAAATAAGGAAATAAAGGCTGCCAAAAGATAGGAGCGTTTCCGTTTGGTAAAGTATAGTCGAAAGAAAATGATTAAAATAAGAATAAGCACAATAAGGGGGAAAAACAGAATAGCCATCGATAATGATCCCAAATCGGCAGCAATCATGGCATCAGTTAGTTCTTGCATATAAGTACCTCTTAAAATTATTGTAAGGGAGTCAAATTAAAAAAATATTGGCAGAATATTAAAAGAAAGTTAAGAGAAAAAGAGGTTAAAAATAAAAAAATTCAAATTTTTTTCATTTTCTTGTTGACTTTCCTTCAGGCTTTGAAGTATTATTTATTAGCACCTGTTAAGGGAGTTAAATACTTACCGTTAATAGGGAAGAAAGATAAGTATTTGATCTTTGAAAATCGGATAAGAATTAACCTGTATTTAAGTATGACTTAATATATATATTTATTCATACTTAGGTATTAATTAAAC
>CALUZH010000023.1 GCA_944325255.1 uncultured Erysipelotrichaceae bacterium
GCTTTCTTTTATTCCTGCTTGACCGGGTGACATATTATGGCATGACTGTGATCATGCGCCCCGTAGTACAACAGGCTAACCCCGGTGTCCCACCGGTTTGTATTACGGCTGGTTACGCCGTTTCAGGACGCCCCTCCAGATAGAGGCGCATCCCTTCGTTAAGGATATTGACCGCCGCCTGATGGTCGCGCGCCATCACATGCCCGCATTTGGGGCAAACATATCGCCGGTCAGACAGCTTCAGTTCTTTATGCACATGCCCACAGGCACAGCACATTTTACTGGACGGAAACCAGCGGTTCGTGCGGATAATGGTACAGCCGTACCAGTCAGCCTTGTAATCCAGCATACGTGTAAACATCCCCCAGCCGTTGTCACTGGCGGGCTTGCCAAAAGAAAGCGCTTTTTTGATCACCGCCATATCAAGATCCTCGATGCATACCAGGTCATACTGTTTTGCGAGGGCGTAGGACAGCTTATGCAGGAAGTCGGCCCGCTGATGCTTGGCTTTCGCATGCAGCTTCGCGATCCGGATCATCTGTTTTTTATAATTATTGGAACCCCGCTCCATCCGTGAAAGGCGTCGCTGTTCCTGGGCGATCTTTTCCTCCATTTTCCGGTACGGTTTTGGGTATGAAGGCGTATCCCCATCGGAGTCAACATATAGCTCCGACAAGGACATGTCGAGCCCGACCGCCTGGATCTCGCTGGCGTCTTTCTCATCTGCAGTTTTGGGGATTTCCACTTTAGGATATTCAAAAACCAGGGAGAAGTACCATTTCCCGTTGGGCTCATGGATCACGGTGCAGTTTTTCAGGATCCCGCCGGCCCGGATCTGCCGATGCAGGCGAAGCTTGACCGGCCCCTGTATTTTTGGCAATTTCAGCAGGCATCCATCCAAGAGAAGATTCGGACTTTCCCGGTTTGCCAGGTTCGTTGTATAGGCGTCTTTGCAGGCGTGTTTTTTCTTGAATTGCGGATAGTCCTTTTTCCCTGTAAGAAATTCTTTTGTTGCGCGGATGAACCGGAGCTGCACGTTTGCAAGGCATAAGGAGTCCATGTCCTTGAGCCATTCGAGCCCTGGTTCTTTTTTGTAGGCAGCCGGCGTCTTTACAGGATCGGACTTGCCGTTTGCTTCATAACTGGCTTTCCAGTCCGAAAGCATCCGATTCCACAGGAAGCGAGCCGCACCGATGAACTGCCGCAGCTTTTGTTCCTGATTCGCATCGGGACGACCTTCAAACCGATATGCACGCTGTTCAGTTGTGTTGGTGTTTTCCCTTTGTCTGGGTAGTTTCCCTGGCATATGGATGCCTCCTTTATAGCTGGCAGTTTTTCTGCCGTTCGATATACCGTAAAATGTTTTCTTCCGATGTTGAGCCAATCGTCTCGCAGAAATATGAACCGCTCCAAAGCTGTCCCTTCCATAAAGATTTCCGGATCTCCGGGAATTCCTTGAGGAGCGAATTGCCGCTGATCCCCTTCAGGTACTTTACGATCTGGGTGACTGAGAGTTTTGGTGGCGCTGACACAAAGCAATGTACATGGTCATGATCGCCAACCCTGCATTTGGCAACAGAAAACCCCTTTTCAGCAGCAATCGTGTTGACCAGCTCATACAGCCTGTCGCTGATTTCGGACGTCAGTACTTTTCGGCGGTATTTTACACACCAGACAATATGGTAATTGATGTTGTATACGCAGGTCCTTGCGTATGTATATTTATTATCCATACAGATAGTATATCATAATTTGTTTGTTTTAGCATCATTTATGCATGAATTGTATGCTACATATGGTGAAGCAAAGAATTAAATATTTAACGGGCTTTCATCTCGGATACAAGTAACCGAGAATTCCTTCCCATATTACTTAAAAAAGCTAAACTTCATTTATCATAAGCTTAATCAAGTTTTGCCATCATTTCTTCATAGGCTTCAACAATTTCATCTTCAAAACCACTGAATCCGCCAATATTGGAATCAATGACCTTGCCGTCTTTAATTATCATTAGTTGCGGTGTATAGACTGTTTTTGCCCCGCTTTCATTAGTCATTAAATAAGCTTCAAAGGTTGAAACATATTCATCATAAATATCACCCTTAAAAGGATATTCCGTACTTGTACAATCTAAATAATAAATAACTTTATCAAGCTTTTCACCGGCTTCTTCGACATACTGGGTCATGCTTTGGCAAACACCGCAACCCTTAAAACCTAAATAAAAGATACCGCTTCCTTCTTCCTTGTAGCATCTTAATAATTCCTGGGGACTGACGCCTAAGAAATGATGATCAACACTTTTCATGCCCTCATAAATACTCATATCGATGGGATAAGTATCCAAGACCGGTTCTTTGCCTTTCCCCCATCCATACATCCCCAAAGACTTATAAACAATAAACTGATGACTAAAAGCTTTTTCATTTTAAACATCACCTGTTTATATTTATCCTCAAAAAAAATTAAAAGAATCAGATTCAACGATATCGAAGTAAACTATCTTTTAATATATTATTTCAAGATATAGTCATGGGCATTGGCACTTACATAATCGGTGATATCTGAAAGCAAAGACAAACTTTCTATATCATCAAAAGAAATGCTCAGAAAATAGCCCTTCGCCGTTTCGGCAAGTTCAATAATCATCTCAATATCAGAATCCGGAAGATTTGCCGGCGAAATCTCAGCAATCAAATAATAATGATGCAATATGATTTCATCATCTTCATGATCCCGCAAATAATCGACATTGACCGGGAAAGCATAAAGATACTCAAATCCTAAGCAGTAACTAATAATATTGATGTTCGACTTCTACGACACAATAATAAGTTCCATCCATCCATTGGCTGACTGCTTCACTGATGGCTTTTTTAACGTCGCTATGCGGTGTCGTATCGTTTGGCGGTAAAACGACATCAAAGATAAGATTGGTATGGGTATTGCCGCCAACTACGCGAAAATCATGGATATTATAACTGGGATTGATATGATGAACAGTCTCTATCATCCTTTTTTTCAGCATGTTGGTATACTCATCTTCAGTATCTAAAGGATCCATATGAATAGTAGTAAGAATTTGAAATTTCTGTAAAACTGCTCTTTCAATTTCATCAATTTGATCATGAATATCGGCAATATTACGATTTTGATTGACTTCGGCATGTAAAGTCATATATTTGCGTCCCGGACCATAGTCATGAATCATCAAATCATGGATGCCTAAAACTTCCGGATAGCTCATGACAAAATCTTGGATTTCTTTGACTAATTCTGGATCGGGAGCTCTGCCTAAAAGCGATGTCATCATATCTTTGAATATTTCAATGCCCGACTTTAATACTAATAAGGAAACAAGGGTACCGATAATACCATCTAAGGGCCAATCAACAAATAATGAAGCGACTAAGGAAATAAGGGTCGCGGTTGTCGATATGACATCATTTATGCTGTCTTGGGAAGCGGCCATAAGGGCTGAAGAATCAATTGCCTTCCCGGCCTTGGAATTAAAGTAGGCCATCCAAAGTTTAAAACCGATAGAAACAATCAAAGCGATAAGGGCATAATAAGAAAAACGGATTTCTTCGGGCGCCAATATTTTAATAACTGCCTCTTTTAAAGAACTTAAGCCCACCAATAGAATTAAAAAGGCAATGACCATGCCGACAATATATTCAATACGGCCATGACCATATGGATGCTCACTGTCAGGATGTTTGCCGGCCAATTTAAAACCGAATAAGGTAGCGACATTGCTGCCGATATCGGAAAGATTATTATAGCCGTCAGCGACAATGGCTACACTGCCGGTCAAATAACCAAAGGTCAACTTAAATATGACCATGATAATATTTAAAGCGATTGAAAAGATACTGGCTATTATGCCGTATCTTTCTCTTACTTCCTTATTTTCGGTATCTTTATAATTATGGACCGTCTTTGATATCAGCCATTCAAACATTCCTATTTACTCCTTAATATACCCCTATATCATACTCTTAAATTACGCATAATCATAAAAAAGATGCATCTTATATCCTTTTCATAATTAAAAGATCCATAAGCCCTGATATAAAGGGGATTAAGGATCTTATTTAATTTTTATATTAGTGTTATTAGCTTTATTAAATTAATAAATTTCTTTAGCCATCATATAGACATCGCTTAAGATTTCATTTCCCTTAATGGCTGAAGGTTCCTCTAAGCCTCCGGTATTGACGGCTTTGACAAGTTTTGCCTTATCAAAACATTCGAGCCATCCTTCAAGCATATTGATAGCCTTGGCGTTGGTATTTTCTTCATCTTCGGCCGAACTTGTCAGTAAATATACATCGCGGAAATGATAATCTTTGCCATAGAGCGGATTGCTGCGGTCAAGAAGAGTCTTTAATTGACCGGCCAAACCATAAAAATAAATCGGCGATGCCAAGACCAAAACTTCAGCCTCTTGCATTTTCTCGATAATCGCTGAAGCATCATCGTCAATAATACAGGAATCTTTCTTGCTGCAAGCCATGCAGCCCCGACAATAATCGATTTTTTTGTCTTTAAGGGAAATATATTCCACCTCATTTTCATTGTCTTCGGCGCCCTTTTTAAAGACTTCGGCCAGGATCTCCGAATTGCTGCCGTAACGCAAACTTGCCGATATAATCAAAACCTTTTTCATATTCTAATCCTCCCCGCAAATCCATTATACGCCTTTTAGGCTTTTTTGGTCTTAGAAGGATGATAAGCCATGGTCAAAAAGGCGGCAAAGATTAAAGTCATACCGACAAGGCTTGGCAAAGTTAAAGCCGAATGGAAAAAGATCATATCCCAAACATTGGAAAGCGCTGGCTCCAAAACACTTAAAAAGGCAGCGGTGGTAGCGCCGATTTTACGAATGCCCAAGGTCATAAATACCGTACCGCAAAGATCGGTTATAGCTCCACCCATAAACATAAACAAATAAACTTCCGGAATATCAACAATGACAAATTGACCGCTTATAAGGGCAATAAGAGTTGCTGCCAAGGTCCCAAATAAAGAATTAAAGAAAAAGAGTTTAAAAGGTTCAACCTGGGCCATAGCACTATGTTCCTGGCCGAAGACATAAAAGGCAAAGGTAACAGCCGAAAAAAGAGCGATAAGCGTACCTTCTAAGTTCATACTGCCGCCGTTGTTGGAAATCAAAAGACCGCTGATCATCAAAACCGCCGCAATGATCTTATTGGCTCGAAACTTTTCATGACAAATAAGCGTACCGGCCAAGGCCACCAAGATGGGATAGGCATAATGGCATAAGGAAGTTGCACCGGCCGACATTTTTTCCACGGCCATGGAAATTAGATAAACGGTAAAAGTCATGCCTAAACTGCCATATATGATAGAGGCTTTTACTTGCTGGCGAGTCATGGCAAAATCTGCCCTTTTGATAAGCAAGATTATGCCCATTAAAACGCAGGCGCTGAAAAGCCTTAAGATTGTAAGCATCAAATCATTGACGCCATAGGGAGCCACAAAGGCGGTCCAGGTACCGGTAAAGGAAAAACAAATACCTGATAAAACCATTAAAATAATACCCATTAAACCTCCTTCAGATTCTTTTTCGAAGGTTCTAAAACCATCGTCACAAAGCATAAAAAGATTAAAGTCAAGCCGATAAGGGAAACATAATCCGGTCGCGAGTTAAAAAAGATCATATCCCAAACAACCGAAAGTCCCGGTTCCAATACACTCAAGAAGGCAGCCTTGCCGGCCCCGACCTGTCTTACCCCCATAAACATAAAAACCGTGCCAAACATATCCGATAAGACGCCACCCATAAACATAAAGATATAGACCCTTAGATCGTCCACAATCATAAATTGACCGCTGACTATGGCAATAAGCAAGGCGGCAATAAGACCGAAAAGAGAGTTATAGAAGAAAAGCTTTAAAGGCTCAACTTCTTTCATGGCACTATGTTCCTGGCCAAAGACATAAAGACCAAAGGTCACAGCCGACCCCAAACCTAAAAAAGTTCCATATAAGGTCATTGTCCCGCCTCGATTGCAAAGCCATAGACCGCTTAACATAAAAAGCGAAGCCAAGATTTTATATTTGCCGAAAGGCTCGTGATAAATCAAAAGCCCCGCCAAAGATACCAGTATCGGATAAGCATAATTGCAGAGGGTTGTCGGCCCTGAAGACATTTCCTGTACCGCCATCGACATCAGCCAAATCGTTAAGGCCGTACCGCTAATACCAAAGACAAAGGAAGCCTTGGTTTGGCTTTTATCCATTTTCATATCACTTTTTCGACCCATTAAGATAATACCCGAAACCATCACCGCGAAAAACAAACGAATCGAGGTCATCATAATATCACTGACATCGGTCTCACCGACAAAGGCCGTCCAGGTACCGGTAAAGGAGTAACAAATACCGGAAATTACCATAAACAATATACCCATCATGATAACACCTCCTGTTTATTGTGCATTGTTAAAAATTGAAGTAAAATATGAACATGAAAACGGACACAATTAAATCCAAAACTGCTAATAATTTTAAATTGGCCTTCTTTGATTTACTTGGCAAAGAAAGTGCCGATGATATCGGCATTAACGATATTTGCCAAAAAGCCGGATATTCCAAGCAGACTTTTTATCGCTATTTTGAAGATAAAAGTGACTTTATCGACCGCATCATTAATGATGAGATAATTTATTATCATGAAGTAATTGAAGAAACGGTTCGTCGGCAAGGCGGTCATCTCAAAACCGATGAAGATATTGAAAAAGTGCGCCTGGCTACTTTTCGTCATGTCTACAATCGCCGGATCTATTTCCAAAATCTCTTTTATTATCCCTGTTTCAGGGAATTCAAGTTTCGTTTTATCGAATTTTTGAAATGGAATGATAAATTACCGATTTTCATGTTTGCCAATAATAGTGGCGAAAATATTGATTATCTCAATTACATCTGTACCTATTTTCACTATGCCACCATCGATTATTGGATTAATGAAGGTTTTGCTCATTCCCCTGAAGAAATTGCCGAGCTCAATTGCAAGACCATGAAGGGCATTAATTTTATTACCCTCAATTCCATGGGCCTTGACTATAATAATATTCATCAAGGAAACAGACATTAGCCCTTCCTTTTAAAAACTAATGTCTGTTAATAAATATTAAGAATTGGCACTTACCGCATCCTTGGCGGTAGCTGCCTTTTTATTTTGCCAATACTTAAAGCCATAAAAGATGATGCCTAAGACTACCCAAGCCATAGAAGCCCAAAATCCGACATCCCCCATATAACCCGGAAGCATAGGGACGATACAATTCAGGACCATAAAGGCACAAAAGAAGGTAGCAATAACGGCAATAAACATCCCGCCCTTAAGCTTATAAGGCCGCTCCATTTGAGGCTCCTTAATCCTCAATTTAATGAAGCATAGACAGGCAATCATCCAGCCTACCGCAAAACCGAAAGAACCGATGGTCGATAAGACATCAACTACTCCCATGCCTAAGAAAGGCCCGATAAGCATAATTACCGCACAGAAGATATTGGCAATATATGGGGTATCTTTTTTATCGACCTTGGCAAAAATTTCCGGAATAAGTTTATTGCGTCCTAAGCTCATCATCAAACGGGAACTGGCAACATAGAAGGAATTCCAAGTCGTAAATAAGCCGGCAGCCGCTCCGATAATGGTCACCCAATACATGAAAGTTCCCAAAAAACCGGGGTACAGCTCCAACATCAAATTCGATAATACCGGAATATCCAAGTTGATAAGGGCCGTCCAAGGATAGGCCGCCGAAGAGCTCAAGATAACCAAAAGATAAAAGATACCGGCCGCTACAACTGTTGAAGCGACAATTTTACCCATCTTGCGCCTATCGACCCCTTTAGCGTCTTCAATCGATTGGGGTATCGTATCAAAACCCGAAAAATACATCGGTGTTAAAGCACAGACACAAATAATACCAGTAAATAAGCTATTATGCGGTTTATCAGGCATACTTTGATAAAGCGGTAAAAGGTTTTCGGCTTTAAAATTAATTAGGGTTGCACCGATGCAAATAAAGGCCGCAATAATTAAAACAATCGTTAAGATGTTTTGGAAATGAGCTATAGCCTTAGTACCGCTGCGATTTATTAAAACGATGCCGATACCGATAATAATACTGACAATGACCGGATATAGACGGATATCATAACCGACAAAATGATAAAGAATCGGTCCGCTGTTTAAGCCGGGAATAATATGACTTAAAATCTCCGTTATCGAAACGGTCTCGAAGGGTAAGATGCCCGCATAGGCTAAAAGTAAGAACCAGCCAACTATAAAAGACATAGTATTGCCAAAGGCCCTTTTGCCATAAGTGACTGCTCCGCCGGCTACCGGCATGGCGGAAGCTAATTCAGCAAAGATCAAACCGACAAAGATAAAGATAATCATTGAAATAATAAAACCCAACGATGAAGGTATCGGTCCCCCGCCGGCAATAATCAAACGATGTAAGGTGATGGACCAGCCGACACCGATAATTGCACCAAAGCCCAAAGTGAAAAGATCAAAGATCCCAAAGCCCTTCTTTTTTTTCATGTTTTCACCTCCTGTTTATGCTAAAAAGGGCCGAACAAAAACACAGGATGAAAAACCATGTGTTTTTGTTCGTAATTAATGATATTTCAAAGAGAAACTTACTTAGCTAGCACATGCCAAGCATTGACCAGATCGGTACCGAAGCCAAGAAGGCCACCAGGTTAATTACCATATAGGCCACATCGGCTTTGAGGAAGTATTTCTCGTCGATATTCTCTTCACCACCACAGGCACCATAACAAATAAGGATATTGGAGTGCGTATATAACGGATAGAAAATAACCGAAGAACCGTAAATAACGACACAGGCAATCCATGGATCCATACCTAAACTTACGGCCAGCGGATAAATGATGGCAACCATCAAGGTATTGGCAGCCGTTTGTGCCACAAACAAGCGGACAACATAAGTAAGGATACAGATAACAGCCACAAAGAGATACGGATTAGTTAAAGTTGCTGCTATCGGCTCTAAAACCGAACCTAACCATACATCGATACCGACAGCCGAGAATACGGCCGAGAAACCGAGTGTGGAACCGATAAAGACTACAAGCGGCCACAAGCTGTTGGAAACAAATTCTTCCTTGCCGATAACCTTAGTGAAAGTCAAAGCCGCCATACCCAAGATACAGACAACGACCGCACTGATACCGGTAGTACTTTCAAGAATAAACATGATAAGGGCAAAAGCCATAACGATTGCCGTAATAATCTCATCACGACTCAATTTACCGATAGCCTTAAATTGATCATCAATATATTCTTTCGAAAGTTCTTTGACATTCGGTTCCTTATAAGAGAATTTAGTGAAAAGGAACATACCGGCAATAACGATGATTGCCCATGGCAAACTTCTAATAAGCCAAGTTAACCAAGTATAGGTAGCCTGCGTTTCTTCCGGCAATAAGCCTAAGACCATATAGCCTTGGAATGAGGCATTGACATAAACATTACCGGTAATATTAAAACCAATCCACAATGCCATGAGCAAGCCAAAGCGTCCCGGTCCCCTTTTGGTAAGACCCAATTCATCGGAAATACCTAAAACCAAGGCCCCCATAATGGCACACTTAGCTGAAGTCGACGGAATAAGCGGCGCAATGATAATACCCATTATTACAATCGACAAAAGCTGTCCGGCATATGTCGGTTTAAAGAATTTTAAGGAATATAAGGATAAGCGTTTAAGCAATCCGCTTTTCTTAACGGCCGCCCCCAAACCCATAGTGGCAACAATAAGCCAGAAGGTTGAACCGGCAAAACCGGAAAAGGCGGTATCAAAGCTGACGGCTCCGGAGACAAACCATAAGGCACCCATAGCCATGGTAACCATATATTCGCCAACCAAGCCCAGCATCAGGTTGATAATGCCCCAGACAAAGATTCCAAGTACTATCAGACCTTCCTTGGTCAATAAACCGCTAGGTTCAATAAACAAAGCGATATATAAACCTAAAATAATGGAAATGACCTCAATGACATATTTAACGGTCATATTCTTTTTCTTCGCTGTCATAAATTATACCTTCCTAATTGCAAGCAAGGCCTCATCGGCCTTGCTTATAAAGTTTCTAAACTATAGACCGATGATGCAGCCGTCACCCCGCGGATCGGTTCCACCGACCAAGGTATTTTCGTCAGTCAAAAGGATGATCTGTCCCCGACCAAACGGACGGTCACAATAAGCTCCGGTATAGGCATCCTGCAAGGTCAACTGATGACCCATGAAAGCCAAAGCTTCAACTAGAGCCGGATTGAAGTGTGATTCCATATCAAATTTCTTGCCGGCACTCCAGCAGAAACGCGGAGCATCAAGCGCATCCTGCGGATTCATATGGAAGTCAATCATATTCATGGCAACCTGTAAGTGTCCTTGCGGTTGCATGAAACCACCCATAACGCCAAACGGACCGACCGGTTTGCCATCCTTCATAAGGAAGGCCGGAATGATGGTTTGATAAGGACGTTTGTGCGGTCCGGCATTATTGATATGGCCTTCTTCAATCGTAAAGGTTGAACCTCTTGATTGCATAACGAGACCATAGCCCGGAATTGTACACATTGAACCAAACGGACCGAAGCATGATTGAATCATGGAAATCATGTTGCCCTTGGTATCAGCAGCACAGAAGTAGCAAGTATCACATTCATCCGGATCGCCGGCCTTGAAGTCCTGAGCTACTTTTTCATCAATGAGCGAACGGCGATGGTCGGCATATTTTTCCGACAAAAGTTTTTCACAAATGCCCTTTGGCATATAGCCCGGGTCACCGACATACTTCTTGGCATCGGCAAAAGCTAACTTGATAGCTTCCATTTGCAGATGCTTAGTTCTTGGATCTTCAAATGATGTCGGATCAAAATGATATTTATCCAGGATACCCAAGGCAATAAGTGCGGTGATACCTTGACCGTTAGGCGGAAGTTCACAAATTTCATAACCATGATATTTTACTCTTAACGGATCATGCATTACCGGTTCAAAGCCTTCAAAGTCTTCCATCTCCCAAAGACCGCCGTTTTTATGTGATTCGGCAACGATGGCTTGGGCCAATTTACCGCCCTTATATAAGGTATCGCCGTTAGTTTCAACGATTTCTCTTAAAAGACGGGCCATATTCGGATGCTTAACCAGTTGTCCCGGTTCCGGGGTCTTGCCGCCTGGGAAGAATTCATCATCAAAGGTCTTGAGTTGATCTTCGGTCAAGCGGTCCTTCATGGAATCTCTGCGCCACTTGAATGAGCCTTGGACATAAGGAGTGATCGGATGACCTTCTTCGGCAGCCTGAATAGCCGGTTCAGCTACTTCGGCCAAAGACATCGTACCGAATTCCTTCAATAATTTAATCCATCCGGCAAAGCATCCCGGTACGGTTGTCGAGTCCCAGCCGCCTGATGGAATCTTGCCTTCATAGCCCTTAGACTTGATATATTCTTCCGTCAATTTATAAGGTGACCAACCGGAAGAAGACATACCATGTAATTTGTTTTTGGCCCAGACAATGGCGAAATTATCACTGCCAAATGTCGTAGCTGCCGGTTCAACCACCGGCAAGATCATTGCCATGGCTACACAGGCGTCAATGGCATTGCCACCCTTTTCGAGCATCCTTAAACCGGCTTCGGAAGCTAGAGGATGGGAAGAAGCTACCATACCGTGTTTGGCATAGACACTTCTTCTTCGAGAATTAAAGTGATAAGAATACGGATCAAACTTCAGCATAAATTACCCTCCTTTGCTAATTAATCACGTATTTTATTAAACGGTTGTTACCGCTTTCAAAATTACACTCTTATCTTAAAACATCCCCTATTAAAAATAATTGACTTTTTTTAAAAAATCGTTCCATTTTTTAAAAAAGTTGTCTCTTTAAAGACAACTTATAAACTCGCTTTTAATATTTCGACAATTTCTTCATGATTCAAGGTCTTATAGCCGCCACTAGTAATAAGGACCTTGTCGGCCACTTCTTCAAGCATTTCTAAAGTCATGCCCAGGTCTTTGGCATGCATGACAAGACCTAAATCATGCATCCACTTTTCCAGTTCATCTAAGCCTTCCTTGGCAATCTCTTCATCACTTTTATCTTTTATATCAACATTAAAGACATTGACGGCAAAACGCTTAAATTTAGCCAAACCGTAAGGCATGATATAACGATAATACGGAAGGCTACATACCGCCAAGGTCATACCATGGGTGGCATCGGTATAAGCCCCGATGGCCTTACCCAGCATATGGACCATCCAGTCAGTACTTTTGCCCTTGGCCGTCAAGGTATTAAGGGCCAGGGTTGCCGTCCACATAATATTGCTTCGAGCCTCATAATCATAAGGATCTTTTAAGGCAATATATGAAGCATGAATCAAAGAACGCATCAATCCTTCAGCCACATAATCGGAAGTATTATCATCTTCACCCGAGAAATATTGCTCCGTCAAATGATTGAAAATATCATAGATGCCGGCAACCATTTGATACTTTGGCAGGGTATAGCTATATTCGGGATTTAATATCGCAAACTTAGGAAAAACATTATCCCCGAAAGTATGCGATTTTTTCATCTTCTTTTGGACATTGGTGATGACACTGCCTCCATTGGCCTCGGAACCGGTACCGACCATTGTCAATATGCAACCAACAGGAATTATCGGATTATCAACATCTTCCATTCTTTCAAAATATTTTTCCCAAACATCATCTTCACAATAAGCTCCCACCGATACCGCCTTGGCATAGTCGATAACCGAGCCTCCGCCGACTGCCAAAATAAGATCAACCTTATTATCTTTGGCCAGCTTAAGACCTTCATAAAGCTTATCCAGGGTCGGATTAGGCATAACCCCACCATCTTCAATAACTTCTTTATTAGCCTTATTCAAGATCGTCATCACTTCATCATAAATACCATTTTTCTTTATTGAACCCTTACCATAGACTAATAAAACCTTCGGCCCATATTTCATAATTTCCTTTTCTAAATTAGCCAAAGCTTTTTTACCGAAATAAATTCTTGTCGGATTACAATATATAAATTCACCAAGCATCTCTAATTCCTCCTTGCCGCTTCCACAAATGCCTTAAATAAGCCAAGCATCTTATCATCCTTAAGCATCATCTTTTCAGGATGCCATTGCACCCCGACACCGAAAGGATAATCTTCCATAATTACCGCTTCAACAATTCCATCCTTGCATGAACCAGCGGCCTTTAAGCCTTCAGCCAATTCATGGATGGCCTGATGATGATAAGAATTGACCGCCAGTTCATTACCATATAAATCATAAAGAATATTGCCTTCCTTAAAATGAACCATATGGCATACATCCCCATCATCGCTTTTTTGATTATGTCCCAAGACATATGGCGAATGCAGGGAAATATCTTGATATAAATTGCCACCCATGGCCACATTCATCAATTGCATACCCCGGCAAACCGCCAATATCGCTTTTTCTTTGGCTCTTACGGCCTTAAATAAGGCCAATTGATAATGATCCAAGATCATCGATGTCTTCCCGCATAAGGGCCCAAGATCTTCATGATAAAATAACGGATTGATATCTTTACCACCCGTAAACAAAAAGCCGTCACAAAGCTTTAAATAGTCATTAATAATATGACTGTCTTCAACAACCGGCAAGATTAAAGGACTTCCCCCGGCTCTAATAATCGCATCAACATAAGCCACATTGCCATAGTGGGCAATCGGTTCATCCTGATTGATATTGCCGACAATCCCGATCACAACATTCTCCATAAATATCCTCTCTTAAATTTGCATCATTCATCATCCATATAATAATTACATATATATGCATTATATAGCTTTGTCAAAGTCTTTTTCACTTAGCACCTTCCAAGTACCAAAACGTTTGCCGCCTTCACGCCTTATCTTTCCTTGTTTAACAAGTTTGCGCATATGTCTTTGCACAGTCGGAACAGCTTTACCCGTTTTAACAGCTATCTCCCTTTGACTTATTTTATTATTATCAAGCAGTATTCGGATTATTTCTTTTTCCAAAACATCATCCAAAATATCAATTTGATGTTTTGGAATATCATAATCATTACTTAGATTCCATGTTTCTCTAAGATTTCTATAGAAGATAACCACAAAATCATCTTTCTCAGCTTTGAACTCTACTTTACATCCTGCATCATCACATAGATCCTTTATGCGTTTTAGACCTGTAGCAAAGGTCTCCATATCCTTCGAATAATAGAGAACGCCGGTTATTAGTTTGTTTCTTCTGATTGCTTTCTTAGTACCATCTAAGAATTCTTCAGGTCTATGACCTCTAGGAAAACCGCCGGTCGTATGGATCTCGATCCGGTCTTTGAATACATCGATCTCATTGCATTGGCCATTACCATATAATCGATGCCCGTAGGAATTGATGACTGCTTCTCTTATGGCTTCAACAGGAACTTCAGGAGTTTCTACTCTATTTAGACCAACTATATCGGCTTTCCAATCTATTGCATCGATGATGTATTGCTCACAAACTTTGCTAAGTTTTATTATCGAACCTTTATCTTCGCGACGGATATCGGTAAATGTCGTTTTCGTATTAGTCGCAAACTTAGCCATTTGGACATCATTGGTCCGGCAATTACAAAAAAGTGCTGCACCGGCATTCAATAGGTGAACACCATCTTTGGCAAATAAATCTAACTTATCAATGACTACTTTAGGATCATCAGAATAAAAATCAATCCTGCCTACTGATTTAGCTCTTGATAGATAGGTATTGAATGAATCGATATCGATATCATTGATTGTGTAATCTGATGTCTGGCTTTCCCATCTATTCTTCTCACTACTTCTTTCAAGCAGCATCTCAGCATACATTTCTTGCGACATCACAAGATCCTCGTCAGCTTGCCTGATCCGGGCTACGTTATATGCAAGATATGGCTTTTGATCACCAAAGAACTTGACGATTATTACTTTCTTTTCATCTTCAAACTCTTCTACATTTATGTCTGGATAAATAGTTGGTGTAATGTGGTTCTTGATTGCTTGGCTTACTTTTCTAAGTGTCTCATCATTTACATCAAGACCCAGGATATCGCCATTGTTTCGCACACCAAAATATAGTTCTCCTGAACCATGTTTATTCAATATAGCAACGATTGAATTGATGGCTTCTTTTATCTCGCCTGTTGTTTTCTTATATTCTCTATTTTCTGTTTCGATTCCGATATTTTGCATCAAGGCTCTCCATATATATTATATTACCTTATTGATAGTTACCCTATAGCATCCCATATTATTTAAAGAAATCTTCTTTCATTATTTTATGATGAGCCAAAGAAAAACACTTCCCAAAGGAAGTGTCAATCATGAATCTTAAAATTGGCCAAAAGGCTTTCGCCCATCCCCTTGGTTTCGGGATCATGACTGCCTTTACCGGTATCAAGGGAAGCGATTTTATGCATATCTTCGGCATCAAGTTTAAAGTCAAAGATGGCAATATTATCCTTCATATGTTTAAGCTCATTGGCCTTAGGCAAGACAATAACACCCATTTGCAGTTCAAAGCGTAAGATTATTTGGGCTATTGTCTTTTTATATTTGGCGGCCATTTCGGCCAATAAAGGATGATTTAAAAGTTCTTTATTGCCATGTCCCAAAGGATACCAAGCCTCAAGATATACGCCTAAAGGATCTAAAATATTCCTTAAAGGTTTTTGTAAGAAGGTGGGATTATATTCAACTTGATTAACTGCCGGGAGGGTTTTAAATTGGGGCACAAATTCTTCCCAAATATTAGGGGTCATGTTGCTGACGCCAATGGATCTTATATAGCCTTCCGCCTTTAAATCTTCAAGGGCCCGCCAGGCATTGACGACATCGCCATAGGGCTGATGCAAGAGATAAAGATCGACATAATCAAGACCCAAATTATGCAAGGAACGCATTAAACCCATACGGGCTTCGGCATAACCATAATCCTGCAGCCATAACTTATCTGTTACAAAGATCTCATCTCTTTTTATACCGCTGTCTTTAATAGCTCTACCGACTTCTTCTTCATTGAAGTAGGCAGCTGCCGTATCAATATGCCGATATCCGGCCTTTAAGGCATGCAAGACGGCCTTATAAGTTGAACCGTCATTAGGTATCATATAAACCCCAAAACCGATTACCGGAATAGTATTTCCATCATTTAATTTAATTGTTTCCATAATGCTCCTTAATGAATATGATGATTATTTAAAAAACGGACAACTTCAAGATCATAATGATCAATGATCTCAGTTTTGCCGGTATCCAATAAACTGATTCTATCCATATCTTCCTTGCTTAATTCAAAGTCTTCGATATCAATATTTTCCTTCATTCTATCGCTATGCGTCGATTTAGGAATAACGATAACTCCTCTTTGATAATTAAAACGGAGAGCTACTTGAGCAGCCGTCTTATGATACTTCATACCGATTTCTTTAAGCAAGGGATGATCAAAGATATTATGACCGCCTTCGGCCAAAGGACCCCAAGCCATAGCTTGAATATTTAATTCCTTCATCAGGGCCAAATCCTCATTTCTTTGATAGAAGGGATGACATTCAATTTGATTGACCATGGGTTTTATTTCACTGTTAAGATAAAGGTCTAAAAGCCGGTCGGGATAAAAATTAGAAACCCCGATAGCCTTTAATTTACCGGCCTTATAATAAGCTTCTAAAGCCCGATAAGCCCCATAGTAATCATTGAATTGCTGGTGGAGGATAACTAGATCGATATAGGGCGTATCAAGCTTTTGCAAGGCCAAATCCAGGGCCTTAGAAGTCAATTCATAGCCAAAGTCTTCCACCCATATTTTCGTAACAAGATATATTTCTTCTCTTTTTAAACCGCTGTCTTTAATGGCTTTACCGACTTCTTCTTCATTGCCATAGGCCGCTGCCGTATCTAATAAGCGATAACCTAAAGATAATGCCTCCCTGACACATTCATAAGTTTCTTCCTTAGGTATTTGATAAACACCATAACCAATCATCGGCAAACGATAAGCATTAGCTAAGATACATTCTTGCATTTTAATACCTCCCTCAATTCTTGAATATTACTTTTAATATCAGCACTTAAAGAATCATCACCTTGCCGCATGGCCCATACCAGCATCATCCCATATAACCAAGCATTAAAGCTTTTAGCCATATCTAAAATATTGCCATCCTTTAAAAGCTCCCCTTTTAAGTCGGCATCTTCCAAAAGCATAATTGCCGTTTTTTCATCATAATTTAACTTAATATCATTATTGATATTGGCACAAACCCAACTGCGGCAAGTTTCTTTTCCCGATTTCTCAATAGCCTTACCAAACTCAATGGCATATTCTTCAAGTCTTTGACTAAAGTCTTTCTTTGAAGTCAAAGCCTTGTTGCGAAGAATTTCAAAGTCTTTAAACATAAAGGCATCCAAAACATCTTCTTTCTTTTTAAAGTAAGTATAAAAGCTCCCCTTAGCTACCTTAGCCAACGTGGTAATATCATCTACCGTAATATCTTTTAAAAGCTTCTGCTTACTTAAGATTTCAGCAGCATCAATCAATTTCTGTCGGGTATTTTCAGCCTGTATCTTGCGTTTCATCTTTAAGCTCCATCTTCATTATATACATAATTGACTATTAGTCAATGACTACCAGTCATAATTTAATAAAACAAATAGCCTGCATACACAGGCTAGATAACATAGGCCATAATAAAGATGACAATGATAAAGACAATAATGCATAAAATAACATTTTTAAGTTTGCTCATAAGCATCTTTATCTTCGTTTTAAAATCTACTTCTTCATAATCATCATTATATTGATCATCTTTTTGATCACGGGCATTTTGATCAACATGTACTCTTCGATGATTATCCAAATCATATCTTTCCATAATTGATGCCTTGATTAAATTATATATTACGGTAATAATTAATTAAATCCTCATTGAGCTGCTTAACAATATCTTGCCAATCCTTATCATTCATTTTGGCGGCCAAGGCATGATTAAGCGAGATGATGCCAAGATCTTTTGAAAAGTAGAGAAAACGTTTGCGTTCAAATTTTTCAAATGGATTGCTTAACATGCTGCTTTTAATAAAGTTACGATCTTTTAAAGTTTCAGTATTATAAGGGCAACTCGGCCGATCAGTCGGCAAAGAAGAATCAATACGTTTTTGGTAAAAGGCAATATAATCATCTAAGATATCTTCGATCAAAGCATCACCAATACTGTTTTTATGTTTGATGAAAGCTAAAAGAAAGGGCATTTTATAAGACAGGGAATAATCTCTTTCCCTGATAAAAGCCATAAAATCTTCTTTGACGGTAGTGTCATCATGTATCGCAATATTTAACTCCTTGCGATATTTTTCCACATCTTCCGGACTAAAAAGAGGAATATTTTTATTACCGAATGGATAAGTTACCGATGCCTTAATTTTTCCCTTTTTGAGCCAATTATTAATCGTTCCAGTATTGACAAAATAGGTTCTGGCCAATTGTTCACGACTTAGATAAGTGCCGTAAAGCTCCGAAAAATTATCAATATCTACCGGTACAATCTTTTCGATTCTTTCCTTAAAGCCGTCAATAACAATCATCTCCCCCAGATGATATTCCTGTTTCAGAATATTGCCGAATGGGACGTATTGGGGATTTTGAAATATGCCATGCATAGAACAAGGTTTTACAACGGCTCCATATTCATCGACAACATCGATAATAAAAACATTTTTCTTGGTGGTCGTCTTTCTTAAACCGCGACCGATCTGTTGCAGATAAAGAACTTTTGACATGGTTGGCCGAGCCATAACCAAGATGCCAAGTTCAGGATAATCCCAACCTTCAGATATCATGTTGCAAGAGCATAAGAAACGGAGCTTATGCTTTTTGAAATCTTCCATAATCTTTTGGTTTTTACTGTTGCCGCCGGTATAAGCCGCTGAGCTAAAACCTCTTGCATTCAAAATTCTGCTCATTTCTTCGGCATGTTTAACACTGACGCAAAAGACCACACCCTGCCTTGAAGAAACTTCGCCATCTTTAAAATATTTCTCTAAAACATCGGCAATAAGTTCGTTTCGGGATGTAACTCTTATCGATTTTTCCAAATCGGCATTGACATAATCATGGCCGTTAAAACGTACCTTACTTAAATCAAGATTGGTTTCAATACGATAAACATTGGCTGTAGCAATAATGCCCTTATTCATAGCGTCTTTTAAAGACAGATTTACACGATAATTGCCAAAGATACTTTCAAGCCTTTGCTTATCGAGCCTTTCATCAGTCGCGGTTAAACCAATCATAAAATCGGCATCAAAATATTGGATTAACCTTTTTAACATCGGTGCTACTGCATGATGGGCCTCATCGATGACAATATAATTAAAATAATCACTTGCATATTCACGGTAATGTTGATAAGCATAGGCATAAGTCGATACCGTAATATTATTTAAAAGATGAGGCAAAGATTGTGCCAAACGTTTATACCAATCACTTACGATATTGATATTCGGCGCCAATATCAAGGCTTTAAAATCCTTAAAACCGCGAGCAAAGATGGCCATGTCTTCTTCAACGATCTTTGATTTGCCGCTGCCGGTAGGATAGACAACCAAAAAAGTTTTAATACCGGATTTACGGCTTTCTTCTATATCTTCCAAAGTCGCCACTTGATGGTCATAAAGCTTGAACTTTCGCTCTACGGTAATACCATCATTATAAAAATTATTGGGGTCTTTACCGAAATATGTCACTATATCATCTTCAATCCGCTCGGTAAAAAGACAGTCCTCGCTGGAAAAACGATATAGTTTTATACCCCATTTAACACAGGTATTTTGCTTATTAAGCTGCTTACGATATTGTTCTTTACCGATAATTTGCGGATGATGATAACTTATCCCGTTTTCTTCTACGGCTATATCACCATCCTTGGTATGCACATAATAATCAAGAAAGAAATTATTACCTTTATCATCACTGATGCCATATTCCTTATGTAGATATTTAAGGGCATCTAAGCCATATACATTTCCAAAGTCTTTTTCAAACAAAAATTCCAATGGTGACACGGCACCGGAATCTTCACGATTCACTTCACGTTTAATTGCCGCAAATTCCGGATTATCGTTTTTCAAAAAGTCGCTAATATCTTTTTCATCTTCCTTAAGAAAACGATAAACCTTGGCATATTTATGCATATAGGCATTTTGTTTATCGGTAATTAATGTATAAGAAAAAATAGCTCCGTCTTCCGCACGATGGCAAATATCTTCATCAATAATAACGGCAGTATCATCTAAGATATAAAAAAGCGACTTACCGCCGTTTGGATAAATCACTTTTTCTTTGAGAGTAAAACATTCATCCATTTTTCTTCTTCCCGACCCGGCCTTACATCAAAAGTCTGCCAAACTTTTACAGTCTTAAACCGCCGACTTTTTCTCACCATTTTAGCTACCTTATCTTCGTTAAAATCATTGAAAAAACGACCGTTACGCGTTCCATAAGAATCGCCATACTTAAAGGACATATAAAAAATACCACCGTCTTTCAAGCAAGATGCCACCTTATTTATAACTTCATCCAAGTCTTCAACCCAAATATGCAGCAAAGACGCACAAGCCCAGACACCATCATACATATTATGCGGTTGCCAAAATTCAAAAAGCTCGCATTCAACATTAAGATCCGTCAACATTCTGGCTCTGGCGCACATCCTAGGGGATCCGTCGATAGCATCAACCGTATAACCTTTTTTTAAAAAATATAGGCTGTCTCTTCCTGAACCGCAACCCATATCCAAAATATGACCGCCTTTTGGAACATATGTCAAAAATTCATCCTGTATCTCATGAAAATCAACATTTTCGGTATCATCAATAAATGAATCAGCATGTTTATTGTAATATGCTAAAGTAAAACTATTCTCAAACATTCCCATCACCCATTTCCTTTATCAAAATAATAATTGATAAATACATAAGCTACAAGAGCACAGATATCTTTTATTTTTGAGTTTCTTAATAAAATTCTCAGGAATTTTTAACGCATTTTACCGATTCAATATAAAACCTTTATCACTATAAAAATTCCTAGGAATTTTAAAGTTTTTGACAAATTCATAAGTAACAGGGCAAACATTTACAGTATTGCCGAAAGATAAATTCATTATTTTATTAACAATACATCAAGCTAATTGGCGCAATCAGATAATCTGCTTAAAATGATCGAAAAGATACTGACACTTTCAACATTCATACATAATTATCGATGTATTTATCTAAGATTAAACAACTAAACTTAAATTAAAAAAATGACAGTATGCTAGAGATTTTTGGTTAACTATCTCTAATTATGCTGTCATTTTAATTACCATCTTAGCGATGATCTTCTATCCTTAGACTAACTCTTACTGCAAACCATCCCGGGAAGAAATAAGTGTTCGTCAGATAATCATATGGTGGAGGCTAAGGGACTCGAACCCATGACCCCTTCCACGTCAAGGAAGTGCTCTCCCAACTGAGCTAAGTCTCCACGTTGCTTAAAAATATTAACATATCTAATAGAATAATTCAATATAAGCTTGTAAAAGGGCATCACTAGGATGCCCTCAAATATCAATATCTAACGGCTTATCGATTTCTTCGCCGACATATTTGCCATTTTTCTTTCTTTGTTTAACGCATTCCGACAACAAGTACTCTATTTGACCATTGATGCTACGAAAATCATCTTCTGCCCAAGATGCAATTTCCTCATATAGCTTAGACGATAATCTTAACGGTATTTGTCTCTTGTTGTCTTTCATTAATATAAACTTCCGGAATTAACAATCGGTTGAGCATCCTTGTTGCCACATAATACCACAAGGAGATTTGATACCATTGCTGCTTTGCGTTCATCATCAAGATCAACAATGCTTTCTTCTTTAAGCTTATTCAAAGCCATTTCTACCATACCGACAGCACCGTCAACTATCATCTTCCGGGCATCAATAATAGCTGATGCCTGTTGTCTTTGCAACATTGCTGCGGCAATTTCCGGCGCATATGCCAGATAAGTAATGCGGGCATCGATGATTTCAATTCCGGCATCGTTGACGCTTTCCTGTATCTTATCCTTAATTCTTTTAGCTACAACGGTGCTGGAACCCCGAAGACTGCCGTCATCGGCCTTGCCGTCACCGGTAGTATCAATATTTTCGGCAACATCGTAAGGATAGATACGAACAATATCTCTTAATGCCGTATCGCACATAAGGGATAAAAATTCTTTGTAATTATCCACATTAAATACCGCTTTGGCCGTATCAATAACACGCCAAGTTACCGCTATACCTATTTCTACGGGATTGCCCAATACATCATTTATTTTTTGTCTGGCATTATTCAAAGTCATGACTTTTAATGACAATTTATTCGAATTGTCGGCTTTAATACTTTGGCCGCTGATTTGTAATCCTTCACCGTTTTTAACATCTCCGCTTTGGGACAATTGGGTATAACGTGCCGGATTTATAGCACTGGAAAAGGGATTCACATAGAAAAATCCTGGACCTTTTAATGTTCCGATATATTTACCGAAAAGGGTTAAAACCAAAGCTTCTTGCGGTCTTAATACTTTAAGTCCGGCAAGAGCTATAATATCAGCAACAAAAATAGACATCGCCAAACAAGTCAAAAGGATACCCAAAAGATCGCTGCAAAATGAAATAGCATAAATAAAGCCACCAAGGCTTAACACCATAACAGCCAGAATAATCAACAAGGCCAACATGCCATGTTTTTTACCGTTTAGTATTTTTTCTTCCATAATCTAATAAACTCCTTTGATATCAAAATGATATCAGATAGATATTAGATAATCAATACTTTTTCCCGTAAAAAATTGAAATCAGCTTTATATTACAATGCACTACCAATACTGTTGAGATAAAGGCAAGCGAGAATAATTCTGCACCTTCCTTTAAGCACTATATGACCGATCACCATCCGAAATATGCAATCAGTTTTATCTTGCGAATAAAATAATAGATTGTTTGTAACGAAGAAATCATATAACAAGCGTCTCATATATCTGTAAAGACATTTATAGACACGTTACGATATATCAATGACAAAAGAATAATAAAAATGAACGTAAATTTGTTTGCGTTCACGTTTCGTTCAGAAAATGAACGCATTTTTTAATATTTACGTTCAAAAAGCTCAATTTAAAATCATTTTGATATTATTGAAGTAAATGTAGGTGATGGCATGAATGACAGTGCACCAAAAAGAAAAGACCATCTTAGCGATGATCCTCTATGTTTAGACTAACACTTATCACAAAGAAACAAGTGTTCGTCAGATAATCATATGGTGGAGCCGACGGGAGTCGAACCCGTGTCCAAGAATAGCCCCACATTCAGACTTCTACAGTTTAGCTTATCTTTGATTAAGACAATACTTATGGCATAAGCAACCGGTATTGAATTGGCCTTTTCGGTTTTCGGCTAAAGAGCTAAAGGCTAACTCTTTTTGCCTATTCCATATTTACGATCAATAACGTATGGACACCGCTATTGAAAGCTTGCTAGTAACCTAAAGTCGGTTTAATTAAGCAAATGCTAATTCGTTATTTCCGTTTATTTTTAATTGATGATTAGGTCATCGCTCCACTGCTATCTGAATCCAGCATAAACCTGTCGAAACCATGACGGCCCCATGTATAAGAATTAAATAACACTTATCAGTTAATGTCAAGATAAAGGCCTTAGCGTTTAACCGCCTTTAAGGCCTCCATCTTCATGGCTTTAACCTTGGCGTCCTCTCTTTTATCATATAAGGTCTTACCCTTGGCTAAGGCAATCTCTAATTTGGCAATACCGCTTTTAGTCAAATAAATTCTTAAAGGAATAACGGTATAGCCTTGGGTCTTGACCTTCGACTGCCATTTGATAATTTCTCTTTTATTTAAAAGGAGCTTACGGTCACGATCTTCTTCATGATTATTGCGATTGCCATGGTCATAAGCTGATATATGCATGCCTTTAATAAAAGCCTCATTATTGATAAACGAAATATAGGAATCCTTGATTTGGGCCTTACCCTTGCGTAAAGACTTAATCTCCGTGCCTAAAAGGACCATTCCGGCTTCTAATTTCTCATCAATAAAATAATCATGGTAGGCTTTTTTATTTACCGTTACTTCTTTTTCCATCTTTCAGCTCCTAAATCCAAGTCTGTCTTTTTCGATGATACAGACTGAAATCAATTTCTCCCCGATGAATATTGACACCGGTGCATCTTACTTTGACAATATCACCAATCTGATAGCTTTGAAAACCATCACTTAAGGCCCCTTCATCATTAAGGGCAAAATAACCGTCAAGTTTGGATATATGCACCAAACCTTCAACAGTATTATATAGCTTAACATAAAAGCCATAGGTATTTACCCCGGAAATAACCCCCTCAAAGACTTCATTTATATGCTTAAGCATATAATAACACTTATATAAGTCATCAATGTCTCTTTCAATCTCGACACTTATTCTTTCCCGCTTATTGGCATTTTGGGCAATTCTTAAATTGTCTTTGACATCCTCGTCCATCTTGGCAAGATCAAGAGGATGCAAGACATATTTCTTAAGCATCCGATGAACCACAAGGTCGGGATAGCGGCGAATCGGGGAAGTAAAATGACAATAATACTTAAGTCCCAAACCATAATGACCGCTTAAGACATTGTCGTATTCGGCTTTAGCCATAGCTTTAAGACAATAGTTATTGACAATCGGGAAAATGGGATCATCTTTGAAAGATAAAAGGCAATCAGCCAATTGACGGGCACTGATAGCTTGTTTATTACCCTTGAAGTGATAGCCTTGGTTTTCGACAAGCTGCATAAAGGCCATAAGCTTTTCTTCTTTTGGAAAGCCGTGATTTCGATAAACCATGGGATAATCAAGATAGGCCATATGTCCGGCTACACAGACATTGGCAGTAATCATGAAATCTTCAATTAATTCTTCGCTCAAACCTCTTTGTCTTGGCCTGATATCTAAAACTTTATAGCCATCTAAAATAAATTCCGCCTCATCACTTGCGAAATCAATACCACCCAAATTCTTTCTTTTGGCTTTTAAGATCTTAGCTAATTCCAAGGCTTCATTAAGCATCTTGGCAAGCTTTGCATATTCTTCATTTACTTCTTTATCGCCCTCATAAAACTTATTGACCTTTTGATAAGTTAAACGTCTTTGGGAACAAATTAATGACTCATAAATATCATAGTCCTTAACTTCCCCCTTATTATCGATATACATATCAACCGTCATTGCCAAGCGTACTTCATTGGGTCTTAAGGAACAAAGACCGTTACTTAAGATATCCGGCAGCATCGGTATTACATGCCCCGGGTAATAAATAGAGGTTCCTCTTTCATAAGCTTCTTTATCTAAGAAACTGTCTTTTTTTACATAATGGCTCACATCGGCAATATGAACCATTAAATGATAGCGGTCAGCTACTTTTTCGACTGTAAAAGCATCATCAAAGTCCTTGGCATCATCACCATCAATCGTTACGGTCATAAGGGTAGTTAAATCATGACGATCGGGATATTCATCTTTATCGACATAGGGTTTAAAACTTGCGGCCTCTTTTAGAACTTCCGGCTTAAATTCCATGGCAATATCATGGGCATAAAGAATGGACAGTTCTTGGCTTTGGGGATCCTTGGCACTTCCGATATACTTGTCGATAGCCAAGATTCTTTTATCATAATCAACAATATGACAACGAACCTTATCATTATTATGCAAATGATATTTATGCCAATTATTAATCCGAAAATCATTAGGAAAACTTGTATCATCTGCCCTAAATAAAAAATTGCCACCTCTTTTAATGATGATGCCGACCACATATTTTATTTCATGTCCAAGTATGGCTAAAACCCTTGCTCCGTTTCTTACATGTTCATAAACTACCCGGTCATGATTTAAAAGCCGCAGGTCATTTAAGTTTAAAACCTCAAAGATATCATCCTTTTCATAAATATATCCCTTATGATTGCGACGGATAATAAGTTCGCCGACTCCTCTTTTATCCTTATGACATAAATCATAAAAATCACCCTTTTGAAAAAGGGTCTCATCATCAATGAGGGCATTTAATTCTTTGATTACCGTCTTATATTCTTCACCGTTTTGGGCCCCGCAATAAGCAAGTACTTCTTCGACCGTAAAGGGTCTTTCGACGTTATTAATAAAATCGCTAAGTTTTTTCATAAATAAATAAAAAGGAGCAACACTGCTCCTTAATCAATAATGCGGATAATAATCACCATAACAAAGAAGGCGATACCGACAACCATAGTCAAATTAGATATGAGTTTTTCGGGACCTCTTTCTTTGATATTTTGAAACAGACCCAAGTCCCCGGAACCGGTGAAAGCACTGAGACCGTCTGATTTACCGCTTTGTAACAGTGATAATAAAATTAATAAAACTGCCAATACCAATAATACAATTTCCATAAATTCCACCTCTGATGATGTGCTTAATAATTCTATAATTTTCTTGGCTTCAAGTCAAATTTTTCGCCGAATGTAGGTGACAAAACGATAGCTATAAGGCTCACTAAAGCTTTCTGTTTCCCTCATTTCATAATCTTCCTTATTAAATTCAGGGAAATAAGTATCACCCTTAAATGCCGCATCAATCTCGGTTAAATAAAGCTTATCGGCCAAAGGCAGAGCTTGCTTATAGACTTCAGCGCCACCGGCAATAAAGGTATCTTTTCTATTAGCGGCCTTAATAGCCTTTTCAAGACTGGAAAAAACCTGAATATCCTTAGCCCTAAAATGGGGATCGTGGCTTAAAACGAAAACTTCCCTATCCTTTAAGCTTTTATTAAGGGAAAGATAGGTCTTTCTGCCCATGATCAGCGTTTGGTTTAAAGTCAGATGCTTAAAATGTTTTAAATCATTTTCGATATGCCAGGGAAGCTTGCCCTTATAGCCGATGACCCGGTTTTGATCTAAGGCAGCAATAATATAAATCATGATAGGTCCTTAAAAAAGCTTAAAGCCAAAAATAGGGATGAATTGTAATAAGTGGCTACTTCATTGGTAGAATAGCTTTCATGATCATCAACATAGCGTTTAGCCCGTGGGGTATCTTCACTTATAAAACTGCTTAAATTACCATCCGACATAATCTCATCAACCCCGCCGACCATTAAACCTTTTTCCGCTAAACCGTTAGCCATGGTAATGCGATGATGGATATCTTGGGGATAATTATAGCCATAACAGGTCACAAAGCACATATCCAAGGGATTAAGACCCAGGATATAATTCATTTCACTGATGGCCGATTCTTGATAACGGCTTAAACCGCTTATCCGATAAGCTATCATCATCAGGCTGATATCATCGGCGACATAGGCATTGGAGCCCCAGGCATAACCGGTAAAAGGATAATGATAATTTGTAGATAGTGATGTATGATAGCTGGCATCGGCATTGGCCAAAAGATCTTCTTTAATATCCTTGGCAAATTCATCATCTTCTTCAATTAAAAGATACATCCCATAGTTTTTCATATTGGCAATTTGAAAACCTTGGGAGAATTCCCCTTTTTGGTAAATCTCCTGGGCCCGATGATAATAATCTGCATCATCACTTAAAAGATAAAGAGCGACATAGGCAAAAAAGCGCTCATCATTTTCATTATTATCCCGATACTCCCCGGTATTAAATTCTGCCGGATTTTCTTTAATAATCGGATCATTATAGGCTTTTAAGACTTCTCCGGCATCCATAGCCGCCTTTTTTAATTCTTGGGCATACTCTAAGTCATGATCTTCAAAAACCATCGCTCCTAAGGCCATAACCCCGGCATAGGAGGCAGTAGTTAGGGTCCAAGGCTGCAGAATATAAAGTTCATTTTCATCTTCATCCGGAGCGACAATATCGGCAAAATTTTGGGTTGTTACCTTATTGTATATTAAACCATCATTACTTTTTAATTTTAAAAGCCAATCTAAACCATAGCGTATCTCTTCCAACAAGGCATCATTTAAATCAACCAAGGTATCACGATTAAAATAATAAGCCGTTAAAAGATCGGCTAAGACCTTAGTACTGGTTTGCACATAACGGCCATAATCCCCGGCATCATGCCAACCTCCTGAGACATCCCGATATTCCCCATGTCCATATATCAAAGCCTCATCGTCATGACAGACATCATGGGCAAAGGCTTGGGAAATACTTTCATCAATGGCCATGCCGCAGCGCTGCAAATAAATAAAGCGCAAGGCATCATTTAAAAGATCATCATAAAGATCTTCCCCGATCATAAAATCATGGGAACGGCTGCCTGTCTCGGAGATAATATAATATGTTCCGGCTTCATCAATATCCGAAAAATCGCCGATAAAATTATATTCCCCGCTATCATCATCATTTTGGCCATTGCCGATGACATAAGAGCCCGCCAATGTACCATCATCCTTATAAACATTAAAATAATTACCTTGGTTATAAGAAAAAGTAACCGTCTTATTATGACCGATAAAATAACCTATATGATTCGTTTTAATGCCCCCGATCTCGGCATTATCAGGCATCAGTAAAAAATCATCCAGCCATACGGTGGCAAGATTATCCGCATTATTAAAAGAAAAACGGATATAAGCTTCCCAGGTATCACTTCCATCCATCATGAAGCTAAAGCTTAGATCCTTGACGCTGCCGTCACTTATAATATTTTCCGCTAAAAGAATATGTTCTCCATCGCCAACTTCAAGATCTATGTCAAGGGGAATATCACTGCGTAACTTAAAATTCAAAGTATAATTATTGCCATTGACCAGGCGGATATTATCCTTGGATAAACGGGCATCATTGGTAATCTCCAGGGTCTTGTGACTGATATCATTAATAAGTTCGCCCCCTTCAATATTCCAGGTATTGGTCGCTTCGATATTTAAATCATAGACCTCATCGACAAAGGGAGGATCTTTACTTAAGCTATTTTCTAAAAGGAGGGCCTTGGTGCCAAGCGAACTTTCACAAGCCGCCATAAGCCCACAAAGCAAAAGAATAATCAACTTCTTCATAATATAAAAATAAAGGAATTTGTGAATAATCACAAATCCCTTAAAACACCATCATTCAATAAAATCCGCTGGTCGGACATTTGCGATACCGCATCGGAGTGGGTAACCACAATAACCGTCTTATTGTAGTCATGAGCCAATTCCTTGAAGACCCCGATAATTTCTTTTTCGGTTGCCGTATCCAGGTTACCGGTCGGTTCATCGGCAAAAATCAAATTGACATTGCTGGCAAGAGAGCGGGCAATAGCCACCCGTTGTTGTTCACCACCGGAGAGCTGACCGACTAAACGATCGGCCTTGGTTTTAACGATACCGAATTTTTCCAAAAGATTGTAGGCTACCGCCTTTTGATCTTTCGGTAAAGGATTATCGGTTTCAGCCATCGCCAATTCAACATTCTCCAAGGCAGTCAAATAACCGATAAGATTATATTGCTGGAAGACGATGGCAATCTTATTACGGCGGTATTGGTGAAGACCGATCTTATTGACATTTTCACCTTCGAAATATAATTCACCGCTTTTTGGCGTATCCAAACCAGCAATAATCGAAAGTAAGGTAGTTTTACCGGAACCCGAAGGACCCAGGATGGTATAAAACTTTCCGCTTTCGAAAGTATAGCTCAAATTCTTCAGAATTTCTCTTTCATAACCACCGTCAATATAGGAATAATTAATATTTTCCAAACGTAAAATTTCCGACATAAGCCAAACCTCCTAGTTTTGATTCATCAAGATTCGTTTCGGATTGAAACGCATGATCATGAGCGACGGAATCAGGATTGATACAAGAACAATGCCTAAACCCACAATATAAATCTCGGCAATAATGAGCGGCGAAATAGTGACATTATAGCCTTCCACAAAATCATCAAGACTTATATCGGTGGTATAATCCGTATCCCAAACACTTGGTGTACTTACCCAATAATCATCTTCATTTTCTTCATTTACGCCACTGCTTTCAATTTGATAACTCAAGACACTTTGGCCAACTTTATTAGCAATCATGCTGCCGGTAACAATAGAAAGCGTAAAACCTAAAATGGCAACAATGGCCAACTCAACAAAGAATTGAGCGACAATCTTAAGCTTTGAGGCACCGACAGAAAGCAAGACACCGATTTCATATTCCCGCGTCTTTAAGGTCAAAGCCGTAACTAAAGTAATAATAACGACGGCATTAATAACTACCAGCCAGACAATAAAATTGGCATAAAGACTCAAAGTATCAAGTGGCCTTGATAAGCGTTCAAATTCTTCATTATTGGCATCAAGCATCAAAAACTGCGGAACATTAGAATTGTATTCTTCAACAAAGGCATCAACTTCTAACGGATCATTCAATAAAATCGTCACTTGTCCTAAATTCTGATTCTGGAGATTTTCCAAAGTCGGACGATTGGCCGGATCACTATAATATTCATCCTCCGGATAAAGCTCAGCATAGTAGTCAAATTGTTTTTGAGACAACGGCAATTGAGCTTTAAAATAATAAGTAATCGGCATTAAGAAGACATTATCATAATTTTCATAAGGATAGGTATAATCAAAGTTTTCCGAATCCGGTGTAATAGCTTTGTTATGACGATAAATTCCGCAAACTTCCACTTCCATCGTAATATCATCTTCCGTAACACCGAATTGTGATAAGTAACCGTTTAATTCCGACGGACTGGATGTCGAAATAGTGAAAGTATCACCGACTCTTAAACCGTTTAATTCGGCAAAAGCTTCCGAGACAAGCACAACATTGTTGGCTTCGTCAATATCTTCCTGGGTATAAAAACTACCATCGACAATTTGGAATTCCCCGTCGGCAAATTCGATCATATCCGGAAAATAATTGGCCTTAGCGCCAAATACCGGATTAACATATTCGGTGCAGATCTCTTCCCCATCCGGCGATATATAACAAGACTGGCCGCCCCCCATACTATCATTTTCAACGGAATTATTTAAATGAACAAAGTCAACAGTACTGTTTGGGGCTTCATAAAAAGTCAGGAAAGTCGCTGCATTGGCCGTCTTAACCCGTGGATCTTGTAAGATTTTCTGCACATCCTCAATTTTGACAGAAGGATAATTTTTATAGAAATCATTAATCTCGTCTTCATCAGTCAATTCATTGACGTATTTATTAATGGCATCATAGTCAACAGTATAATCCACTACAGCCCGCATTTTTTGCCGGGTCAGCGTCTTGGCATCAGTGGCTGCTTGGGAAATACCCAAGCCAATGATGACAAAGTTACCGATCAAAAGGAAAGTTATCAGTAAGAGTACGGATTTGGACCATCTCCTGGTCACATTTTTAATTGCTCGATTTAAGAAATTCATTTATTCAATAACCTCCTGTTAGTTCTCTGTCTCTGTGGTTGGTGAAGGAATCGGCGTAGGATCAGGTAGATTTATACTTGATGGTTCCAGGCTTACCTTATCTTCTTCTTTAACGATACGCACGATGGGATTATCGGCTTTTACTTCTTGGCCGTTAATCTTGATAATGCAAGATAAGCCGCCGGCATTATTGTCAAAAGCGATATTATTAGCAGCTAAAACTTCTACCACCTTTGAAGTTTCAAAGGCTTCTTGGCCATTACTTTCAAATACCGCATTTGTGAAATCAACATCGACCACCTCACCCTTGGAAAGGACGACGCTGAAGCGGACATCAAGCGGCAAACGATCATTGCAGTCATAGACTTTACCGTCGGAATAACCGCTGCATTCAACGGCAACAATCGTATCCTTCGGATATTTTGAATAAACCGAACTGTTTGTGCCCCATTGGCCGGCATAGGCATCGATACCTAAATAACGATTTTCATTACACCAATCAATCAATTTGGAATACTTTTCACCGACAAGCGATTTAACATCCAAACCTAAATCAGCCGCATAGAAGGTATTGCCCTCATTTAAGGTAATCTCCAATTTATCCTCGGTACCGATCATTGCCCCGGCCTTCACATTTTGTTTAATGATATAGCCATCCACATCGGCATAACGTCTTTCAACATTTACATATTGGGCATTGGCTTCAAGCCAATTATCGACTTCTTTACGGGCCATGGAACTTAAATCCGGAACGGTAACCCCTTGACCCTGGGATACGGTAACCGTTAAGGTTTCACCCTGTTTTAAGGTCTTATTAGCCTCCGGAGAAGTTGATATTACCATACCGGAAGCAACTTCATCATCAAAGGCATGACGGATGTCCAAAACAATCTTATTGGTTTCGGCCCAACTTTCGACATTAGACAAAGGATTGTTCTTAAAGTCACTTATTACGACCGTACCCGCCGGTGCCGGACCCTTGGATACTGAAATATTCAAGGTACAGCCACGGGTAAACTCTTCAGCTTCACAACCCCGGAAATTAAAACTGATGACTTGGCCATCGGCTACCGTATCGCTGTAAGCTGTCGTAATCCGCGTATTATTTAATTTATTTTCTTCCTTCCAGGCATTTAATTCACTTTGACTCATGCCCATGATATCCGGTACTTCAATCGGCTCATCAGGATCGGCTCCCAAGGACATGACAAAATTAATCTTGACATCCTTTTTAACCATAGTGCCGGCATCAACACTTTGTGACATAATCACATCTTCATCATATTCCATCGAATATTCTTCATCAAAGACAATGCCGTTTCTTTCAATGCCTTGTTGGGTTACCCATTGGGCAATATCGCTTTGGGTCTTGCCGACAAAGTTCGGCATCTCGATGGTCGCTCTTAAGAAGAAAAACCATACCAAAAAGGCAATTAGAATAAGGGCAACTATCGGAATAATGATCATTAAAGGATTAAGGGGTTTTTTCGGCTTAGAAACCGGTATCCGCACCTCTTCCTTAAAACTCTCGGGTTTTTTATTTTCGTTAGAAAATTGGTTTAAAAAATCCTTTTTTTCACTCATATATACTTCCTCTTTAATCTACTATCTTCTATTCTACCTGATTTTTCAAGAATTTGATGATGAATTCACTGCCATAACCAAGCTTGGAATGGACTTCAATACCATAATTTAAGGTATCGGCAATATCTTTGACAATCGATAGGCCCAAACCTGTGCCGCCCAAGTCCTTACTGCGGGATTTATCGACACAAAACAGGGGTTCAAAAATATCATCAAGATTTTCTTCCGGGATGCCGATACCGGTATCCCTGATTGTCAAAGCCTTTTTGTCAAGGTCAATAAAAATCTCCCCCTGATCCTTATTATACTTAATCGCATTGGCCACTAAATTGGCAATAAGCCGATGCAAGAGCCCTTCATCACTGATTATTTCAAGCTTTTGCATATCATAATTTATCTTAATTCCCTTATCATTAATCAATGATTCATATTCCTTGATAATACTTCTTATTAATTCATCAACCCTTACTTTTTTCATTGTCAGATTATTATCTTTCAAGACCAATAAATCATTGATGATGTCGGTTAAACGGTCGATATTTTTCTCCTGCAAGGCAAAGCTTTCCCGATATTCTTCAATATCGGAATCTTCATCAATTACTTGAATGGCCGCTTTCATGATCGCCAAGGGGGTCTTTAATTCATGAGCGACATTGGAAGCAAATAATTTCTGTTTATAGGAATATTCCTTACCTTTGGCAATAAAATCATTGAAGGTCTTGGTCAAAATGCCGATTTCATCATGTTTATTATAGATGGCCAAGGGTCGGGCTTTTTCAATACTGCCGATATTTTCGACATCTTCGGCCAAACGCTTAATCGGTTTTAAAATAATCCCGCTGAAGACATATGATACAAGCATCCCGACAATGGTCATAAATAAGGCCCATAGGAATTGCGAAGCCATAAATTGCCGATCACTGGCAGCAATCCCAGCATATAAGCGACTGTTATAACCGGTCAAAGCATCATCTAAGCTATGCCTAATAAGCTCTTCATTGCCGCTTCCATCATAAAAGCCATAGGCCGAAACTTCCGGCAGATACCCACCCTCATCGACAATAATTTCGACATTGGCAATCGATTTTTCATAATTATGTAAACCGATATAGGTTGTAACCAAGGAGGCCACAATAATGGCAATACCCGTAAGCAGGGTAATGCGCATACGTAAACTAATCTTTTTCATCAATAATTACCCGATAGCCCAAGCCCCTTTTATTTTCAATATATTCATAATCACTATATTCGGAAAGTTTCTTTTTTAAACTGTGCATATGAAACTTCAAAGCCTTAGAAAATTCATCGGCCTCATTATTCCAAACATGTTCAAAAAGTTCTTCCCCGGAAACAATATTGCCCTTATTAAGTAAAAGATATGCCAAAATCCCATATTCCTTAGGCGTCAAATGAACTTCCCTTCCCTTAATATGGACACTTGAAGCAGCCAAATCAAGACTTAGATCATGCAGGGTCAAAACCCGCGGCTTAAGTTTATAATCCATGCGCAACAAGGTTCGGATACGGGCATCAAGCTCCCGAAAATCAAAGGGTTTAATTAAATAATCATTGGCTCCCATATCTAAACCGCGAACCCGGTCATCAATGGCCGTTTGGGCCGATAATATCAAAATCTTGGTATGCATATCCTTTTCTCTTATCTGCCTTAAGACTTCAAGACCGGAAATAATCGGCAAATTAAGATCCAAAAGAATCAAATCATAAGTATTGATATGATAAAGCTCCAAAGCTTTTTTGCCATCATAAGCACTGTCCGGAGCATAGCCTCTTTTCTTTAGACCGCGAACCAAAATGCCATGCAAATCTTTTTCATCTTCCACAATAAGTATCCGCATATTCTTATTTTATGCCAATAAGAGTTAGATTTACGTTAGAATGCCTTAAAGCTTCAAAAAAAGCGATATTATTAAACCCGATTATGATAAATAGACTATAAATCGGGGATATTACTCTATATTATTTACCCGAAATTATCCCCAAAGAAGAAAATAGTGACCATATAATAATAAGGTTTGTCTTGGAACATACTGATAAGCCAACCGCAATGACTATTTTCATGTTTGGTCATAGCGCAAGACTTGCAAATGAAAGAACAATGTCATAAAACATTCATCTATCATATATAAGACAAGTAGAAGATATATATCAATTTAAAAAGCTGTTTCCATAAGCCCTTTGCTTATGGAAACAGCTGTGTTTGTTAAAGGGATGCGCTTAAATATTAGCGTTCATCGCTTTTACGGTCCTCAAAGGCCGAATATACGGCACTGACCGAATCATGATTAGAAATAGCTTCGATAATCTTGGAAAGCATCCAGGCAATCGATAAGGAAGTGACCTTATTGGTCTTAGCCTTAAATTCTTCAGAAAGTGGAATGGTATTGGTAACCACCATTTCCTTGATTGGGGAATTTTCAATCTTTTCGCCAGCATTGCCCGAGAAAACCCCATGGGTAATAGCGACATAGATATCTTTGGCGCCCTTTTGTTTAAGAAGTTCGCATGCGGCAATTAAAGAACCACCGGTATCGCAAATATCATCAACGACAATGCAGTCTTTGCCGACAACATCGCCGATAACGTTAGTCGCTTCGCAAACATTAGGTCTTGGCCGTCTTTTATCAATGATGGCTAAAGGAGCAGTTAAAAGTTCAGCCATCCGCCGGGCTCTGGTTGTTCCGCCATGATCCGGTGATACCACCACCAGGTTTGAACAAGGCAAGTCTTTATTGCGGAAATATTGGGCCAACATCGGAATGGCCGTAAGGTCATCAGTCGGGGTATTGAAGAAGCCTTGAATTTGCGTAGCATGCAAATCCACGGTAATGACCCGATTGGCCCCGGCAACTTCCAAAAGATTAGCTACCAGTTTTGCCGTAATCGGCTGGCGCGGGCAGGCTTTGCGATCTTGACGGGCATAGCCGTAATAAGGAATGATACAGTTGATTTCATCGGCAGAGGCTCTTTTGAGGGCATCAATGCAAATTAAAAGTTCCATCAAACGCTCCGTAACCGGATTGCAGGTACTTTGAACAACATAAACCTTGCGTCCTCGTACCGATTCACCGATCTCCACCAAAATCTCGCCGTCGGCAAAGTGCTTGACCGCAATCTTCCCCGGTTCAATGTTCAAATAATCACAGATTTCATTGACTAAACCGACATTGGCAGTCAAGGCAAAAACGACAGTGTCTTTCATCATGGTTCTATTTCTCCTTTGTGATGTATCGATAGCCAAATCCCGGCTTATCTTCTTGTCTTACCCGGCCGATGGCCATTGCTCCGTCGGCAACATCCCGTGTCACGGTCGAACCGGCAGCTACCAAGGCTTGGTAGCCGACAGTTACCGGCGCAATAATATTGGAATTGCTGCCGATAAAGGCCTTATCTTTAATAACCGTCTTAAACTTATGAGCTCCGTCATAATTAACCGTAATAACCCCGCATCCGATATTGACATCTTCACCGACATCCGCATCACCCAAATAAGTCAAATGAGCGGCCCGGGATATCTTGCCAAAGCGGGTATTTTTAAATTCCACGTAATTGCCGATACGACAACCGTCGGCGATTTCACAATGCATTCTGAGATGCGAATTAGGCCCTAATTTTACCTTATTATGCAAAACCGAATTATCAATGCGGCTGGCCATAATATTGCAATCTTCGCCGACTGTGGCATCGATTAAATGACTGCCGGCAGTGATGGTGGTATTTTTGCCAATCTTGGTCTCACCTTCAAGATAGACATCCGGATATAGACATGCTCCTTTGGCAATTTCCACATCTTCACCAATATAAGTTTTATCAATATCGACAAAACTAACACCATTAAGAAGATGACGATGATTGATTTCCTTATGCAGGTTTTTCGCAAAAGCTACGACATCTTCAGCACTTTTAACTTCCGTAATTTCTTCTTTTAAATTATAAGCTTCATATTTAAGCTTATCATAATGAATAAAATCTCGGCTTTCCATTGTAAAGATATCAAGAGTCTTGCCCCCATTCATCACTACGCCGGCGCCGCTGATATTAAATAAATCATGATAGACATCACTTTCAATAGCCGGATAATGAATACCGGTAATAATCACTCTTCCGGCTTCATCTTCAATATTTTCGATAATCTTTCTTACATCATCCAGAAAAATAACATCATCTAATGGCCATTTTTCTTTACTTACGACCAGGGTCTTTTGACTGCCGCCCTTTTTAAGCCGATTGACGGTATGGCCAAGCAATGTCTTATCAATAATACGCTGCATCGCTAGGTCTTGTCCGTCTTTTTTATCAACAAATACTATCGCTGTGTTCATATGCCTCCCCTTTTACCCCATTTTAACACGTTTTTTACACTTACCGCCTGAGTAATTTAACTTCCCGGGCAAAGAAATGCCGATGCCGATATTTTTTTAAGCCGCGCATGATCAAATTATGATTGCGGCTGACGGCAATAAGGGTTGAACCGCTTCCCGACATAATGACCTTATCAAAGCCCATTTGTTCAAGATCATCGCGAATTATCGCAATATCGGGACAAAGCGCCGCCGATGTCGGCTCTAAAGAATTAGCCATATGCGCTAAGATATTGGGATAATCATTGGCAATTAAGGCTTGACGCAAAGCCAAGACATCAGGATGCGGACAAGTCTTAACATCCATTAAATCAAAGGCTTCCTTGGTTGAGACCCCATCCTTGGGTTTCACCAATAAGACATAAAAGGGCCAAGGAAAGCTGAAGGGCTCAAGTTCTTCACCGATTCCTTTAACCAAGGCCGGTTTATTCATTAGACAAAAAAAGACATCGGCACCGACATAAAGGGCTGCTTTCTGTTTAGCCTCATAATCCATATTTAATTGATAGCGTTCATTTAAAAGTCGGATTATCGCCGCTCCGTCAGCTGATCCCCCAGCCATCCCGGAACGGGTAGGTATAAATTTATTTAAATGAATCTTGAAATGATCATTGATATCATAGGTCTTGCGCATATATTCTAAGGCTTTAACCATCGTATTTTTACCATTGAAGGCAATATATGGCCGATTGCAGCTAAAGGTCGTAAAACGGGAGGGTTGCAATTCTATTTCATCATAAAATGATGTCGGAACCATGATCATCTCTAATTCATGATAACCGTCATCCCGTACACCCTTAACATTTAAAGCTAAATTAATCTTGGCATAGGCCCGCTCTTTCATTTCAATACCTCATATATTTTTTTAAAAGCGACATCATCCAATTCTTCCGCCCTTACCGTCTCAGGTAAAGCCAGACTTTCATAAAGATAAGCTAACTTATCCTTAGAATAATAGTCCTTAAGATTATTGTATAAAGTCTTGCGCCTTTTGGCAAAAGCTCTTTTAACCAAAGCAAAAAAAGCTTTTTCATAATTAAAATCACGTTGCCTTTTCGGTATAAAAGAAATAACGGTACTGTCAACCTTGGGACGCGGATAGAAAACCGAAGATGGCACCTGCATCACCGTTTTAACATCATAAAGATAATTGACAATGAGACTTAAGGCATTATAGTCACTGTCTTTTACCTTGGCCTTAAAGCGGTCAGCTACTTCCTTTTGAACCATCACCGTGATTTTTAAAATATCGAGATTACTTTCAAAAAGTTTAAATAAGATCGGCGTAGTCACATAATAGGGAAGATTGGCACAAACATTAATTTGCTTATTGGCATAAAAAGCTTTTTTAAAATCAACATCCATAAAATCTTCATGAATAATATGAATATTGGAAACATCCTTAAAATTATCTTTTAAAAGGGGAATTAGCTTAGGATCAATCTCATAAGCTACAACCTCCTTGGCATAACGGGCCAGCATTTGCGTTAAAGAGCCGATACCTGGGCCGATTTCCAGGGTAAGATGTTCCTTATCGGAACTTTGGGAAGCGATTTTAGTCACGATATTGGCATCAATCAAAAAATTCTGCCCATATTTCTTTTGGGCCTTAAGGCCGTATCGGTCAAGGATTTCCCGAGTCACTTTCGGTGTGGCAATAATATCAGACATCAAAAGCCTCCTTTAAAGTGGCATAAAGGCTTTGATAATCCAAGCCTAAATAATTCAGCCGTTTAAAAAGGGTCTTGGCATTACATTCACCTAAGGAAAAAGCCTTAGCCAAATAAAGCCGCCGATTCCGGGCATCTTCGCTTCCGTTTAGACCGAGTTTGATAAATTCATGATAAGTGAGACTTTCATCACGTTTTTCATAGGTCACAAGCTGCATCAAGGCCTTTTCGATGGTCGCTTTATCGGCATGTTCGACGCCGACTTTGGTAGAAGTACGGGCATCTTTTTTTAGTAAAAAAGCATTTTTTAAGCCCGGTAAAGCCTCATTGATGCGTCTTCTTAAATTTTCACCGGGACTGTCGGGATCCAAAAGTAAGATGACCCCGCTTTTTTCTTGGGCCTGGGCAATCAGGGCCAAAGTTTCTTTTTTTAAATGACTGCCGCCGGTTTCAATCGTATCGACTTTAAAAAAAGATTTTAATCTTTTAGTATCATTTTTTCCTTCGACCACAAGGACTTCCTTAATTTCCCGCATGCATCTATTATAACCAAGAGGCCCTTAAGATGTACAATTAAAATATGCAGGAAAAGATGAAAAAACTTGGGACCTTATTTTTAGCCAACCTTTATATCTCCGCCTTCACCTTTGGCGGAGGCTTTGTCATTACCACCTTCATGCGTAAGAAATTTGTCAATGAACTGAAGTGGATCAGCGACGATGAGATGCTGGACCTAGTGGCCATTGCCCAAACCTGCCCGGGTTCCATCGCCGTCAATTGTGCCATTTTAAGCGGTTATCATATGGCCGGAGTAGCCGGGGTTTTAGTATCGACCTTAGCTACCATCCTTCCACCCTTTCTTATCATGATTGTCATCTATGCCTTTTATGCGGCCTTCAGTACCAATATTTATGTGGCCACCATTCTGGAAGGCATCTTTGTAGCGGTGACTGCCATCATCTTTGATACCGTTTTTGACTTGGGCTATAAGGTCTTTAAAAGCGGCAATATCTTTTTCTATATGTTAATGTTTATCGCCATTATCTTGGCTGTCGTCTTTAATATCAATGCCGTAAGCATCATCCTTTTAGCCTTAGTTTGCGGTATAGCCTATAGCGGCTTTAAGGCCTTAGCTCGGAGGTAAGCATGGAAAATATCATTGCCCTTTTTATTTCTTTTATTAAGATCGGTCTTTTTTCGATCGGCGGGGGCTATGCCGCCATGCCGCTTATTCAAAGTGAGACCCTACAAACCCATAATTGGCTGACGCTCAATGAATTTCATGATCTGGTAACTATCGCCGAGATGACGCCAGGCTCCATCGCCATCAACGGTGCTACCTTCGTCGGCTATAAGATTGCCGGACTTGCCGGTGCTATAACGGCGACCTTTGCCGTCATTTTGCCTTCAATCATCTTGCTCAGCATCTTATCTTTTCTCTATTATCGCTATCGGCAAATGCCCTTTGTCCAAAATATCCTTTTAAGTTTAAGACCGGTCGTTGTCGCCCTTATTTTCTCAGTAGCCATCAATATGTTTAAAAGTTCCATCATTGATGCCGGCGGCATCCTGACTATCATAAGCCTTCTTTTATTGATTCTTTCCTTTTTCGCCTTACGCAAACTAAAGTGGTCGCCGATTTTGGTTATGGTCTTATGCGGCATCATCTATACCATAATTAAATTGGGCTTGCTAATTTAAAAAGACTTTTCAAGGTCTTTAAGACCCCATTATCATCATTGCTTGGGCAGATATAATTAGCTGTCCTTTTAACCTCTTCTAAGGCATTGGCCATTGCATAACTGTAAGTAGCCTCTTTTAGCATCGCTATATCATTGCCATAATCGCCAAAGACCACACAATCATCCTTGGAAAGTTTAAAATAAGCTTTTAAAGCTCTTAAGGCATGGCCCTTGGATACCCCTTGGGCATTGACATCAATCCAATTTTGTCCGGCAATAGTCACATTGAAATGGGCCTTTAAATCTTTAAATAAGGAATAAGCTTCCTGAGTCTTGCCTCCTTTTACAAAGTGGGCCACTTTAACTATCCGGTCATTTTTAAAAAGTTCATCCAAATTTTCATAATAAGCAATCTTTTTATAATAAGTAGCTATATGTTGATATATAAAGGGATCAATATCCTTTTCAATATAGGCATTATGAAGGCCGGCAATCACTGTCGAACCAATGAAGTGGGAGCCGACTTTTTCTTTAATCATTTTAAGCTCTTCAAGATTTAAATCCTTACAAGTCAAAAGTTTATCACCGACATAAACAATAGCCCCGTTTTCCGCTATGATGACCATATCGGGATAAGCGGCAAATTGTTTTTTAAGATCGGGATATTGCCGACCGCTGGCAATACCGAAGGCAATACCCTTACTTGCCAATTCATTGATGACGCCATCAAGCTTTAAGGGCAGTCTCTTATAAGAATCCAATAATGTCCCATCCATATCACAGAGGACTAATTTACTTAAGTGCATTTAAATTATTTCCTTTTTTCCCATGATATAATTTAAATGTGGAAAAATAAAGGAGATTTTTTATTTATGGCTAAATTATACGGAAAAACCGCTTTGATTACCGGAGCCGCTGCCGGACTTGGCAAGGGTATTGCCGAAGTATATGCCAAGTACGGTGCCCAATTATGCCTCTTTGACCTTGATGAAAGCGTCAATGATCTTAAAGAAGAATTGCTTAAACAATATCCCGATGCCGCAATTATCACCTATGTCGGCAATGTCGCTAAATTTGATGATTTAAAGAAAGCCGTAAGCCAAAGTGTTGAAGCTTTTGGCGGTCTTGATATCATCTGTGCCAATGCCGGTGTATGCCGTTTGGCCCCTTTTGAAGAAATGAGTGATGAAGTCCGTGACTTACATATCGATGTCAATATCAAGGGTGTATGGAATACATGCAAGGCCGCAATACCGGAACTTTTAAAAAGAGGCAAGGGCGCTATTGTCATCGCTTCAAGTGTAACCGGTGACTTGGTTGCCGATGCCGGCGAAACAGCTTATGCCCTTTCTAAGGCCGCCTTGGTCGGTTTAACCAAGGCCTTAGCGGTAGAATATGCCGATCGCCATATTCGGGTAAATTGTTCCCAATTGGGTTATGCCCGGACGCCGATGGTAGAAAAAATGGCCATTGAAACTAATCCCGATAATCCGGAAGCCGTAATTGATGATATTGCCAAGGCCGTACCTTTAAAACGTTTGGCCAAACCGCAGGAAGTCGGCGAACTTTTTGCCTTTTTAGGCAGTGATGAGGCTTCTTATATAACCGGTGGCCAATTTGTGATTGACGGAGGCTCGACCTTACCGGAAACCGTCAGTATGGGAACCAAATAAATGAAAAAAGCAAATAAAGATCAAGAACGCAAGTATCATATGAATGAAAAGCTTCGCTTGCGCTATTCCAAGGTAAAGGCCGACTTATTAGACCTGGAAGAAGACACCACCAATACGGTCACTTCCCAACTTCGGGAGCTGGCCAAAGAAACGGGTCGGGGCATTTCTTCGGTCGAACGCTTAAAGGATGCCCTTTTGGATGAGGCCGATCTTTTGGAAGATGCTTCCGAAATCTTTTCCCGGATGCACACAAGCACCAGGCAAAGTGCCGATGAGATTAAAACCCGGATCAAAGAAGCCGAACAATATGAAAAAGAAAGTGATGCCAAGCATCGGCTTTTCAAGCCTAATCCGACTAATGCGATGATTGATTATGCCGAAGATTCAAGCAATCATTTTGCCCGAGGCAATACTTTCTATAAATTATTCTGGATCTTTTTCATCGGCTGCTTCGCCGGAGTCATTATTGAAATGATTTGGTGCTTTATCCGTACCGGTCATATCGAAAATCGTGTCGGTTTAATATGGGGACCCTTCAATCTGGTATATGGTCTTGGAGCCTTAGCCCTGAGCTATTGTCTTTATAAGTATCGTAACCGTTCACCTTTTTATTCATTTGCCGGCGGTTTTGTGGTCGGCAGCATCATCGAATATTTCTGTTCCCTTTTTCAAGAAATGGTCTTTGGTTCAACCTCTTGGGATTATTCGCATATGCCCTTTAATATCGACGGCCGGATTTGCTTACTTTATTCAATCTTTTGGGGCATCTTGGGAGTTTTGTGGATCAAAGAAATTTATCCGCGTTTAGGCCGCTCAATATTAAAAATACCTAACAAAGTCGGAAAGGGTTTAACCTGGGTCCTTTTAGTCTTTATGCTTATTGACTCTTTGGCTTCCGGACTGGTCGTATATCGCTGGTCCAAACGGGTCGAAGGAATTGCCCCGCAAAACAGTCTTGAGCGAATTATCGACCAAAGCTATCCTGATAAGACCATGGAGTGGCTTTTCCCTAATCTTGAATTTAAAGCTTCCGATAATACTTAAAAAGAGGCCAAATGCCTCTTTTTTTAATTAAAGATAATGATCAATATGATCGAACAATTCCGCAAAACTTAATACCGGCACCTTAGCTTCATCAATATTGCCGATAGCCGTATCTTTGATAAGCAATGAGTCGATCCCTAACATTGAAGTAGGCTCAATATCCTCTTTAATATCATTGCCGATCATCAACACTTCATTCGCCTTAAGTCCGGTCATCTTTAAGATATCTTGATAATATTCCGGATTAGGCTTACAGTGTCCCATATTTTCATAGGTGGTTATTAATTCGAAGTCTTCACATTTTAAATTGATCCACTCTAAGCGCGTCTTAACAGCTACATAGGGGAAGATAGGATTAGTCGCCAAGATTAAACGGATATCCTTTTTTTGGAGTTCATCAATTAATTTACGAGCTAAAGGATTGGCATAAGTAGCAGCCTTAGCCCCATTAAATTCCCTTTCATAAAAGCCGTTATAAGTCTTTTTAATTTCCCTGATATCTTCATTTAGCAAATCTTTTAAATCATCCTCAAAGACTTGCCAAAAGACAGTTTCGTTAGTATTCTTGCCGTCATTTTTAACCATGGCCTTAGTCCCCTTCCAAACCGCGGCAATAACCCTTTGGGGATCATAGTCCTTCATTTTTACCAGTAGTCCGAAATATAATTTCACAAATTCTTCCTGGCTGGGCATCGGCAACAAAGTACCATCTAAATCAAATAACAGTGCTTTTTTCATTCTTCCACCTCACACAAATCTTTTACTTCCGCACCTAAATAAGCAATCAGCTTCTTACTTTCAAGTAATAATGAAATGCCCATCTTACCACCTGATATTTCAATCTTTTCATAATTTAATACCCTGATATCAAAGGCCACTCGATGTTTTTTAAGGATGCCGATGGGTGTTGTTGCCCCTCGGGTATAACCGACTTCCTTAAGCAAGTCCTTAACTTTAATCATCGAAAGATGTTTAACCCCCAGGGCTTTGGCACTCTTTTTAAGATCGATTTTGGCCTTTACCGGAATACATAAAATAAATAAATCCTTATCGCACTTTAAAGACAGCGTCTTAAAACAGCTTTCCGGATCAACACCGATAAGCTCACTGACCTTAAGACCGTCAAAATCTTCGGGATCAATATCATAAGTAAAGACTTCATAAGGAATATGGGCTTCATCCAAAAGCCGCATCGCATTGGTTTTAATCTTCTTCATAAGCAATCTCTTCCATCAAGTGTCGAAATTCGCCCCAAAGCGGAGCCTTAATGACCATCTCTTCTTCTTTAAAAGGATGATAGAAAGTCAATTCATAAGCCAATAAGCCCATATTTTTCATAATATCGCTTTTTTTGCCATAAAGCTTATCATTCAAAATAGGATAGCCTTCACTGCTTAAATGAACCCTTATTTGATGAGTACGACCGGTCATAATGCGACAATCCAAAATACTGTAACCACGCTTGGAAAAACCCAAAGAAACCGCCTTAGTCAAAGCTTTTTGACCATTTTTATAAACCAGCATCTTAGCGGCATTATGACGATCACGGCCAAGGGGCTTATCAATAATAAATCTTGTGCCCTTATTTATCTTGCCGGATACTATCGCCAAATAACGGCGTCTGATCATTTTCTGGGCCAGCATTGAATCCAAAAGCGGCTGCATCACCGGACTTTTAGCGAAGGCCACAAGCCCCTGGGTATCGACATCCAAGCGATGCAGGGGTTTGGCAAGACAATAATCTTCTTTCTTATCATATAAATATCCTTCAACTGCCTTTTGCAGGCAATCCTTGCCTTGGCCGTCATCATGGACCAGCAAGCCACAGGGCTTATAGACAATTAAAAAGATTTCATCTTCATATACGACCACCGGTTTTTCCTTTTTATAATGTTCATAAGTATATAACTCGGGATAAAGACATAATTCCAGTTGTTTACCCCTAAAAACACTGTCTCTTTTTAAGGGCTGGCCGTCAATTTTGATACCCTGATTTTGAATAAGCAGATGTTGCCATTTGCGGGAAGGAATAAAGATATCAAAAAAAGCTTGAGTATTCTCAAGCCCGATATCTTTTAAGGCAATCTCCATATTCTTTCCCAGCAAACGATATTCCATGCCTATATTCTAATTTATTTTAAAGGAAGTTCATAGTAGTATTTTATTCCACTTCTTGCCTTTTCGATAATATAAAAGTTCCGAAATGGTCGGATCATCAATAACTTGCATAATTAAATCAAAATCTAAAGAAAGCGGATATTTAGCTATATCCTTGCGAGGCAACCAAAAAACTTCTCCCTCATCGGAAGCTTTAAGTTCACCCTTAAATTTGTCGCTTTTATAAAAGAAAATAAAATAACGATCATACTTTTTAGTCTTAAACTCTTCCATACCGCATAATATAGGTTTAATGACTTCCAAACCGGTCTCTTCATATACTTCCCTTTTTACAGCGCTTATGAGATCTTCACCCTTTTTGACATGCCCGCCCGGCAAAGTCAAACCCGGCCAATCATCCTTATGCCGCATTTGACATAATATTTTATCTTCATGATATAAAAGACACATGTTGGTCAATAACACTTTTTCGCTTTTTCCCATAATATCTTTAACTCCTTCAATACCTCAGCACGATTTTTATCAATCATTAAATAGCGCCCCTTTTTCAACAATTCACCATAGATTCTTTTATCATTAATTCCCATTTTTTCCAAATCTTCGCCCTTAATAAACGGCTTTTGCAGAAAGTCTTGATAAGCCGGATAATAATATGAAAGGATTGACCCTCTTGAGGGATTGATAATAGTAGATAAAATTATCAAATCATGAGGATTCTTGCTTTGATCAAAGGCTGCAAAGATACTTGCCTTATCATCATTTGGCTTATCAGCATAAAAATCATATGCCCAAACAAGATTAAGCACCTCGGTGATTTGTTTTTTGGAAATCAATAAATTATCTAAGAAAACCTTAGGATCAGCACTGCATTTAGCCAATAAGGCTATAAGTAAATTAAGATAGTTAAAAGCTTTGTCTTTTTTAGAAAGGGCGGCATCCAAATAAGCCTTTAAGCGGTCATCAACCGCTAAACCCTTATAAAATTCCAAATGTCCCATTTCTTTTAAATTATCAAAGTAGGCATAGGGATTTAAAGAATCAAGGGCCCGTCTGCTTTCTTCATATATCCGTTCTTTGGAAAGCATAGAAATATCCATATCTTGGCACAATTTAAAAGTTGAAGGAGCAATTTTAAAAGCCAATTGGGCACAAAAACGGGCCGCTCTTAAAACCCTTAGAGGATCTTCAACAAATTTCTCATCATCGACATGACGCAATATACCTGATCTTAAATCTGCAAGGCCGCCATAAAAATCTAAAATTTCCCCGCTCAGCACATCTTCCAGCAAGGCATTAACCGTAAAATCCCGCCTTTGGCAAGCCTTTTTATAAGTCATATAAGGATCGGATATAATAGTAAAATCCCGATGACCCAAACCTTTTTTAATTTCTTTGCGCGGCAAGGCTACATCAATATCCTTATCATTAAGACGATAGACCCCAAATGTTTTACCCACCTTAACAAAATCACCAAAACCCTGCAGGATTTCAGCTAAATTTTCTTCTTCAAGATTAAAGACTTCTATATCAATATCATGGCTTTCTCTTGCCAAAAGGCGATCTCGGACTATGCCGCCAACCAAGAAAGCCCGACCTCCGGCTTTTTTTATTTCCCGGGCCAAGTCTTTAAGCATCTTCTCCTCTTTCATGTCTCCATTATCACAAAAGCCAAATAAAAAATCCAGCTTCCAAACATCCCAAATATTTTCTTTTAAGGCACAAAAAAAGCCAAGGCTTTTAACCTTGGCTTATTCAATGGTAATATACTTACGCTCTTCGATTTGTTTTCTTTCCTGGCTTGGCAAAGTCAGATGCAAGATACCGTTATCAAACTTAGCTTTGATATCTTCGACCTTCATATCATCACCGACATAAAAGCTTCTTGATAAGCTGCCGCTATAACGTTCTTGACGGATAATCTTTCCTTCATTATCTTTTTCTTCATTTTCGTTACTGCGGTTAGCGGAAATGGTAAGATAACCATCCTTAAGATCAACCTTGACATCTTCCTTCTTATAACCCGGAAGTTCAACATCCAATTCGTAATTACCGTCTTTTTCCTTAATATCGGTTTTCATTAAACTGTTGTAACGATCACCGGCAAAGGTATCAAACATATCATCAAATAAATCGTAGTACTTAGGAATATAACGCATATATTAATCGCCTCCTTAGTTAAGATATATCACTTACTATATATGGTATATATCCTTGTGGCCTCTTCCAACCACATCTATATAATAACACTTTATTTAGCACTGTCAAGAGTAGAGTGCTAAATATTTTTTATTTTTTTTTTTTTTTTTGCAAGCCCGGTAAAATCAACGGTTTGCAAGCATTTCCTCCTCTTGAAATTATCATTTCTTTAGGTTTGTCACCTTTTTTTCTGGTATCAGAAGTTAACTGCCATACTATGTGGTCTTGTTATATCGTTTTCAAGCCTTGCTCTATCGTTCAAATGTTCCCTCTTGTACATATCATTTTCTTTATTTCATATAGTGTCACATTATTTCTTATATTCCGATAATGTTAATTTGCTGATATTAAAAAAGTTCTCATGATTGAGAACTTTTTTATGATGCATGTCCTTAGCTCAAGGATTGTTTTTTTAATGTCAAAGCCATGCGACTGCGCTTTAGATCTTTTAGACTGACTAGAAGATTGATGAAATAGTAAAGATATAAGGCAATCAGTAAGAATAAAGCTATCAATAATTCGCTTGTTGAATAATGAACGCCCGTAAAAAGCATTCTGCCGCCGCAATAGGCCAATAATGCGCCAATAAAGACCGATAAGCAAATAATACTATACTTATAAGTCAAATATAGGGCTTTAAGTTTGGTCAATGATACCCCTAAAGAATTTAAAATAAAGGCTTGATAAATAAAACTCTTGGCATCAAAACGATCAAAAAGAGCGATAAAGACAACAATCAAAATAGCCAATATAATAATGATGCCGTTGAAGATAATTTCATATACGGCACTGTCATCAACGGCGATATTGCGAAGATCATATAAGGGAGAGCGAACCTTATTGTCATGATCAAAGGAGCCAATGGTATCATAACCAACTTCAGCCTCAAACTGATTAGGGTTTTCTTCAATTATCTCTTTAAGGCTCACTCTGTCTTCATAAACTTCATCTAGATCATCCATTACAGCATTTAAGTCATAATATATGGTCGAACTTAAGGCATCGCTTTCATTGACGATACCGACAACTGTCGCAGGATATTCAAAGGTTCCCGATACCGTAACAATTTCTAATATTACTTCATCGCCAAGAGAAAGATCATTATCAATTTGGTTAATAATAATCTCATGGCTTCTGGCTTCCTTGCCTTCTACCGGTATAGCTTCTTTGGCATGATAAGGGAAAACATCGGCTCTTTTTCTTTCCCCATCTTTAATAATATTATTAATTTTAAGAATGATATCAGCCTTCCAGCTATAGGTTTTGCGAACAACTTCCAAAGGTGTTGTAACATCAATATACATATAATCGGCATTAAGCGTATTGGTTGATGAAGGAATATCAAAGATTTGTTTTTTAAAACTATATAATCCCCACATTCCCCCAATCATCAAAATAACTGCCAATGATAAGATAAAGCTTTTAAATGCCGTCATTTTAAAAGTTAAATAAGCTATCTTTCCCGCTCTTTTTCCTTCGGCAACTTCCGCACTTTTCTTTTCTTTTAAACGGTCTTTAGTTTTAATGAAGGTCTTTCCTTCATAACTGTAAATGACATCATAATAGCGCTCAATCAAGTCCAAATCATGCGATACAATTATAACGATATGCTCATGGCTGTACTTTTTAAGCATATCCATGACCACTACTTTATTAATAATATCAAGTGATTCGGTCGGCTCATCACATAAGACAATATCCGGCTTGCCGGCTAGAGCTCGGGCAATGCCGACCCTTTGTCTTTGTCCAAAAGAAAGTTCTTTAACCTGATGGTCTTTAAAGGCATCAATCCCCAAATCTTTTAAAAGCTTAATTTCTTCATCGCTTTGTCGCTTATCGGCATGAAGAAAAATATTTTCACCGATGGTCAATTCATTGATAAGTTCATAATTTTGGAAGATCATTGCCGTCTTCCCTTTTTTAATTACATTTCCTTCATCAATCTTTTCAAAACCGGCAATGATATTAAGGAGGGTTGATTTGCCACATCCCGAAGGTCCCATCAGAACATAAAGGCCGGGATGCTCGATAGTCATATTCAGTTTTTCAAAAACTAAATTTTCACCAAAGTGTTTGCTCCCGTCTTTAATGGCAACTTTCGCATTCATCTCACCCATCTCCTTATCAAAGCATTAATAGCTACACTAATAAAAGTGATAAGTATTATAAGTAAAGGATTATAGTTTATAAAGGATACATAATTATAATTTAAGGCATAATGATTTATCGGAAGTACCAATAAGTAAATAAGGGCCAAAGCCAAAATTAAAGTTAAGATAAAGAAGAAGCCATAACGCAAGATATAAATAATATTCACATTATAGTGATATATCTTAAGTAAATCCTTTTCCTTATTTTCAACCTTACGCATCATAATAGCCATTAATAAAGGAATAAAGACAATTAAAATACATAAGACAATAATAAATGGATAGAAGGTATTTAAGTTCTTATAGAAGAGGTTGGCATCATCGCCGACAACATTGCCATGGATATTGAAAGTATTATATTGCGGATTAAAGAAATTGATGCAATCTTCAAGGAAGGATTCATAATCACTTCCCGGCACAAGAGTAAAAGATATATTATCAAAGAAGACCTTGCCTAACTCTTCTTCAGGGAGGCAATGGTAGTCATTAAAGTCATTGTGATACTCATATCCATACTTAAGGCTTACAGCACCATACTCGCTAATATCACCATATTCATCAGTTAAATGGTATGAATTATAGCCCTCATAATCATGAAAGCTTTGATACTCATCGCTTCTTATTTGTTCGGTAAGCATATCAATAAACGGATTATCAATATAATCACTGGCAAAGTATACGTTCTTTTCACCATCGACCATTAATGATGAAATACCGGAGATCTTAAAGGAAATGGATGGCAAAAAATAATATTCTTTCGCAAATGGAAGTTGTTCTACCATAAAGAGATTAATATCGTTTGTCGCTGAGTCTTCATAGTTCCATTCATCACGAAATATCGAAAAGGAAACTTCCTTATCCAATAAATCTGTATATTCATCAGCACCCCATTCAGTAAGCAAGAAGTCGGCAAGTGTTAAATCAATAATCATTTCATTATCATTTTCCGGCATGTTTCCATATACAATCGGAACATCATAACCATGGACTAGATAATTAAATGAAACACTGTTTTGAGCATATATATTTCTATCAAAATCATCGGTCAAAGTATATTCTGCAAATTCTATTTGGCTGATAGATTCTTCATCTATATTTTCTGCCGCTCTAAATTCCAATATCTCATTTTCTGGAGTAATGAAAGGCCCGGAATCCGGAATCATATTTACAGCTTCATTAAAGATCAAGACATCATCAATAACAGGACCGGCTGCCTGAAGTCCCCAAAACGTTTCATCAAGCATAGCATCAGTATACTCGCTCAAATAATAATAATTGGCAAAGGATCCCAAGTATTCAGGATAATATGATATGAAATTATAACCATCTTCATATATCCTGGCCCTATTTTGTGACCAGGAATAAGAAACAGACATAACTTCCGGATGAGAGCTTAAGAATTCATCTACATCTTTAGGGTCATAGACATCATATCTTGTCGTTTCGTAACATTCATCGTTATAGCGGTCATCATAGTAACAATTATTAATTTGGGATGTACCAATATGAGCTTCATTGGAACTTTCAATAATATTGCGGCCATATTTAAAGGCGTTCAAATAGGAATTATTGCCCTTTGTGGTATTATATAGATTAATAGCTGTATATATTGATACCGTGCATAGTAATAAAGCCATTATTAAAAGACTATAGTATCCAAGCCGGCTTTTAAAATCTTTAAAAGTTAGATTAATATGGGCTTTAAAATCTTTTTTAAGCTTATACTTTTTTAAAGGCCGGTAATTTAATTCTTTAATCTTTTCATCTTTGGCAATCTTGCCTTTGGCGATACGCAAAATCCTTGTGGCATAATTTAGGGCCAAGTCTTCATCATGCGACACCATAATGATACACATAGAAGCAGAGAGACTTTTTAAGATGGTCATTACCTTAATGGTTGAATCATGATCTAAGGCACTGCATAATTCATCAAGCAATAAAATATCCGGATTTAATAATAAAGCCTTAATAAGCTCAACTCTTTTCTTTTGGCCATTGGATAATTTATATACTTTCTTATCAGCAACTTCTTCAAGATCCAAGAGCTTAATAAACTGTCTTATGGCTTTTGGATCATTTTTGATAATGGCTAAATTGTCATATAAAGACATGGCTTCCATTAAACGGAAGTCTTGTCCGATATAAACCAAATTACCATCAATTATTCTTTCCCCTTTAAAATCTTTGTCTTTATCGGCTATGATATTAAGTAATGTACTTTTGCCACTACCGCTAGGTCCCAAGATAAAGATAAGGCCGGTATTGTCTTTAATGCTTAGATTTAAATCATCCAAAGCTAAATAATCATTACGTTTATTATGATATGTCTTGTAGATATGTCTTAATTCCAACATACTGTGTCCCCCAAATATAATAAATTATATTTTCTTTATATCTGTTTTAATTCTAGGAAATAAAAATAGCTACGTCAAGATAAATGGCATTTTCTTTATTGCCAATACAATCTTTTTTTGTTCAATAAGCAAACATCGGCCTTAAGATAAGGCCGATGTTTAGCTTTTCTAGTTTTGCCAATAGTTATCTTGCGTAGTAACCGTGACACTCTGTTTTTTGAGTACTTATGCTATGACTGCCTTGTCGAGTTCCGCAAGATGTACATTTATAGTACTCAAGGCCATTTCTTTGCAAAATTAAATCTGTTCCATAAGGTTTATGCGTGCATTCAACCTCAGCTTGGACAAACCAATCCGTAGTCCATTCTCTAGTAAGGATAGTTGAACCGCCGCACAATTGGCAAACAGGCGCTCTTCTAGGAGTGATTCCCTCATCTGTTTCTTCAGCCAATACCGAAGATGTTGATACGACATTTCCAAGTCTTTCACTTTCCTGAGCAAAGACGGAACCTGATGCAAATACAAGCATCAAGACAGAGATTAAAATAATACATGTTTTTTTCATGACCTATGGTCTCCTTCCTTCGAGGTATTCCTCTGATTTCATAATAGATGTTTTTTCTCGTTTTGTCTGTTGACTTTTTCGGAAGGATTTATCATATAATTTGTCTACATTATATTTCTTAATTAAGGTCTTGGCCACTGTTCAATTCCCAATGGAGAAATCTCATAAAAGGTGCAGTCGCATTTTTCATTTATGCAAACACCATTTAAATGATAATGCTCGCATTCTTCACACTTTACATAAGCCCCCATAATCATCAATATGGAAAGGCTAGCAGTGGCTAAAATTTTGAATACTTTTGTTTTCATTTCCATTCTCCTTTTTCTTTATTGTAATAAGAAATATACTTTTTGCGTGTTGACATTTTCAGCACTTTATTTCCGCCTTATTGTCCACACCTTACCATAAGCTCATATGATAAAATTATAAGGATGGATAAGAACGAAAATAACTCATATTTAAAAGAAATACTAGTTTGTTTTATCAAAAAGGAAATGAAGAAACAAAACCTTTCTATTCGGGCCGCAGCTTCTTTATGTTCTTTTGATGCAAAGGTTATACATCGTATTACTAAATATAATTCAGGCAATGAGAATACGATGATTGACATTCTTGGTAAAATTAACCCTTCTATCATTTGCAAAGGCGATTTAATTAATAATCTGGATAATCTTATATCGACTTATTTTTATTCATTGATTATCGACGAACTGGATAAGTCCGTTTCCTTAAGAAAAGAAATTCTTGGCAAACGTTCTATATATGAGAAGTCTGTCCTTCTATATCGATTTAAACTTTTTTTATTGATTAGCGGGGTTTATTCCTATCCTACACAGTCAATTTCTGTTGATAAAGCAATTGGATTTAAACGGCATCTTAATAAATTAAATAATGTCGATCAAAAGCTTTATTATGATGCTTTAAGCGTTTTGCACACCCAAAGCGGTTTATATCATAAAGCCATACACTTTTCTAAATCAGCACTCGCTATTGACAGTGACGATTTATATTCAGCTTATGTTTACTATCACCTCACTCGACCACTATTTATGACCTCTGCATATGCATATGCTTTTTATTACGGTAAACGTGCATATGATTTATTTTGCAAAATAAAGGCTGAAAACAGACTAAATCGCTGCATGCAAATCCTTGCTTTGATTAGTAACAAAATCAATGATTATGAACTTTCTTTAAAAATTAATAAAATGCTTATCGATATCGCCAAGAACAACGGTGATAAAGAACTTTTGATTCATTCCTTTAACAATTATCTGTGGACTTCTATAAAAACCAAAAATAGCTCCTTGCAAAAAGAAATACTCTCTGATGCCACTATTTATGAACCCGGTTTCTTTGATGACACTTTCTATTTACAAGCACTTTATATAAGCTACTTTTTAAATGATTATGATTTATATCTATTATGGATTTCTAAATTCATACGAAACAGCAACAATATTTATACTTATGAAATTGATGCTATCACAGCTTATTTTGCACATGATTTAGCGAAAGCCATAGAAATTCTTGAATCTGTTCTTAAACATTTTGCTGATAATTTTCATGACGAAAAAATACTGGCAACATATTTACTAGCTGATTTATATATAAAAGAGGACGACAAGGATAGAGTAATAAAATATCAAAATATTATCATTAACGACTCATTTCTTTAGAATTCATAAAAATCAAAACATAACGCTGTTTAAATTTTAAAGAAAGAAAACTATCGAGGAAATGCAATTATAAAAACTTATTTTTTCATCAGTATTCACAATAATATCTTCTATAGTTTTCTCCATCTCTTATACATAGCGACACGCCTATTGTAAACGATGCCCTTCAAGAAATCGCCTCCAGCTCGTGGAAGCGGAATTTGATGATGATCTCTTTTCCCTCGGTCAGTTCCACCCGTTCGATGAGGCTGACCAGAAGCTCCCGACTGCTCAGTGCTGAGTCCAGAAACTGTTTCACCAGCGCCTTGGCTTTTTCTTCGGCGCTTACCGGCTGCTTTGCCTGTTCCTGAAGGTTCTTCAGCCGCTCTTCCAAAACTGTGCGGTCCATTTTGACCTTCTGATAAATGCGCTGGAAGTCCTCTTCGGAGAGCAGGCCGTTCAGCCGGTCCATGTACATCTGATCCAGGTTGGTGGTCAGAGCGGTGATTTTGGATTGCAGCGCCTGTATCTCCGCTTCACAGCTGGCTGCTTTGCTGGCGTTCTCCACTGCTTCTGCCGCAATTGGACACAGTGCATCCGGGTTCAGATAGGTCTGGCAGACATCTCTTACCTTGGTGAGCACGGCTTTGTTCACCGTTTCTTCCTTGATGGAGTGACAGGTACAAATGCCAGCTTTGGTAAACCGCTGATAGGTCCGGCAGACAAAGTACAGGCGATCCTCACCAGCGGCATTCTTGCGGTTGAGCACTGCCATGGGGTAGCCGCACTCATGGCAAAAGATCAGTCCTTTCAGCAAGAAGTCGTAGGTTCGGCTTCTGGTGTACTTACGGCTGTTCACCAGCATCTGTACCTTTTGAAAGGTTCCCGGGTCAATGATCGGCTCATGCGTTCCTTCTCCCACCACCCAGTTTTCCGGGGATTGGCGCAAGCATTTTTTAGATTTGTAGCTGATCTTCACCGTGCGTCCCTGCACCATATTGCCGATGTAGGTTTCATTTTTCAGCATATCGGCAATTCGTTCGCTGCTCCACAGACCGCTGTAGGGGCCGGGTCTTGCCACCGAGAGATTCGCATAAGTAGCCGGAGTGGGGACGCCTTCTTCATTAAGCGTGGTAGCAATTTTGCGGCAGCTCATGCCCGAAAGAGCCAGAGAAAAGATCCGCTGTACTACCGGAGCTGCTTTCTCATCAATGACGATCTTGTTTTTCTCGGTGGGGTGCATCTTGTATCCGTATATGGGCTTGCCGCCAATGAATTGTCCCTTCCGCTGCTTATCCCGCTTGACGCTCTTGATCTTCTTGGAGATGTCCTTGGCGTACATGTCGTTCATAATGGCGCGGAATGGGGTGATGTCGTTGGCGGTGGAGTCCACGCCGGTGTCAATGCCATCCAGCAGAGAAATATACCGTACCCGGTGTTCTGGGAAGTACCGCTCCATATAGTGACCGGTCATGATATAATCACGGCCCAGGCGGGACAGGTCTTTGGTGATAACCATATTGACCTTTTGGGCTTCGATGTCGCTAATCATCCGTTGAAAATTGGGACGGTCGAAACTGGTACCGCTCCATCCGTCGTCCACATAAGTGTCAAAGACGGACAAGCGATGCTGTTCGACAAACTCCCGCAGAAGGGACTCCTGATTCTGGACACTTTGGGATGGTCCTTGGTTTTCATCCTCCTTTGATAGCCTGATGTATAAAGCCACATGGTAATCCATGGGGTTGCTTATCTCTAAATACATACCATACCTCCTGAGATAAGCGGCCATTCACTTATATTGTACAATGGAATACTCCATTATGGCAAGGATACGGCTAAGATAAAGTCGAAAAGATTCTTCTAAAATTTCAGATACACTCTTTTCGGTATTGCAGTAAGTACAGTGCACAACAGGCAAGTTTTCTTTTTTCATACGTTTTTCCTCCTTTTGTTCATCGTATGTAGGAAACCGCTTCTTCTTGCCTGTTTTTTTGAAAAAGAAAAGTGACCTGCTTTTTAGGCAAGTCACTCAGCGGTTTTCAATTTAAATGTGGAATAGCTTCGGAATATGTTTTTATCCGTTTTTGGAACCATGGTGAATGGATTGGCCGAGGTGACTTCTGCTTCCATCAACAAACTCATTGCAAAACAGTGGGCAAAGAATTCTTTATAGCCAACACCATCCAAGTTTAGATGAAGCAGAGCAGAAACAACCTGAAAGTCATCTGGTTGTACTTCTATCGTGCCAGTCAGCGCCAGATTGATCATATGCCCGATTCCATGGAGCAAGATGCTTTAAGGCTGATTTGAAGAATTTCCTCAATCTCTTGAACTGAATAAGTTCGCTTTTCCGAATCGACTTGATTGGTTGTGTTTTTTCTTCAACTGCCATACAATCTATTCTCCTTTCTTTGCAAGCAACATAGACCTTGTGAAAAGCTCTCTATATAACTTAACACTAAAGTGAACGCCCTCTTTTCAACTGCGATAAGCAAATTTTTTATCGGAATATAAAACATTTCAGGCCATTTCCTGCGCCGGGTTTTCCGCCGCGTATTATCAGGTTCTGCTATGCAGTATTTCAATTGAGGGCGAGCTCGGTATGATCATCGCACACTATCCACAATAGGCTGGTTGCAGCTCGAAAAGAAAATCGGCAAGCCTGTTGACAATGAACTATTGAACTGGTTCGAGAAAAACGGGATCAGCGCAAGTGACATTCTGTTTATCATTGACCGTATGAGCCCTGTGCAGGTTCGCAATTACCTAAAAAAACAGAATATGCATTTTAATAACAGCTACAAGGAGACTCTGACCACCTGGCAGGATTATCTCGCTATGGCAGAGATGTTTATAGATATCTTGTGTGTGCAAATGGATGGAATCCCTATGTAACTTATTTCTCTTTTGATGATATACCTTCTCACATGATGTGGACAGCCGGCGCACTTACGCTATATAAGTAATGATTTCTGGTGATTCTTATGAAAACCGTCTCCAAAACCCGAAGAAACCTTTTACGGACTGTATGCTCTTTGCTTTTGATCGCCTTGATTGTTGGATTGCTGATTTATTTTCCCTTCTTTCTTCCCAAAGTAAAATTCAGTGAAATTGTGCCGGATTTTTCCGGAAAAGAGTGGGAATACGTTGCGGTCAGTATCAGAGGAGGAGGAAACAGTGGGGTTGGTACGGCAGATACAGAGGTCGTCCAACAATGGTGTGACTTCCTGAATGACGCATATTGCAAGCCTTTCCGCAGGAAAGCTGCATGGGACGTCAAGCCCAGCCGGGTTGTTCTGGTGGCAAAGGACGGAACTGTGCTCCGATTTTCGTTCTGGCCCGATTTCCTCCAGGGCAGCTATCTTTATCGTTTTGATGATTCCTCAAAAGCAGAAGAACTGTTTCAGCTTGTGTATGGAAACGAAGAAATTGAAACCTTTTCTGTAGATGTTGTGACGGGCGAAATAGAGGAGCCATATTCTCCCTCCCCAGCTCCGGAACATAAGCATATGATTCCCTCGCTGATTGGCTGATTTGACTGTGCCCACAGCACTTCGCGCAGCGGCGGGTAAACCCGCCGTGTGTCTCGGGAAAGGAAATCGCCCCCCTTGTGCCTGTACTGAACTGTCCCAGATTGAGCGGACAGCACAAAAAGGCCCCAAGTGTAGGAATATTCAGTTTTAGCAGGAGTGGCGCAGTGTCAGCGGCGCCACTCCTGCTTTGCTTTGGATACACTTGTAGTTGTAAAAATGTAAGCGTAAAAACAGATTTGGATAAGGTAGAATAAGTTTCGCAAATTGAAAAGTAAATAAAAAGAGACATGGTTTGCAGATCTCTGGTAGAATGAAGTTGCGACACAAACATTCAAAAGGAGACAGCAAACCATGTCCGAGAAAATTGTACAACTAAACGAGGCCGCAATCAAGAGCGAACTCAAGGAACTTGTGTGAGGCAGCGTAGAGGAAACCCTCAACGAATTGCTAGAAGCTGAAGCAGAGAAACTCACACAGGCTGCCCGGTATGAGCGCAATGAGCAGCGTCAGGGTTACCGTGGCGGCCACTACAACCGTAATCTCACCACCACTTCCGGAGATGTCACTCTCAAGGTGCCTAAACTCAAAGGGATCTCCTTTGAGACCGCCATCATTGAGCGGTATCGCCGCCGTGAAAGCAGCGTGGAAGAAGCTCTCATTGAGATGTATCTGGCAGGCGTATCCGTCCGGCGTGTGGAGGATATTACCGAGGCCCTGTGGGGCAGCAAGGTGTCGCCATCCACCATTAGTGAGCTGAACAAGAAAGCGTATGTCCACATTGAGGATTGGCGGAACCGCCCTCTGCAAGGCGGACGGTATCCGTATGTCTATGTGGATGGAATCTACCTGCGCCGCAACTGGGGTGAAGAGTTTGAAAATGTAGCCATTCTGGTAGCCATTGCGGTCAACGAGGATGGCTACCGCGAGGTTCTTGGTGCAGCCGAGGGTATGAAAGAAGACAAGGCCAGTTGGGTCAATTTCTTTCAGTGGCTCCGCGGCCGTGGTCTGGATGGGGTTAAATTGGTGGTTGGTGACAAGTGCCTTGGTATGCTGGAAGCAGTGGGTGAAGTGTTTCCCGAGGCTAAATACCAACGGTGTACGGTCCACTTTTACCGGAATGTGTTTGCTGTTACGCCGCGTTCCAAGGTGAAGTTGGTGGCTAAGATGCTCAAGGCGATCCACGCCCAAGAAAGCAAGAAAGCTGCCCGTGAGAAGGCCAAAGCCGTGGTAGAGGAACTGCGCTCCATGAAGCTGAAAGAAGCAGCCAAGAAGGTGGAGGACGGTATTGAAGAAACGCTGACCTACTGCGCTTTTCCCGCCGAGCATTGGACCCGTATCCGCACCAACAATGTCATTGAACGGCTGAACCGAGAGATTCGGCGCCGCATCCGTGTGGTTGGCAGTTTCCCGGACGGCAATTCCGCTCTCATGCTGGTCTGCGCCCGGTTACGCCATGTGGCAGGCACCCAGTGGGGCAACAAAAAGTACATGAATATGAAGCACCTGGAAGCGGCTCTTGAGGACACCTCCATTGCTGGCTAACTTCATTTATTCCAGAGACTGCAAACCAATTTGCGAAAAATCCTTGACACTACCCAGATTTGACGGTTACTTTTAACCTATTCTGATAGGGTGATAAGATAAAAGGTAACTTCTAGCTTTAACACTTACAAAAGCCCGCACTGGTATACCAGTACGGGCTTTTGATATATAAACAGATAATTCTTAATTATCTGCCGCTTCAAGATATTACTGCTCTGCAGTGGTGTTATTGGGATAATAGGAAAAAGCGAGGGAATCCATATGAACTATAATAGTTATTATGATAGACTGGTTTCATTATACGACGAATACGGGGGGTTCGATCGTTCAAAAATTCCCCTTTGTGCAGCGGAAAACTATGTTTCTCCCTTTGTAAAGCAAGGCCTCATTTCCAAATATGAAGGAAAATATATATCCGGATACATTAATCGAGACCGAGAGAAAGATTTTATTGGGAGTGACTATTTGGAAAAAATTTTATTGCTTGCCAACGACATGGCGGCCGACTTGTTTGGTGCAAAGTATAATGACTTCCGCAGTTTAACCGGTATGAACACTGTAGCTCTTATCCTAATGACATTGATTGATAAGGAGACGAAGATACTCATCACAGATCCTCAATCAGGAGGACACGGGTCGCTACCTAAGTTGTGCACAAATCTTGGGGTTCGGTACGAGTCTATTCCTTATAACTATTCTCTCATGCAAATAGATTATGACAAACTCAATTATATACTGGCACATGATGATACAATATCTTTTCTGTTCTTTTGTCAGTCCGATGTCATACAGCCACCTGAGTTGAAATTAATCAAACTACCTCCCCACGTTGGAATCATATATGATGCAACACAAACTTTAGGGTTGATTGCAGGGAAGGTTCTTCCTAATCCTTTGAGTGTCTATGACAATACCATTATAATTGGAGGAACACACAAGACGTTTCCAAGCGTAACTTGCGGATATGTCGCCACAAACAATGACGGCTATATTCAAAAAGTAAACCAGAACATATCACCTAATTTCTTAAGAAATGTCCAAATCAATAATATTACAAGCGTATGTCTAACTATGCTAGAGATGCTTAAATTTGGGAATGACTACGCCAGCAAGACAGTTTGTATCGCTAATGCTTTAGGCGCGGCATTAAATGAATATGATATCCCTGTAAAACATACTACTGATAGCTCATTTTCACATACACATCAACTATTTATTGAGCATCCCTTGGACAAGGTGGATTTCACCTATGCTCAATTCCGAAACTATGGTATTACGTTGAACAAGCGCAAAACAAATTACTTAACTGGATTTCGAGTAGGTGTTCAGGAGATAGCTCGTTATGGGTTTGATAAGCATATTCCTGAACTTGCCCGTTTGCTTTATCTCATACTTCGTTCTCCGGCAAAGAAATCAGAAATCATGTCCATAAAAGCGCAGTTGGCACAGCTGAAAACAGACCAATATGTTATTGATACTCTATTCATGGAATTGGAGTAATCGTAGACCGATAGTGGGCTAACCAATTGCTACGATATTCTGCATTTTCTATTGCGAGTTCCATAGTGGAAATTAGTCTATGATGGAATCCATAGCCTTCCCGTTGTTTACATTCTGATATGGTATTATCCCAATCAAATGGAATTTTAGGTTGGACATTTTCAAATCGTTGGAGACATTTGCAAGTAATCGCAATTAGATAAAGGATGTCCTTATCTCCATTGTTTGTACATATGTCATAACATAATGTGTAATACTTTTCGGCCTCTTTCCACTGCTCGCTAATTCTTAGAAACTCTGCTTTAATAAAATAACAATTTGTCAAATATCTCCGCTCTTCAACTTCATAATATGCAATAGCACTTTCTTCCTGTTTAATAAGACTTGGAATCAAGGAATGGTCAAAACGTTTTGAATAAAAGTCAACAATTGGATAATAGGTTTCATAATAATAGTAACTTGAATTAACTAATTTACGTGCATTTCGGAATTGCTCCATCATTGATTCGAGGTTACTTAACAGCGTCCCCCATTCGGCGGATGGTTGAACAATCTCATTTAATCGCAATATTGTAACAGAAAAGTGAGCTCTTAGCCAAACCGTGTTTCGATCTTGAGTTCCAACTTGCTGCAACACTTTAATCGAATCTTCAAAGCGACCAAGATGTTTTAGAATATGCGACTGTAGCAAAATGATATCAAAGTACATGGCTTTGCCAATGTTACTATTTATAAATGTGTCTCTATTGCAGATTTCGGCCAGTAAGCAAATCAGCGATTCGTATGCATCGTTGTACTTTCCGAGGAAATGATCCAAATTTGCTTTTTCATATCTCGTTTTGTACACTAAAGCCCTATTTTGAGGAGACGGTAGTGGCAAATCATTATAAAGTTTTGTGGCTTTTGCATACTGCCCTTGTCTTAACGCCAGATAAAACTCTACAAACGAAGCGTCCATTTCCATCAGAAGGGAAAAATCGTTGGATATAAGTAAGTCAACGATTGTCCCAATATTATTATGTGAGAGTCGCCCCAATTTTTCTGCCATAAAATCAATTTGGCTTTGCGATTTGTCTTGCAATAATTGTGCAAAAGAAGGAACACTCTGCAGTTCATGCAACAATTCCACTATTTTGTCATCGGGAAAAAGGAGGGAATCAGCTGAAATATTATTAAAGTTCAAAAGAACGAAGAAGATGTCTGGGTCTTTTAAATTGTCGCTCCAGGGGAATTCCTGATTCTGAACATTAGTAACTACAACAAGATTAATTTTGCCTCTAATATATTCATAGTCTGATTTGATGTGAATTTCGAAAGAATCTTTGTAGGTTGTATAATCAACCAAAATTATATTTCCAAATTTTGAAGCTATCTTAGGATCAAATTGAAAAGAACCTCTCTGTCGTTTGTTTTTTATTTCTTGAAGCTCCGCACATACCCTTTCCGCAAAAGCGGTTTTCCCATTTCGTACACCGTACCGAATGCTCTTGGAGTAGTAATTTTGATGAGCAGTGATTTTTTGAGAGATACCAGCCAACACTTCCTCAATAAGTTCTTCTCTATCTACAAACGGTATGTCTTTTTTGTTTTTGAAGACAAACCTATCGGGAGGTGTTTGCGAGGTTTGGCGAATGTCCTGTACGACACAATATAAAATACTAATACAGCTAATTACAAAACTTGCGATGGATGCAGTTAATGTGCTAATTGATGAATAGCTAGCAGAACTGATGAGTGTACAAACGAAACTTGCTATATTGGCGGCAAGAGTTATTCCTCCAATTATGCTGTAGACAACGAGCTTTCGTTGTTTGGAAGTCCTTTTATTGTACTTAATTGTCATTTTGCATCTCTCATCCTAGCATAAAAGTATTTTGGCAGATTGGCAGATAATTAAGAATTATCTACTATAATTATATCATAACAGATAATTAGATTCTAGGCGTATTTCTAAATTATCGTCTGTTTTCAAGTAATATCCATCTCATCCAGTACAAGAAAAAGGCCTATCCTTTTCGATCTGCCGGATCTCCCAGTTCAGTAGGTCATAGGCAATACGGGTCTTGATCCTTTGGTTGTCCATGATTTTTGTCAGATTGCCTGCCGCATCGTAGCCGAATTCCGTCTGGTTGTCGATGCCATCGTAGGCATAGCTGGTTCGGTTCAGGAACGCGTCTCCGGAATGGACGGTCAACCCTGTCAGGTTCTTGTCCATGGCATAGGCGCACTCCTGCCGGATGGGGCCATGGATCTCACAGTCGTAGATCAGTGCCAGCAGTGTGCGACCGCTGACACTCTTGCAGGTCATGCGCTCTATGACGTCATACTCGTAAGCGTACCGCATTCCCTTAGAAATGGCGCACTTGAATAAGCCCTTTGTGATGGGCTGGAAGAACTGGCTCTTTTCCAACACTTCTACTGGCGCAGTTCAACACTGAAAGCTACAGCCCGATTGCAACTGCAAAGGAGAATGACCTGGATTCCTACCGATACCTAGTTTGGTTGCTAAACAACGCGCCTGATCTGAGCTAAACAGAGGAGATCTGTGTAGAGACATTCCTCTCGGTGAACGCACCCCTTGAATGCAGAATTCCTAAACCAAATAAAAATGCCAACCGCCATCTCATTGCCTATGCGCTGAGATGGCGGCCTTTTATACACCGGGAGATTTGACGGTTACCCAAGAACTGCTAGAGTTACGGTTCTTGGCAACCTTTTTTAATGTGCCCATTTCCTGTTTTAGGTAAAACTGTATTTTGCAATAGGGCTTTTAGGATTCAATTACTCTTTATTTTCCGGTAACGTAAACTGTCTTGCTTCTAGTATCACGACCGGCATCATTTTCTGCGAAAATGGTTACAACCACTTTATAGCTAGCTCCTGCCTCTGCATTGCAGTAAATTGTGTTTGTATAAGTAAAGCTGTTATATTGGCTCATACCTGTATCATATTCATCTTTTGACTCTGAAAGAACCCACTGAGAACCAGATTGCTTATAAACATCAATACTCTCACATCCAAGTTTATTGGCAATGCCGTTCCCTGTGACAGAAAATTTGACATTTATTGCGCTGCTATACGGATTGACAATTATGGTGTATGTATTAATTTGATCACTAGCTTTGGGGCCAACAGCAGATGCCGGGATAGTAAAAGAAAATATACAAATTACAGTTAAAAGCAGGGATAAGAAATGTTTGTTTTTCAGCATAATTTACACCTCATAAAAAGATTGAATCAGTTCCATTATATCAACAGTGGGAGAATCTACGAATAAAGCGTATTCTAAATAGCCATTAACCCATGTTGCAGTGGTACAGTCATTGTTATTGAAAATGTAATGAGTAATCCCATTATACTCATATTGCTTTACAGCACTGGCATCTTTTTCGTATACAGACTCAATTTCACCAAAGTATTGCGTTACATTAAATCCAATATAATCCGACTCCTCTGTATAAATGATACTAAAACTTACACGGTTGGTTTCGGGATCAATTTCCATAAAAGGTTCTTCCGGTTTAAAACCGAGTGGAATTTTAGGATAACACAGAGGTAATCCGCGCTTTTCCAATTCTTTCTGCAGTTCTTGATACTCTTCTGGAATATCAGGTATGGAGAAGTTTCCATTTTCTTCTGCTCTAAGGACAGGGTTCTCTGAAGTATCACTAGGAAGATCGCCGAAACTAAACGCGCTCTCACTCCAACGTGCTATTGCTTCAAATACATCAATTCCAGCAGCCTGAACTGCTGCCATGCCACAGAGCAAGCAAACAATTATTATAACCGCCACCAGACTTATGCGCATTGTACCGCGCAGCTGCACTCGATTATGTCTTAGTGGTATTTGTTGTGCCGTGTTTTTCGACAAAGATTGAACTCTTTTCTGAAAGGCAGAATAAGATTTTTTTGCATCTGGATACTTAGGCATAGGGGCCTTTCGATCCAATGCATCAAGATACGCATCAATCACGGCGGGATCATAGTTATCCTCCGCCATAATAGACAACGCATCTTCCATAGCCTGCTCTAGTTCAGAAGGGGACATGGAATCGAGACGTTCTGCGGATATGTCAAGACAAGCAGGTTTACTGAACCGATTAGTATGATGATTCAAAGGAGAATCCATAGCAGCCCCCTTCTTCCCCTTCTATTATTATATGTCGTAAACAGAGGTATTTGTTGCAGCATAGTTTAAAAATTTTTATCGAGACTTTATGTATACTAAGACTGTTGCAAAAGTTCTTTGCATCGCATTACCGCACGGGATACTCGGCTTCGACAGCTAGAGGTTGAGATTCCAAGGCGGTCTGCGATTTTGTCGTAGTCCATATTTTGTTCAAAACGCCAACGAAGAATTTCACAATCTTGCTTTGACAACTGTTTTGGTAAAATCTCCTCTATGGAATTGAGATGGCTTTCTCCAGCCACATCCAAAAGAGAATCTAACGATATTTGAGGATGATTTTTCAAGCGGCGCTGTTCGTTAAGAGCTAAATTTTGAAGTGCACGCATGAGCCATCCTTCTGGTGATGGGTGAAGTGCCAGTTTCTTTTTTTGAAACAGAGCCAGCAGAAAAGTATCCTGCACCAGTTCTTCGGCTGTTTCTACATTTCCCACCATCCGATATGCTACGCGCAGCATTTTATCGTGCAGCATCTCATATAGCTCTTGAAATGAGCGATTGGTTTGGCTCAAAGCAGTTGTCACCTCGGGTTTTTTTATTCTTGAAGGTCAAATTCAGACAGCATAGAACAAAACTGAACCATAAGCTCAACCTTTTTCATATCCATATCTGCCATAGTATCCAATAGACGTTGTTGTAAGATGCTTTGTTTGGCTCCTGTGAGTGTGGTACCCAAAAGTGAATTACAGTCTGTTTGCAGAGCATTGGCAATGGCAATTAAGGTTGGTAGGCTGACTTGAGTATGAGCGTTCTCTATATGGCTAATATGCTGGTCAGAAACCTGAATTAACTCAGCAAGTTGTTTTTGCTTTAAGCCTTTTGAAAGCCGATATCGGCGGACATTTCGGCCAATTTCTTGATAATCTAATTCCATGTGCCACATTCCTCCGTGAATTTAAAAGAAAAAGGCGAAAGTATCTTTGATAGATATGGTATCGCAAATTGTAACACTTGATAATGGATTGCAGAGGCTCAATTGCCTTTATAAATACATTTTTTAAAAAATTGTAAATTTGTGCAACGAAAGCACTCATTTTAGACATACATATACTGGAGGGAAAAAAGGAAAACTGTGGTGAAAAAAGGAAGAAGTGCCGAACCCCCTCGATAAATCTATATTTTAGTCTGTTATGTTCTGATTTGCTTTCAAACTAGTATGTATCCTTTATTGCTTTTAATGCGAAAACTGCATTATTATTCCATAAAGCATCCTAAAAAATAGAATACCTTGCCGAGGGAGGAGTTGCGCAGCGCATGAAACGAGTGTTCTGTTTTTTTGGCATGGTGATGGCTACACTTTCTTTAGTGCTATGCCAAGTTGTATCCGCAGCAGAGCTGCAAAATGATAATAATGACCATTCTGTACAAAAGGCCATTGTGTTTGCTGTTGATGCCAGCAATAGCATGAATGGAAATGATAGAAATCGTTTTGCCATTGACAGCATTGCACAACTCATTTACAGTCTTCCATCTAATTATTATGTAGGTGTGGTTGCGTATAATACTGATGTCATCGCAGCTGTGGGAATGTCAGACAGTGAAAACAGAGATAGTATTATGGCAGCAGCTAATTCTGTGCGTTACATAGGTTATACCAACGCAGGATCAGGATTAACTAAGGCTATGGAACTACTAGACACCATAGACGCTGCAGAAAAAACAGTTGTGATGCTTTCTGACGGCGAAATCATTATGCAAGATGACACAGCTACTGCGCTTTCCTCCAGCCAGTTTCAAGCAGCGGTTACTCAAGCCAAAGAAAAGCAGGTTGTAATTCATGTGATTGGTCTTGGGGCTGACATGGAAAATAAGGAGAACACTATCTTTTCGGCCTCTGCGGAGACAGGCGGGAGTAATTACCATGCTCCAAAAGCAGAGGATATCCAACAGGCAGTGGACTCTATTCTTCTGGATCAACTGCATATTAAAAAAACAACTGCGGCCATTGTGGACGCGGATGGCGGAACAGAGACACTGGATATTAACATTCCTACCTCTAATGCTACAAATGCAAGAATTTTGTTCATTAGTGATAACCCCATAGAAAATTTGAATGCAGATTTTAATGCGGGTAATGTTCGTCAAGTCTCTGGAGCGCATTACACATTGCTAGAACTGAATCATCCCAGTGCGGAGAAGGTGCATGTCAGTTTTCAGGGAAATGCAGGAAGTCAGGTCAAGGTAGATGTCATCACAGAGTACTATTTAACAATGATTCCACAGGTAGTCTATGATGACGTTGCACCAAATGAAGAAGATGCTACTCATTATAAGCGTACCGCACAGATCAATGTGTCTTTTTATGATATGGAGAATCCAGAAAGGCAAGTGTTAACGGATTCAGTTTTTGAAGGTAAGTCTCTGTCAGGAACTATTGATGGACAAGAGTGGTCTGGAGCATTTAAGTCTGGTATAGTATCTCTTCCACCGCAAAGTGATATAGCAGAAAATCAAACGGCGGAAATTGTCGTCGCTTTTGATAATTTGGAAACCAACATAATTGCACAGCAGCCCTTAACAGTGTCATTGGACGGAGCGCCAGAACTTCCGGTACTCCCAGAACCTCCGGATTACCGGCCCTATATTATCATAGGTGGGATTGTACTTTTAGAAATTGTTGTGGGGATAGTCCTTTGGATAAATTCCAAACGCAAGTATCGGCCAGTACCGATACCAGAAAGTGCTCCCCCGTCTCCAGCCAGCAAATATGACTATACTGGTCGGTTAAGCATTTACATCACTAAAACCCGGTCTGGATATGATATCCCACCGCTGACTTATAATCTGTTTCGTCTGCCTGGCAGCAAAGTTCTATCTCTTCAGGAAGTCCTCGACAGTTGTAATGTGGAGGAACGATTTGAAGGAGCAGATCAGATTTTCTTCCGACCTGGCGCAGGTCGTTGCCTTATTCTTACCAATAGTTCAGATTGTACCTTGATGCAGAATCGAGAGATATTGATCAAAAACCGCAGTTATCAAATTGAGCTGAATTCCAAAGTGGATATTACATTTGAAGATGAGATCAGTGAGTTAGCCTTGCAGTATAAAGATGTGAAGCCCAGTAGTACGAAACTTCTGGCGGAAGTGCATTGATTCGCTCTGCCGCCATAGTCACAATAATAAAGATGGATAAGGATGTGATCTTTTGAACATTATCAGCCAGACAAACCGCACTTTGTTACTGGAGGAGTTCAATCCGGAAAAACTGGATCTGCTTACCTTGATTGGCGATGTCAAGGGTATTGACAGTCTCAGTGACGACAAAATTAAAGAGATTAACCAGCACTTGGAGTGCCGGAGCTATGAAGAATTCCAGGAAAAATTCGCTCCCTGCATTTACTCCTTTTTTGACGCTAACTCACAAGCGGTCAAGTATACTCTAAAAAAGCCAGAGAGTATCCCAGAGAATATGCTGACAGAGATTCCCCTAAACCAAAGCAATGATTTCCTCAAAATGCTTTTTACACTGATGGAGAGCAAAAAAGCGCAGGGTGTATTGAATGTGGATTTTGGCTTTGAGAATCTGCTGGATATGATCTCCCCCAAAAAGGTGATGGATGATATTCGCCAGGTTCGCAAAGAAATCCGATATAACTACAGCAAGTATGCTGAACTGGAGGATGGAGATCCAGCTAAACTGGATGTGGGTGATAAACTCAACGAACTGTTTGAAGAAGCATCCAATAACTACAATAATGTGATGGCCATGCTGCCATTGGCTATTGAGGACATCAAGACTCGTTTGCTGTTGGGTGCTGGTGATCAAGGCAGCAAGAATGATCAAATTGCTCTTGGTATGCTGACTATGGGCGAAAAGGGCGAACTGAAAGTGTTGGAGGCCCCTAAACAGGAGACCACCGCCCTAGCTACTGTAGATGACAATATCAATACTGGCTTGATTTCCGCCCTGGAGGAAGACTATCAGGCCATCAATGAAGCCCCCTCTGACTATGTGCAAAGCTTGGTGGTACGTACTTTCTGCCCGTTGCCTTCCACTCTGCAAACTACAGTAGATGTAGAAACGGAAGTGGCAAATTACAATTCTTATCTCCAGTTCTACAAGGATTCTAAAGACGCGTTTATCAAGGTGGTTAAACCCTTGGTGGAAAAACTACTTGGTGTCAAGATGTTTTTCGATCAGTATAAGTGCAAGACCAAGGGAATGACTCCCACTCTGGTGGTAGCAAACCTCAAGCCGGAGATGCTGGCTAAAAGCAGTGGCCTGCCCACGCTCCATGCCTATCTGAACACTGTCAATGCCAAAAACAACTTCAAGGACACAATTTGGTATGCAATTTTCCCCAATGTGTCTATTAGCCTCAATGCTGGGGCCAAGCTGCGCCGGGAACGTTTTGCTGGTAATGTCCACAAGGTAAATGAGGATGTAAATAGCCTGGAAACGCTGTCCACCTTGCTGGATGTGATGAAGGAGTATCGAGTGGAGACCTTCTTCTCCTTTGAAACTCGGGAAGAGACAACCTTTAATGCGGTGGCAGCTGAAGGAATCCAGAAGTTTATTGACCGTTGTGAGCCGCTGGTAGGAAAAGAGTACAGCGAATTTGCTATCCCTTGCCTGCCGAACTTTACAGTGATCCCCAAAAGCAAATCTGGTGTAACACTGGATAAGCTGATGACAGTTTCAGAAGACAGCACAGCCCAGTTGTCTGAGGCCAAGGAAGATATTATGCGGCTGTGGATTGAGGGTGTATACATCGGTGCAGCCTATGTAGCTGCAGGAATCCGGGGGGCATGCCAGTGTCCGGAGTATCTTCGGGATCATTACCGCCGCCTAAAAGTAGCCTCTGAACTGCCAGGTGTGCGCTATGATTTGGAGAGTGGCAATCATGCCCTCTGTACCCGCACGACTATGCCTAAGGAGATTACTGGCTTTACCAACTCCATTAAGGATCAGATTAACCGTAAGAATTTTGGTTGGGTCTTTGCCTCAGAGAACGCCGCACTGGACGGACAAAATATTACCCAGATTACTGTGTATAAGGCCCGCAATTTGCTCTATGATCCTGATCGTTCTACTTATGAGCCGGCCTATAAAACACAGGTAACTACTTACATTGAACGTATCCTTCGCCATGCTACTGGAGATTTCAAACAGGATCGTATTGTACAGTTCTTCTCCAACAATCCGAGCAGTCAGAAGAGCCAGTGGCTCGCCAAGAAGGACTGCGTTAATGCTGTATTAGCAGAGGGCGACAATCTTGACTTTACTATCGATGAACAGATGGGCGTCTGCGATCTTGCAATCTATTTTGATGGCAATGCCCGCAACCTGGAAGTCATGATTAGTCGTGTCTCTTCTAAGTAAACATAGTAAATAGGAGGTAATGTATCATGGGATTCAGACTTGAGATTGATGGTTCCGGCCCCGTTAAACTGAGCGAAAATGCCATCAAGCGTGTGGAGTTTGAGAGTGAGATCCCGGAGGATTCCAACGCCCGCGCAACCGACAATGGTGTCACTGTTAAAATTTGGGGAAAGATGAATTTTTCCCTGGGCGGTGAGGAACAGGATTCTACCCTGAATCTGGCAAAATGGAGCCTGGTACCCAGCGAATCTGCTGACAGTTACCGCACTGTAAAGGTGGATGTGATTTCCGCCTCCCAGGTTGTACGGCAGATTACTCTGCCCAATGCCTTCGTTATGGAGTACTCTGAGAGCCTGGACGATGAGACTGGTGTAGGTGAGTTTTACCTGCATGTCAAGCAGAAGAAGGATAAGACCTCGCAGACCACCCTTGAGGGCGGTTTCGGCGGCGAATAAGAGAAAGGGGGATGTGTGAATTATGTCTTTGAGAGTTACGATTGAGGGTGCTGGCTCCTTTGAAATTGCCAAAGAATGCGTGAAGAAGGTTATCTACAGAACCGATATTCCTCTGGACTCGGATGCCCGTACCAAGGATGTGGGCAGCACGTTGGATATTTCCGGCAAGATCCTGACCGCCGTGGATGGCGATCCTTTTGACTCTACCCGTCAGTTGGGTCTTTGGTCCATGGTACCCGCCGAGGATTCCGCCTGCTATCGCAATGTGACAGTAGAAATCATCCAGGCAGGTATTGTGGAACGCAAGTATAGTTTCCCCAACGCATTTGTGGTCAACTACAAGGAGGACTACGGTAACACCGATGGCGTAGGAACCTTCTACCTTGAGATTAAACAGAAGAAGGACAAAATTGCTAATATTGCAATCGAGGGAGGCTATCCCGCTGGGGCCTGATTCTGTCGAACTATTAGTCAAACAGGATATTTAGCGCGGCAGTCCGCGTGGAAGGGGGCGTGTCCGGCATTGGTTGGGCGCGCCCTTTTCCTCTATATGACTTCTGTGACTGGCTGCGTAAGGACCGTGGGAGACAGCGGCCCTTACGCAGAGGGCCAGAGAACGGTGATAGGAGAGTGCATGATGAACGAATTATACCAACGCCTAGGGGTTTCCCCAAACGCTAGTGCAGAAGAAATCAAAAAAGCATATCGGAAATTAGCAAAGGAACTTCATCCAGATCTTCACCCAGATGATTCCGCAGCAGAGGCGAAATTCAGAGAAATCAATGAAGCTTATGAGTTACTGGGTGATCCAGAAAAGCGAAAAGCCTATGATAAAACTCAACAAGTAACCGCCCAGAAGACCAAAACTCGGACTACTCAAACAAAAACAGGGCAAAGTCGTACAACGCGAAGTGTGCCAATAGATTTTTCCCAAATGCAAAGTGGATTTTCCCAATTTTTTGGGTTTGACCCTGAAACGGGAAAGGTCACTGACGAAAGTAAGCTGTCAGGGAAGAATCCTTTGGATGCCAGCGACATTTTCGAGCGATTTATGGGATTTAAATAAAAGCTTTTGAATTTTAATTAAAATAATAAAGAAATTGTGATAATTATTTCATAAATAATGAGAAAAGGCGCGATAAGATGAACAAAAAACAGACCATTGACATACTGATTGTTGTGATGGGAGTAGCCATTGCTTTGATCAGCTATTTTTATCTGGAAGGAAGCCACCATTGGTTGTTTTTTCTATTGGGGGCGGGGATTGCGCTTTTATTTTTTATATGGGTTCTTAAGGATAGACGTCCTAAAACTGCGCACTATTTGTCGCTCCCAACTGTTTCTCAACCGCCCAAAGCAGAGGTTACAGAAGTTGTGTTACTTAATGATGAAAATCAGCCTCTGGCAACTTGGACTCTGTATGGCAAAATAAGTATGGTAATCGGTCGGGATGTGGGAGAAAACCAGGTCAATATCAATCTCAACAATTCCACCTATGCCAGTATGATTGAAGTTGAGCACGCAGTACTTAATTACTCTGCTGGATGTTGGTATGTGGAGGATTTGGCTTCAAAAAATGGAGTAATGGTACAAAAATGTGCAGATGGCAGAAAATACAAGCTGGCTCCGAATCAGCCTTGTAAACTAACGGCAGGAGATATCCTTTACATTGGACTAGCTCGACTGCAGCTGCGATAAATATTAAAAAAGAGAAAAGGGAGCGAGTAGTTATGGCGGACTCTAGTAATCTGATCCATTGTCAAAATGGACATGTGTTTAGCAAAAAACGTTATGGAACAGTATGTCCTTACTGCAATATCGAAACAGCCACTAAGGAGCGGCAAGAAACCGGACGGACCGAAGTTGAAATTGAAGAAGAATTGTTCCGGGAGGACATTAAGCCTGTATGTGGATGGATCGTGTGTATCGACGGACCAAGACAAGGAAAAGATTATCAGATCATACAAGGAAAGAACTTTGTGGGCCGAAGCGATGATATGGATATTCAGATTTTAGGGGACAATGAGATTTCCCGGCGTAATCATGCGGTTTTAGTATTTGACCCCAAAAAACGGGAAACGGTTCTGCTTCCTGGTGATGCTAATGGCTTGGTATACCTGAATGATAACGCTGTGTATACTCCAACTGCCTTGAATCCCTATGATGTGATTGAAATGGGAAAATCCAGATTCCTGTTTGTCCCCTTCTGTGGAGACCACTTTATGTGGGGAGATAAGAAGAACTGAAATAAGCGGAAGGGAGCGAACCTAATGACCCCTGAAACGATACTAGGTGCCTTGTGCTGTATAGTGATGGTGCTGGTAGTGCTTCGCCTACTGGTGGGCCGGCGGCCCAAAGCGATTGTTGGGCCGGATTTGGGTGCCTCTATGACTATTGGTAGTCGGGAGGTCCAGGAAGATTGTTATGATACATTAAGTACCCCATCAGGACTTTTAATTGTGTTGGCAGACGGTATGGGCAAAGCATATGGTGGACGAATTGCCAGTCGCCTGGCAGTGGAAACCTTTGTGGATCTGTTTCGGGACTATAATGCCTTTGACAATCCGCAGTATTATTTTAGGAAAGCTTTTGCGGCGGCTAACCGTGCTATTCTCAATGCGTTGGAAAATGAGCGCCGCGGAGCAGCCAGCGTGTGTGCGGCTATGGTACGGGATGGATGGTTATATTATGCCGGTGTTGGCAATGTAAAGCTCTGTGTATTTCGAAAGGGAGACCTTGTTCCTCTTTCTGCAGGCCATACCTTGGATGTGCTGGCGAAACAGAGTTTTCGTACTGGACGGCTGACGCGAGAGGATGCATTGGTTCTTTTGGAAAATAAGCGACTTTATAATTATGTGGGTCAGGATGGATTTCAAAATGTGGAATTGATGGATCGCCCGATTGCGTTACAACAGGGTGATATTGTAGTGCTTATGAGTGATGGAATTTATGATTTGTTGCCCTGGCGCGAAATTGAGGAAGTTCTATCTACTGGGCTGGATTGCCAGAACATGGCCTATGAGATTGTGGAGAAGGTAAACCAAATGACAACTGAGAATAAAGATAACGCCAGTGTAGTGCTTCTTCGCTGGTCTGGAAGGGAGGGTATCCGATGAGAAAACAAAACTCTGAATTTAAGACAGCCTTTACTTCTGAAGCAGATAAGAGCTTAATCAACACTGACTCGTTTGGATTTGTGGAGTTGGACAAATATGCTTGCTATGTTATCGCAGATGGTATTGATGACCATGTAGATGCTGTAGGAGCAAAGCTGGCAGTAGACACAATCATCTCTACTTTTATAGAGGCGCCTTCTATCCGTAAGCATACGCTGCACCGCTGTATGGCAGCAGCAAACCGGGCACTACTCCAAGCAAATAGTAAGATGAAGCTGAAAGCGTCAGTTACGATAGTAGTTACAGATTATGTTAAATTACGGTATGCTCAAGCAGGCAATACACGTCTTCGACTATATCGAGACGGCTTCTTAAAGCTCAAGTCGCAAGACAACTCACTGAGCATGGATCTGGTGGAGGCCCAGAAGTTGGAGCCAGATCAACTAGTCCAACATGAGGAGCGCCACAATCTCTATTGCTATTTGGGCCAAGAAAAAGACTTTGGACCCTATGTGTCGAAAAAGTTGAAGTTGTCAAATTCAGATGCTCTTGCCCTGTATACACGAGGAATTTGGGAACATGTAGATGAGGGAGAATTGGCTGATGTATTTGGAGATGCCACTGATGATCCCCAGCCTACAGTGGATGCGGTGGAGGACTTGCTTCTCTCTCGCCAACCCCAAGACTTGGAGCAATATACATTTGTAGCAATCTTTTTTAATAAGGTTTACATAGATCCCAACGGTAAGCGCAAAATCAAAAAGATCATTATGATTGCTATTCCCATCCTGTTGATGTTTGTGATTGTTACAGTGATACTGTTGGTACTATGGAACAACAGGCAGAAAGACATCGCAGCAATGGAGCAGAGCTTCTACGATACAGTAGAGTATATCCAAGCGGATAATTATCCCAGAGCAAAAGAAGAGTGCCAAAAAGCTTTAGATTTGGCAGATAACGTGGGAAATAAAGAGGTACAACAAGACGCCTCTAATTATATGAAGCTCATTGAAAGCGTTATTGCTGGAGATGATAAGTTGGATAGCGAATCATACACTGAGGCATTGAGAGATTACCGCAATGCTCAGACCAGATCCCGCTATGCCGACAATCTTGGCATGGACTATATTCAAGATCGGTTGGATCAAACAGCTTCTTATATGGAAGTATATGATATGCTCTCTTTGGGAGATACCTTAGCACTTAACCTTCAGTATGAAGAAGCAGAAGAACAATACTTAGCAGCTAAGGCTTTGGCAGGAAAAATTTATTTTGATCAGGGGCGTACGGATGCTATGGCAGCACTGGAGAAACTCTATGCTGACCAAAAGGCCAATTTGGAACAGAAAGAAGAGGATGCGCAGAAAGCCACTGAGGATCAAGCGGCAGCTGCTGGAGTTCTCTCTGAGGGAGATGCTGCTTTTGCCAAGGGCGATTATGAAGGTGCACAGGCGTTTTATACGACGGCTCTACAGAAGTACACAGAATTGGAGGATCAAGCTCAGATAGATGCCTTGTCTGTCAAGTTAGATGCCTGCGCAAAAAAATTGGCTCAGCAAGAAGAACTCGAAACGGAAGCAGAGGCATATATGCGCCAAGGCGAGAATGCCTATAATGAAAAGAATTATGTCCAAGCTAAAAAGTATTATCTGTTGGCTAAGGATGTTTACGCAAGTATGGAGAACGATGCTAAAGTCGCTGAGGTTACCCGCCGACTGGAGTTGGTGGAGATGGGGATTAGTGAAGAGGAAAAAGCTGCCCAGGAAGCAGAGGAAAAAGCTGCTCAGGAAAGCGAAAATACAACCATCCCCAATGAAACTACTCCTCCGGCGGCAGTGGGCTGACAAGAAACGAGGAGAATTGGTATGTCAGATGGCGTGTTTAAGCCTGGACTGAATATGGAAGAGTATTTAGCTGGCAGGGCTTTAGAGATTCAGGATTTAAAGGATCGGAAACTTTTTAAGGATGTAGTAGAAAAGCTCTTCTTAGAACTGTACCGTTACACTCAGGCGGAGTATCAAGCGTTGGAAGATAGGATTTTTGGAGAAATGCAGTCTGTCCGCAGTGATTATGCCATTTCTATTGGACTGACAGACCGGGTCCATTATGACGCCACAGATACATTTCTCCAACCTATCCGTAAGGAAGATGTGGAGCCACATGAGTTTGCTACAGATGAACTGTTGTCCTGTCTTAAAGATGGGGCTGCGTATCCTCTCTACTCTGTCTTTTTGGAAGCAGATTACCAGACGGTTCAGAATTTTGCAAAGGAAGGACGAATCTATCATGGTGTGGTACAGACGGATCATGGGGAATTTAGGGCCCAATGTACTGTGCGTCCAGAACGGACTTACTTGGAGCAAGTCGAAATGTTGTACCACATATTCAGCACTAACTTTCTACCTTGGGCAACTGTTTGTACTGCCTACCTTCATAAATTTTTCCGTGTAGAGCTGCTAAGTATAGAAGATTTAGACCCCAAAGAAACAATCCAGGAAATTCGGGTGGAGTTTGAGGAATATCAAAACATGGTACGCTATGATCGTATTCCATTGTGGAATCTGGTTCAGATATCAGAGAAAAGCAGCACATACCCGGAACCATGTGTAGACAAAATCAACTTTGACCACCGTATTTTTGCACACCGATTGGACCCGAAGTGCCAATATCTGGTGGCAAACCCAGATGTGGAGTTGACCAACATTCGCCGTCTTCATGGTGACCTAATTCTTACTTGCCCCGAAGAGCATCCTCATCAGTGGCTGTTGTATCGAGTAAATCATCCTTGCAGCCAGACTAGGACTGGGTATCCTGTTTTGTCTAACCTAAGTCGGGAAAGTTTTTCCGGTAACCTGTCAGAACGTTATCGTCGGGGAGTCAAGACCAGAGCCGAGATCGCTCGTGTGTTGTCTGCGTACCACTATGAGGATTATGTATGCTTTCAGAATGTAACGCTGGCTCCCACTGGACGAATGCAGAGGCAGACCTATTGTATGGACGATTTTTTGTTGGATGAATTACGCACAGAGCATGGCGGAACGGATATGATACTTTTCTTTACTTCGCCAAAACCAGAGCACTTTTTAACCCTGGACATTATGAGTTTTTTGGTAACTCAAGTGCAAAGTCTGTTCCCTGAGTACAACTGCTTGGGCCAATTACTATAGGAGGCAGCCATGAATTTTATCTGGGATATTGTGCTCAATGCAAAGAGACATGGGACAGAAGAGGAAGAACTCTTTTTTTGCCCTGCCAAAGAAAGCTCTCCCTGGTATGAGCAGTCGTTTCCAATACTCAATGAAGATAGGGCAGAGGGACCAGAAATTGAGTACAACCCTCTCTACCGATTTGATGCGCTATTCCATGATCTAATGCGAGAGGACCTGGACGAATCACCAGAATTTCAAGCTCAGCTGTTTGACGCGGTTTCCCATTTGTTGGTACAAACTGATTTGCACCATGGCCTATCCAAGCGAGAGTACTATATCCACCGGCTGCTTCAAGAACTGGAGGAAGGTGGATATGGTCCAGCAGTAGCGCAGCACATACATTCCATAGCTCCTGAAAAACGTGAACGGCTGGCCGCCTTAGTTTTGGCTCAGTTGCAAACAGGCTCTAATTTGCTGCTGTTCCGTAGGGCTGTATTCGTTCTGTTTCCAAACGCTCTGCTTTACCAGGAGCGAACAGATCTTAAACGAATTCTGCTCTATGTGGGTACCCCTAAAACAGAAATGTTAGAACAAAGTGTTCAGTTGATTGAAACACTATTTTTACCAGTATGTTTTAGGCTGCGAACATTCTGGTCTCATCATTTTGGTGTAGTAGGTGTAGATGCGGTGATGAAACTGGATCAAATTGAAATTTATTAACCATGGAAAGGCGGCGGTGGATTTGAGCCAATACACATATACTCTGAACCGGGCTGCAGTGCCTAAAGAACACCTGAACTATTATAGCAGGGCAGAGTTGGAGTTGATGACTACCTACCAACTTCGAGAGATCTGCCGTCAGGAAAAGCTAATCAATGGTATCCACGCCTCCCTTGATCAAGATGAACTGATTCGTCAGATTATGCGGTTTCGTGGTCGTGAGGATCAGCTGTTTATAACCAAACCTGTTGAAGGTGGATGGACACGACTGGAAGAACTGCTCTCCTCCGCGCGTCTTAATCTGATTACTGGTTCCGTGCAAGGATGCGCAAAAATCACCGCCTATAACGGCCTATCCATTGAATATTTTGACCATTTTACCATCGGTAATCGTCCTGAACTAGCCGACACCAACGCTCTGCTCGTCAGTGGAGGCGAGTTGTGTGCAATCTTTAACTTGCGTACCTACAGAAGTGACCCAAACAGCCTCTTTATTACAAAATCGGCAGCGTTGGATTGCAAGGAGGGCAAAGTACGAGACTATACTCTTTATTGTATGGATCGGGCTCAGTCTGATGTGCTCTATCGGCTATACATGGAAGAAACTGCCGTAGTACCAGAGCATCTGTCTTTTCATGCTGTTCCTGTCCTCAATTTTGAAGTGCGGCCTCTATTGGAGAGCCGGATGCCCTTAGCAATTGATTTTGGTTCCTCCAACACTACAGCCGGTGTTTACTTAGACAACACCTATTTTGAAGAATTAAACGGTGATCCCATTACTCAAATTCTGAAACGAGATAAAATCAACTATGTTACCCATCTGGACGTAGAACACGATGATGCTGAGACGCTGATCCTGCCCAGCGTGGCTGCAGTGATCCATATCTATGGTGATCAAGTTCGTTATGCTTTTGGTCATGAAGCCAATCGCTTGTTCCATATGAGTTATATTGATGAAGGATTTTGTGTGTTTTATGATTTGAAACGATGGGTTGGAGATGTAGATCGCGCGGAGGAACTGGTGGACAGACAGGGACACCGCAGTTTTGCTCCCAGAAAGGAAATTATTCGGGCATATTTGGAATATGTCATTAGTTGTGCCCGCCAGCGGTTCAAATGCAACTTCAAGGCATTACATATTTCTGCACCTGTAAAACAAAAGCCCATGTTTATCAAGCTCTTTCAGGAAGTTTTACCTGATTATCGTCTGGAGAGCGAAAATATGCTGGATGAAGGGGTGGCCGTGCTCTATAATACCATCTCTGAACTAATTGAGCAAAAGCGTTACAAGGATGGGCAACTTTATCGAGCACTTATCATTGATTGTGGTGGTGGAACCACTGATTTGTCTTCCTGCAGCTTTCAGATCACAAATCAGCGGGTAGCCTATAAAATTGACATCACCACCGCATATGAAAATGGAAATACCAACTTTGGCGGTAATAATTTAACCTATCGAGTCATGCAGCTGCTCAAGCTGGCATTGGCCCGGGAGCTGGGTGGCAATGGACTGCCAGACCCACAGGAGTTGATTAGCAGCTTTGATGTGGATGTATTCCGTCGAGTAGACCGGGACGGTGTGGCTGCGGTCTATGCTGACCTGGATAATGCGTATCACCAAGCAGAGGAAATTTTACCCACCAGATTTAGAGAATATGAACATAGCAGTCGAGCAGATTACTATGCTGTCAAAAATAATTTCTATTTTCTATTTGAAACGGCGGAACAGATTAAAAAAGCCTTTTACAGCAAAACGAATATCCTGCGCTTGGCAGTGTCCAGCCGGCCTATTCGAGAAACAGTTACAGAATGTTTGCTGGTGGACCGATGGAAACTCTCTGCCCGCCAGAATGAGCAACTACAAGTGCTTAAAGATATTCCGACTGTTTATCTCAATAACCATGAGTTGGATCTTCTGCTTCGTGCGGATATCTATGGGATCATTCGGCAGTTTATTGAGGGACCTTATGAGAGTGGGGAATTGGATGACTACTCCATTCTCCGTCTCACCGGGCAATCCTGTCGGATCGATATTTTCCGAGAGGCATTGAAAGAGTTTATTCCTGGCAGAATCATTGAATCCTCTCGTCGGGGAGGGGACCAAGAGCAGGAATTTGAGTTAAAACTGATCTGTCTCAATGGAGCAATTAAGTATCTGAAGGATCAGAAGTTTGGCTATGCCAATGTGACGATTAACCACGAACAGGCAGCGTTCCCCTATGTGGTAACAGCGTTTACCCATACCAATGAGGAAAAAATCCTAATTCATAGCCTGGATCGAAACAAGATCCGTGGTTTTATTTCCCGCAATATGACTGATTTAACTTTAAAACTCTATTTGAAGGATATAGAGGGCCAGCAACGGTATGTCTATAACTGTACCTGTGATCCCAGGCAGTTTGAAAATAGACAACCAGAGGATATTGTAGATCAGTATGATGGGCAGATCCAGCAGGATCATTTGGATGATATCGTAGATAAGGAAGTGAAATTTTTTGTCTTGGCTGATGAGAGTCGTTGGGGATTCACAGTAGTTCCCGTTCTAAGACGGAACGGCCAGCTTCAGTTGGGGCCAGAGCAGTTCTTCCGGTTTGAGACAGAAGGATGGGTAACCAACTTCTTTGATGGTACTAAATAAGATCAAAAGAGGGCGATGTGGTGAGTTCATATTATAAAAGGCCAAGGTTTTCTGCGGGAAAGTTGCTCAGAACCGAGCACATGGCAGCCCTGGAATGGCAAAGTTTTGAATTCCCGTCTCTATTCTTTCAAGGATGGGGAAATGGTATTCTTGCAGGCTGCAATTTATCTACTACCGCAGATACAGTGACCATGGGGCCAGGCGTTATATGCTTTGAGGGTGAGCTCTTTGGAATACAAGAGCCTGTAAGCATAGAATATTACCCTACTGATAAGATAAGGTATCTCAAACTGTATATCGGAAGTAATGAGGGAAATGATACCTGTGATGTTCGACGGTTTTCCCTATCACTCTCTGATCATGAACGGCTAGGATCAGGTGAATTGGAGTTGTGTCGTTTCCGGCTTCAGCCAGGAGCCTATTTACGGTGTGCCTATACAGATTTCCGAGATCGGGAAACTTTATATGATACATTGAATACCATTTATGAAAGTTGGTCTGCCCCTGGAGGAACGAGTCTATCCCCAGATATTACCCGAGCATATGCCAAAGAGGCGCTTGCCATTGAAAAAATCCCAGATTTGGATGCATCAATCTGCCTACAATGGTTAAATGGACAATTTGCAGTTTCAAGACAAATGATCCAGCACTATCTTGCACGTTTTTCATGTGTGAAATTAGAGCAGGAAATTGATAATAAAGCTTTGTTTCAAGGGCTGTTGGCTCGACTTGAGCAGTTGAAGGAAGAAAAAGAACAGATAGCACCTCAGAAAAAATCTGGCCGTAGAATGATACTGGTGGAATAGGAGGGGATCGGTGTGAGTGAAATGGGAGAGGGCCCAATTTACGTTACAAGAGGCATGAAAGCACAATGTAATTGTGGTACCGCACCTAAAGGACAGTACTTAAATATCGTTGTAGATCATGGTGTTGTAACAGGACCTGATCAGCAACCTGTATTAAATACTAATGACCATACAACAGATACAGTAATAGGCTTTGGAAATTGCACTTCTGACACCAATCCTAAATTGCAAATGCAAAAGGGGATTTTAAATGCTGTGTTAGGAGGCAGTCCCATAAATCAACTTGTAAAAGCAGTTTCTGGGAAAAATGCGGTGGATCTTATGTCTGATATCGGGCTTATCAGCTGCAAATGCGAGCCTGATACGCCGCAGGTATGGCAGATGGGAGATGAAGAGCATATTCTAGATGGCGCTCCAGTGCTAACAAAAGATAGTGTGTTGTACTGTCGTAATGGTGGCATTATTACCATTATGGAAGAGGAAGAAGATACAGAAAGTTCAGAGTCAGCAGAAGGCCAAACCGAAGAAAATCAAGAGGTGGATGTTGTTGATGCAGCAGCGCAAGATGCAGCTGCTGCGGCTATGGAAAAAATTAACGCAGCAATGCCAGCTGAAATGCAGCAGGATAGTACTTCAGAATCTAATCAAGCATCAAGTTCAGATGGTGGCAGTGGTATGACAAGCTATGGTGGGGGAGGCAATGGTTCAGTCGGAACTGTTGGAGCAAATACCGCTGCCTCCGCGACAGAAATGGCTGCAATGGTGGTGATGACTACTTACCCATCATCAATTTCCAGCCGTGTGATGCCATCCCTAGGTATGGAGGGTTTATCAGCAGACAATTGTACACCGGTCTATAGTTCTCTAGCACAACGAACAGCAGCGTTAACTCAAAATCAGGACATCAAAATGCCAGCCAGCGCATTGAATGAACAGGGCCTGATTACAGATCTTTCAAAACTGAATGAGTTTCAGATGTTCCA
>CALUZH010000024.1 GCA_944325255.1 uncultured Erysipelotrichaceae bacterium
ATACATACCCATCGCACATTTCTCGCTCTTTTACCTATTGACTATAATGAAAGTGTAAAGGAGTGGTGAAGATGTTTTCCAACAAGAAATATCACTTGAACCTGAATAAGAATGAATACGATCTAATCTTCCATTGTTTGATCGATTTAAAGAACAATCTAATCAGGCAAGGAAGATATACCGATGCGGTTGATGATATTTTAATCAAAATGTTTAAATGCAAGACAATTGCATATTAGAAAACAGATCCTCTGATTTGAAGATTTAAGTCTTTGAATTAGAGGACTTATTGATTCTACTGTAGCTTTAGACCATCCCTTTAAACTTGATAAACCTTTGTTAAGAGTTTGATTTATATCATCAAAATTGCCTTTTTTAGAAAATGGATTCTGTCCCATTTTAACACCTTTTTTCGTAATTTAGACAAGCAATACCTTTGTATGATTTTACCATACTTTAATAACCTAGATTATTAGCTACAATCTTATTCTCATACGCTGCAAACGGGGCAACTCCTATAACGCAGAACCAATACAAGGTTTCTAAATCTAAATAGCGCTTTAGTACGAAATATAAGATAACGGCAATAAGACAGGCGCAAAGCGAAAAAAATAAACTGTCTTAGCGACAATCCAAAAAACATTCATTCGGTATAGCTTCGAATCTCTCGATTGATCTTTACTTCCATTTTTCCTTTTTACCTTGAAACAAAAGCCGGTATAGATTGCCGGCATAAAAGGTATTAACCTGTTTTTAAAAAATGAGTTAAACTTATAAATTTAAACTATCCTCATTTAAAAGAAAGTCATAAATATTCATCGTGACAATTCCGTTTTCATCTCTTGTGACGTTCACAATATCTTTAACGATGATTATTTTTTTGAATGAATCGCCTACATTTATAAGTGAAGCTTTTTCTTGGGCTTGTTTTTCGGGCGTTGGCATGCTGAAAGCAGATTGAATATAGTATCTTTGACTTCCTAAATTAGCAATAAAGTCTATCTCCAGTGTTTTTCTAATTTGTTTTCCATCTTCATCGGCTTCTCTTTTTTCAACTGCCCCTACATCAACAATATATCCACGATATCTTAATTCGTTATAAATGATATTTTCCATAAGATGTGTTTCTTCCACTTGTCTAAAGCCAAGTCTGGCATTTCTGAGTCCAACATCTTCAAAATAATATTTTAAAGGCGTTCCAATATATTTTCGGCCTTTAACGTTATAACGCTGGGCTTTAGAGATAATAAAGGCATCTTCTAAATATTCAATATATTGCCTGATAGTATTTATGCTGATCGATGAAGAGATTAAGCTTTTGAAAGTGGTCTGGATCTTAGGTGGATTGGTCAAAGAACCAACAGCCGAAGCTAATACGTTGATCAGATCCTCTAGTTCTTGGGTCTTTTCGATGTGGTGGCGCTCGATGATATCTTTCAAGTAAGTTTCATTAAATAAATTAGTAAGATAATTTACTTTTTGAGTTTCAGTTTTCATAGTTAAAACAAGAGGCAACCCGCCATAAACGATATAGTCGGCAAAGCCGTGATATATATCGCCGTCATATACTTGTATGAATTCTTTGAAAGTTAGTGGGAAAACACGGATCTCATCACCCCTGCCTCTAAACTGCGTAATCACATCTTTTGACAAGAACTTAGAATTAGAACCAGTTACATAGATGTCGGCATTAGGGATATGCAATAAAGAATTGAGGACTTCTTCAAAGTCATCAAGCATTTGAACTTCATCTAAAAGAATATAGTATTGTTTATCGTCTTTAATAAGAGATTCGATATGATCAAGGATCACATCAGGATCTCGATATATCCGATTCTTTCTTTGATCTAATTCGATCTTGATAATATGGGAATCCAAAACGCCTTGACTTAAAAGATACTCATAAAATAGTTTAAACAACAAGTATGATTTCCCTGATCTTCTAATTCCGGTCACGACCTTGATCATTCCATTATTCATGCGATTGATCAAGTCCTTTAAATATTTATCTCTAGCTATATTCATAAAGTTTATCTCACTGATTATTTTTGTCATATTTACCACTTTTGATCAATATAACAACTCTTTTCTATATTATGAACACTATTGAGTATGAAATCAACAATTATATTGACTATTTTTGGTATCTTTACCACTTTTAGTCAATAAGATGATTTTAACAAGGTGATTTTTATGATTATAAAAGCAGATCTGTTTAAACTATAACCCTATCATTTCTCTAACGATTCAATCGGACATCTTAACAGACCAATCAACACTAACATATTAAACACAAGTTCACCGATATATGTCCAAACTTGCGTAACGACAGTAGCTTCCGTATTTATGACTGGAGGCGACGCGACAAAGACCGAAAAGATAATACAAGCTAAAAGGATGACTGATCCTTCAAACAGGATTGCAACATAACTTTTTACACAGCTTTTACCAACGTTTTGTGATGGTTCTCCAGCAAAAGTCGATAAAGGCACAGGTGCAAATCCATGATAGAAATACGGTTGATTTGCCCTTATAGGCATATACAATCCCTTAAATTCTGCATAATATTAAGGGAAAGTTTTTTCAAATAGTTAAACTTCCCCTTATTTTATGCTAAGATTTAAGGGAATAAAGGAGGGCTTAAAGGCATGCGTATATTCAATTATTCCGCGATCCGGGAACAGAAGTGGGATTCGGAGATCTTGGGTCTGGTTGCGGCAATCTATAAAGAAGCCGGAAAGCAGGAATTGTACCTGAAACAGCGACCGGAGAAATTGGAAAAACTGGTAGAGATTGCAAAGGTACAGAGTACCGAAGCATCCAATGCCATTGAGGGCATCGTGACTACAAACACCCGCATCCGGCAGCTGGTTGAGGAGAAAACGACGCCAAGAAACCGGGACGAGCAGGAAATCGCTGGTTACCGAGATGTGCTGAATATTATCCATGAAAACTCCGATGTCATTCCCATCGCCCAGAACTACATTTTGCAGCTCCATAAGATCCTCTATAGCCACATGAACAATCCCATGGCGGGTAGGACCAAAAGCGTGCAGAACTACATCAGCGCCACTTATCCCGACGGTCATGTGGAGACCTTGTTCACGCCAATGGCTCCCCATGAAACGCCGGAGGCACTAGACAGGATCTGCGAGGAATACAAGCGGGTCATTGGGAATATGGAAGTGGAGCCGCTGATTGTCATTCCCGTGTTTATCCATGACTTTCTCTGCATTCACCCCTTTAATTACGGAAACGGCAGAATGAGCCGCCTGCTGACCACGCTATTGCTATACCGCAACGGGTTTTATGTAGGCAAATATATTTCACTGGAGGCTAAGATCGCAAAAAACAAGGATCTCTATTATGATGTCCTGAGTCAAGCACAGATCGGGTGGCACGAAGGCACTGAAGATGTGGTTCCGTTTATCAAGTATCTGCTGGGAACCATTCTTTCTGCTTACAAAGACTTTGAAGACCGCTTTGCTCTGGTGGAACCTAAATTCCCTGCATTGGAGACTGTGCGCCGGGCTACCATGGAGAAGATTGGTCGGTTTACGAAGCAGGACATCCGGGAACTCTGCCCTTCACTCAGTATCAGCTCCATTGAGGGAGCGTTGCGCAAATTGGTGGCCGCGGGAGAATTGAAACGAGAAGGTGCAGGGAAGAACATTTGCTATTATAGATTAAAATGATTCCCTTCATCAGTCCTGCACTGCTATCTTAAAGACAGCTGTGTGTGACGTGCTTGGTACACGACCGTTCCAAGTTTCTATATTTAGGATTTTTATTTACATCGATAAATATAAGTAATCTTTATCAAAGGCCATACTATTCGACCGATTAAAGATCGTTATCATATCATCCATCTTTTCAATGATTGGATTGGATAGGATTTGATATCTCCGTATTTGATAAATCTGTTATTGATCCATAGTCACTTGATTCTTTCGTATTTAATTATGTGTGATTTCCCTGTTCAGTTTTTCCTGTGCAGGGTTCTCCAAGACAGGATTTGACTGAACTGGATTTTCCCGTTCAGGTTGTGATGTTCTAGATGGTGTGCTCAATCGCTCCCAGCTGCCCGTTGGCGTTACGAACACGCTCCCGAACCACATAACCCTGTTCCTCCGCTTATGCACTCCAGACTTCTGCCTAGCCTCCGCCAGCATTTCCCTGATGGTCTGGGGCTTTCCCGGCAGACGGTAATTTGCCTGGACCTCCCGGATCAAATCCATGAATTCCTTGTTTGGCAGGGAACGCAGCCTCACCATGAGGCTTCCCGCCGTATCCCTGGCAGCCTGGTTCCTTGACAAGCGCCAGGTCATGTAAATTTCATTCAGGACAGCGTTCGGGTCTGTACTCTCGATCTGGTACGCCATCCTCATTTTCACTTCGTTCAGTTGCATTTATTCGGTTCCTTTCTTCCACTCCAATATGAGCGGGAAATAAATTGTTAAATATTCGTGCTATGTATTGTTTTCTTCGTGCAAGTAGAATATAATATAAGTACAAGCATGAAGGGAGATGATAGTATGGCTGGCTCTACTACGAATATCAGTATCCGTATGGACTCTGGCCTTAAAGCACAGGCCGATGCGTTGTTTAACGAACTGGGTATGAATATCTCTACTGCATTCAATATCTTTGTCCGTCAGTCGCTTCGGGAGGGCAGGATACCCTTTGACATTTCTCTGAATCAGCCCAATAAGGAGACGATTGCCGCCATGTTGGAAGCAGAAAGGATTGCAAAAGACCCATCCGTGAAAGGCTATACCAATCTTGATGAGCTGTTTGCCGACCTTGAAAAATGACAGAAACAAAGTAGATTGTCAAGCTCACTACACAGTTTAAAAAGGACTACAAACTGGCGGTCAAGCGCGGACTGAAAATCGATCTGCTAAAGGATATCATCGCTGCTCTGGCTATGGGAGAGAAACTTCCTGAGAAAAACAGGGATCATGCGCTGACCGGAAACTGGGTAGGACATCGGGAATGTCATATCCTCCCGGATTGGCTGCTGATTTACCGTATTGAAGATGATGTATTGGTTCTGACCTTAGCCAGGACCGGCAGTCACAGTGATTTATTGGGAAAATAATTTCTGAACACAGAACAGCCGCAGGCGAAAAACCTGCGGCTGCTTAGCTCCAATGCTTATTCTATTTCTTCTGCGGCTTCTTCCATCCCAAGCCAATCTTCAAAGGACTTTCTGGAAATGCGGATCATATTGCCAATGCGGATGATCTTAAATGCTCCTGACTTTGCCAGCTTGTAGGCCGAAGCCTTTCCAATTCCCAGAATAGCGGCTATGTCGTCCACTGTATAGGTTCTGTTCTGCATGACCTCCAAAACGTACCGGCATTTTTTAAAACAGCAAATGTGAAATGCCGATGGTATAAGGCCTTCCGCACCGGTTTCCTGCTAATAATTTGCTAATTTGACCTTGCGGATACCCCACTATGAGGCGGCATTCTGCGGATTTTTAGGCAGTTTGACCAGGTGCCGGGTGAGGCTATTTACAACGAGAAATCATTGGAAGTCATCAGGCAAACATTGCGCGAAGCCGAACGCCATACTCCTAAGCGCGGTGCCGGAGGTTCAAATCCTCTTATGGACGCCATCGAGCATTACCGAAAGCCTTTATTTATCAAGGTTTTCGGTTTTTCTTTATTTGAGATTTAACCAAAGGGAATTTATCATAGAACAAGTTGAATTTTAATCTCACTTTTCACAGTTTTAAAACTTAATTTTGTTCTTTGTCTTTGTTTGTAATGGTTATAGGTTAATTTAGCAGCATATAGTAAGCAATCAAAAATATTAGGCAATCTTCTTGATTCTGAATTTACAAGGCCCAATTAATCATTTAATAACTTGAGGGCCTTTTGATATTTAATGATTCTATCAAGATCTTTATCGGTAATATGATTTAATCTTGTTAGATTGCTATTGTGTTCCAAATCGGCAATCTTAACTGTTTTAGCGATGTCATTCGTCTTAATCTTAACGACATAATCCATATAAGGGATGTCTTTTTGATGAGTTAAAAGCTTTATGGCTTCGATTACTTACTCAGGAAATTCTTTTGCCAGATCATCTAAAGTTATATCGGTATCTTCCACTACATCATGAAGTAAAGCGGTAACGGTTGTATATTCATCATCCATATACTCTGCCAGATGTAAAGGATGCGTGATATAAGGAAGTCCGGATTTGTCATATTGATCTTTATGAGCTTCATAAGCCAATTTAATAGCTTTTTTAGTTAATGGCGTTGTATATCATGAATTCATTATATCATTTAAAAGATATGCTTTATTCGCTATATCTTCAAAGGTGATAAGCGGTTTAGCTGTTGATGACAGAGGGGAAACTTCGGCTTTATTTTTGTATAGGAGATTTTTTTAATCTTGAAACAGTCATGTTTGAAAAGGATAAGATTCAAAGGCTAAAATAAAGCTTTTTGCTTAATTGTTACTTTTGATATAATGGGGGCATGAAGTATTTATATCTTGATTTAAGCAATAAAATAAAGGCTGTATATAAGGCTAAATTGAATAATGATATTATCTATTTGAATAAAGATTTTAAGATTCATAAATTATTGCTGGATGGGCAAGAAATTCCTTATAGAATAAATAAAAGTGCTTTATGGCAAACTATTAATGTTGGTGGTAAGGGCGAAATTTATTTGGAGTATGAAGGTATCTTAGATGGTAAAAGCGGACTTTATCCTTATGTTAAAGAAAAGACTGATGATGATTTTTATATATTAAGAAATGAAACACTTTATTATCCTTTGGAATATGAAATGGATTCAAAGGCGTTTTTAAGCCATTATCTTTATCCGCAAGAAGAAGATTTATTTAAAGTAGAAGTTCAAATAAATGATAATCGCAAAGTCCTATCCGATTTAAAACTTAAAGATGGAGCTTACTATGGTTTTAATCCCGTTTTTATTGTTGGGGACTACGATGAAAGTCTGGCCTTTTTTGGCAAAATCTATCACCTGCAGCTTTCTTTAAATATCATAAATAAGGCAATCGATCTTATTAAAAAGGCCAACGAACTTTTAAAAGCCTATCAGGATATCGCTTTAAAAGATTTGTATATTTATATTATGCCTGAGGGTTATGGCAGTTTTGTGATGAATAATGGTCATACTTTTCTTTTTATAACCGAAGATTCATTAAAAGATCCCCATTATTTAATTCATGAATTGACCCATCTTCATTGGAACCCCAAATGTAATCCCGAAGTTCAAAATGTCCGTTTCTTTGATGAGGCCATAAGCCAATTTTTAACTTTAAAAGTATTGGATAAAATGCAGATCAAAAGGGCTGAAGAAAGTAAGAATGAATATATTATGACTTATAAAACATATATTAATGATTATGCTTATAGTCCTTTGCCTATTTTGGAATATGGAATTAAGGGAAGTGGTGACCTCAGTTATTCTTTTGGAGCATTGGCTTTATTGGCAATCGAAGAAAGAGTCGGTGAGGCGGAAATGACGGCGGTTTTAAAAGAACTGATTGCCAGTGATAAACCTGTTGATTTTGATATTTTTAAAAATAGTTTTAAAAATATTGATGATATTTGGCGTGCTTATTTTACCGGTAATGAATATGCCGATAAATTACTTAAGGCATCTAAAGATATAGAATGACCGGAAAAAATGTGAAAAAAGATATTCGATTCTTTATAAAATTAATTACAGGTATGGTGATAAATGATGATTGATGAAATATATATTGAATTAAAAGATGAGGAGTGGCCCTTAGAATATATCGATAATGTCAGAAATATTGTGCGTGCTGTTGTATTTGATGATGAGGGCATGTTTTATTTTGTGAGAGTAGAAAGAGATGATGATTTTGGCAAGGCTACATTGATTGAAACTTCCGGTGGCGGCGTTGAAAAGGATGAAGATTTGCCATCCGCTTTAAGAAGGGAGCTTAGGGAAGAACTTGGTGCAGAAGTAGATATCTTAGGCAAAATAGGGATTGTAAGTGATTATTATAATTTGATTCATCGGCATAATATCAATAATTACTTTCTTTGTCGGGCCAAGTCTTTTAAGGAAAGACATTTAACTCTTGCCGAGGAAAGGTCTTTTCATCTTAGTATTCTGAAGCTTTTTTATGCAGAAGCAATTAAGGAATACAGAATTCGATCAATATCTAAACTCGGGAAGTTGATTGCCAAGCGGGAAGTTCCGATTTTACTGCAAGCGAAGAAAATGCTTGAAGAATAATTTAAAAAAGCCTCTCAAGGCTTTTTGCTTTATTTTAGGTATTGATTAAAGAAAGATTTCATCTTGTCCCATGGTATTATTTCCATGTTGTCATATAAATCGGTATGTGAAGCTCCCGGAATAATCATCATTTCTTTATTGTCACCCTTTAATTTAGCATAGGCATCTTTACCGAAATATAAAGAGTGGGCCTTTTCTCCATGGATTATTAAGACGGCACTGTATGGTCCACATACCGCCAATGCTTTTAGTTTGCCTTGGGCATTTAAGGGTTCATATTGGTCGGCAGCCAAGGTTATGCCAAAGTGATTGACAAAACTAACCTTGTGATGGCGCACATCCGGACTTCGGGGGAATACCTTATCCCATTCATCACTTAAGTGAAGATCTGTTTTTTTGATTTAGATATCTTTTAATAATTCTTGCTTAATATTTTCCATTTTGCACTTTTGTCTTAGTTTCAGGAATCTTGTCAAGTTCAAAACCGGCCTTGTCCGGCAAAGAATCTAAGAGGGCTTTTTCATCACCTAAACGCAGGGCTTCTTTTAAATACCATTCCTTATATTCGATTTCTTTAAGGAAATAATGATAATTTTTGATATCATTGAGGATTTTGCCTTTTTGTTCGGTGATGAGTGAAAGACGATCATTTAAAGTTTCATCACCCAGCTTTGCCAATTCCACATATTCCTTAATCTTTTTTGATGGCATATTGGTTTTCTTAAGACAATTTAAAATGCGCAGCCATTTAAAATCTTTATCATCAAATATTCGGATACCGTTTACTCTTTTAATATTGGGTAAAAGTCCTTCGCCATCATAGTAGCGCAAGGTTGAAGGTTTTACCCCCATCATTTCGGCGACTTCCTTTATCGTATAAGACATATTTCTCTCTTCTGTCTAAGTTATAAATGTTAAAGGATACTTTAAGTCAACCATATTTTAATATAGTTTTATCTTTAAGAAATAAAGGATATCGGGTTTATAATGGAGAGAAAGGAGAAGAAATTTGTATATGAATAAAGATAAATTAGAGCTTTTAAAGAATTGGGAATTTAAATATAGTGCTTATGGTCTGACCCTAAATACCTGCTATTTCGATGATGAGACCATTGCCCCTAAAAATGGCCAGGACTATCGTTATGCTCGTTTGGCTTTTATGGCTGGAGAAAGGCATAAGATTGCCACCGATCCGGAAGTGGGGAAGTTGCTTAAAGAATTGAAGGATGATGATTTAGATGAGGTAAATAAGCGCAAGGTTTCTTTGCTTATAAAGAATTTTGAAGATATGTCCAAAATTCCGCAAAAGGAATTTGAAGAATATACTGCCCTTACCTTAAAATCTTCAGCTGTTTGGCAAGAAGCGAAAAAAAGAGCTGACTATTCACTCTTTGCTCCATATCTTGCTGATTTAATCGCTTATCAAAAACGTTTTGCCGCTTATCGCAATCCGCAAATCGCTCCTTATGATGTCCTTCTTGATGATTATGAAGAAGGCATGACGATGGCGGATTATGATCAGTTTTTCGAACTTTTAAAAAAAGAAATCGTCCCGCTTTTACATGATGTTCAAAAAGCCAAGGCGATTGATGATTCTTTCTTATATCTTTATTATCCACGTCAAAAACAACTTTTGTTGATGGAAAAAATTAAAGATGTTTTGGGTTTTGATGCCTCTTGGGGCTATATGGGTGAATCGATGCATCCTTTTACTTGCGGTTTTTCTCAAGATGATGTGCGGGTAACCAATGCTTATGATGAACATAATATTGCCGCCGCCATCTATTCTTTGGTTCATGAGGTTGGTCATGCCTATTATGAACATCAGATCGATAAGGATTATGCCGGTACCGTTTTAAAAAATGTATCAAGCGGCATGCATGAATCACAAAGCCGGCTTTTGGAAAATTATATCGGCCGAAGGAAGAAATTTATCGCCTCTTTTTATCCGGAACTCGTTAAAATCTTTCCGGAAAATTTGGGCGATGTGAGTCTTGAAGCTTTTTGGGCTGCGGTAAATGTTGCCAAGCCTTCATTAATTCGTACGGATGCTGATGAATTGACCTATCCTTTACATATTTTGATTCGTTATGAAATTGAAAAGCGGCTATTTAACGGCGAATTGGATACCAAGGATTTGAATAAGGCATGGAATGCTTATTATAAGGAATATTTAGGCATTGAGGTTCCTGATGACGCCAGAGGAATATTACAGGATATCCATTGGTCGCAAGGCGACTTTGGCTATTTTCCGACTTATGCCTTAGGCAGTGCCGTAGCTGCTCAGATTGTCCATAAAATGGCTGAAGATATCGATATTGATGATAGTATTGACAGTCATATAAGTAAGATTACCGACTATTTAGGTAAGCATATCCAACATTATGGAGCTCTCTATCCTTTGCAGGAGCTTCTTGAAAAAACCAGCGGGGAAAAATTCAATCCGCAATATTATATCGATTATTTAAAAACTAAATATCGTAAACTTTATAACTTAGATTAATAACGAAACATAAAAAAGTCCGATGTAGGCAATATGCTTTAATCGGACTTTTTTTAAACAATAAAATGGTGCTCCCGATGAGACTTGAACTCACAAGCCAAAGGCCACGGCGTCTGAGACCGCTACGTTTACCAATTTCGTCACAGGAGCGCATTAGTAGGTTAGCACATTTTAAGGAAAAAAGAAAGTCTGTTTATTTTGATATAAGTGATATAATGACAGGCATGGAAGAAGTAAGACTTAAAAGTTTTAAAGAATTGACTAATGAAGAATTGTATGCCATTTATCATTTGCGGGTTGCCGTATTTGTGGTGGAGCAACATTGTCCTTATCAAGAAGTAGATGATAAGGATCTTAAAGCCCTTCATCTTTTTATCATGGATAATAATGAAATTATGGCTTATCTTCGGATTATATTGGCATCTTCGGAAGATTCCAGATTACGTTTGGGAAGAATTGTTACCAAAAAAAGAAAAAGGGGTTATGGACGCAAGATTGTTAATCTGGCTCTTGATTATTGTCGCAATATCTTAAAAGTTGATGAAGTTTATATTGAAGCCCAGGTTCAGGCTTTGGGTTTTTATGAAAAGTTGGGCTTTGAAACTGTGGGTGAGATCTTTTTGGAAGATGGGATTCCTCATATTGTGATGAAAAGAAGACTTTTATTTTAAGGAATTGAGAAAAGTCTTTTTTTCTTCTTCGGTAAATAGTCGCCATTGGCCTTCCGGGAGCTTAAAATCCTCAAGGTTCATAAAACGGATACGGCAAAGATCTTTTACTTCATAGCCCAAGGCCTGACACATGCGGCGGATTTGCCGATTATAACCTTGGGTCAAGACAATCTTGAATGTTTTTTCATCGATTTTTTGGATTTGACACTTTTTAGTTTTAACTTTTTGGCCGGATACGGGATTAAAGATAGTTACTCCGGCAGCCATTTGTCTTAAAAAAGCGGGACTTATCGCCTTATTTACGGTCACGACATATTCTTTGGAATGATTGTTTTCCGAGCGCAAAGCCTTATTGATGACATCGCCGTCATTGGTCAAAACAATCAATCCGCGACTGTCTTTATCCAAACGGCCGATTGGGAAGATACGCTCAGGATAATGGATATAGTCAATGATATTTCCTAGGATATGTCTTTCGGTAGTGACAGTTATACCCTTAGGTTTATTGAAGATAATATAGATTTTTTCTATTTTTCTTTTGATGATTTTTCCATCTAAAGTAACAATATCATTCTCTTGGACATCGGAATACAAAAAGGCGGGTTCACCATTAATGCATACCCGCTTTTCATTAATATAGTTTTCGGCTTCCCGTCTTGAACAAAGACCGGTTTCGGCAATATATTTATTGATGCGCATAAAGCTTACGCAATGTAGCGATTAAGGCCTCAACATCTTCATTTTTAGTTGCCCAGGAGCAGACAAAACGTACAGCTGTATGTTCGGCATCGATCTTTTCCCAGTCACTGAAGACAAAGGATTCATGCAGAAGCGTCAATTTGTCATTTTCGATAATCGGAAAAATTTGGTTGGTTGGGGTTTTGATAAATAAAGGAACAGCTAATTCTTCAAGGGCGCTTTGAATTTTTTGGGCCTGCATATTGGCATGCTTAGCTGTTTCCAGATAAAGATCATCGCTTAAGGAAGCAGTAAATTGGACACCCAAGATTCTTCCCTTTGCCAGCATGGCACCGTTTTGTTTGGTGATATAGCGGAAATCGGCTTTTAAGCTTGGATTAACAATAACGATAGCTTCGCCAAACAAAAGACCGTTTTTGGTTCCGCCTAAATAGAAGGCATCGGTTAGGTTAGCTAAATCCGCCAAACTTACATCATTGCCCTCAGCGGTTAAGGCATTGGCCAAGCGGGCACCGTCAAGATAAAGATAGAGATCGTTTTCATGACATACCTTGGAAATGACCTTCAGTTCATCTAAAGTATAGATAGTACCGATTTCCGTAGCGTCGGTAACAAAGACAGCCTTAGGTTTAACCATATGTTCATCATGATGAACAGCCAAAACATTTAAGATTTCTTCCGGCAATATTTTACCGTCTTTACCGCGCACAGCAATGATTTTATGGCCTGAAGCTTCAACGGCTCCTGTTTCATGGACATTGATATGACCGCTGTCAGGACAGATAATGGCTTCATGCGGTCTTAAAAAAGCAGCCAGACAAAGCTTGTTGGCTTGGGTGCCTCCGCTTACAAAATGGACATCGACATCATTGCGGCCCATCTTTTCTTTCAAAAGTTCGGCAGCTTTTTGACAATGTTCATCAAGTCCATAACCCGGGCATTGTTCAAAATTGGTTTTAATTAAAGCTTCTAAGATTTTTTTATGAGCACCTTCGCTGTAGTCGTTATTAAAATAATACATGCTTATCTCCTTTGTTTGCATTTACCTAACTATTATACTACATGTTGATTTTACAAATATAGCTTTCTATATTAGAATAATTGGGAATTGGAGTTTTTATGCATAAGAAAAAAAGAAGATTGCGTAAGGGACTGTTGCCGGTCTTATTAATATTGTTGCTGCTTATTGGCGGAGCCGGTATTTATTTTTTTCTAAATTTCAACATCCATTTTATCGGTGTTAAAAGTATTCATGAAAATGCCGAAAAATTTAATAATAAAAATTGTTTAGTCTTTTATCCTGCAGGCAATAGTTATGCCGAAGATGTGGCCAAGACAATATGTATGAATAATACCCAAGACAATGCCATATATGACTATGTCTTAAAACCTTATGGGGATTATTATATGGTAGATTACGGCCTGGGAGAAAAATATTTTCTTGATAAAGACAATAAGCTTTTAAGTATTGATAGTGCCGATATTAATGATAATGTCAAAAAGATGATCTCCGATTATTTACGTTATGAAGCTAAAAAAAGCGGTAATGATGAAGCTTTTACCGTGGCCTTTATGGAAAAGACCTATGTGAATAATTTAGATATTACTAATGCCCGATACTCGATTGATGGTGAATATTTAAAGGTTGAATTAACTGATTTTGATTATGATATTCATCTTCCTTTAAAATATGTCCAAAGCGAGATCGGTATTAATTTAGGTTATGAAAATGAGCTATATAAAAAACCGCGTTATATCGATCCTGACCGGCCGATGCTGGCATTGACTTTTGATGATGGGCCTTATATTCCGGTAACGACGAAAATCGCTGCGACCTTAGCTTATTATGACGGTGTAGCTACTTTCTTTTGTTTGGGCGAAAGACTAAGGCCGGATGAGGAAATTCCTTTTATTAAAACTTTGGTGGAGCAGGGAAACGAATATGGTTCACATACCCAGTCCCATCTTAATTTAACTAATCTTTCAAGTGAGGCAGCATTGGAAGAAATTATGATCCCGGCCAATGATCTAAAGAATGGTTTTGGTTATGAAATGCGTCTTTATCGTCCGCCTTATGGCGCTCATGACAGCAATGTTGACAATATCAGTCCATATCCGGCAATTCTTTGGAATGTCGACAGCGAAGACTGGAAGAGTCGCAATCCCGACGCTATTAAAGAACAGGTCTATAGTCAAGTTGATGAAAATGATATCGTTCTTTTCCATGATATCTATGATTCGACAGCCCAAGCTGTAAAAGATATCATTCCTTATTATGTCGATAAAGGTTATCAATTAGTTACAGTTTCCGAAATGATGGAAGTTTTGGGTATAGACTATAATAAGCCTTATTTTTCCGGTCGATAAACATTTATTATTTGGCCAAGATAATCTTTATAAGCAAGAGCTACTTCCTCAGTCAGGATTTTTATTTGGTTTTTATAAGCACAAAGCTTAGCCAAGAAAACATCGTTGACACTGGCTTTTAAGTAAGCTCTTTTTTTCTTTTGGTTGATAATGACATTACTAAAATCATCCTGGAGGCGTTCATAAATATTATTTCCTTCATCGATAATCATTAATTCAACCTTAACGGCCTTAGTGCCATAAAACATTTGGGTACTGGCAGCAATATTGGCCAAGATATCATCCTTACTTAAAGAAGGTATAAAATCATCATCGCTTATAATAAGTTCCTTAATGCGGTCAAAACGAATCCGAAAAAGATGATCATTAGTAAGATAGGTATAAAAAAGATAATAATAATCATTCATTCGATAAAGATAATACGGTTTAATATAATCTTTCTTCCTTTTGCTGGTCATTATAAGTAATTTATTTTGCGATATGGCCCTTATAGCAAGTTCTGTATTATTCATAAAATGATTATCTTGATCATGAACAATTAAAGGATCGTCAAAGACTTTTAAATTCCTTTGGCTTTCAAGACTTATTGTCTTAAATAATTTCTTTTTTATGTCTGAAAGATCGAAAGTAGAAATATTTTTTAAACTGTTTAGGGCATCAATTAAAATTTTAAGTTCAGCAAGTGATAAAAATTCTTCTTTAAGGCAATAGCCATACTTATTTCGGATAATGGCAAAACCCATTTTATCCAATACGGCGATATCGTCATAGATGGTTTTACGATTGCAGTCGGGAATTTGATATTCATTATATAAAATATCAATAAGCTTTTCGCTGCTTAAGGGATGTTTAGAGTCGGCATATTTGATAAGTATCATCAGTAAGGCAATGAGACGTTCTTTATTCATGATTAAATTATATTAAATGTCCAAAAATTTGGACAGTACTTTAAGCCATTTCTTTTACGATAAGGATGTAAAAGGGAGGAAGTAAGTATGTCTAAGATTATCTTTTCGTTTTTAAGCTTTGCCGCTACCTTTATTTTGAGCCTTGTGAGTCAACAACGTCTGGCTTGTATCTTACTGGTAATGACTTTTTTATATCTATTCATTACAGCTGCAAAAATCCATTATTTACGTTTTTTGACGATTAGCTTAAGTACCTTGTTTATTGCCTACAGTTTTGAGTTTTTGAGCGTCCAAAGTTTCACTGTTTTTCTTATTCGTTTCATTGCTTTCTTAGATCTTTCATTAATTTGCGAAGTCTTTCTTTCCCATATTATGGATTATCGGCGTTTAGTACAATTTCAAAGAAATTCTAAAAAGCAATTGCACAATTGAAAAATCAGCTGAAAAAACATGAAATAATCAACATTTTTAAGCAATTTTAAAGGTTTTTTAGCTTTTGTCAATTGCACATTAACTTGTGAAAAAAATAATAACATCGAAAATGGAAATAGAAAGGATGCATTCCTTTCCAAGATTAGGTTAGTAAAAGATTTTCAACATAATCACTGACAATATTACTTTTTTCATTATGATTATTATGGAATCGTTTACAAATAACTTTTTCATATTTTATAATTGAACAAAGGGAGGTACGAAGATGTTGGCCGGGGATATTGAATCCTTAAGCAGCGGTTTTACGGCCATGTTTATTTTTTCTATTGTAGTCGCTTTAATCTTATTGACGTTAATCTTTGCCTTGGAAATCAATACGCGTAAAAATGAATTGGCTATTCTAGTATGTATGGGTGAAAGTAAGTTTAAGGTTGCCTGGCAATTGCTTGGCGAATATCTAATAATTGCTGCCTTATCTTTTGTATTGGCTTTATTTTCATCGCATTATTTAGCTAAGGAAATATCGGCAAGCATGATTGATACTAATACATTACTGGAAAATAATACGGTAACTAATATCCATAATTTGTTAAAAAGAGATATCACTGTTGGGGATATTGCGGAGAGTTATCAAATTAATTTGAATCTTAAAGAAATATTAATTTTGACATTTTGACAGATGAGTATATTGCTTATACCGGTATTTGGCAATGTTTTCTATATATTAAGACTTAAACCTAAGGAGGAACTTGTCAATGAATGAGATTTTGAAAGTAGAAAATCTTTCTTACTACTATATGGATGGCGGTAAAGAGAATATTATTTTGGAGAATGTTGATTTTAGTTTTGAAAAAGATCTTTTTTATGCCATTATCGGGGAATCTGGAAGCGGCAAGACAACCTTTTTGTCGCTGATTGCCGGGCTTGATGAGCCTAAGAGTGGGCGAATCCTTTATGAGGGCAAAGATATTGTCAAGCTGGGACTAAGCAGATATCGTCAAAAATATGCAGCGATGATTTTCCAGAATTATAATCTCATACCTTATTTGAATGCTTATGACAATGTGGCTACGGCCTTGAGCATTGCCAAAAAGAAAATTGACAAAAATACGGTTTTAGGTTTTTTGGAACGCTTTGGCATTGACGGAAGCAGGGCTAAACGCAAGGTAGAAAAGCTTTCCGGGGGTGAGCAGCAGCGGGTCGCTATCGCCCGGGCAATAGCGGTAGATGTTGATTTGATTATCGCTGATGAGCCGACCGGCAATCTGGATATCAATAATTCCGAAGCGATAATTAACATCTTTAAGGAGCTTTCCAAGGTATATCACAAGACGGTTATTATGGTTACGCATAATGAGAAAAATGCCCGGGCTGCCGATCGGGTAGTGCGAATTGATCGGCTTAAACATTGTTTGGTTTATGATGGAACGTATTAGAAGAATATTATGGTCTCTTTGGGCCCGTAAGAAAGAGACATTTATTATTTGGTTTTTGGTTTTTATTCTTTCGGCTTTTATGACCTTGGCCTATGCTTCCAGAATGGCCAATGATGATATTTTAAAGCGGATTGAAGAGAATATCGAAGTATCCTTAAATTTTATAAGTCCGGAACTGGAAGGTTATGAAAATAATATCTTGCCTGGAGGTTTTGATAGTGAAAATCATCTTAAAATGATCAATGAATTTGTTGCTGAAGTTAAGAACTTTATAGCGGAATATGGGAATGACAGTGAGTTTGTGGAAGTCTATTCGCTGGCCTTGGAAGTTAATGATATTGCTCCCATGGGCAGTGATAATAATATTTATTCTTATGATGCAGCTGTTTTTACTGATGAGGATTATAGTATTAAAGACGGAAGGACCTTTGCCGAAGATGAGCTTACAAGTGGTGCTAGGCTTTGTCTTATGAATGAATATTTTGCCACTAACGGCGATAATATGATCAATGTCGGTGACATTATTTATTTAGGTGATATCGATTATCAGGTAATCGGTATTTTTGGTGACAGTGCCAATCGCAGCTTATTGGATACTACTTACCGTTATCCTAAATATCTTGCCCAGGTAATTATTCCGGAAGAAGAGATTTTTGCCTTAGCTTTGCAAAATCAAAAAGCCCTCGGGCTCAAGCACCCCTCTATTATCATCAAGGGCAACGAAATAGATATTCAGGATTTTAAGGAAGAACTTTCGGGTTTAATCAATACCCAAACCCATATTAATGCCGATATCGAAACCAATGAGGGAATATCGGACAGTTTGCGTAAGCCGATAGAAAATGTCGGCCTGATTTTCAGCTTTATTGCTTATTCAATGATTGGCATTTCCTTTATCCTATTATTTAGTTTCGTTCTTTATTTGGCTCGTAAGCGTAAAAAAGAGTTCGGTATTTTAATTGCCATGGGTCAAAGTAAGCTTTTGACCATCGGGGAATTTCTATTTGAACTCCTATTGATTGCCAATTTGGCCTTTGCCTTATCGATACCCTTATCGGTCAAAATGACGGAAAGTATATCTCATAATATGATTAATACTAATATAGAAAGACAAAAACGGATTGCTGAGATATCTTTTGTCGATAAAGATTATGAAATATTGAATGAACAGGAAAATTTATATGCCACTTATGACTTGCGTTTAAGCAATGGTGAATATTTGACCTTACTCTTGATGAATAATGGGGTCATTATTATTTCATCGGCTATGGTAATGCTGCTGATTGCCAGAATTAAGCCCAAAGATTTATTGCTGGGGTAAAAGTTAATGTTTAAAGGAATTATAAAGGCGATTATTAATCAGCCGTTTAAAAGCTTTTCATTTTTCTTTATAGCCTTGGTTCTGTCTTTGAATTTATGTACGGCATATATTATTGATAAGGCAGCCGACAATACCCGCAAAGAAGTTTTGGGCAGTGTTGATGCGCTTATCGCTTTGAAGTCAAGGGCTTGCGACCAGGTTATGATGGATCGTTCCTATGCTGGTAGTGCCGCTTTCGCCAATGTTGAAGAGATGCTTGACTATACAGGCGATTATTATGCCGATCTTTTAAAATTAATAGCTGATGGTCATTTTTCTTATGCCGATATTAATATGGTCATGAGCAACAGCCTGCCGATCGCTGTCTTTGATGATGAACTTGGGATTTTTATAAGCAACTATGATTTGACCTTTGCCCAAAACAGTCTGGAAATGATGCAAAGATATCTGCAAGGTCAGATTGACTATCATATGGGCTATAATATCATATCAACGCAAAATGCCGATTTTAGCGACTTGCATTATGATTGGATAAAAATCAAGGAAGGGCGGACCTTTAGTGATGAAGAAATCGCTGATGGAGCTAATGTGGCGGTTATTGCCCAAGGCTTTAATACCGAAATTGTTGACGGGGTTATCTTTAATCCGGAATTCGGTTATTATGACGGCAATGGTTTTGTTCCTTTGGGTGTTGGCGATCATGTAACTATTTCGCTTTACTTGCCGCAAAATGAAGGCTTGGCGTTATATAAGAGCTATGATTTAGAGATTGTCGGTTTTACTGACGGCTCTAAGCAATATGCTGCCGAAATACAAAACGGTATATATAATGGAGTAATCATTCCGGAGAAACTTTTCTTAAAGATGATACAGGATCTTGAAGAGCTCTTTGCCGACTATGGTTATGAGGCTTTCGGGATTCAAAAAGATGAGGAATATTATAGTCCGCTTGTCGGTTTTTTCCCAAGTGTTATTGAACTTGATACCTTGGATGAACTGGATATGGCGGTCAGGGAAATTGAAAATATTAATCATGAAGAAGGAAAAGATTATGCCTATGAAACAACGGCTGACCGCTATACGGTTTTGGCCGGCGATATTGATTCTCTTTCTTGGGGATTTAAGATGCTTTTTGTTTTCTCGGTCTTTGCTTCGGTTGTTTTGCTGGGCCTTGTGATAATTCTTGAAATGAATTTACGCCGCAATGAAATTGCCATTTATATGGCTATGGGTGAAAGCAAGCTTCGAATTATTATCCGAATGCTGGGTGAATATTTGCTTATTATTATTGCCGCCTTTAGCATATCTTTAATATTGGCTCATCTTATTGCTGCTTATATCTCGGGGCAAATGATTGACACATCCTCGATGCTTGAAAACAATATTACTTCCAACCTGCTTTCCTTGTTTATTTCGCCGATATCGAATGTAAGCATAAGCGATGCTTATAATATTGGTTTGGGCATTGGCGATATTGTCAATTTGGCTTTTATTGAAATATTGATTCTTTTTTTGGCAGTATCTTTTTCGCTTATTTATATCATGCGTTTAAAACCGCGGGAAATCATGTTTGAATAAGCAATATACACAATTATTTCACATGGTAATTTATTGTTTATCAATATATCTGTGTTAGAATAATATTAGTCAATTTGTTGATTAAAGGAGGACTTATGAGCAACAAATTAGTGTATTTATTCTCTGAGGGTAACGGCTCAATGCGTAACCTCCTGGGTGGTAAAGGTGCCAACTTGGCCGAAATGACCAACCTGGGACTCCCTGTTCCGCAAGGTTTTACCATTACAACCGAAGCTTGCAATGCCTATTTTGATGGCGGTGAAAAGATTTCGGATGAATTGAAGGAACAGGTTTTTGAATATGTTACCAAGCTGGAAGAAATGACCGGCAAGAAATTTGGTAACTTGGAAAACCCTCTATTGGTATCCGTACGTTCCGGTGCTCGGGCAAGTATGCCGGGTATGATGGATACGATTTTGAACCTCGGTATTAATGATGAGGTTGCTGAAGCTTTGGCGAAATTAACCGGTAATGAACGTTTCGCTTATGATAGCTATCGGCGTTTTGTCCAAATGTATTCCGATGTCGTTATGGGTGTTTCAAAGAGTGAATTTGAAAAACATATCGATAAAGTTAAGGAAGAAAAGGGCGTTAAATTAGACAGTGAATTGGATGTTGATGATTTAAAACGTTTGGTCAGCGAATTCAAGACTATCTACAAAGAAGCTTTGAATAAGGATTTCCCAAGTGAACCGCGTGAACAATTATTAAATGCCATTGAAGCGGTATTCCGTTCTTGGATGAATGATCGGGCTATTTACTATCGTCGAATGAATGATATTCCTTCGGCTTGGGGTACAGCTGTAAACGTTCAAGAAATGGTATTCGGTAACATGGGTGACGAAAGCGGAACCGGTGTGGCCTTTACCCGTAACCCGGCTACTGGCGAAAACAAGATTTATGGTGAATACTTGTTGAACGCCCAAGGTGAAGACGTTGTTGCCGGTGTCAGAACACCTAAGCATATCGAAGAACTGGAAAAGGATATGCCGGAAGTTTATGAACAATTTGTCGCTATCTGCAAGAAATTGGAAGATCGTTTCCATAATATGCAGGACCTTGAATATACGATCGAAAGAAGAAAACTTTATATCTTGCAAACCCGTAACGGCAAAAGAACCGCACAAGCAGCTTTAAAGATTGCCGTTGATTTGTATGAAGAAGGCATGATCAGTAAGGATGAAGCATTGATGCAGGTTGAACCAAAACAACTCTCTTCATTATTGCATCCGACCTTTGATGTTGATGAATTAAAGGCAGCTGCACCGATTGCCAAGGGCTTACCGGCTTCTCCGGGTGCTGCTACCGGTCAAATTGTCTTTAATCAAGAAACGGCTTCGGCATGGTCAAAAGATGGCAAGAAAGTTATCTTGGTCCGTCTTGAAACTTCAGCTGAAGATATCGAAGGTATGCATGTATCCGAAGGCATCTTGACAGCTCGTGGTGGTATGACTTCTCATGCTGCCGTTGTTGCCAGGGGTATGGGTACTACCTGTGTTGCCGGTTGTGGCGAAATTGTCTTCCATGGTGAAGAAGAATTTGTTTTAGGCGGTAAGACTTATCGTGAAGGTGACTGGATTTCTCTTGATGGCGATACCGGTAATGTCTATGATGGTCAAATCAAGACCGTTCCGGCACAAATTTCCGGTAACTTCGCGAAGTTCATGACTTGGGCCGACGAAAGAAGAAGAATGGGTGTCATGATTAACGGCGATACGGCTGCCGATGCTAAACAAGGTATCGAATTCGGTGCCGGCGGTATCGGTCTTGTCAGAACCGAGCATATGTTCTTCGAAAAGAAACGTATTCGGGCTATTCGGGAAATGATCTTAGCTAAGACGACCGAAGAAAGAAAGGTTGCTTTGGAAAAGGTCAAACCGTTGCACCGGGAAAATTTCGAAGAAATCTTCAAGGTTACTAAGGAATTACCGGTAACTATCCGTTACTTAGATCCACCTTTACACGAATTCTTACCTAAGACCTTAGAAACCCAGCAAGAAATCGCTGATGACTTGGGTGTTGATGTTCAAGTAATTCAAGATAAGGTTTCAACTTTGCATGAACAAAATCCGATGATGGGTCACCGCGGCTGCCGTTTGGATATCTCCTATCCGGAAATTGCCGTTATGCAAACTGAAGCTATTATCGAAGCAGCCATCAATGTTAAGAAGGAATGCGGTTATGATGTTCATGTTGAACTCATGGTACCGTTAGTAAATATCAAAAAAGAATTTGAATTTATCTACAATATCATGAAGGAAACGGCGGAAAAGGTTATTGCCGAAAAGGGCGTTGAAGTAAGCTATAAGATTGGTACTTGTATGGAAACACCGCGCTCTTGCTTAGTAGCCGGAGAAATTGCCGAAAAATCGACTTTCTTCTCTTTCGGTACTAACGACTTGACTCAATTGAGCTTTGGCTTCTCTCGTGATGATGCCGGTAAGTTCTTACAATACTACTATGATCGTCAAATCTTGGAATTTGATCCATTCCAAAGAATGGATACCGAAGGTGTCGGCGAATTGGTAGAAATCGGTATTCAACGCGGACGTTCCGTAAGACCGGATTTGAAAGTCGGTATTTGCGGTGAACATTCAGCCGATCCGACAACTATTGTCTTCCTTGACAAGGTTGGTTTCAACTATGTATCTTGCTCGCCGTTCTTAGTTCCTATTGCCCGTTTGGCTTGTGCTCAGGCAACAATTATCAACGACGCCGAGAAGTAGTTTTAAATTTAAATTATCATTCACATTAGGATATCTTGGGAAACCGGGGTATCCTTTTTATATGGGTTTTTGGAAAAGTTTGTTAAAAAAATTAAAAAAGTGAAACATTTTTATTGCAAAGGAATTTGTTAGGAGTATAATACATCTATATTATTTAAAAGAAGGGGGAAGACATGAGCCGCAGACAAGTTGAAAAAACTATTGCTTATTCATTATTGCTGTTTTCGATTATTTTAGCTTTTTATTTGGGGCAAAAATCGATGCAGCTTTGTCTTAATTTAATTATCGGCTTGTTTTTCGGCATGATTATGGCCCGTACAGCCTTCAGTTTTACCGGCAACTTGCGTAATCCGATTTTAAAGAACGATTATTCATATACGAAATTATTTTTCTTAATGACGGTTATTACCTGTATCGGCTTAAATGTTGGTATTTTAATCGGCACTTTGAGCGGGACCTTTGATTGGGAGACCTTTTTAACTAAGCCGACCAATGTTTCGCTTTATTTTTGCATCTCGGCGGTCATTTTCGGTTTTGGCGTATGTCTGGTCGGTTCGGCCGGTTCGGGAATCATTCGTAAAGCAGCCAATTGCAAATTTGAATTTATCGTTACGATGTTTTTCTATTTTATCGGTTCGGTATTGGGAGTTATCGTCCGTAATTTTGCCTTGACTTATATGCCTGAACATAGCTTATATATGCCGGAAATATTCGGTTGGCCTTTGGCGATAACGATCCAAGGCATCTTGCTTTTGGTAAGCTACTTATTTATTCAATATAAAACAAGCGGAGGTGATGACAGTGAAAAGAAGAATTAAAAAGAAACTTAAGCAGCTTTTTGTCATTGATGTCACACCGACTACCGGCGTTATCTTCATTTCGGTTTTGGCAATTATCTACTTCTTTGTCAATACGACGGTTATCGCTACGGCTATGCCCTTGTCTTTGGCCGGTTATAAATTCTTTAATTTAATCGGTATTGATATTATTAATATCCTAAATGATCCGGATTTAACTTCCCAAATCGAAAAAAGTTTTTTGGATACACCGAGCTTGGTATTAATATTGGGCTTCGCCATCGGCACCATTATTACCGAACTCTTTCAAAGCGACTACAAGATTGAAGGCCTTAAAAGTTTTAAGACACAAATTATGCATGCCATTGGCGGTTTGGCAGTCGGCTTTGGGGTACAGGGCATATACGGTGCCAATATCGGCGAGGTATATGGTGCTATCAGTATGCTGTCACTATCGGGATGGCTCATTATTCCCTGCATCTGTATTGGCATTTTAATCGGTAAACCGCTTTATAACAAACTAAAAGATAAAAACGATTAGCTTTAAAAGGCCTATTTATGGCCTTTTTTGTTTATTCATCCCATAAAAATCACATAATTTAACACAATTATGTGTATTTTTATAGATATTGTGCTAGAATGAAAGTACATTGATAATTATGAAGGAGGAGAAAGTTCATGGGTATTGATGTAACAAGCGTAGGCTTGCCTTCAATGAGCATCCTTACTTGGATTCTTGCGCTTTTGCCAATTATTGTAATCTTAGTATTGATGTTAGCATTGAATGTTAGCGGTGCTCGTTCTGGTATCATTTCTTGGGTACTGGCCGGTGTTATCGCTTACTTTGTCTTCGGTGCAGGTCCTGAAGTATTAGCAGCTGGTACTGTTAAAGGCTTCTGGTCTACACTATTCGTTCTTTACATCATTTGGTCTTCAATGTTCTTGTACAATGTCGTTAACGAAACAGGAAGTTTCAAAGTTATCGCTGACAAGTTCACTGAAATGACAAATGGTAGCCGTATTTTACAACTCTTGATTTTAGGTTGGGCATTCCCTACTTTCATTCAAGGTGTATGTGGATTCGGTGTTCCGGTAGCTGTTGCTACTCCGCTTTTGATCGGTTTGGGATTTGACCCAATGGTATCAGTAGTAACTGCTTTGCTTGGTCACTCTTGGGGTGTTGCATTTGGTTCTTTAGGATCAATGTATTCTACAATGAACAACCAATTACCACCTGAGTATGTGGCTGCTAACGAACCGACAATCGCTTTTTGGGGCTCTATCATGGTTGCCTTTGGTGGTTTCATCGTTGGTTTGTGCATCATCCACAACTATGGTGTTAAAGTATTAAAGAGTGCCGGTAAAGGTTTTGCTGAAGGTATCGTAGCCGCTTTATTCTTGTCAATCGTAATGGGCGCTACAATGATCGGTATGTCTCAAATCGCTCCGCACTTAGGATGCTTCGTTTCTGGTGCTGTTGGCTTAGTATTGGGCGTACTTGTATTACCTCATATCGGTGTTTACAAAGCTAAAGAAGGATCTGATACTGCTGAACATACTTCTTGGGGCAAATTCTTGAAAGCCTTCTCTGCTTACTTGATTTTGTTCGTAGTAGTATTCGCAGTTAACCTCATCACTCCGCTCAAGAGCGCTCTTGAAAACCCAATGTTCCAAGTTGGTTTGGCATTCCCTGCTAACGAAATCGCAACTGGTTTTGGTAACGCAGCTGTTGAAAAATACTCTGCTATCAAGATCTTCACTGCTCCTGGTACATTGATCTTCATTACAGCATTCTTGGCTATTGCTTTCTACAAATCTCAAAAGTTGATGCCGGAAGGTGGCGTAAAGCAAGCTTGGTCTAAGACTATCGGTCAATCTATCGGTTCTACTACTACAATCATCCCGATGACAATGATGGCTGTATTATTAACTGAATCTGGTATGACTATCTACATTGCTTACGGTATCGCTCAAGTAGCTGGACAATTCTATCCAATCTTAGCACCGTTCATCGCTATCCTTGGTGGTTTCGTTACTTCTTCTGGTACTTCTTCCAACATTTTGTTCACAAGCTTACAATACAACGTTGCAAACATCCTTGGTATGTCTGCTCCAATTGTTCTTTCTGAACAATCTGCTGCTGCTGCCTTGTCTAACTCTTTCTCTCCAGGTAACGCTGCTCTTGGTACTGGTGTATCTGGACAATCTGGTAAAGAAGGCGAAATCCTTGCTTCTACCGGTGTTTACAACATGTTGCAAGGCTTGTTGGTTGGTTTATTAGCATTCGCTTTAATCTCTATGGGATTAGGTGTGTAATAGGAGGTTAAGAATAAGATGTCTAAAGCTGTAAAAATGAAATTGCTTTCTGTATTAGTAATTATTATTTGCGTCATCGTTCTTTACCTGTCACTTAGCTCTTCAGCTACATTCCAATGGGCTGCATTAGCTTTAACAGTTGTAGGTTGTGCATTCGCATTCCTTAATTGCTAATAAGAAACTAAATCTTACTAAAATGGCTACCCTTTATGGGTAGCTTTTTTATTTGATCATGGTGATAGAAACCTACGAATTTTATACATTTTACAAAGATTTAACTTAATATGCCTCTTTCATTTAACTTAGCTCTTGTATATTTATAGACGTGTTGAAGGACACAAAAGGAGAGATTTCAATGAAAAAAATACTAAAATTCGCTTTGATCGGTCTTCTCGTTCTTGGTCTTGTAGGCTGCAACAACAGCACTACAGTTGAAGAAAGCGATGAACCGGTTGAAACAACGGAAACTGAGAATCCATCTCAAGGTTCTGATTCCACATCTATTCACGTATACACCAGAGACTCTTCTAGTGGTACAAGAGAAGCATTCGAAGGCGCTATCGGCTTCGGTGATGAAGATGTCTTAACTTCTACTGCTTCTGAAGTATCTTCTAACGGTGATATGGCTACTCGTGTAGGTCAAGATCCAAATGGTATCGGTTATGTATCTTTAACTACTGATTTTGAAGCTAACAACTTAAAACCATTGACTTTTGAAGGTGTTGAACCTAGTTCTGAAACAGTTTTGGATGGTTCTTATTTAATGCAACGTCCGTTCAACTTTGTTACCAGAGCTTCAGGCGATTTCGTTTCTGATGATATGGAACAACTAGTTGATGCCTTCATCGCTTACATTACTGAATCTGAAGAAGGCTTATCAGTTATCGAAGAAGCTGGTGGTATCGTTGACTACAGCAATGCTCGTCCTTGGGCTGAAATCGCTGCTGAATATCCGGTTCTTGAACAAGACAATTCTTCTTTAACTATCCGTACCGGTGGTTCTACTTCCGTTGAAAAATGCATCAATGCTGCTTTAACAGCTTTCCAACCTTTGGCTGGTGATGTTCAATTCGCCATGAATCAAACTGGTTCAGGTGATGGTTACAAACGTGTATTAGGTGAAGAAAAAGACGGTGCTAACGCTGTTGAAATCGGCTTTGCTTCTAGACCGTTTGAAGCTGAAGAAGATGTTACCAACGCTATGGATTCCGGTTCATTCTGCCTTGATGCCGTTGTAACAGTTGTAAGTGCTGATAATACAGCTTTAGACAATATTACTGCTGCTCAATTAAAAGAAATTTACTTAGGTAACGTAACTGATTTCGGAAGCTTAGAATAGTAACTTATGCTTATTGATAAGAAACGTGATAAGCGCAACAAGTCGATAGATAAGTTCTTTCATGGTTTCTTTATGGCAATGGCGATGCTTTCAGCAAGTTTTATCGTCATCATAGTGCTCTTTGTTTTCGCAAAGGGCATTTCGCCATTTTTACCGGGTTATGAATACGGTCAGGTTAACCTTTTTGATTTCTTGACCGGCACAACCTATCGGCAAGACCAGGGTATATATGGGGTAGGATTCATTATAATCAATACCTTGGTTTGTTCATTCTTTGCGCTCCTTATATCCTTCCCAATTTCGGTATTGACAGCTTTATTTATCGGCAAGGTCGCCCCTAAAAAATTAGGCGCTGCCATGCAAAGTATTGTGGAATTATTGGCCTCGGTCCCTAGTGTTGTATATGGTGTATTTGCCTCCGGGGTAATTACGGTCGGGGTTCGTCAAATTGCTTCAGCTATGGGCATTGCGACTTTTGGCGGTTCTTCAATGCTGGCGGTAATTATTCTTTTGGCTATTATGATTTTCCCGACTTTGACATCAATGTCGGTCACGGCCATTAAAGCGGTTGATAAAGATCTTGAACAGGCATCTTTAGCCTTAGGGGCTACCAAAACCCAAACTAATTTTAAGATTGTTTTGACGGCGGCTAAATCTGGTATCTTTGCCGGAGCCATCTTAGGCTTGGGACGGGCTTTTGGTGAAGCGACTGCGGTTGCTATGGTTGCCGGTAATAAGCTCTTTGGCCCAACCTTTAATCCGTTTGATATTACCCGTACCTTAACCAGTACGATGCTGGTCGGCTTAAAAGAAACAACCGGTCTTGACTATGATATTCGTTTCAGTGTCGGTTTGGTTCTTATCGCTGTTATCTTTATTTCCAACTGGATTTTAAATATGGTTAAAAAGAGAGTAGGTAGAAACGCATGAGCAGAAATGTAAAAGATCGTTTATTACAGGCTTCCACTTATATTTCTTCGGCCTTGAGCGTTATTGTCTTGGCGGCCATTATTATTTATCTGGTTGTTAATGGGGTATCATCATTAAGTATGCATCTTTTAACCGGTGACTACTATGCCAGTACGGCTAATTCCGGAGTTAAGAGCGACTATGTATATAATGAACCGACTGCCTCCTATGATGGCGAAGGTTATTATTCAAGTAAATGGGGCATTGCGGTCGAAGATATTGTAACGGCCCATAATGATGAAGAATTAAGTGTTACCTATGTCGATCCTAATTCGCCATTTGCCCATATGGAATCCTTGGTTGCCGGTCAGGATGGCCAAGATTCAGCACTTGGGGTCGGCGATTTGATTCAAAATGTCTATTATGAAGACGCCAGTGGTGAGACGGTCTTTTTATCAAAGGTCAGAATGGGTGATGCTGAAAATTTAATTATGACCTTAGATAATGAGGCTGTAGCGATTGTGAGCTGTAACTTTGAAGGCTTGGGCGGCGGTATCCGCGGTTCCATTATTGCCACCTTATATCTTATTGTGATATCCCTGGTTATATCTTTACCAATCGGCATTGCTTCGGCTATTTATCTTCATGAATATGCCAATAAAAGTAAGATTAATAAGCTTATTCGTCAAGGCATTGATACCCTTACCGGTGTACCGAGCATTATTTACGGTTTGATGGGTGTAGCGGTATTATTCCCGGTAACCCAGCTTGTCGGCGCCACATCAACAAGTATCTTGCTTGGGGGCTTGACTTTGGCTATTATCTTGCTTCCGACCATTATTTCATCGACTGAAGAAGCATTGATCGTCGTACCACAAAGCTTGCGTGACGGATCACTTTCTTTGGGTGCTACCAAATCCCAAACCATCTTTAAGGTTGTTCTTCCTTGTGCCATTAACGGTATTTTGACCGGGGTACTTCTAGGTATCGGTCGGGTTATCGGTGAATCAGCAGCCTTGGTATATACGACCAGTACGGTTATTTCCGATAATCCGGGAATTTTGACTCAGGGAACATCATTATCCTTGATGATTTGGTCCATCATGTCCGGTGAACAGCCGAACTATCAATTGGCCAGTGCCATTTCCTTGATTATTTTGGTAATCGTCTTTGTGATAAACTTTATTGTAAAAATTATCGGCAAACGTCTTGCCCGCTCATTTATGTAGAGGTAACTTATGGAAACATGTTTTAGTGTAAAGAATCTTAATCTTTATTACGGTGATAAGCAGGCGCTGAAAAACATCAATATGGAGATTATGAAAAACCAGGTAACGGCATTCATCGGTCCTTCCGGTTGCGGTAAATCAACCTTTATTCGTTGTTTAAACCGGATGAATGATTTGATTGAAGGCTGTCGCGTCGAAGGTGAAGTTATCAAAGATGATCTTGATATCTATTCACCTAAACAGGATATCGTTGACTTGCGGACTAGGGTCGGAATGGTTTTCCAAAAACCAAATCCCTTCCCGATGAGCATTTATGATAATATTGCTTATGGACCGCGTTGCCAGGGATTAAAAGACAGGAAGCAACTTGATGAAATTGTTGTGCGTTCCTTAAAACAGGCGGCTCTTTATGAAGAGGTTGAGGGTCATCTGGATGGTTCGGCTATGGGTTTATCTGGTGGTCAACAACAGCGGCTTTGCATTGCCCGTTGTATTGCTATGTCGCCGGAAGTTATATTGATGGATGAACCGACTTCGGCCTTGGATCCGATTTCAACCTCAAAAATCGAAGATTTAGTACTGGAATTAAAGAAAAATTATACTATAGTAATAGTAACGCACAATATGCAACAAGCAGCCCGTATTTCAGATGTAACGGCATTCTTCTTGTTGGGTGAAGTTATTGAATGTGATAAGACGGATGTGATCTTCTCACACCCTAATGATGTGCGTACCGAGAATTACGTTACAGGAAGGTTTGGATGATGCGCAAAAAATTTATTGAAGAACTCGAACAGCTTAATGTGGAACTTGTTAAGATGGGTTCGATGTGTGAAGATGGCTTAAGCGTGGTAATTGAAACTATTGAAAAGCCGCACTTTGATGCTGCTTTAATGGAAAAAGCGGCTATGCTGGAAGAAGACAGCGACAAACAGGAAAAAAAGATTGAATCAATGTGCTTGAAATTAATCTTTTCTCAACAGCCGGTGGCCAGTGACCTACGTTTGATTTCCTCTGTTCTTAAGATGATTTCCGATCTTGAAAGAATTGCCGATCAAACATTAGATATCATGCATCTTTTGGAAGAAACGGAAAACTTACATGGTCTTAGTCATCCGACATTGAATGAAATGGCCAAAGCATCTTATCAAATGCTTAAAGACAGTGTAGAGTCATTCATTCGTCGGGACGTGAATATGGCTAAACAGGTATATTCCGAAGATAATAAAATTGATGATTTGTTTTTGAAAATTAAAGAGGATGTCATTAAGCAAATCGGCGAAGAAAAAGAAATGGGGGAATCTTTGGTCGATGTCTTAATGATGGCCAAATATTTTGAAAGAATCGGTGACCATTCGGTCAATATTGCTGAATGGGTAACTTTTGCCGTAGGTGAAGAATAATTTATGATTTATATTTTAGAAGATGACGCCAGTATTCTGAAATTGGTAATGTACACATTAAATAAAGAAGGTTTGGAAAATCAAGGTTTTGAAAAACCGAGCCTTTTTTATGCTGCTTTGAAGAAACAAAAACCGGATTTGATTCTTCTGGATATTATGCTTCCGGAAGAAGACGGGCTTTCCATTTTGAAATATCTCAAACATGATTATGCCTATAAACAAATACCGGTAATTATGCTTACCGCTAAGTCGAGTGAATATGATAAAGTTTTGGGGCTTGATGAGGGAGCCGATGATTATGTTTCTAAGCCTTTTGGAATGATGGAATTGGTTGCCCGCATTAAAGCGGTATTAAGACGTTATCAAACCATGAGTCAAAATGATGATTTGCATTTCCATAATTTGACGGTATCATTTTCTAAACGTTTAGTTAAGGTCGATGATGAGAAAATCACCTTGACCCGTAAAGAATTTGATCTTTTGTGTCTTTTACTTTCAAGACCGGGTGTTTGTTTTTCACGTGATGAATTATTGGAATCGGTATGGGGCTATGACTTTGCCGATTCCTCCCGTACGGTGGATGTCCATATCCGGATGCTCAGAGCTAAATTAAAAGAAGCCGGCGACTATATTAAAACAGTACGTGGTGTCGGTTATAAGATCGGTGACGAAGAATGACCAGGAAAATATTCCAACATATTATCTGGACCGTTGTAGCGGTGATCTTCATTGTCATCGGTCTTTTCTTAACAGCCTTATATAGTCATTTTGAAACGCAGATAAATGCTAATTTAAAGGAAGAAGCCGATTATATAGAAACGGCTTATGAAGAAGAAGGCGTTGCTTATTTAGCGAAGCTTTCGGTTAGTGACCGGATTACTTTGATTTCTCCGCAGGGCGAAGTTCTTTTTGATAATCGGGCTGACAGCGAAGAAATGGAAAATCATTTGGACCGGGAAGAAATCGAGGAAGCCTTAAATAATACGGAAGGTTATGGTAAAAGGCGCAGCGATACTCTGGGCCATGATACCTTATACTATGCCAAGCTTTTAGATGACGGCAATATTCTACGTTTGGCCAGCGATGAAGCTACGGTCTTGGCTTTACTTTTAGGGATGTCTTCCCATCTATTTTGGATTATCTTATTGGCCATATTAATTGCCTATCTAATGGCCAAAAGAGCTTCGGATAAGCTGATTTCACCGATCAACAATATGGACATCATTAAAGATAAAATTGCACCATACAGTGAATTGCAGCCATTGGTAAATCGTATCCAAACCCAAGCTTCAACGATTGATAATCAATTATCGGTGCTTAAACAAAGATCGCAAGAATTTTTGGATATAACCGAAAATATGCAAGAAGGTCTTTTGGTCATCAATAAAAATGCCGAGGTTTTATCCTATAATAAGTCGGCCAGTTCCATCTTTAAGACGCCGCCTAATCTTGATAAGCCCAGTGTTTATCAATTTTATCATGGTGCGGAATTTATGGATGCCGTAAGTAAGGCCCTTAAAGAAAATAAACGTACCAGTCAAAGACTGATTCTAGATTCAAGAATCTATATTGCGGTAATCAATCCGGTTACGGTGGTAACGGCGATTGAGGGGGCAACTATTTTAGTTCGGGATGTTACAGAAGCCGAAATGCAGGAAAAAATCCGCCGGGAGTTTTCTGCCAATGTTTCGCATGAATTAAAGACGCCGCTTACTTCGATTGTCGGCTTTGCGGAAATTATGAAGAATGGTTTGGTTGATGATGGTGATGTCAAAGAAATTGCCAATGATATATATACCGAAGCTAAGCACTTAATCAATCTCATCAATGATATTATTCATTTATCGCGCATTGAAGATAATAATCTTGAGGCCAGCAAGGTCGAATTTGTGGTTTCGGATGTGGTAGAAAGGGTTTTTGCCACCTTGAATATAGCGGCGGCCAAGAAAAATATTAAACTTATTCATGAACGGAAGGATTATGTTTTTAAGGGGGTAACCGGAATCTTTGAAGAGATAATCTATAACTTATGCGATAATGCCATTCAATATGGAAGGCAAGACGGCTTTGTTAAAGTGGAAGTAAAATGTGACGATGATAATTTATATATTACGGTTGAAGATAACGGAATCGGTATTGCGCCGGCTGACCAAAATCGGGTCTTTGAACGCTTTTATTCCGTTGATAAATCGCATTCTAAAAAAGCGGGCGGTACCGGTCTTGGCCTGTCGATTGTCAAACATGGTGTTATTTTACATGGCGGTACGGTTGAGCTTTCATCCAAGCTTGATGTCGGCTCAAAGTTTTATTTAACCTTTCCGCTCCATAATAAAGCATCGGGGATAGCTTAAAATCCCCGCTTTTTTAAAGCTTGATTGAAAGGGCTTTCCATCGTTAAGGAAATAAGTGTATAATGAAAATATAAATAGGGGAAATAAATGATATGAAACAGAAAAAAATGGTAGCTATGATCCTTGCCGGCGGTAGAGGATCACGCCTTTTTGAGTTAACCAAAAAGGTGGCAAAACCGGCCGTTCACTTTGGCGGCAAGTATCGGATTATTGACTTTGCCTTGTCTAATTGCGCCAACTCGCATATTTCGACCGTTGGGGTCTTGGTTCAATACGAGTCAATCTTGCTTAATTCCTATGTTGCCCGTGACCATCTGTGGGGCTTAGACATTGCCGGAGGTGGTGTTTTTGTCTTGCCGCCTAGGGAAAAAGCTTCAAGTGGCTTAGATCTTTATCAGGGCACAGCGGATGCGATTACGCAAAATCTTGATTTTTTGGATCAGGAAGATGCCGAATATGTTTTGATACTTTCGGGCGATCATATTTATAAGATGAATTATGAAAAGATGCTCCGCAAGCATATCGAAAGCGGTGCTGATGCCACAATTGCCGTTATTCAAGTGCCGATTAAAGAGGCTAGCCGTTTCGGTATTATGAATTGTGACAAGGATGACCGGATTGTGGAATTTGAAGAAAAACCGGCTGAACCGAAGTCCGATTTGGCCAGTATGGGTATTTATATCTTCACTTATAAAACCTTACGTAAATATTTGACCGAAGATGCCAAAAACGAAAATTCCAGTCATGACTTCGGCAAGGATATTATCCCTAATTACATTAATGACGGTTTAAAGCTTCAAGCTTATCGTTTTGAAGGCTACTGGAAGGATGTCGGAACTATCGACAGTCTTTGGGAAGCCAATATGGATCTTTTGGATCATACTTCGGACCTCAATCTCTTCGATACTACTTGGAAGATTTATACCGATGATGCCAATACCTGTCCGCAATATCTTGGGGAGAATGCCGTTATTCATAATGCTTATATTACCCAAGGTTGTGAAGTTGACGGGGAAGTTGAACACTCGGTATTATTTACTGATTGCTTAATCAAAAACGGTGCTAAAGTTAAGGATTCGGTGGTTATGAATGGAGCAGTAGTCGGGGAAGGAGCCAAACTTGACCGTTGTTTGGTCATGGATGATGTCAAGATTCCTGATGGTATGGTATTGGGTGATCCAAAGTCGGAAAAAATATTATTGGTTACAAGACAGACAGTTAGCAAGGCAGGTGAAAAATAATGGCACGCGTATTAGGCATTTTAAATTTTGAATCTAATGAAGCAACATTGGGCGGATTGAATGATTCCCGGACTATCAGTGCCGTCAGCTTTTTAGGACGTTATCGGATTATGGACTTTCAGATGTCGAACTTTACTAATTCCGGTATCGATAATATTCAGATTTATATCAAGAATTTCCCTCGATCGGTTATTGAACATGTTCAACATACCAACTACAATATCAACTCCAAACGCGGTAAAATTCATATCTTGCACGGGGAAAAGCCGGCAATCAGCGAATTGTATAATAACGATATCGCTTCCTTTGCCGCCAATATGCAATATATTGAAGACAGTCATGCCGAATATGTGATTATCGCTCCTTCGCACTTTGTCTATATTCAAGATTTTAGTGTCATGCTTGAGCATCACATCGATTCGGGCAATGATATCACAATCTTGTATCAAAGTGTAAGCAATGCCAAAGACAGCTTTATAATGTGCGATGCATTGAGTTTTGATGATGATAAGTATGTCCGTGACATCACCAAGAATCTCGGCAAATATAAAAATCGGGATATTTCCTTGGAATGTTACTGCCTGTCGAAAAAACTCTTTATCAAGCTGGTTGAAGAGGCCCAAGAAACCTCAAGTCTTTATTGGTTTAAGGACGCCCTCGTTGATAAAATCGATACTTTAAAGATTCAAGGTTATGCCCATCGGGGTTATGCGGCTTGTATCAATTCGCTTAAAGCCTATTATGATACCAGTATGCAAATTCGGACATCCAAGATCTTGCATGAGATGATATCCGATAATTGGCCGATTTATACAATGACCAATGACTCTTGTCCGACGCTTTATCGCGATGAAGGCAAGGCCGTGAATTCGATTGTCGGTAACGGTTGCGAGATTGAAGGCACGGTTATCAATAGTGTTATCGGCCGTGGTGTAGTAATTAAAAAAGGATCGGTAATTAAGGATTCGGTAGTTTTACCGGGAGCCTATATCAATAAAGATGTTTATGTTGAAAATACGGTTGTCGATCGTTATGCCGATGTTACCCATGTCAAGGAAATAAAGGGAAGCTTGGAAAATCCGGCTTATGTAAAAAGAAGGGATCATATCTGATGGCTACAAAAGTTTTATTTGTCAGCTTTGAATCTTTGCCTTTTGTCAAGACCGGTGGTTTGGCCGATGTTGTATATGCTTTACCTAAGGCCATTGACAAACGCAAATTTGAAGTTCGGGTTGTAATGCCGCTTTTAAAGGTGATTAAAGAAAATCATTATGACCGTTTAAAATACCTTGATCATATCTATGTTCAAAGCGGTATGATCAATGAAGAAGCCAATATTTATTCTTGTGATAATGAGGGGGTAGAATATCTTTTTATTGAAAATGATACCTTCTTTAATCGTGACGGTGTCTATGGCTATGATGATGATGCTGCCCGCTTCAGCTTCTTTAATGTGGCAGTTTTGGAAATGATGATCAAACTTGATTATTATCCGGATATTTGCCATGAACATGACTATCATACGGGTGTTTTGCCGGCTCTTTGCAAGATTCGCTATAATGCCATTGAAAGTATCAGACGGATTAAACATGTCTTTACCATCCATAATTTAGCTTATCAGGGCATGTATGACAAAAAGGTCCTCTTTGATCTTTTAGCCTTTGATTATCGTTATTATGAAGATGGCTCTTTGCGTTTTAACGATTGTTGCAACTTCATGAAGATTGCCATTGTCTTTGCCGATATTATAACGACGGTATCGCGTACTTATGCTTATGAGATTCAGACTCCGGAATATGGTGAAAATCTTGAAGTAATCCTCCAATATCGTCATGAAGACCTTTATGGTATTGTCAATGGTATTGATACCGATACCTTCAATCCTTCGACTGACAAGATTTATCGTAACTATACTAATCGCACAGTCTTTGACCGCAAGGTTGAAAACAAGCGTTCTTTACAATATGAATTGGGTTTGGAGGATCGTCCCGATACCTTGCTTGTGGGCATGATTTCCCGCCTTACTTGGCAAAAGGGCTTGGATCTTTTTGTCAATGCTTTGCCGCGTATTTTGCATCGTGATGTCCAAGTGGCCATTTTGGGAGCCGGTGAATCACGTTATGAATATGCCTTAAGAATGATGGAAGATCGTTACAAACATAAGGCTGTATATTATTGCGGCTATAATGAAGGTTTGGCTCATCGGATGTATGCCGGATTAGATATGCTCATTATGCCTTCACTTTTTGAACCATGCGGTATTTCCCAACTCATAGCGATGCGCTATGGAACCTTGCCGATGGTCAGAGAAACCGGCGGTTTAAAAGATACGGTTGAACCGCTCAATGAATATGCCAAGACCGGTCGAGGCTTCAGTTTTGGTCCTTTTGACCAATATGCCTTTGATCATGTCTTTGATTATGCCTTTGATCAATATTATTATCATCAAGACAATTGGCAAATGCTTATGCAAAATGCCATGACCTATGATGTAAGTTTCAAGGCTTCGGCCAAAGAATATGAAAATCTTTATCAGAAAGTTTTAACGAAGTAATATGCCTAATTTTGATGCTTTTTTCGCCGGTGAAGAACTCTTTGCCTATAAGCTTTTCGGAGCTCATAAAAAAGATGATGGGGTGGAATTCACCCTATGGGCTCCCCATGCTTATAAGGTGGAAGTAGTTTCGTCATTAGACGACTGGCAGGGATCATATCCGATGACTAAAGTTGATGATCGCGGTATTTGGTATCTTTACTTGTCGGATACCACCTTTATCTACAGTTACCGTTATCGGATATATAAAGATGAATTTACTTATCATGATAAGATTGATCCTTATGCTTTTTATAGTGAATTAAGGCCGGCCAACGCCTCATGTATGTATGATCTTGATTATTATAAGTTCGATGATTATTATTATATGAATGATCGGCGCTTAGATTACGGATCAGCTTTAAATATCTATGAGGTTCATTTAAATGGCTTTAAAAAGGGCGAAGGGAAGCTTTTCAGTTATCGGGAAGCCAAGGAAGAACTTTTGCCATATGTCTTAGAAAACGGCTTTACTCATATTGAATTGATGCCACTTTTCGAACATCCTTTTGACGGTTCCTGGGGCTATCAGGCTACCGGTTTTTATTCGGCGACATCCCGTTATGGGACACCTTATGATTTGATGGACTTTATCAATGCCTGTCACCAAAAGGGTATCGGGGTCATTTTAGATGTGGTATATGCCCATTTTGTCAAAGATGATTTCGGTCTTATCAATTTTGATTTTGCCCCTTTATATGAATATGGGGAAGCGCATTTGATGAAAAGTGAATGGGACAGTTATTATTTTGATTTAAACAGCGGACCGGTTATTTCCTTTTTGATGTCGAGTGCCAATTTCTTTTTGAAGGAATATCATATCGACGGTCTGCGTTTTGATGCCGTCAGCCACTTTATTTATCACCAAGGCAATAAAGATAAGGGCGATAATCTTGAGGGTCAGGCATTTATCAAACGGATGAATTGGATGCTTAAACAAATTCATCCGAGCTGTCTTTTGATCGCTGAAGATTCAAGTGACTATCCAAGTGTTACCAAGGCGGTTCCTTATGGCGGTTTAGGCTTTGACTATAAGTGGGACTTGGGCTGGATGAATGATACATTGAAATATTATAAGATGGACCATGAGTATCGTAAGTATCATCATAATCTTTTAACCTTTTCGATGGCCTATTTTTACAGTGAACGTTTTTTGTTGCCGCTGTCTCATGATGAAGTAGTACATTCTAAGGGTACAATTATAGATAAGATGTTCGGTACTTATGAAGAAAAATTCCATTTATGCCGCAATCTTTTTGTCTATATGTTCACGCATCCGGGCAAGAAACTTAATTTTATGGGCAATGAAATGGCCATGTTTCGGGAATTCGATGAGAAAAAAGAACTCGATTGGTTCTTACTAAAATATCCTTTACATGATTCTTTTGCCCGTTTTTTCAGAGATATGTCCATGATTTATCGGGCTTACCCGGCTTTCTATAAATATGATTTTGACTATCGCTACTTTAGATGGATTGATGCCGACAATAATCGACAAAGCATTTATTCCTTTATCCGGATGGATGATGAATATTGCTTCGTTATTGTCTTAAATATGATGCCGATAGCTTATGAAGATTATATGCTCGGCGTTCCGTATTTTGGCAACTACATTGAAATTATGAATAGCGAAAAAGATATCTACAGCGGTTGCAATATGTGCAATTTTAAACCGCTCAGAACTTATAAGAAAGCAAATCATGGCATGCCTTATTCATTGAAGATGCGGATCGCACCTTTTGCGGGCATTATTTTCCGCACTAAACGTAAAGAAAAAAGCATCGATAAGGAAACAAAACAAAAGAATAAAGATTGATTTTAAGTTAAAGATTTGCTAGTATATATAAGCAATTACCAAGGAGGCTATAACAATGAGAGACGATATTACATTCAAATGTTCGGAATGTGGTGAAGAAAACTACATCGGCACCAGAAATAAGAAAAAGCACCCGGAAAAAATGGAAATCAAGAAATACTGCCCGCGGTGCAACAAGAAGACCGTTCACAAGGAGAAGAAATAAGTCGCAAGACTTTTTCTTTTTATTTTATGGAAATTACCCGCCTTGTCTTAGGTCCCTTGGCTACCAACACTTATTGTCTCAAGATTGACAATAGTGTCATAATTATCGATCCGGCCGGTCGCTTAGACAAAATGCTGCCTTATTTGGATCAATGCGATTTCTTGGCTATTCTTTTGACGCATGGACACTTTGATCATATTCGCGGCGTTGACAAACTTTATGATGCCTATCATATTCCGGTATATATGAATATGGCTGATCATGCCTTGGCTACCAGTGAAAGCGAGTACCAATATACGGTATCCATATTCGGTTTTGGCTCTAAGCTTAAATCACCAATTAGTCCAATGACTGAAGGTGAACATCAAATCGGTCCGTTTAAGTTTACGACTTATTTTACGCCCGGACATACGGCCGGAAGTGTCCTTTATCGCTTTGGTCAAGATCTTTTTACCGGTGATACTTTATTCAAAGGCAGTGTTGGGAGAACTGATTTGCATACCGGTAATGCTAATATGCTTAAGGATTCTTTACGTTTTATCAAGACCCTTGATCCGGAACTTATCATTCATCCCGGACATGACGAAGAAAGCACATTGGCCTATGAATTTGCCAATAATCCTCATCTTAGACCCTAAGGGGTCTTTTTTTATTTAGGACTTTTGTTTCCTTCCTTAAACAATAATACGAAGGAGGAAAAGGTGGAGAAAAGATTAAATGCGCTGTTGCGTTTGGCTTTGGCCAAGGAAGCGACTGATATTCACTTTACCCGACGCCGTTTTGAAATAAAGATTGAGATGCGTATCCATGAGTTGATGTATCCGGTAAAAAGTGAAAAACAGGATCTGCGGTTAATGCGTTACTTGCAATATTTATCCGGCCTAGATGTCGGCAATTTACTAAAACCGCAAACCGGGCAATTTGAATACGGGATTGACGGAAATCTTTTATCTTTGCGTTATGCCGTAATCAGTAATATGCATTTTACCAGCGGGGTATTGCGAATCTTGAATAAAGAACTAAAGATCAACCCGTATAAGCTTTCACTTATGGCTTGGCAAAATGACATATTATTGAAGGCAGTTAATGCCGACAGCGGCTTGCTTCTTTTTTCCGGAGCGACCGGTTCAGGCAAGACCACAAGTCTTTATAGTTTATTAAAGGCAGTAGCTCACAAAAAAATATATACGCTTGAAGACCCGATTGAAGTGATCAATGAAGAATTTGTGCAGTTGCCGATCAATGAAGCTATCGGCTTTGATTATGCCGAAGGGATAAAACAGATTATGCGTCATGATCCCGACATCATTATGATCGGTGAGATTCGTGATGAAAAAGCGGCCAGGATGGCAATCAGAGCGGCTAATACCGGACATCTAGTCGTCACCAGTATTCATGCGACCAGCGCCGGCGGTTCAATAAACCGCATGGTGGAATTGGGTGCTGATAAAAGACAATTGGCTGATGTTTTAATCCTTTTGAGCTATCAAAAGATGGTCTATACCAAAAAGAATAATGAACGTTTAGTCCTTTATGAGCTGATGGCTGATGAAGAATTGGCGCATTATCTTAAGACCGGTAAACATTCTGATGCCTATGTCGATGTCACCGGCCAGCTTAAAAAGCTTGTTAAATCAGATATTCTCGATGAAAAAATTCTGGATCAAAGAAGTCATCTCACTTGATGATTGGCGAGCCATTCACACTTTGATCAAAACCAATCTCCCCTTGCAAGAATGTTTGGCTCTTTTGATCAACAAGGGAAATAAAAAGCTTTTTGAAAGAATTTTGCAGGCTTTAAAAGCCGGTCAACGTATTGATGAGGCAGTCTTACCATATTTAGATAAGCGTCTGAAATCCGCTTTTTCCTCTTTTATTCAAGTTTTAACTTTTGAAAAAGCTCTCGAGATGAGTTTGGAAATATATGACTATGACCAAAAAAGACAAAAACAATTACGGAAAGATTTAGTTTATCCGGGTTTATTATTTATCTTTTCTTTGCTGGGGCTCTATCTTTTTGATACCTTCGGACTGGATGCGATTTTTAATATTCTTGCCTCTTTTACGGTAGATATCGGAGCTTTTTATATCTTTCGTCTTTTAATTCGCTTATTTATTTATTCAATTTTTGTAATTTTAATTGTCTGCGGATTGATCTTTTTATTTTTTAATCATCCTGGCAGAATTGTCATTCTTTATATTTTGGTGAGTCGCTATTTTCCCGATTCTTTGTGGCAGCTTTATTACAGTCAAAATTTTATTGCCCTTTTTGCCCTATGTGGGGAATTAGGTTATAAGACTAAAGAAACTTTGGCTATTTTAAAAAGTATGCGCGAAAAACCGCTTATTTCTTTTTTGGCCTATCATGTCGATGAAGCTTTTATGAAGGGTGAGGGGATGGCGGAGGCCCTTGATAATCCTTATTTAGATTCAAGGCTTCGATCCTTTATGAAAATGGCTGTTGTTTCTTTAAATTTTGATAAATTGTTAAGGCGTTATGTCGAGGTCTGTGCCATGGATATGGAAAGAAGAATTAAGAAATATACACGGATTGTCCAACTCAGCATCTATATCTTGATCGGGGTAATGTTGATATTTATCTATCAAGTATTATTTTTGCCGATTCAAGCTATCGGCCAATTTTGAGGAGAACTTAAGTATGAAAAAAAGAAAAGCCTTTACTCTTTTGGAAATGATTGTTGTGGTGATGATTATTTCGATCTTATTTCTTTTAACGGTTCCCAATGTCAATAAGGTTATCGAATCAGTTGACAATAAGGCTTGTGATGCCTTGACTAAGGTAATTGATACGGCGATTGTCCAATTTAAACTGGATTATGATACGATGCCTTCATCCTTGCAGGATCTTGTAAACGGGGGATATATCTCTGATGCCCAAACCACCTGTTCTAACGGCAAGGCCATTCGTTTGGTTGACGGTCATGCGGTTCACGACTAGAAAGGCCTTCACCCTTTTCGAGATGCTGCTTGCCACCTTTATTATCGGTTCTTTGGCTTTATTGGCATATAGCTCATGGCCGCAAAATGATTATCGGCACTATTATTTCATGGATGATTATTTGACCTTACAAGCCCGGGCTATGGCCGATAATGCAGAATATTTATTAGAGAATGCATATGATCATGTGGCTTCTTCACCCATTCGTTTTACTGAAGACGGAACGGTGAATCGCGGGCAGACCTTAAATTTTCCCTTTGCCGATGTCATCATTCATTTGGGCAATGGCAGTATTTCTTATGAATAAGGGTGCTTTTTTCAAGTGGGACAGTCTTTTGATGACTTTTATGTTGGTGGCGTTATTGACAATGGTTTTAGCGGTCTTTGCGAGCTTAGAAAGCTATGATGAAGGCTATGAGCGTTATGCTGAAGAACTTAATATGGATTTGGCCTTGACCTTTGGCGGAGTAAGCGAATGTTGCAAAGAAGAAGCGGATTATTAAGTGGCGAACTTTTATTGAATTTGGCGGTGGCCTTGATTGTTTTGCCCATACTTTTAATAACTTTTCATTTTGTGGCTGATTTACCCTTTTTCTATCATGAGCTTTCCGGCAATATTGCCATTTCACAATTAAGAAAGACTTTATTATTGGCCTATGATATTGAACTTAGCGACCATAGCTTAAGTTTTCGCTATCAGGGGAAGGGCAATAGTCTTTATTTGGTAAATAATCATTTGATACTAACGCCTGGGACCCAAATTATTTATGAAGATGTTGATGATGTTTATTTTTATGAAGCGGATGGGGCCATTTATATGGAAGTATTGAAGGGACAGGAATATGAAAAATTTTGTTTATCAAGTAAAGACCGCTTTTATCGCGACGCCTTTTTGGGTGAGCATCCTGGTAGTGATGAGCTTTTTGAGCCTTTATCTTCATCATCTCAATAGCGCTAATGAGGTCCATATCGCCTTAAAAGAAAGAAATGCCATCTTTGCCAAAGAGGCAACTTTAATTTTGCATTTGAAATGTCAATTATTAAATTATGGAAGCTTAAATGATTTTGTCCTTGATGGGTCAGTTGTCAATATATATACCAAGGGAAATGCTTATGAAGTTTATTGGCGCGATTTAATTCTTGAATTAGAAATCTATGATAGGGAAATCTATGATTATACGCTTATATCCTTTGACAATTAGGCCTTTTCAAGTAAAATAAGATGGAAAAAGGGGAGAGAATATGATTATCGTAAATGATTTAAAACCGGGAACTACTTTCCAAAATGATGGTAATATTTATACCGTAATTGATGTTGATCGTAATAAAACAGCCATGCGGCAAATGATCGTTAAGGTCAAAGTTAAAAATTTACGTACCGGAGTTATTAATGAAATCTCGTTTACCGGCGGCGACAAGGTAGAAACAGCACTTGTTGAGAAAAAGAAAATGCAATATCTTTATGATACCGGTGATGCTTTGGTATTTATGGACAACCAGACCTATGACCAGGTAGAGATTCCTAAGGACGGTCTTGCCTGGGAAATTAATTTTTTGACACCGAATCTGGAAGTGGAAGTTTCGATGTATGAAAATGAGATTTTAGGTCTTATTTTACCGGATAAGGTGGAAATGGAGCTTGTTGAATGCGAACCGGCCGTTAAGGGTGATACGGCTACCAGTGCCCAAAAAAATGCCGTATGTGAAACTGGCTGGCAAATTAAGGTTCCGCTTTTTATTGAAGAAGGCGAGCATGTCTTGGTTTCGACAATCGACGGCAAGTATTCCGGACGGGCTTAATCCCTATTAACAAGTCGTTTATTTGGTGCTATGATTTAAAGGTAGAAACTTCAGGGCAGGGTGAAATTCCTGACCGGCGGTATACCCCGCGAGCCTTTAAGGGCTGAACCTGTGTAATTCAGGTGGCGACAGTAAAGTCTGGATGGAAGATGTTTCTTTCGTTTTTTATATATTTGCCCTAAGAGAGGTTTTTACCTTTCTTTTTTTTATTTTAGGAGGCTTTTTAAATGTCTGAACGTTTACTCAACACGCGAAATCTGGTCAAAATCGCCATTCTGTCGGCTATCGCTTTTGCTTTAATGTTTTTCGAATTTCCTTTACCTTTTATTGCGCCGCCTTTTTATCAAATTGATTTCAGTGAAATTCCGGTTTTGATTGGCGGTTTTGCCATTTCTCCTGGCGCCGCTGTTGTTATCGAACTTTTTAAAAATATCTTGAATGTACTTTTTGAAGGAACAGATACAGCCTTTGTCGGTGAACTTTCCAATTTTATTGTCGGGGTGGCTTTCACTTTGCCGGCTTGTTTAATTTATGCCCGGCATAAAACTAAGAAAAGAGCCCTTATCGGTCTTCTTGTCGGCGTATTGACTATGGCCTTGGTTGGTTTTATTGCCAATCTTTATTTCGTTATTCCGGCTTATGTTCAATTCATGGGTCTATCGATGGAAACGATAGTGTCCATGGCTCAGGCAATTTTTACTTTCGTCGATACACCGTTTTTGTTGGTGCTATGCTGCACCACACCGTTTAATCTTATCAAAGGGCTTTTGATAAGTATCATTGTTATCTTGATCTATAAACACATATCCCCCCTTTTAAAAGCCTGAAATAGCCACTTTTTATGCTCCCGGTGTTTATTTTTAACGGTGCTTTTGTTATAATTTGGTATACGGAGGTTTTCTTATGGAAAGACAAACGAGAACGAAAAAGTATTCCGATTTACGTAATCAATTGGAAAATAATAATGAAACAGAAGGAAAAACCGCAGCCTTGGCGGGATATCAGGAAAAACTGGAGCAGGTGGAAGCTAATTTAAATCCGCTTAATGAAAAGGTTGAAGCGGAAAAAGCCCTTGTTGAAGAAGTCCCGGTCAAGGAAGAAATAAAAGTTGAAGAAGCAGTTGTTGAAAGTGATAATAATGATCTAAGTTCCAAAGAAGAGGAAAAAGCGGAAGAAAGCGAAGATTTGCTTGATCTTTTGGACTTAGTTAGTGAAGAAGGAAGCAAGGAAGATCCTAAAGAGGAAGATATTAAAAAGGAAGAGGTCGTAAGTCCTGAACCTTTAATTCTTGAAGAAGAACCTGTTTCCCCAGCCACTTCAACAGAAGAGGTGAAAGTTCAAGAAGAAACTCCTGAGACTGATGTCAATGGTGATGAATATTTAAAGAAGTGCCTTGATGAAGTTAATGAGTATAATAAAGCTCAAGGACTTATGACCTCTGATGATGTCCCAAATAAGATTTTAAGCGAAGTTCGCGGCCAAAGTACCGTTCAAGAAGAAGTTAAAGAAGATCGAAATGATTTGAATAATACGGTAACGATGGAAATCAGCAAGATTCTTGATTCTATGGATGAAGAAGAAGCGGCTAAAGAAAGCGAAGAATTTAAAGAAACCCCGATTGCTAAGGTCGATGAAGAAGCTAAGAAAGCAGCTACGGACGAATTGGAAAAATTATTTGAGACTGCCGGTATTTCTAAAGAAGCAGCCGAACTTTTAAGACCTTATCTTAAAAATGATGATGTTTCCAAGGCCATTGAAGAAAGTGAAGTTCATGAAACAATTGCCAAGACTTTAGAAGCCGAGGATATCCAAGAACCGCTAAGTGAAGAAGTCCAAATCGAAGAAGAAATCGCTAAGACAAAAGTTGACTTATTGGTTGCCAAAGATGATGAGCCGACCCATGAAGACCTTTTGAATGATACCATTCCGTTTGTTGTCGATACTCAGGAAATTGTTGCCGATGAAGAAGACGAAGAAGAAGATTCTACACCGAATAAGGTTTTGAATATTATCTTGATTGTCTTGATTGTGGTCTTGATTGCCGTACTGGGCGTAATTATTTATTGGATTTTAATGGCTCAAGGAATTCTTTAATGAAAATAAATATTGCCATTGACGGCCCCAGCGCTGCCGGAAAAAGTACGGTAGCCGATTATTTGGCCGGCAAACTAGGCTATATCCATCTTGACACCGGTGCGATGTACCGGGCGGTGGCATGGGCTGCCTTAAAAAAAGGCCTCAAGCTGGATGATGCCGAATCCTTATTAAAATTAGTTAAAAGAATGCGTTTAGATATGATGAAGGATGGACGCATTCTTTTAGATGGACACAATATTACTCCCGATTTAAGAAACAATGAAGTTTCGATGGCAGCTTCAGCGGTATCCAAGATAGCCGCCTTACGTTCGGCTATGGTGGAAAGGCAAAAAGAAATTGCCAAAGACGGCGGCTATATCTTAGATGGTCGGGATATCGGTACGGTGGTTTTGCCCAATGCGGAACTTAAAATATATTTAGTTGCCGACAGTGAAAAACGGGCCCAAAGACGCTATAAACAAGACCTTTCCAGCGGCTTAAAAAGCGATTATAACCTCATATTGAAAGATATTATTAAACGTGATTATGATGATTCGCATCGTGCGGCATCGCCTTTAACCAAGGCTGATGACGCTATTGAAATCGATACGACGGATATGTCCTTTGAAGAAGTCGGTGAGAAAATATTGGCTTTGGCTTTGAATAAGATCGCTAGGGGAGAAGAAAATGATTGACGGAACAATTGCCATTGTCGGTCGGCCTAATGTCGGTAAATCGACGGTTTTTAATCGAATTCTTGAAGAAAGAATGGCTATTGTCGAAGATATTCCGGGAGTTACTCGTGATCGTATCTATGGCGAGTGTATGTGGTTAAGCCGTAATTTACGTTTTATTGATACCGGCGGTATCCAAATTGCCGATGCGCCTTTCCAAAAAGAAATCAAGGCCCAGGTTGATATTGCCGTTTCCGAGGCTGATGTAGTTGTCATGATTGTCAATGGAGCTGAGGGCTTGACCAATGATGATGAATATATTGCCAAATTATTGCGCAAAGAAAATAAACCCCTTATCTTGGCGGTCAATAAGATTGATGATTATGCCAAAATCAATGATATCTATGAATTCTATGCCTTGGGTATCGGTGATCCTTTAGCTATATCCGGAGCTCATGGTATCGGTATCGGCGATCTTTTGGACCGTTGCGTTGAACTTTTACCGGAAAAGAAATCTAAAAGTTATGAAGGGATGATTAAGTTTGCCATTATTGGTAGACCTAATGTCGGTAAAAGTTCTTTGACTAATGCTTTTTTAAATGAAGATCGGGTTATTGTATCAGATGTTGAAGGGACGACCCGCGATGCGATTGATACCGTCTTTAAGTATGATGATAAGACCTATGTGGTTATTGATACTGCCGGTATCCGCAAACGCGGCAAGATCTATGAAAATGTTGAAAAATATGCGGTTTTAAGAGCTAAAGCGGCAATTGATCGAGCTGATGTAATCCTGGTCGTAATTGATGGAGAAAAGGGCATTATTGAGCAGGATAAGCATGTTGCCGGTCTGGCTCATGAAGCCTTAAAGGGTGTTATTATCGTCTATAATAAGTGGGATTTGGTCGAAAAAGACGATAAGACCATGGCGACAATTGAAAAAAAGATTCGCAATGAATTTGCTTATCTGGATTATGCACCGATTGCCTTTGTTTCGGCAATTAACCGCAAACGGGTCCATACGCTTTTCCCACTGATTAATCTGGTTTATGATAACTTGAATTTGCGCATTAAGACCAATGTCTTAAATGAAGTTATTTATGATGCCCAATTAGCTAATCCGCCCAAAACCCATAATGGGAAACGTTTGAAGATATATTATGGTTCCCAAGTGCAGATTGCACCTTGTATTATTGTTTTATTTGTAAATGATCCGGAGCTTATGCATTTCTCATATGCTCGTTATTTGGAAAATAAATTACGGGAAGCCTTCGGTTTTGAGGGTGTACCGATTAAAATTATTGCCAGGAGGAAGGATGAATGAAAATCCGCATTATCGGTACCGGCAGCTGGGCAACAGCTCTGTGCCAGGTATTGTTAGACAATGGCCGTGATGTATTCATGTACGGTGTTTCTGAAGTTGAGGTTAATGATATCAATAATAAGCATCGAAACGATAGTTTTTTTGATGTTGATTTACCTTTAAATATGCATGCGACAATGAAGATGGAAGATATTGCCGATGCTGATATCATCTTGTTGGCAACACCGGTCAAAGCCATTGAATCGGTGATGAATGAACTAACGCAGATACTTGATCATCCGGTATATTTTATCAGTGTATCCAAGGGCTTCCATCCTTTGACCCATGAAAGACTTTCGGTTTTCATTAAAAGGGTGGCCGGTGAAAAGTGTCGCGATGTTATTTCCCTCATCGGTCCTTCGCATGCCGAGGAAGTAGTACTAAGGCTTTTAACCAGTGTCAATGCTGTTTGCGAAGATGAGGATCTTGCCAAGATGGTTCAGGAACTATTCTCTTGTGATTATTTTAGGGTATATCGCAATACTGATGTTATCGGGGCGGAAATTGCCGCAGCTTGTAAAAATGTTTTCGCTATTGCCTCGGGAATTTTGGACGGCCTTAAACAAGGTGATAATGCCCGGGCCGCATTAATGACCAGGGGCTTATATGAAATGACCCGCTTTGGTTTATATTATGGTGGGAAAATGGAAACTTTCTTAGGTTTAAACGGTGTCGGTGACTTGATTGTAACATGTTCTTCCCGCCATTCCCGTAACTTCAATGCCGGTTTTATTATCGGTCAAGATGATGATGCTGCCCATTTTCTCAAAGAGAATACCAAAACAACCGAAGGGGTAGCAACCGCCAAGGTTGTCTATGAAATGGCTAAGAAAAACGGGCTCTATATGCCGATTACCGATAAAGTTTATCAAGTTTTATATGAAGGCAAAAAGCCTTCGGTGGCCATCAAAGAATTGATGAGCCGCAGTTTAAAAGCCGAAGAATTATAATGCTGTCCTTAGGGGAACAGCTTTTTTTATTTGGGGTAGACTAAAAGCCGGTTTTATCCGGCTTTTAGTCGATTTATAGTTTAGGATTGTCGTTAGTAAGTATCGATTTTTGGCGCGCCTTTGCAATGGAAACCGTCAAATACCGGTTTACCGGTAAATTCCAAAACTTCTTCTTGACCGCTTAAGGCCCGCATTGCGCCATGAGCCAAAGCTTCCATTTCAAACTCGCCGGCTTGCACGACTACCGGAGCTATCCAAGAAACATATTTTTTGACATTTTCTGTTACATAATGGCTCTTGGATATACCACCGGTTAATATGATGGCATCAACCTTTCCTTCGAGCACGGCTGCACAGCCGCCAATGGCTTTGCCTACCTGATAGATAAAGGCATCATATACCAATTTGGCATATTCATTTCCTTCTTCAATCATTTTTTCGATTTCTCGGGTATCAGCAGTATTCAAATGATCAGTAAAGCCGCCACGCTTAGAAATTCGGGTTTTGATTTCATCCTCGGTGTATTTACCGCTGAAGCACATTCTCACAATATCCGTCGGCGGAACCCAACCCGACCTTGTCGGAGCCATCGGTCCGTCACCGCATAAGCAGTCATTGCAGGAAATAAGTTGTCCATGACGATGGGCACCAACGGTAACCCCGCCGCCCATATGAGCGACAATGAAATTCATATCCTTATAAGTCTTACCCATTGATTCGGCATAGCGAATACAATTTTCTTTTTGGTTTAACGGATGTCCTCTGCTCTCGCGGAACGTATCATTGAATCCTGTAATTCTTTCCAGGTCAATAAGTTCATCGGTGTCAGGTGGATTTACGGTATAAACTTTAGCGTGAGGAGCGTACGTTTTCGCAAGAGCAACAGACAGTGCCGGTCCCAAAACATTAGGGTGACGATTTGAACTTGTGCTTACTTGATGAATAAGATTGCCTTCTTCGATATTATAAATGCCGCCTTTAAGACCGCATAAGCCACCGGCCCGGCAGGCAAAGGCATCTACATCTTGCATATCCAGGTGATTTTCATTAATGGCCTGGGTGATGGTATTGATCCTTTCCGGAAATTGTTCCTGGATGGTGCGGCATTTTTTTAATTCTTCGATGTTGTGACTGATGTCGGCAGAGAATATTTTCTCTTCGCCCACAAACAGAGCAACTTTGGTCGAAGTTGAACCGGGATTTACGACAAATATTTTAGCTTCTTTCATTAGAATTGGCTTTCAATCCAGGCAGCTGCTTCACCGAAGGTCTTCATCTTCTTAAGTTGCATATAAGGAACTTCGATGTCGAATTCATCTTCAAGAGCGGCTGAAAATTGGACGATGTTGGTGGACTTGCAGTGCAAATCATCATCAAAACTGGTATTTTCTCCCAAAGTAGTCGGATCAATTCCGAAGATGTCATGAGCTTTTTTGCATAATACTTCAACAGCTTCTTCTTTAAGTGTCATAATAGATTCTCCTTTTTTTCTAACTAACATTATCCTAGTATTTTATGTTTCAAATATCATTGTGATTTTGCCCAAAAAGATGCTTAAAAAAAGACAAAAAATGTATTATTGGTACAAAGAAAAATAGACTTTTTATTTTTAAAAAACCCATTGTGAAAACAGCCAAAAGAAAGAGAAAAATAGTCTCTTTCTTTTATTTGTTTGTACATTGTGAGCCTAAAACGGAAATTTTAAGATGGGTTTATAAGAGCTTTGGATCTTAGGGAAGGAGATAATTTATGCAGAAAATCACAAAACTCGAAGGTATGCCTACATACGATCCAAACGACAAGTCCGATCAATTTAAGACTGTCAAAACCGTATATGAAGGCAAAGAGATGGATGTCATCTATCGTAAAGGACATCCTGGCATCACATTGGAAGAAGTTGAAAAGATGCGGGCCGAAGGCAAAAACGTCCCGGATTTTTCCATCTGTGCCAAGTATAATCCACGTACTTATACCGCAACTTCTGTAGCTCCACATATCATTTGTGAGCAGGACGTTGCCACGGTTTTGCGTGACGGCACAACTATTTATTCCGATATCTATCGTCCGGCTGATTGCCACGAACAGATTCCGGTTATTATCTGCTGGGGTCCTTTCGGTAAAAGACCGCACGAAGGCCAAGATGGTTGGAAATTAATGGGTGTTCCGCCACAAACGGTATCGGATATGGCTAAATTCGAAGCTGCCGACCCGGCATATTGGTGCCACTATGGCTATGCCGTAGCCAATGTTGACCCGCGCGGTATCGGTAACTCTGAAGGCGACGTTAAGCTTTGGGGTGTTGAAGATGGCCAAGACGGTTATGACTATGTTGAATGGATTGCCAAACAACCTTGGTGTAACGGTCGGGTTTCCTTCTTCGGTAACTCCGGCGTTTGTATGGTTGTATGGCGTATTGCTGCTACTCAACCGCCACACTTAGCTTGTATTGCGGCTTGGGAAGGTACCGGTAATATGTATGTTGAATCATTAACATTTAACGGTATTCCGCGTCCGGGCTTTGAAAATGGTATCGTTACAGCCTGTGCATGTAAGAACTATGTCGAAGACTTAGGCAATATGTATCTTTTACATCCTTATTATGATGAATATTGGCGTTCTAAGACTCCGGATTGGTCAAAAATTAAGGTTCCGGCCTATGTTTGCGGCGGTATGTGCCACTTCCACTTAAGAGGATCGGTTGTCGGTTTCCGCAAGATTCGTTCACCAAAGAAATGGTTGCGTTTGCACCGGGATATGGAATGGCCGGATACTTATAATCCGGATAATCTTGACGATCTTCGCAAATTCTATGACCGTTATCTTAAAGATATCCGCAACGGTTGGGAATTCACACCGCGGGTCAGAGTCGATATTATGGATGCTTATAATTATGACTACTATCCAAACAAACCGGAAAAAGAATATCCGATTGCCCGTACCGAATATCGCAAGCTCTATCTCAATGCCGTTGATAATAGCTTAAATGAAGAAATCCCGGTAGAAACTTCAGAACTTGTTTATGACAACAAGACCGGTATGGCATCATTTGGCATCAAATTTAAGGAAGATACCGAAATTAACGGTTATATGAAATTGCATCTATTCGTTGAATGCCGTGGCCATGACAATATGGATATGTTTGTCTTTGTCAAGAAATATAATGCCGAAGGTAAATACATCCCAATCGACTGCATGGGCTTTGATTATCGTGGTGCCTGGGGTCAGTCTCGGGCTTCCAGAAGAGAACTCGATCCGAAAGAATCGACGGATTTCCAACCGGTAATGGCACATCAAAAAGATGAACCGCTTGAACAGGGTAAGGTTTATGAAGTTGATGTGGAAATCCATCCGCATGCCCGTATTTGGCACAAGGGTGAAGAACTCAGAGTCGAAATTACTCCGGAATTCATTAAGACTGACTGGTACGAAGATCATGGTATGAACTTCTATACCGATAACGGTCCGGAAGGTACAAAACATGTCATCCACACTGGTGCACAATACCCTTCATACTTACAAGTTCCGGTAATTCCGCCTAAGTACGAAAGCGGCGACTTCAAATACAAAGGATAAGGTTTAATTTATGGATATTTTAGAAACAGTTTACGCTAAAGCGAAAGATAATCCGCAAAAAGTAGCTTTTCCGGAAGCCTGTAACGAAAAAATCCTCTTAGCGGCACAGGAATGTGTCGCTAAGGGATATTGTATCCCGTTATTGGTCGGAAACCCTGCTGATATCCAAACAGCGGCCGACAATTATAATGTCAGTCTTGAAGGCATGGAAGTATATGATGCAACCGATGAAGCTAAAGTTACGGAAGTAGTAGAGAAATATTGTGCTACCAATACTTTATTTTCCGCCAAATCAATGAAACGTCGGGCTGATAAAGATCCGCTTTATCTGGCTTTGATGTTGCAGGCAATCGGGGAAGCTGATGTTACTTTTGCCGGTATCGATCACTCTACCGGTGAAGTTATTTTGGCCGGTCAGATGGTTGTCGGTTTAAAAGAAGGCGTTTCAACAATTTCCAGCGCCAGTATCTTTAAGATTCCGGGATATGAAGGACCGGAAGGCAATTTATTGGGCTTTGGTGACAGTGCAGTTTGCGTTAATCCAAGCAGTGAAGAATTGGCTTCTATTGCCATCAGCTGTTGTGATACCATCCATTCTTTGGTTGGTTGGGAACCGCGTTGTGCTATGCTTTCATATTCAACTTTAGGTTCGGGCAATGGTGAATTGGTCGATAAAGTTGTGGAAGCTGTCAAGATTGCCAATGAAAGACGTCCGGATTTGAAGATCGATGGTGAATTCCAGCTTGATTCGGCTATTAATCCAAGTGTTGCCGCCAAGAAAGTAAAACGGCCAAGCGAAGTGGCCGGAAAGGCCAATATCATTATTTGGCCGGACTTAAATGTCGGTAATATCGGGGTTAAGCTCGTTCAACAATTTGCCCACGCCGATGCTTACGGTCCGATGCTTCAAGGCTTTGCCAAGATTGTATGCGACTGTTCGCGTGGGGCTCCGGTTTCCGAGATTGTCGGAAATATTGCCATGAGCTGTGTTCGGGCCCAAGAGGGTAAGTAATATGGCTTATAAAATATTTGCCATTAATCCCGGTTCAACATCGACTAAAATAGCCCTTTTTGAAGGGGATAAATGCTTATTTTCGGCTAATGTATCCCATGATGCCGAAGTCTTAAAAAAATTCCAGGTTATAACCGATCAACTTCCTTATCGGGAAGAAACGATTAAACAATTATTAGAAGATAACCATATAGATCTCAGCGACGTTGATGCCTTTGTCGGTCGGGGAGGCGGTCTTTTGGCGGTTGAAGGCGGTACTTATGCCGTCGAAGAAACACTGCTTGATCATGCATATCGCGGGGCCAACGGCATTTCCCATCCGGCTCAATTGGGTTCACTTTTGGCGCATAAATTTGCTGAGAAATATGGCAAGAAGGCATATGTAGTAAACCCGCCTGATACTGATGAATTGCAGGATGTTTCACGGGTAACGGGTATTAAGGGTGTGTATCGTAATATTCACCTGCATGCCTTGAATCTTAAAGAAACGGCCATCCGTCACAGTGAACTTAAGGGTGTTGCTTATGAGGATGCTGATTATGTTGTCTGCCACATTGGCGGCGGTGTCTCTATTTCAGCTCATCATAAGGGTCGCATGATTGACGGCACGGATATTGTCGGCGGTGAAGGACCAATGGCTCCGACCCGTTGCGGCGCGGTGCCGGTAGTTGAAGTAGTCAACTATATGGAAAAGAATAATGTCGATTATAAAACAATGCGTTCCCTGGTTATGAAAACCGGCGGCTTTGTTTCGCATCTTAATACTTCCGATGCCTTGGAAGTTACCAAGATGATCGATGAGGGTAACCAATATGCCAAACTGGTTTGGGATACTTTTATTTACCAAATAGAAAAAAGTATCGGTGCTATGAGTATGAGCTTAAAAGGTCATGTAGACGGTATTTTATTAGGTGGTGGCATTGTCCATAACGAGGAATTAGTCAAACGAATAACTCAAGACTGTTCTTGGATTGCTCCGGTTTATGCATATCCGGGTGAATTTGAGATGGAAGCAATGGCCGCCGGTGTAATACGGGTTCTCGACGGTAAGGAGGAGCTCAAACATTATAGCGGTAAACCGGCTTGGAGCGGATTTGATTTTCAATGAAACTCGATCAAAAAAGATGGCTTATCTTAATAGCTGCATGTCTTATTAACATTTGCGTCGGTTCGCTATATGCCTGGAGCGTTTTTTCCTTGCCGATGCAGGAACATCTTTCGGCATTAGGGGGATTTGATGTCGGCAGTTTGGCAATCGTTTTTACGGTAGCTAATTCCGTCGGTCCTTTTACGATGATCGGCGGCGGCATTTTAACCCGTAAAATCGGTCCTAAATACGTCATTATGATTGGCGGAATTCTTTTTGGTTTAGGTATGATTGCTACCGGTTTTGCGTCATCAAAGATTTTCGTTTTGCTTAGCTACGGTTTGGGCGTCGGTTTGGGATGCGGTATGGTCTATGGTTGTACCATTTCCAATACCATTAAATTCTTCCCGGACAAACGTGGTCTTATCGGGGGTATAGCTACTGCTTCATATGGTATCAGTTCAGTAATTATTCCAATTGTAGCTAATTGGTTAATGTCTTTTATGGATGTTACGGCATCATTTAAAACCCTAGGTATCGTAATGCTCATTGTTATAGTGCTTTCTTCATTAATTATTGAAGATTGTCCAAATGATTATGTGCCTACAGGTTATAAGGCCCCGGCATCGACAGCGAAAGGGCGGCACAATGCCTCATGGCAAGAGATGCTTAAAACACCGGTATTTTATTGCATGCTGGCAATGCTTTGCTGCGGTGCTTTTTCAGGATTGATGATTGTATCAAGTGCTTCGCCGCTTGCTCAGCGCATCATCATGGTCAATGCTGCTCAAGCTGCCACCATTGTATCGATAATTGCTTTATTCAATACTGCCGGCAGGGTTATTGCCGGTTGGCTGGCTGATCGTATCGGTAATATCAATACCGCAAGATTAGTCTTTGCCGGATCGATTGTCGGTTTGGCCTTACTCTTTGTATCTAGCGAAGAAGCGGTCGTTCTCTTTTATATCGGCGTTTGTATCGTCGGCTTGATGTTTGGGGCCATCATGGGTATTTTTCCGGGCTTCTGTGCCGCGATATTCGGACCGAAAAATAATGGTGTCAACTATGGCATTATGTTTATCGGTTTTGCTTTGGCCGGTATCTTTGGGCCGACAATTTTATCGAGCCTTTATACAGCTACATCTTCCGATACTATGGCCTTTATGGTCGCTATAGCCTTAGCGGCTGTCGGTTTTGTGCTTACCTTTGTCTACCAGAAGTTAGTTGCCCGCTAAGTTTTCGATCGCATTGGAAAAAAGCACATAAGAATGCTCTAAGGTATCAAAATCATTAGGCAGATGTACATTGTTTGGACTTTTGTGAAAATTTAAACTTTAGTTAGGAATTAAGTAGGCGATATTGCTTACTAAAAAAGACATATAAGGAGGGAGAATTATGTCGGAAAAAGGGAAAAAGTTAAAAGCTGGATCCAGTAACTTCGGTGCAAAAGGTTGGTTTATCGTCCTTATCTCAGTTGTTTACTTTTACCTCAGCACAGCCGTTACGTCCGATGGACTTAACGTAATTCAAAACTATTTGATGGGACAATTCGGTGTCGGTATGTCAGCCTTGGCCATCTATGCAACCGTTGGCGGTTGGTTGACACTTATCACGATTCCGCTATTTACCAAGATCGCTAATGCCAAGGGCGTTAAGACGACAATCATTGTTTCTCTAGCTATTTTTATTGTCAGTGTATATTTTGTCTATAACGCTTCTTCCGTAGTCGTTTACGGTATTGCTATGGCGATTGCTTGTATGACCGTTGTCGGTTTCGGTATGGTTGGTACCGGTATCTTAGGTGCTAACTGGTTCCCTACTAAGAAGGGTCTTTACATGGGTTGGGCTACTTTCGGTATTCCAATTGCTGCCGCTACCGTTTCCATCATGCAACAAAGTATGATCGAAACCGTCGGTTTTGCCAACATTTGCTGGGTTCCGATGGGTATTGCCCTATTTGCTTTAATTGTTACGGCTTTATTCGTTAAGAATAATCCGGAAGAGGCTGGAGCCTTCCCGGATAACGATCAATCCATGACGCCGGAACAAGCCAAGGCTATTTTTGAAAAAGCTGAAGCTATGAAGAAAAACAGCCCATGGACTGTTAAGAAGATTTTGACTTATAAGTACACTTGGTTTATCGCTTTGGGTTGGGGCTTGTTTATGATGGGTGCCCAAGGTTTGATTTCCCAATTCGTTGCCGCCGGTGTTTCTTGGGGTCATGACGTTAGCTATCCGGTAATGCTTCTTTCAGTTATGTTCCCGGTTGGTTTATTTGCTTCTTGGTTTACCGGTTATGTTGATGATAAATGGGGCGTTAAAGTTGCTACTGAATTCATCTGTGTATTACAGCTTGTCGGTATCTTGTTATGTGCCTTCTTTGGCAGCAATCCGATTGCTTTGGCTGTCGGTGGCGGATGCTTCATGTCTTCAATGTCCGGTGGTAATAACCTTACCATGTCAGTTACCGGTTCTAAATTCGGACGTTTTGACTTCTCCAATGCTTGGGCGGTCGTTTCTGTATTGACTCGGGTACTTTCTACTTCCGGTATGCTCGTTGTAGCACTTTTGGCTGATAACTTCGGTTATACTACGACTTATTTGGTAATTGCCGTTACAGTTGTAATTGCGGCTATTATCGTTTGGATGACTGATGTAAGCTGTGTCGGAAGAACCGTTGAAGATTTTGAAAAAACCGAATAATTTGTCAGTTTAGCTTGTTTGAAGAACTGGCCGTTTATGGCCAGTTCTTTTTTAAAAGAAGGTGATTATCATGAGCAATAAAAAAACAAGTATTTGGAATAAAGACTTTATTTTGGTTTGCCTTATCGGCTTAGCCACCAATATTGTTATGCGGATGCTTGATAGTAATCTGGCATCATATGCGGCTGTTACCTGGGATTCAAGATCTCTGGGTGGCCAATTGACATCATTTTTTAATTTCGGGTCAATTTTGATGGCTTTCTTCTCTGGCCGGATTGTTGATTTGAAAGGACGTAAGAACTCTTTGTTGGTCGGCTGTCTTTTATTTGCGATACCGACTGTCGGCATGGCTCTTATCCCGATGCCGGGTGTAGCCTTGGGCGTTCGTTTAATCCAAGGTATCGCTAAGGGTGTGGTTACTGTAGCGATGGCTTCAGTGGTATCCGATGTTACACCACGTGAACGGATGAATGAAGGCATGGGCATGTTTAACTTGGGCGCTACCATTTCTTTTGCGATTGGGCCGATGCTCGGTTTAACGCTTGTTGATGTCGGTGGTTATACAGCCATGTTTCTGGTATGTGCTGTTACTTATGCGTTCGGTACAGTCTTTGCCATCTTTTTAAATTATGAAAAGCGTTCCAAGGCAAATGAAGAAAAAGTCGAAGAACAATTTGTTGAAGAAGATACTTCTAAGGGGGTTTGGAAGTTGATTGAAAAGAAAGCTTTGATGGCTTCCTTTATCAATACGGTATTTTTTGGGGGATATGCCGCAATCTTAGTATTCTTGACCGTCTATGCTCAAGAGGTACTTCTACTTTCGTCAACTCAAATTTCGATGTATTATACCATTGCTGCTGTTGCCATGTTGATAATGCGTTTTGCGACAGCTAAGATTGCCGATAAATATGGGGTATTGGTGATGGTTATACCGGGATGTTTGGCAATGATTATTGCCCTATGTCTTTTGGCTTTTCTGGCCAAGGGTTCATATGTTGCCTTTTTGGCCTCGGGGGTTTGTTACGGCATTGGCAACGCTATTGTTACTCCGTCTTTAAATGCGGCGGCGGTAGTTGACTCTCCTAGCAATGCCGGGGCTAAAGCCAATGCGACATTCTACTTTTTAATGGACTTCGGTATTTTGATTGCCTCTTATGTTTTCGGATTGTTGATCGATGCTTCGGCGACTCCGGAGATTGGCTATAATATGTCATTCCTTATTTCTTGCGGCGTCCAGGTTGCAGCTATTGTCTTGTCCTTGCTGTTCCTTAATGAAAAAGCCCGCAAGAGAAGAAGAGAATCTTAAAAACAGATCAAAAAGATCTGTTTTTTAGTTTTGATATTTATTTAGATACTTCGGCGGAACATTGTCGAGCTCTTTAGGCAAAGCATACATTCTCAAGATGCGGATAATGCGCAAAGACATCATGATTTTATAGATTTCTTCGCCGCTTTCAAGATCATTATTTAAAATATCCTTTATTTTGGATATGCGATACAGCAGCGTGTTTTTGTGAATGAACAGACGGGATGCCGATTTGGCTGTACTTCCAAAGCTATCTAAGTAAACCCATAATGTAGTGACAAGGTCAGAATTATTATTTTTGTCATACTCTAAAAGATTTAAGACTTCCGGCATACAGTAGGTTAAAAGATTTTCACTGCGGTTAATAACATGCAGGGCTTCAATAGGCATCATGTCCGAGAAGTAACAAAGTGACCAGTTTTCATATTGGTGTGACAAATGCACGGCTTTTTTGGCCTGGTCGTAGTAAAAGCGCGTATCAATGAGTTTTGTGAAACGATTGGAGATGCCGACAATATAGTCGGATTTGACAGTATAGCGAGCTAAGAAATCATCGATTAATTCATGAATATCATCTTCCTGATTGAGATTGAAAAGAATAACCAGTTCTGTCTCGCGGATAAGATAAAAGGAACTGTTGAGTATCGGCTGCAGTTGCTCGGCAATGATGTCAAAGGCCTTAGAATCATAGTCGAAATTATATGATGAAGCTTCAACTACTGCGACATAGAATTGCTTACCAATGGCGGCAATATGAGAAATGCGGGTAACTTCATAAACATATTCTTCACTAATATTTTTAGCTGTTAAAAGATGATTGACAAATTGGGCCTTTAATTCGTTGCGATTGCGGGAATAGAGGGTCTTTTTTTGAAGTTCCTGGCCAATCAGTTCACATAGCTGAATGATGGTAAATTCGTTTTGTTCATCAATCTTTTGATTGGCGGCAATGACCGTCAAATAGGCAACATCCAGACGGCGAACCCGAATAAGACAGGTAATTTGTTCACATTGAAGATAGTCATTATAATGGCGTTTTATTTTTTCTTGCGAGTTACTTAAGCCTTCAATGATTGGCGAAGGGAATAGATATTTATCCAAGATTTGCGATTTTAATTTCTGTCTGTTACTTTCGATGTCGCTGATTATCATTTGTATTTTCTTATTTGATGAAATATCGTCGTCATCACAGGTATATGTTAAATCTCTATCACCTACGCGCTGAATAAAAATCGGATTTTTTAAAATTCCATGGGCTACATCGATAATATGTTGCACGCCTAAATTATCAAATAAGGCCGCTGTTAATTGTTGAGCAGTTTGATGATTTGCTGTTTCTTTAGATAAGACATTTAATACCGAGAAAAAGAGGGTTTCTTCTTCAATTTCTTTTTCGATGAAAAGGATATTGAATTTAGGGAAATGAATGTCTTGGGGACTTTTTGGCAATTTGCCGACGATGAGAAAATTAAGGATTAAATTTTGCTTGCGGGGGGGGGGTCATTGAAAACAAATTTGATATATCTTCATGCTTCAAGACATATAAAATATTACTTTCTAAATGATAATCCTTTCTTTTTTTAAATGGAACGATTCCGTAAATACTGGTATTTAAATCGGCGAAACTGTGAATATAGGGTTGATAATCTTTTAGAATGTTCTTCAAATCGGCAAAAATCATCGTGCACTCCTTTGGCGATTATTTTCATCGCCGTTTAACAAATTATCAATATTGATTGTTTCTTGGATAAAAGGTAAATCTTTAATTAAGACCTCAAAGGCGTAAGCGGGAAGTTCAAAGGATATATATTGATAACCATCCGGGGGATTAACGACAGAGAATGTTCTTAGATCCTGAGGCTTATCATATTTAATATAGCACTCTTTACGGGACCACAGTTTGGTAATAAGCCTTTGATCATCATTATTTTGGGACAGATAAGCTTTTTCTTCCGGTGTATAGTAGTGTTTAACAATTTGGCGAAAATCAACACTTTCTGTTTCAATATCGATACCACAAGGGTAGGGCGATATCACAACGGCAGCATAGGGGTAACAATGCGTGATAGAGATATATGCTTCATCATTTCCGATATGTGGTTTACCGTTTGCATCATGATAGAGTTCACCATCAATGGCCATTTTGGCAATTAAAATATTCGCTAATAATAAAGCACCCAGGGAAAGTAAACGATCTTCTTGGGGCTTCTTAGCTTCAATGCTTAACTTTTGCTTATTACTTATTTTGTTTAGGGCCTTTTGATAATAAAAATCATCATTTAAAAGCGAAATATCGCTAAATAAGATATTCGTGTCAAAGACTTTGTGCATATACCTAAATATAGCACAATTTTAGGCTTAAATTCTATGTTTTGCGTACATTGTTGAAGGAGGGATTAGATGACTAGAATAAAGTTAGGAGGAATAGTTTTACTATGAATAATTTTAATCAAACAAATCCTAAAAAATTATCTCGTGGTGTTTCCATTATCGGTGTCGGTTGTACACCGTTTATGGAAACCTTGAACAGTCCGGAAACCGCAGGTTATACCGAAGGCGATCTTTTCGGATATGCTGCTTTATCGGCCATGGAAGATGCCGGCATTTCACCAAAAGATGTCGAATTCTATTATCATGGTGAAGCCAGTCCGTTGAATGGTTCGGATTATTTGACCCCTAATATGCAGGTAGCCGAATGGTTCGGTATGCGTGGCAAGGCTTCACTTCATCATTCCGAAGCCTGCTGTACCGGATATTTGGCTCTTGATGAAGCAGTCAGAGCTGTAGCGTCCGGCAAGTATGACATCGTATTATCAGGTTGTGTCGAATTCGGTGATGCCTTGGCAACTGAAGGAAAACCGGCACATATTCGTCATAAATTCCCATTTGATGAATTCCAACGTTCTACCCAATGGCTCAATGATAATGCCTATACTCGTCATTTGATGTCCAATTTAGGTCATGATATTTCCGCTGCCTGGTATATGGATAAAGCCGGTATGACGGTTAAAGAATTGGATGATGCCTTATGTATGCTGGCGGTTAATGCCCGTCATAATGCCATGAATAATCCGTTGGCAATCGATCATGAATTGTATGAAGATTTAGCTAAACAGGCTGGTTTTGATAACGTTCTTGACTATATGGAATCTTCTTATAATCCGAAAGTCGGAAGCTATATGCGGATCTCCGGTTTGGAACATAAGTGTGATGGCGCAGCAGCCGTAATCGTTTGTGCCAGCGACTTAGCGAAAAAGATTTCTAAGAAAAAACCGATCGAAGTTATCGGTACCGGTAATTCAGCTCTTGAAGCTTCTAATCCGTTCTTGGAAGTTTATGCTACACAAGAAGCAACCCGTCAGGTATATGAAGTATCCGGCGTTAAACCGGAAGATATTGATTTGATGTATGTCAATGACTTCATCATTTCTTCACAGCTCATTTCGGCGGAAATTGCCGGTTATATTCCGGAAGGTCAGGCTTGGAAATATGTTATGGAAGGTCGCACTAATATTGATGGCGATAAGCCGATTAATCCAAACGGTGGTCGTACTGCCTTCGGTCACGCTCATGCGGCATCCGGTTTAGCTGATGTTTATGACGCAGTTAAACAAATGCGCGGTGAAGCGGTCAACCCGGTTAAGAAACAACCTAAGACCGTATTCTTAAGAGGTTTTGGCGGTGGCCAAAATATCTGTAACGTCATCTTGAAGGCTGAAGACTAAGGGAGGTAAATCATGGCTGTAAAATTAGAAAGAATCGTTAAAACTTATTACGATAAATTAGAAGAAGGCAAGATTATGGGCCGTTATTGCCCGGAATGCGGCAATATGGAATGGCCGCCGGTCTATGCCTGCAACAAGTGCGGAAACATGGAGACCGAATGGAAAGAAATTGACGGCAACGGTGAAATGTTCTTATTAATAATGCCTTCGGTTATGAGTCTTAAACCGGAACTCAAGGATCTTGAACCGTATGCTTATGCCTGTGTACGCTTAGTTGAAGGTCCGGAACGCAATGTTTTGGTAAGAGGCATTACAAAAGCCAATGAAGCAGAAATTCGTGCTCATATGCCTTATCCGGTTCATGCATCAATTGTCCAAAGAGACGGCTATAAAACGGTTGTCTTTGATTTAGGACCAAAAGAGGGAACAACAGTTACGCCAAGCACCGTTGAAGAAACTAGCAGCGCTGGTGCTGATGTCGAAAAGGATGAAGTTTTAAGCAAGTTAATCGAGATGGTTACTAAGGCTTATCATGCCGAACCGGGAACGGTTACCGGCGATACCGAATTCAACAGCTTCCATGCCAATTCGGTTGTCTTTGTCGGCTTGACGGCACAATTGGAAGATGAATTTGATGTCATGGTTTCCATTACTGAAGCCGGTTCAGCCAAGACCGTAAAGGATTTAGCTGAACTTGTCAAAAAGGAAATGGCTTAAAAATCATCATTGATTTTTTTAAAACCGAGGATAAGACCTCGGTTTTAAAATGCCTGTATTAAAAAAGCTGCCTTGCAAAAGGGCAGCTTTATGTATTTTAGCGGATAGTTTCACACATTTCACTTTCGCCAAGTGAAGTCCAACCGCAGACTTCAACACTTTGTCCCGGACTATAATCGACATGACCATAGTAGGTTGGCGAAGAACTGGAGATGCTTGAAACTTCATTGCCGTCAACAATGATACGGGCATAGTATTGGGAAACCCCGATGAAGTTATATCGCGGGTAGTAACAGCGTCCTACCGCATGTTCGGTTTGACCATACATATTGGTAGCCGATATATCCATCATACCGTCTTCAGAAGTGCCAAAGCCATACCAATAAACAGTATAATCACCACTATCTTCCATGCTTCCGCCCATACCGGCTAAACTTCCTTGTTTAGTTTCACGCGGAATCGAATCGGCTGAGACTAAATTGGCATATTGTTCTAAGATTAGGCCGGTAACCGGGGTACCGCGATCAGGATAAGCATATGGATAAAGACCACGAATATGGGTGATTTCCACAACCTCATCAGGTCTTTCCACTGCTGTCGGTTCATATTCAAAATGATTTATAAGTTCATCAAGAATAAGTCGACCGATACGGCCCTTGGCATTGTAGTTATCATCATAAGTAGTGAAATAGGTACCGACATCAGCCCGGTCAAAGCCCATCCAGATGGTAGTGGTATATTGCGAGGTTTGACTGACCAGCCAGGAATCTTTGGCTGCACCGCGCGGAATACCGTATTCTAAGCCGGAATCGCCCCAGTCGGTTGTACCGGTTTTGGCATATACCGGATAGTCGCTGCGCAATATTTGCATATAGTTGAAGAACGGACCGTCAACATTATATTCTTCAAGATATGCCGAAAGATAAGCGGCCCCTTCGGATAATACACGATTACCCTTGGTATCGGCGACATAATCTTCACGGCCATCATAATATTCAATATAGTTGATGGTATGTGGTTTGATATAGTAGCCGCCATTCATTAAGATGGCATGAGCAGCGCCCAGATTTACCGGGGTAGTAACCATTCGGTTACCGCCGATAGCGAATTGTAAATCGAAATCTTCAAGTTCGCAATCAAAACCGATACTTTGGAGATATTCCACGCATTTTTCTTCACCGATCTCATCAATTACCGCTTGCAAGGTTTGAATAGCCGGAGTATTTAATGATCGGGCTACAGCTTCTGTTAGCAACATATCGCCGGTATAACCCTGGCCGCCGGCGTTGCGGATTAAGTGATTGGAATTATATAACCAAATCGGTTGATCGGTAATGGTATGACTGGTGGCCCAACCTAGATATTCAAAGGCCAAAGCATATTCAAATATCGGTTTAATGGTGGAACCTGGCTGGATATAAGAACTGGTTGCCCTATTAAACATCCGGGATTCGGTTTGTCCCCGGCCGCCGCCAATGGCGATAAGGGCACCGTTTTGGTTATTCATAATGGAAATAGCCGATTGCATGGAATCAAGACGGAATTCAATATCGGTATTGCCGTTTTGAATATTATAAACAAGCTCTTGCATATATGGATCCATATTGGTGTGGATAATCATCGGCACATCATAAGGATCTTCGCCGGTTTCTTCGATGACTTCTTCAATTACGGCATCGATGTAGCTTTGATAATACTCATTGGTTTGCGACCACTCATCGCCAAATCCGGCAAGCAAGTCTTCCATTTTGATACTTTTGGCCAGTTCAGCCTCCGTTTCATTGATATAACCATGGTAGACCATGAGGTCGAGAACTTCATTGCGTCTTTCCGTAGCATTTTGTAAATATTCAATGTCGGAGCTTAGATAGATATAATTTTCATCATTTTTATAAAGTTCATTATAAGGATTGTAATTATTCGGTGAATTGATGATACCGGCTAGAAAGGCACTTTCCGAAAGATTGAGTTCGCTGGCGCTTTTACCGAAATAATATTGGGCGGCCTTTTCGACGCCGCGAATATTATTGCCGAAGTTAATCTTATTAATAAATAAGGCGAGCGTTTCTTTTTTGGAGATTTTAAAATTCAATTCGATTGATAAGACAATTTCTTGCAGCTTACGGCGGACACCGGCTAAACCGTCCCGATCGGCCAAAGTAGAATCTTCGGCATTATCGACCTGGAAGTAGGTATTTTTGATAAGCTGCATCGTAATGGTTGATCCGCCTTGGCTGAAGTCCCCGGCTTTAAGATTTTCAACGATAGCCATGGAAAAACGCGGAATATCAAAACCAAAATGGGAAAAGAAGCGGGAGTCTTCGATTGATAAAAAGGCATCGATCAAACAATTAGGCATATCTTCATATTCGATATTTTCCCGAAGATAAAGACCAAGTTCCATTACGACATTGCCATCGGCATCCAAAATCAAAGAAGAATTCGGCGATTGCAATTTTTCCAAATCAAGTTCCGGTTTGTCCTTAAGCATGTCATAGGCAAATTTTAAACAGACGATACCGCATATAAAACAAACCGCGACGATTACTGTCATTATCGAGGCCAAGACCAGCGTAAGTTTTCCGGATTTAGGGCGAACGCTTAAGACTTCTTCTTTCTTTTTTTGATGTTCACGTTTTATGGCCGTAATTTTATTCATCGCCACATTTTCATATTGCTTAGTCTTAGTTTTTAAAGTATCGAAAAGCTTATGGTCTTGAGCTGACTTTTTGGTTTCTTTAATGACCGTTTCGTCCTTTTTTATAAATGTATGTTTTTCGGCTTTTAAATGTTGATGATTTTCCTTGCGTATTTGTCGCAGGGTCTTCTTTTTGTTGCGCCGACGTTTTTTTAATAAGTCTCTCTTTCTCATAGCCCTAATATTTTAGCATAAAATATAGTAAAAGAATACTTTGAATCATTGTAGTGGCTTTTATGGGGATTTGTACTAAAATAGTAAAGAGGTGTTTTTAATGATTAAAGAAAGAATTGCTGCTTTGCAAAAGGCTATGCAAGAGGCAGGAGTCGATGTTTATTACATCACGACATCGGACGATCATATGTCCGAATATATTCCGGAATACTACAAAGTATTAAGATATTTTTCCGGTTTTACGGGTTCTTTGGGAACCTTGCTGGTGACTTTAGACAGTGCCCATTTATTTGTTGACGGTCGCTATCACATCCAGGCTCAAGAAGAAACAGCTTCTAATGGTATTGAAGTGATGCGTTTAGGTTTGCCGGGAGTAAAGGATCCTTTGACTTTTTTAAAAGATTCTTATGCTTCCAAGACCATTGCTTTTGATGGAAAACTTACCGCAACTTCTTTTGCGAAGGCCTTAAAAGCCCATGGCTTGAAGGTTAAGAGCATTGATTTGGCATCACCATTAATGAAAGAAAGAAAGCCTTTATCGAAGGATAAGATTTATGCCCTAAGCGATGCTTTGACCGGCAAGTCGCGCAAGGAAAAACTTAATGATATTTTTTATTGTCTTTCGGGACGTTGCCATATTTTAGCTAATCTTGAAAGTATTGCCTATGTCTTGAATTTACGGGGCAATGATATTGCTTGTACACCGGTATTTATGGCCTTTTTAGTATTTATGGATGAAACGGCCTATCTTTTTGTCGACCTTGAACGTCTTGATGAAGAGACCTTGATGGCCCTTTATAATGACGGGGTTGTGGTTAAACCATATGAAGAATATTATGCTTTTTTAGCGACTATCAAAAATAAAGATATTCTTATGGATGAAAACAAGCTTAATTATGAAAGTTACCGTTTAGTGGAAAAACATAATCGGCTCTATCATATGCGCAGCATCGTTGAAGATATGAAGGCAGTTAAAAATCAAAGTGAACAGGAAAATATGAAAATGGCCCATATCTATGACGGGGTGGCGATGGTACGTTTCTTGATGTGGCTTAAAAAGGCTGATAAATCTAAGCTTAATGAATATGATGTCGTTTTAAAATTAAATGCTTGTCGTTTGGATTATCGGGCCTTTGATTTAAGCTTTAATCCGATTGTGGCCTATAATGCCAATGCGGCGATGATGCACTATTCACCTTCACCAACTAAGGCGACAAAGCTGGATAATTCCGGTATTTTACTGGTTGATAGCGGTGGTCAATATCTTGAAGGGACAACCGATATTACGCGAACTATCGCATTAGGACCGACAGATGAGGAAATTAAAAAATTTTTTACCCTTGTCTTAAGATCCATGTTTAATTTAAGTGAAGCGGTCTTTAAAAAGGGCATGAGCGGTTGTCAAATCGATATATTGGCCAGAGAAACCCTTTGGCAAATGGGCATTGATTATTTGTGCGGCACAGGACATGGTGTCGGCTATGTTTCCGCTGTTCATGAAATGCCGCCAAATATTCGCTATCATATGACCGATAGCGGCAGTGAAAGAGTAGCCTTTGTACCGGGCCATATCACATCGGATGAACCGGGAGTTTATTTTGAAGGACGCTTTGGTATCCGTTCAGAAAATATGTTGCTTTGTAAAGAAGTTTATAATAATGGATATGGTCAATTTTTAGGTTTTGAAACCCTGACCTTATGTCCTTTTGATTTGGAACTTATTGACCCTGAAAGTCTTGATGATAAGACTTTAAAAGCCTTGAATGCCTATCATCAAAAAGTATATGATACACTTTCTCCATATCTTAATGATGAAGAAAGAGCGTTCTTGCAAGAATCGACGAGGGCGCTTTCGTGAAGGCTATAAGCTGGAATGTCAACGGTCTAAGAGCGGTCTTGAATAAGGGGGCCTTATTACCTTTTTTAAAGGCCGAAAATCCTGATTTTTTAGCTCTTCAAGAGACCAAGATGCAAGAAGATCAATTGACGGTCACCTTCCCCGGTTATGAGCTTTTCATGAATTCGGCGGAGCGTAAGGGTTACTCCGGTACCCTGGTCTTGGCTAAAAAAGCACCGCTTTCGGTAAGTTTTGATATGGAAGGCGAAGGCCATCCAAAAGAGGGAAGGGTCATTACTTTAGAATATCCGGAATTTTATTTTGTATGTGCCTATGTACCTAATTCTAAAGACGGTTTATTGCGTCTTGATTATCGGATGCATTGGGAAGACGATTTAAGAAAACATTTAATCGCTTTGGATCAAAAAAAGCCGGTTATTTATACGGGCGATCTCAATGTCGCGCACAATGAAATCGATTTGGCCAATCCGGATACCAACCATTTTTCGGCCGGTTTTTCCGATGAAGAAAGAGCTAAATTCAGTGAGCTTTTAAATGCCGGATTTATCGATTCTTATCGTTATCTTCATCCGGATACGGTTAAATATTCTTGGTGGTCATATCGTACCCGGGCTCGGGAACGCAATATCGGCTGGCGGATTGATTATTTTATTGTTTCATCACGTCTTAAAGATAAACTTATTGCCGGGGAGATATTGGATGAGGTTAAGGGTTCCGATCATTGCCCGGTTTCATTGACTGTAGATTTATCATTTTAAGGAGGTTTGTTTAATATGCAGGAATATGTAGATAAAAATATTGATAAGATGCTTGAAGACTTGAAAACCTTAGTCAGCTATAATTCGGTTTTCAGTGAAGATGCATTACCTTTTGGCGCCAACAACAGGGCCGTTTTGGATGCGGCTTTAAAAATGATGGAAGATGCCGGATTAAGGACGAAGAATCTTGATTATTATTGCGGATATGGCGAAGTCGGACAAGGCGATAAGCTCATTGGCATCTTAGCCCATCTGGATATTGTTCCAAGCGGGGATGGTTGGGACAGCGATCCTTTTACTTTGACAAGAAAGGGCGACTATGTTTACGGTCGGGGGGTCAGTGACGATAAGGGCGCCGTAATTGCTGCCTTATATGCCATTAAGTATCTGCTTGAAAATAATTATCATTTTCATAAGCGTTTACGTTTGATTGTCGGCTGTAATGAAGAAAGCGGCAGTCGTTGTATCGCCCATTATGTAGCCAAGGAAGGACATATTGATTATGGTTTTACTCCGGATGGCGATTTCCCGGGCATTTTTGCCGAGAAGGGCTTAATTTTTGGAGAAATTCAAAATGTCAGTTCTAAAATTATTAATATCAACGGCGGCGAAGCCAATAATATCGTATGTAAAAAAGTGAATTGTGAAGTACCGATTGCTTCTTATGATGAGGCCAAACTCGATGCCTTTTTCAAGCAGCATGATATTGATTATCAAATCCTAAAAAGCGACAAGACCATCACTTTGACGGTTCATGGCAAGGCCGCTCATGCCTCCATGCCGGACTTGGGCAAAAACGCTATTAATTATTTATTGGAAGGTCTTTTTATTGCCGGTTTCCAGGATGAATTTGTCAGCTATTTCCATGATAAATTCGCTCTTACTAATCATGGTGAGTGCTTAAATTTAGATAAATTGGCTGATGCTTATACGGATACTTCAATTAATATCGGGGTTATTAGTAAAGAAGGCAATACCATCAAAGCCCGGGTTGATATGCGCTTCCCGGTTACATTAAAAAGCACGGATATTTTGCCATGTCTTGAGAATTTGAATCTTGGCAATAACCGTTTTGTCATTAAAAGTGTCACTGAACCCTTATTTTTTGATGCTGACAGTCCGATGATTAAGGCCTTAATGAAGGCTTATCAAAAGGTTAGCGGCGATACCGAAAGCAAAATGTCGGCCATTGGCGGCGGCACTTATGCCAAGGCCATCAACAACTGCATTGCCTTCGGTTGCGAATTCAAGGGCGATGAAAATCATATTCATGATGCCAATGAGCGCTTGAAGATTGAAGATCTTAAAAAACAGGTTTTGATTTATATCGAAGCCATTAAAAATCTCGACGGTATTGAAAACGATGATTGAGCACGCTTTGCGTTTAAAAAAAGGCGATGATTTAGCCTTGAGTATTGCCGATTATTGTTTAAAAAAGAAGATTAATACGGCAATTATTCTCTCCGGTGTCGGTTGCCTTGACAATTTGCATATCCGTTTGGCCGGAGCTAAGACAACTTTAAATAAGCAAGAAGATTTGGAGATTGTAAGTCTTAACGGAACGGTATCAAAGGGGAATATTCATATCCATATTGCTGCCAGCGATGTTTTGGGTCATACTTTCGGCGGCCATCTTTTGGCCGGTTCAATTGTCAATACAACCGTTGAACTGGTGATTGGTGAACTTGAAACTTATCAAAGCGAGCGCTGTTTTGATGCCCATACCGGCTATGATGAAATTGTTTTCACAAAGAAGGGGCAATAATGTTAATCGAAGAAGTTTATCGGGTTTCCTGGAATGGCAAGACCACCATTGAAGACCGGGGTCAAAGTTATGAAGTAAGTCCGCAAATGTTAAGAAAGTGCCATATGATTACCAAGGTTCATTCCTTGCTGATTGGGGTGGGGGTTATTTTTGCCGTGCTTTTGGCCGGTCTTTTGGGATCAACTTCTTTTTTCGGTGATATTTTGATGGTTATTATTGTCTTGGCTCTGCTTTCGGTTTTGGTAAATTATCTTTCGCGTTTTGTCTTATTTAAATCAAAGGGTAAATAATGTTTGATATTATTTTTTGTTTTGTCGTAAATATCGCGCTTTGGGCATATGTCGGATATTGCTTATGGGGCGGTAAAAAGATTGAATATGAATGCCGCATGGCCTCAAAAACCGTTATTTTCGCTTTTTTCATTATTTGCGGCATTTTGATTTTTTGGCGGGTCGGCGGTTTATTAGGGGCCTTTACCTTGGCATCCTTTTTATTGGCTGCTGCCATATATCATATTATTCCCAGCGGTCTTTGCGATAGCGGGATCATCGTATCGGGACGCTATTTTCCCTTTAATAAGATTAATGAATTTCATATTGAGAAAAAGGACAATGAAAGTATCGTTACTTTTATGTATAAACATCGACCGCATATTTTAATTGCCGAAAAAAAACAGTATCCTTTTTTGAAGGCATATTATGATCGTTATCAGCAAATCGGAGGCAAAAAATGATTAATACTTATATTATTTCAGGCTTTTTGGGAGCCGGCAAAACAACTTTTATCCAGCATCTTTTAACTTTTAATTTAGGCAAGGTGATGCTTTTGGAAAATGAGTTTGGAGAAGTGGGCGTCGATGCCGACTTCTTTGATAATTCTTTGGCGATTAAAGAAATAAACAACGGTTGTATATGCTGCAGTCTGCAAGGCGACTTTGCCAAGGCTTTGGATGAAATTGCGGCTTATGACATTGATACCTTGCTTATCGAACCTTCGGGAGTTGGCAAATTGTCGGAGATTATTCCTTTGCTTATCAATCATTCGGACTTCCGTCTTTTATCGCATGCCTGCATTGTAAATGTTATGACGGCTATAAAATATCATAAAAATTATAAAGAGTTTTTTGATGATCAAGTTATTGCCGCCAATGTGCTTATTTTGTCACACAGCGATGTCGCCAAAGATAAGGTTGGGGATGCGGTAAAGATGTTGCAGTATCTCAATGACGAAGCTTTGATCATTGAAGATCCTTATGCCCTTAAAAAAAGTGAACTTTTGGATGTTTTGGTAAGCAATGTCTGTGCCTGCCCCGAATGTTTTAAGGACGTGGACATGGAAAGCCTAAATATTCTTGATCATGAACATCACCATCATCACCACCATCATCATGACGGCGATGAGGTTTTTGATGCCTTGGCTTTTAAAACTAAGCGGATATATGACGAAGATGAGTTGACTGGTATTTTTAAAGATTTGGACGAAGATATTATTCGGGTTAAAGGTTATGTCTTAAGTCATGATAATAAAACTTTATACTTTAATTATATTTTGAATGAATATCATCTTTTTGCCGGTCCGCAAAAGGATGAAGGATTAATTGTCATTATCGGTTCGCATCTTGACCATGCAAAATTGGAGGCTTTATTTAAATGATCAAGCCGGTTTATGTATTCAGTGGTTTTTTAGACAGCGGCAAGACTTCAGCCATTAAGGAAGTCTTGTATGATCCGCGTTTCAATGAAGGGGAAAGTACCCTGATTATCGTCATGGAAGAGGGCGATGAAGTCTATGATGATAAATTTAAAAAATATGCTCATGCCATTGTGGAATATCTTGACTTTAAGGATTTCACCCATGCCAAAATGCAGGAACTCAATAAGAAATATGCTTTTGAAAGAGTCTTTATTGAATTTAATGGTATGGAAGATGATTTAAAACTTTATGCCAACGGTTTTATTGAAGAGTGGGAATTGGCCCAGACTTTGACGGTTTTTGATGCGACTAAATTTAAGTTGCAGGCTTTAAATTGGCGGCAATTTGTTTATAATCATGTCGTTAATGCCGAAGTGGCTGTCTTTAATCGGAGCGATGATTGTGACCGCAAGTATATCCGTAATAATCTCAAGGCCATTAATCCTCATTTGGAATTAATCTTCGAAGATAAAGACGGGAATGTTGATAAGGCTATTGAGGATGATTTATTTGTCGGCGATGATATTTATGTCAATGATCTTGATTATGGTTTATGGTATATGGATGCCTTGGATAATCCTTTGAAATATGAAAATAAGAAATTATCTTTAAATGTGACTTTTTTGGAAGATTTGCCGCAGTATGATATGGCTTTGATTATGGGAAGAAGAGCGATGGTCTGTTGCGATAATGATATTGCCGATATCGGTTTGACGGTTGTCGGTGTTGATAAAAAAGCCATAAAAAAAGGCGAATATTATCGACTGCATGGTGTAATTCATTGTCTGGATGACGAGTCGGGATATAAGACCTGTCTTCTTTATGTTGATAAGCAGGAAAAAGCTCCTGCTCCGGATGAAGAACTTGTAAGCTTTAATTAGGGGGCATCATGATAGAAATACTTATCTCGATTCTTTTTGGCATAGTTGAAGGAATAACGGAATGGTTGCCGATATCTTCTACCGGTCACATGATTTTACTTAATGAATTGATTCCTTTTAATGTTTCGGAGTCTTTTTATTCAATGTATGAAGTGGTTATTCAATTGGGAGCGATTATGGCGGTGGTCGTAATCTTTTTTAAGCAACTTTTTCCCTTTGGCAAAAGCAGCGAACCTTTGGGTGAAGGAATTTTGCGTTATGTCAAAAAAGATATTTTTGTCTTGTGGCTTAAAATAATTGTTTCCTGTATTCCGGCGGCCGTTGTCGGCTTGCTTTTCGATGAAATCTTGGAAGAACTTTTCTACAATTATGTCGTAGTGGCCCTGGCTTTGATTGTCTTTGGCATCGCCTTTATCGTCATTGAAAATTATGATAAAAAACGGAAACCCAAGATTAATTCCTTGGCTGATATAAGTTTTAAGGCTGCCTTGATTATCGGTTTTTTCCAGCTTATTGCCGCTATTTTTCCGGGTACTTCAAGGTCGGGAGCGACCATTGTCGGTGCCTTGCTTATCGGGGTTTCCCGGACGGTAGCTGCGGAATTTACCTTCTTTGAAGCAATTCCGGTAATGTTTGGTGCCAGCCTTTTAAAGCTTGTGCGCTTCGGTTTGGCTTTTACGCCTCTAGAAATCTTAATTTTGGCAGTAGGCATGCTTACGGCCTTTGTTGTTTCGCTTTTTGTCATTAAATACTTAATGGCCTATGTCAAAAAACATGACTTTAAAATATTCGGTTATTATCGAATAATCTTAGGCGTCATCGTTTTACTTTATTTCGGTATTTGATATGACGGCAGCTAATATCAGTGCTTTAGCGATCTTTATTGAAGGTTTGCTTTCCTTTTTCTCACCCTGTGTTTTGCCCCTGGTTCCGCTTTATATGACTTATCTATCAAGCGATGCCAAGACCCTTGATGAAAAAGGTGGTATTCACTATAAAACTACTAAGGTATTATTGACGACGGTCTTTTTTGTTGGCGGTATTGCCCTTACTTTTTTTATCTTGGGTCTTTCGCTTGCCTGGCTTAAAAATTATATTGAGGCATACCGTCATGTTATTGGGCTGGTTGGGGGAACGATTATTATTATTTTTGCCTTGAGCCAGATCGGCCTTTTCACCATAAGTTTCAAAGAATGGCACTTGCCTTTAAAGCTTGATGTTTCCAAGATGAACTATCTCAAGGCCTTCTTGATGGGCTTTATCTTTTCTTTTGCCTGGACGCCTTGTGTCGGGCCGATGCTGGCGAATGTCTTATTCTTGGCCATGGGGGCCGATGCCTTTTGGGGCAATATCTATCTTTTGGTCTATGCCTTAGGTTTTATCATTCCTTTTCTGCTTCTGGGGATTTTCACCGGCCGCTTTTTAAACTTTATTAAAAGTCATCATCGACTCTTTGCTTATACGCTTAAACTTGCCGGTATTATTATGTTATGCTTTGGTATTTATATGCTTTATGATAATGCCAACGCCATTGTCGTAAAAGAAGAAAATGTTAGCGTCAGAAGTGATGATTATTTTTATCTCAGCGACTACAGCCTAAAAGACCAGGATGGCAATATCCATGATTTAAGTGCTTATGAAGGTGAATATGTCATGCTTAATTTTGTGGCTACCTGGTGTACTTATTGTCGTCAAGAAATCCCGGAATATGAGAATTTCTTAAAAGCCGAGGGAATTAATGGTTTTTATGTGATGGCTCCTTCAATTAATGGCGGCAGTGTTGAAGATATTCAAACCTTTTTTGAAGAAAATGATATGGAAATGCCGATTTTGATTGATGAAGAAGCCAGTCTTTTTCAAAACTTAGGTATCGCTTCCTTCCCGCATATGGTTATTATGGGTCCTGACGGTTCTTATGTCGGATATGTTACGGGCGCTATGAATCATGAACAATTTGCCGAAGTTTTTAAAAGAGCCCAGGAAATATATGAAAAGAGGTAAACAATGTTTAAGTGGCCATTTTTTAAAAAAACAAAAAAGCCTTTGATTATTGCCATACATGGTTTTGGTAAAAGACGCAGTGATGAATTTATTAATTTGCGTAAGGCTTTAGAAGGATATGAAATTATTACTCCCTTATTGTTTGATCAGACTAAGGAAGATGATATTTATTGGTTTAATTGGGTATCCAGAGCTGAAGAAGCAGTGGTGGAAGCCAAAAATGCCAAACGTGATGTTGTTCTTATCGGTTTTAGTATGGGTGGGGTGATCGCTGCTTATCTGGCTGCTAAATTTGAAATTAAGGAACTTATTTTATTGGCTCCCGCTTTTGAATATATGACGGTTACGACCGTTCAAAATACGGTCAATAAGGCCCTGTTTAAGAAAAGCAATTTGGCTGATTTACGTTATGAACCCTTGCCGACTAGTTTTACTTCAACTTTCATGGATGTTGTCAACAATTGCAAAGACAGCATTAATCGCATCAACTGTCCGACTTTGATAATGCATTGTATGGAAGATGAATTAATACCTTATACTGTTTCATTAAAATATTATAAAAAGTTACCGATTAGCGATAAAAGGCTAATTCTTTTTGGTGAAGGCAGTCATCGTATCTTGGATGATGATAAAAATAAGGATGCCTGTCTTACTTTAATAGCTCATGAGCTTTTAAAATTAGACCATAAAAGCGGAAAAGATTGACCAAGGGCCTTAAATAATTCATCCAGGACATTTTGGATGGCAGTCTTGGTCTTTTCATCCATACATGAGAGCGTTTTTTGGACATCGGCAAAATTTTTGAAGATGCCGGGTATGATATCTTCAATATTTTCTGCCTTGGTAGCAAAGATGATTTTAAAGATCCCTTCAATCGAGGTTTCTCTTTCTGTGTGGGGGATATTATCAAGCCAGGTTTTGATGGTCTGTTTAACAAATTCGGAAGTTTTATTGCGGCTTTTGGCCCGCTTAAAGAAGGAACCGTTTATTTCCCAAGAATAGGGGTCGTGTTGCATGATGCCGCTTTTAAAACTGCTTATTACAAGCTCTTTGCCGATGGCCTCAAAAAGCACATAAATCATTGAGGATTGGGGTACATAATTGCTTATCTTATTGATGATATTATCAATCTTAGGCATTTTGACAAGGTCCTTATCAAAGCCCGGTCCGTCATTATTGAAAACTTCAATGATTTTCTTTTGTTCCGCCTTGGGAATAAAGCTGGCGGCATAGACAGCCAAATTGCCGCCCTTGGAATGACCACCGACATAAAAGCGTGCCTTGGGGAAACGACGGATAATTTTTAAAAGATAAGCCTTGGCTGCCTTTTGGGCAGGCACAACTTTAAAGGCCAAGTCAAGATCTTCCTTCCAGCCGATAAGGGCCTTGTCCGTACCGCGGAAGGCTACATAATAAGTATTTTTATTCAGACGATAAGTCATGGCGGCAAATCGGATGCCGTCTTTTTGACTGTAATTTTCTTCATGATTTACCATGACGATATCCTGATAGCGCAAAGTGTTGGCCAAAGCATTAAAAAAACGGATGTCTTTAGGGTCACGGCACAATTGTTTTTCTTTGGGCAGGGCGATAAATTTGGCATAAGCATCTTTGATGCTTATTTCTATATTATCGGGCATGATCGGCTTTAAACGAACATAGGTCAGATTGGAAAAAACAAGATTATCAACTTCGTTAAAAGGCGCCATTTCAAAAGTTAAATCGCCTCGCCACTTAATATAAGTAAAAAGGTTATCCATGAACTTTACCTCATCTTCATTATAACAAATCAAAGTTTTTAAATTATAATGGGAGCGGAGGTTTTAATAATGGATTTAATCAAACGTTTTGTTCGCTATATTATGATTGATACCCAATCAGATCCGCATTCTTCATCTTGTCCAAGTACCCCAAAACAATTTAATTTAGCTAAATTATTGCTCGAAGACTTAAAAGCTTTAGGGGTCGATGCTTATATGGATGAAAAACATTGCATTGTTTATGGAAGAGTTAAAGCCAATACCGACGAGTCTTGCCCGCGTATCGGTTTTATTGCCCACATGGATACGGCACCTGATGCCAAAGGCCATGATATTCATCCCAAACTTTTAAAAGACTATCGTGGGCAAACAATAGTACTTAATAAAGAACTCAATATCACCATGGATCCCGAAACATTTCCGGTTTTAAAAAAGGATATCGGCTCCGATCTTATCCTGACTGACGGTACGACCCTTTTGGGAGCCGATGATAAGGCCGGGGTTGCGGAAATTATGGATATGATGGAAGAGCTTTCCAAGCATCCTGAGCTTAAGCATGGCGATATAGCCGTAGCCTTTACACCTGATGAAGAGGTAGGAAGAGGTACAGAGAATTTTGATATTGCGGCCTTTGATGTAGATTATGCTTATACGGTTGATGGCAGTGATGTAAATGGTATTGAATATGAAAACTTTAATGCTTCTTCGGCCAAAGTCATCGTCAAGGGGGTTGGCATTCATACCGGAAGTGCCAAGGGCAAAATGCTTAACAGTATTCAGGTAGCTATGGAATTTCAACAAATGCTGCCGAAATTTGAAGATCCTTCCTGCACCGAGGGCTATGAGGGTTTCCATCACTTGGATCGGATTGAAGGCCGGGTGGAAGAAACGACAATGGAATATATCTTGCGCGATCATGACCGTTCCTTATTAGATAAAAAAGAAGCGGATTTTTTAAAGGCTGCCGAATATTTAAATCATAAGTATGGCCAAGATACGGTTAAAGTGGAAATTAAACAAACTTATGCCAATATGAAAAGCATTATTGAAAAACATCCGGAGATTATCGAAAGAGCCAAAGCCAAAATGCGTGAGCTTGGCTTAAATCCGAAATCGGAAGCGATTCGGGGCGGAACCGATGGTGCGGCTTTGACCTATGCCGGCTTGCCATGTCCTAATCTTGGTACCGGAGGAAGGAACTTCCATGGTCGATATGAATATGCCTGTGTAAGAGAAATGCGTTTAGCTTCAGCTTTACTTTTAAAAATTGCAACTATTGATTGATTTTAGAAGTTCTAATCGGCTATAATGATTGAGCGTAAAAGGGAGTAGTTGACACTGCCCGTGTGATATAAGCCGTCAGGACGTTTGCAATAAAACCGGTTTTATCTTAAATAACAAGACTTTTATCGCCATAGATAGAGGTCTTTTTATTTTGTTTATGAAGAAGGAGAAATTATGGATTATTTGTTGCTGATTGTTGGTTTTGCCTGCCTTGTAAAGGGGGCAGACTGGTTTGTTGACGGTTCCTGCTCAATTGCGAGAATTTTAAAAGTACCGAGTGTTATTATCGGTCTTACGATTGTGGCTATGGGTACCAGCGCTCCCGAAACTTCGGTTTCGATTTCGGCTGCCTTGGTTGGCAATAATGATATTGCCATATCTAATGTCATCGGTTCTAATATTTTTAATGCCTTGGGAGTTGTCGGCCTTTGTGCCTTGCTTGCACCATTTATGACTGATTTAGGTATTTTAAAAAGAGATTTACCGATTAACTTTGTCGTTTCCGTTATTTTGACGATAATGATTGCCAATGGGGTCCTGGGTCGCTTGGAAGGTGCGATTCTGTTAATTCTTTTTGTGGCTTATATAGCTTGGATGGTCCGCGAAGCCTTGCGCAATCGTACAGATGGTGAAGATATCAAAGTTATGTCGCCGCTAAAAAGTGTTATCTTTGTCTTGTTAGGTTTAGCGGTGGTTATCTTGGGTGGCAATTTGGTTGTCACGCATGCCAGCAATATCGCCGTCAGTCTAGGCTTGAGTCAAAACTTCATCGGTTTGACAATTGTTGCCATCGGTACATCCTTGCCGGAACTTGTAACTTCAGTAGTGGCGGTATTTAAAAAACTTCCGGGCCTGGCCTTGGGCAATGCCATCGGCTCCAATATCTTCAATATTCTTTTCATATTAGGGGCTTCATCACTTTTATCGCCTTTACATGTATTGAGCGAAAGTGTTATCGACGGTATAGTGATGATTGGGGTAGCCGTTATTATGTATCTTTTTGCCCGTTCCAAGAAAAGTTTTTCTCGTCTTGAAGGTATAATATGTGTGCTTTGTTATGTTGCATATACCGCTTATTTGTTTATTCGTTAAATTTATTTAAGAAGGCGTCAAAAAAACGCCTTCTTTTGCCTAAAAATTACTTAAAAGTATTGACGCTCAACAGCCGTTTAGCGTAAAATTATAAAGCTTAGTGTAAAGATCCGATGAGGATCTATATATTATACGTAGGCATGGTACACTTGGTTGTGTGTGCATAAAAGAGATGAAAGGAGATATTGATGCCAACAATTAACCAATTGGTTCGTAAGGGTCGTGAAGAAAAGACATACAAGTCTAAATCACCGGCTTTAAACCGGGGATTCAACTCTTTGAAATCACGTCCGATCAATCTTGCATCACCTCAAAAAAGAGGCGTTTGCACTCGTGTCGGTACAATGACACCGAAAAAGCCGAACTCGGCTTTGCGTAAGTATGCCCGTGTTCGTTTATCTAACGGCATGGAAGTTACTGCTTATATTCCGGGTATCGGCCATAACCTGCAAGAACATAGCGTCGTTTTGATCAGAGGCGGCCGGGTTAAGGACTTGCCGGGTGTTCGTTACCACATTATTCGCGGAACCCTTGATTGCGCCGGTGTAAACAATCGTAAACAAGGACGTTCGCTTTACGGCACAAAACGGCCGAAGTAATCATGAAAGGAGATTAAAATGCCAAGAAAAGGACATATTGCAAAAAGAGATGTATTAATTGATCCGATTTACAACTCTAAACTTGTTACGCGTTTAGTCAACAAAATCATGATTGACGGTAAAAAGGGCGTAGCACAAAACATTTTATATAACGCATTTGATATCGTCGAAAAAAAGACCGGCCAACAACCGATGGAAGTTTTTGAAAAAGCTTTGGATAATGTTATGCCGGAATTGGAACTTAAGGTTCGGCGGGTCGGCGGTGCCAACTATCAGGTACCGGTTGAAGTATCCGATGAACGTCGTTTAACCCTGGGTCTTCGTTGGATTGTAAACTATTCTCGTTTACGTAATGAAAAAACGATGGAACAACGTTTGGCCAATGAAATTATGGATGCCGCAAACGGTCAGGGTGCTTCTGTCAAGAAGAAAGACGATACACATAAGATGGCTGAAGCCAATAAGGCTTTCGCTCATTACCGCTGGTAATAGAAGGGGTACAGCATGGCTCGTGAATTTTCATTAGAGAACACCAGAAATATCGGTATCATGGCGCACATCGATGCCGGTAAAACCACTTGTACCGAACGGATTTTGTTTTTTACCGGTAAAACGCACAAGATCGGTGAAACTCATGACGGTGCCAGCCAAATGGACTGGATGGCCCAAGAACAGGAAAGAGGTATCACCATTACTTCTGCTGCTACCACCACTTATTGGTCGGGTTCTAAGCATCAATTCCCGAACAATCGTGTCAATATTATCGATACACCGGGTCACGTTGACTTTACGGTTGAAGTTGAAAGATCATTGCGGGTTTTGGATGGTGCCGTAACGGTACTGGACTCCAAGGCCGGTGTTGAGCCGCAAACCGAAACCGTCTGGCGGCAGGCTACAACTTATAAAGTTCCGCGTATTGTTTTCTGTAATAAGATGGATGCTACCGGGGCTGACTTCATGATGTCGGTACGTTCTATCGGCGATCGTCTTGATGCCAAGGCTGCTGCCATCCAATTGCCTATCGGTGCCGAAAATACCTTCCGCGGTATTATCGATATTATCGAAAGAAAACAATATATTTATAACAACGATGCCGGAACCGACATTACGGAAAGCGAAATTGACGATCAATATAAAGAAGAAGTTGAAACTTTGAGAGCTGAACTTATTGAAAAAGTTGCCGATTATGACGATGATGTCATGATGAAAGTTCTTGAAGGTGAAGAAGTTACTGTTCCGGAAATCAAGGCTGCTGTACGTAAGGCGGTATTGACCTCTGAATTCTTCCCGGTACTTTGCGGTTCGGCTTATAAAAATAAGGGTATTCAATTATTGCTAGATGCCGTTGTTGAATATTTGCCATCACCGGTAGATATTCCGGCTATTAAGGGTACTTTGGAAAACGGCGAAGAAGCTGAAAGACATGCTTCCGACGATGAACCGTTTGCCGCTTTGGCCTTTAAGGTTATGACTGACCCGTTTGTCGGACGTTTAACTTATTTCAGAGTCTACTCCGGTGTCGCTACAGCAGGAAGCTATGTATTAAATGCCACTAAGGACAAACGTGAACGTTTCGGCCGTATCGTGCAAATGCATGCCAATCACCGGGCAGAAATTGAAGAAGTTCATGCCGGTGATATCGCTGCTGCCGTCGGTTTAAAAGATACGACGACCGGTGATACGCTCTGTGATGAAAAACATCCGATTATTCTTGAATCCATGGTTTTCCCAGAACCGGTAATCCAAATGTCGGTTGAACCGAAAACCAAGGCTGACAGCGATAAAATGGGCTTGGCTTTGGCTAAATTGGCTGAAGAAGATCCGACTTTCAGAACCTTTACGGATGAAGAAACCGGGCAAACCATTATTGCCGGTATGGGTGAGCTCCACCTTGATATCATCGTTGACCGTTTAAAACGGGAATTCAAAGTTGAATGCAATGTCGGTGCTCCGCAAGTTGCCTTCCGTGAAACTATTCGTAAATCAGCAGAATGTGAAGGTAAGTTCATTCGTCAATCCGGTGGTCGTGGTCAATATGGTCACGTCTGGATTCGCTTTGAACCAAACGAAGAAGGCAAAGGCTTTGAATTTATTGATGCCATCGTGGGCGGTACCGTTCCGCGTGAATATATCAAACCGACACAAGACGGTTTGGTCGCTGCCTTAAATAACGGTTTGGTTGCCGGTTATCCGGTTGTCGATATCAAAGCAACCCTATTTGATGGTTCATACCATGATGTCGACTCTTCGGAAATGGCCTTTAAGATGGCTGCCAGCTTAGCTTTGAAAGAAGCTGCCAAGAAGTGTAATCCAGTAATCTTGGAACCGATTATGGACGTTGAAGTTATCGCGCCAAATGAGTACCTAGGTGCCATTATGGGTGATATTACAAAACGTCGCGGTCAAATCAGAGAACAAGAAGAACGCGGTAATGCCATTGCCGTACGTTGCTACGTACCGCTTTCGGAAATGTTCGGTTATTCGACTGACCTTCGTTCCTTTACTCAAGGCCGCGGTAACTACGTAATGCAGATGGATCATTATGCCGAAGTACCGAAGAGTATTGCTGAACAAATTATCAAGAAAAATGCGAAAGAATAATTGAATTTAGCTTTTATTTAATTTAAAATAGTTATTGACTAATAGGAGGAAATCTGAAATGGCTAAAGAAAAATTCGATAGATCGAAAACTCACGTAAATATCGGAACTATCGGTCACGTTGACCATGGTAAGACCACTTTGACTGCCGCTATTACTAAGCGCTTATCAGAAAAGGGTCAAGCTGAATTCCGCGCTTACGACCAAATCGACGGTGCACCGGAAGAAAAACAACGTGGTATTACTATCAATACTGCTCACGTTGAATACCAAACTGACAAACGTCACTATGCCCACGTAGACTGCCCGGGCCACGCCGACTATGTTAAAAACATGATCACCGGTGCTGCTCAAATGGACGGTGCTATCTTGGTTGTTGCCGCATCTGACGGACCGATGCCGCAAACTCGTGAACACATCTTGTTGGCAAGACAGGTTGGTGTTCCTTACATCGTTGTCTTCTTGAACAAATGCGACATGGTTGACGATGAAGAATTGATCGACCTTGTTGAAATGGAAGTACGTGACCTCTTAACTGAATACGGTTTTGATGGCGAAAATACTCCGGTTATCCGTGGTTCAGCTCTTAAAGCTTTGGAAGGTGATCCGAAGTGGCAAGAAAAGATCGATGAGTTGATGGATGCTGTTGATACTTACATCCCTGATCCGGTTCGTGATATCGATAAACCGTTCTTGATGTCTGTAGAAGACGTATTCACTATCACCGGTCGTGGTACCGTTGCTACCGGACGTGTTGAACGTGGTGTTGCTCACTTAAATGATGAAGTTGAAATCGTTGGTATCAAACCGACTAAGAAGACGGTTATTACTGGTCTTGAAATGTTCCGTAAACAATTAGACCAAGCTGAAGCTGGTGACAATATCGGTGCCTTGCTTCGTGGTGTTAACCGTGACGAAGTTGAAAGAGGACAAGTATTAGCAAAACCAGGTACGGTTACTCCGCACACTGTCTTCAAAGCTCAAGTTTATATCTTGACTAAGGAAGAAGGCGGACGTCATACTCCATTTGTTTCCCACTACCGTCCACAATTCTACTTCCGTACTACTGATGTTACTGGTGTTATCGAATTACCGGAAGGTGTTGAAATGGTAATGCCTGGTGACCACGTTGAAATGACTGTTGAATTGATCGCTCCGATCGCTATTGAAAACGGTACTAAGTTCTCAATTCGTGAAGGCGGTAGAACTGTCGGTTCAGGCAACGTTACTGAAGTAGTTAAATAAGTTTTAAAGAATTAAAACAGAAATAATAAAACCTCGAATATCGAGGTTTTATTTATGGGGTACTTATATGATTCATGAAAATATTCGCAAGATCTGTCTGAGTGCTGTTTTTTTGGCCTTGGGTTTGGTCTTGCCTTTCTTGACCGGTCAGATACCGGAAATCGGCAACTTACTTTTGCCGATGCATCTACCTATTTTATTATGCGGCTTATTATGCGATCCGAAATTCGGTCTTTTGCTTGGTCTTATCTGTCCGCTTTTAAGACACCTTTTATTTCAAATGCCGCCTTTAAATTCAGCTATTCCGATGGCTTTTGAGTTAGCTGCCTATGGCTTTATTATCGGCTTTATTTTTAAGAATTCCAAACAAGGGATTAAGGATGCCTATATTGCCTTGATCATTGCCATGCTTGGTGGTCGTGTGGTTTTAGCCCTTGCCCAAATATTATTTTATAATATTAACGGCAGCGGCTTTAGTTTTACAGTTTTTTTGGCCGGCGCCTTTAGTCAAGCTATTCCCGGTATTATCTTACAATTGGCTATTGTGCCTTTCTTAGCGATTTTATTAAAGAGGTATATTCATGTTTAGTCTATATAATGATATTTTAAATATCGTTAAAGAAGTTCTTCAATCCCAGGACTATTTCTATATCGGCATTGATGGCGATGCCGGGGCCGGTAAAAGTACCTTAGCCAAGGATTTAGCTAAAGTCCTTGATGGCGATATTATTGCGATGGATGATTTTTTCTTGCCCTTAGAAAAACGGAGTGCTGAGCGTTTAAATATGCCCGGCGGCAATATTGATTATGAACGTTTTATCGAAGAAATATATGATCATCGCTGGGATAAGTCTTTTAAGCATTGTCGTTATGATTGCCATTTAGGCAAAATGACGGCTTATAAAGAGATAATTAAAAAAGCAGTTATTATAATTGAAGGCAGCTATGCTCTTCATCCTAAGTTTCGTGATCTTTATGATCTTAATATTTATATGCAAGTGAGTGAAGAACTGCAAAAAAGCCGGATTAAAGAAAGAAATCCGGAAGATTATGATCATTTTATTAATCAGTGGATTCCTATGGAAAAAGCTTATTTTGCCGCTACCAAACCGCTTGAAATCAGCGATATTTCCATCTTAACCGAATAGAAGGCTCAGGCCTTCTTTTTTTCTTGACTTTCATTGTTTGTTAGATTAAACTAATACATGTTAGAAAAGACTAACGAAGGAGGATTAGATATGCCGTTAATTTATGCTGATCCGGGTAAGACTTATCGTATTGTACGAATAAGCGGCCAGGATAAAGTAAAAACACACTTACGGAATATGGGCTTGGTGGAGAATGAAACCATTTCGGTTATCACCAGTATCAACGGTAATTTGATTGTTGAAGTAAAAGGTGTGCGCATCGCCCTTGATCGCTCCTTGGCCGGTCGAATTTCTGTTTAAAAGGAGGGGACGCATGAAAACGTTGAAAGATTGCAAACCGGGGGACACCATTACCGTATTGCGGATTATGGGAAGCGGTCCGGTAAAACGTCGCATCATGGACATGGGGATTACCAAGGGTGTTGAGATTATGGTTCGTAAAGTAGCACCTTTAGGGGATCCGATGGAGCTTAATCTGCGAGGATATGAATTATCCTTGCGTAAGTCGGATGCGGAAATGATCGAGGTTGTATAAAAATTTTTTTAATTGAATGTTAGTTTAAACTAATTAGGAGGGGAAAGAAAAATGATCCATATAGCATTAGCTGGTAACCCCAATTCCGGTAAGACGACACTGTTTAATGCCTTGACCGGCACTTATCAGAAAGTCGGTAACTGGCCGGGGGTAACGGTTGAAAAAAAAGAAGGACATCTTAAAAATAACAGTTCGGTAATTATTCAGGACTTGCCGGGAATCTATTCACTTTCACCATATTCTTTGGAAGAGGTAGTTGCCCGTAATTATTTGGTCAATGATAAACCTGATGCCATCATCAATATTGTTGACGGTACCAATATCGAAAGAAACTTATATTTGACAAGCCAGCTCATGGAATTGCATATTCCGTTAGTTGTCGCGATTAATATGGCTGATTTGGTCCGTAAAAATAATGATAACATTGATATTGATGCCTTAAGCAAGGCCTTAGGTGTAGAAGTAGTTGAAATCTCGGCCTTAAAGAATGAAAATATCGATTCTTTGATCGCTAAAGCCATCAAGGCGGCAGAAGACAAGAAAGCAACTGCGCCATTGAATATTTTTACAGATGATGTAGCTTCAGCCCTGGATGAGATAAAGGGTTTAATCAAAGATACGGTTGATGGACAATATCTTGATTATTATGCCGTCAAGTTCTTTGAAAAAGATGAAAAAATAAGCAAAGAGCTTAAATTAAAGACGGATAGTGAAGTCAAGATTCAAGAAATAGTTGCCAATGTCGAAAATAAGCATGATGATGACAGTGAAAGTATTATTACTTCCATGCGTTATAAGACCATTGGTGAAATTGTCGGACAAAGTGTCACTAAGGGTCGCAAGAAACATGAATTAAGTTTTTCAGATAAAATTGATAAAATCGTAACCAATCGAATTTTGGCATTGCCGATCTTTGTCTTGATTATGATCGTTGTTTATACCATTGCGATGGGCTCAACCGATTTTTCTATCGGTACCATGGGTACCGATTGGGCTAATGATGTCTTATTCGGTGAGATTGTACCTAATTTCTTTGATGGTATCTTAACATCTTTAGGCGTAAGCGGAGCCCTTTATTCTTTAATTATGGATGGTATTATTGGCGGTGTTGGTGCCGTATTGGGCTTTGTACCGCAAATTTTGGTCCTTTTCCTCTTACTTTCGATAATGGAAGATTGCGGATATATGGCCAGAGTTGCCTTTATCATGGATAGAATTTTCAGGCGTTTCGGTTTGTCCGGTAAAAGTTTTATTCCGCTTTTGGTCGCTACCGGTTGTGGTGTTCCGGGTATTATGGCTTCAAGAACCATTGAACAGGACAGAGACCGTAAAATGACGATTATGACTACCGGTTTTATTCCCTGCGGGGCTAAGATGCCGATTATCGGTTTATTTGCCGGTGCGGTATTCGGCAATAATCCTTTAGTTGCCGCATCAGCCTTCTTTATCGGTATTGCCGCGGTCGTTGTTTCCGGTATTATCTTGAAAAAGACCAAGCGATTTGCCGGCGAACCGGCGCCGTTTGTAATGGAATTACCGCCATATCATTTACCTTCCATAACTAATGTATGGCATTCTACCTGGGAAAGAGGATGGTCTTTCATCAGACGTGCCGGTACGGTAATTTTAATCAGTTCCATTATTCTATGGTTCTTGCAAGGATTTGGTTTTGTCGATGGCAGCTTCCAAATGGTTGAAGACAACAATACTTCCTTATTGGCAGCCTTGGGCAATGCGATCGCCTGGATATTCTATCCGCTCGGTTGGGTTGGCGAAATGGCCTGGAAGGCGACAGTGGCAACCATTACCGGTCTTATTGCCAAGGAAGAAGTCGTCAATACCTTAGGTGTCTTGTATCATTATGCCGGTGAAATTTCGGAAAACGGTGAAGAAATCTGGACACTGGTGGGTAATGACTTTACGGCCTTATCTGCCTACAGCTTCATGATCTTCAATCTCTTATGTGCTCCATGTTTTGCTGCAATGGGTGCCATTAAGCGGGAAATGAATAATGGCAAGTGGACAGCCTTCGCTATTGCTTATATGTGTGTATTTGCCTATGTAATTGCGATGATTGTTTACCAGATCGGCGGATTATTTACCGGTGAAGTAAGCTTTGGTGTCTTCAGTGTTATTGCCATCGTCCTTTTAGGCACAATCATTTATCTCTTATTCAGAAAGGGATATAATGAACCTAAAGAGGTATTAAAGAAATAGTATGGGTGATGTGATTGTTATAATTGCTTTGATGATGATTGTCGGATTTGCGGTAAGATCAATAATGAAGAAAAATTACAGCTGTAATGGTGATTGCAGTCATTGCAATGGTTCATGTCACGTCGATTTTAAAGCGATCCGTAAAAGTATCAAAGAGAGTAATCAATAATTAAATTGATTTTATAAGGATTAAAAAAGCTCAAACCGATCTTTAGATTAAAGTTTGAGCTTTTTATTATATCTAAACAAATAGGATTTAAAAAAGGAGCATTCGTGCTCCTTTTTACATATTGGTATAATTATCGAAATATCCTTGGATTAAGACAACCGGTGTACCCTTATCGCCGGAACCGCTGGTCAAATCGCACAAGGAACCGATGAGATCGGTTAATTGCCGCGGTGTTGTACCTTCGGAGGCCATTTGTCCGACAAGATTGGCATCCTTATTTTTGATAGCCTCGGAAATAGCTTCCTTTAAAGCTTCACCGCTTAATTCGGCATAATCATTATCGGCCAAATATTTGAGTTTCAATTCATTTGGTGTACCGATTAAGCCTTCAGTATAAGTCGGTGATACGCAAGGATCGGCTAGTTCCCAAATTTTGCCTTGCGGATCTTTAAAGGCACCGTCACCATAGACCATTACTTCAACATGTTTACCGGTTTTATCTAAGATAGCTTTTTGAATGTCCAAGACTAAATCCTTACATTCATGAGGGAATAATTTAATAGTATCTTCGGTTGATTTGTTGGAGCCGAGAATACCGAATTTAGTATTATAGCCGCTGCCGTCAATACTTTCATTTAATAAATCATCAAGACCTAAGACCATTTCGGCACCGGCTTTTTTTAAGATGCGTTTGGTTCTTTTGCGGGTATGAATATCACAAGTTAAGACCTTTTTGGTGTAATTTAAGATGGTTCGCGGATTATTGGCGAAAATGACTTCAACATCGCAACCTTCTTCCTTGATTAAGTCAGCATAATATGCCACATAATCAACACCGGTGAACTCATGGACATTAGCTCCGAAAAGTTCCCGATATTTTTCTAAGGTTAAAACATCGACATAAGGATCAATGCCGGCTTCATCCAATTGGTCGTAACTGATGAGGGCATTTCCGACTTCATCACTCGGATAGCTGAGCATTAAAACAATCTTATCGGTACCCTTGGCAATGCCCTTAAGGCAGATGGCAAAACGGTTGCGGGATAAAATCGGGAAGATGACACCGATGGTTCCACCGCCGAATTTATTGCGGACATCCTTGCCCAAGGCGTCGATGGTGGCATAGTTGCCTTGAGAGCGGGCAACAACTGATTCGGTTACTGCAATAACGTCACGATCACGTAAGGCAAAGTCTTCACTTTCAGCCGCTTCCAATACACTGTTAACGACAATTTTAGCCAGGTCATCACCCTGTCGGATAATCGGGCATCTGATTCCTCTTGATACCGTACCTACTTTTCTTTCCATAATTTCCCTCTTTCCTAATTGATTAAAAAAAGACGTTATTATTATATAAAAATCTTTTTTAACAATAAAGAAAAAATCTTTTAAAAATGCATTATTTTATAAGTATTTTAGCGAAAAACTTGTTATAGTAGAAAAAAAGAGCGAGGTAGCAAATGAAAAAAAGAGCGGCGGGTATTTTGATGCATATTACATCATTAAGCGGTGATTACGGTATCGGAACCTTGGGTCGGGAAGCTTATGAATTTGTGGATTTTTTGAAATATGCCAATATGCGTTATTGGCAAATTTTGCCCTTTTTCCCGCCGGCCAAGGGTAATTCCCCATATACGGTTTATTCTTCATTTGCCGGCAATCCGCTTTTTATCGATTTGGATGATTTAATAAGTCACGGCCTTTTATCGTCAGAGGAAGTAATAAATAATGATTGGGAAACAAACGAGGATGAGGTTGACTTTGTAAGGGTCTCTAGTCATAAAAATAAGCTTTTAAAAAAAGCTTTCAAGCACTTTAATACGGAAGTAGAAGATTTTAAAAACTTTATAATTGAAGAAGCCTCATGGCTTGAAGATTATGCCGCTTATATGACTTTAAAAAACCTTTTTAAAGATGCCCCTTGGTATGAATGGGATAAGTCATATCAAGACATATCCGGCAACAAGACTAAGGCTTTGATCAAAGATCATGATGATATTTATAATTATCATTGTTTCTTGCAATATCTCTTTTACCGGCAATGGGCAAAGCTTAAAAAATATGCGGAAGAAGCTAATATTCAATTGATTGGGGATTTGCCGATTTATGTCGGTCTTGATTCGGCAGATGTCTATAGTCATAAAAGCTTATTTTGTCTTGATAAGGATCAAAAGCCGGATATGGTTGCCGGCTGTCCGCCTGATGCCTATGCTCCTGAGGGACAAAAATGGAATAACCCTCTATATAATTGGGGAAATCATCAAAAAGATAATTATCATTGGTGGTGCCAAAGAGTTGTTCATGCCCTCAGACTTGTCGATAAGCTAAGAATCGATCATTTCCGTGGCTTCGATGCTTATTTTGCCATTCCTTATGAAGGCAAGGCTCAAGATGGTCATTGGATCAAGGGACCGGGAATGGATTTTTTTAATATTCTGAAAAAAGAAATCGGCGATGATTGTTTAATTGCCGAAGATCTGGGCTTTAAGACACCTTCCTTAAATGAGCTTTTGCAGGAAAGTGCTTATCCCGGCATGAAAGTATTAGAGTTCGCCTTTGATAGCCAGGGGGACTTAAATAGTGAATATCTGCCCCACAATTATGAAGAAAATACGGTAGCTTATGCCGGAACCCATGATAATGATACTTTGCTTGGCTGGCTGGAAAATTCTTATCTTGGCGATGCCCGTTATGCCAAAGACTATGTCGGAGCAGACAGCGATGAAGAATTTGTCGAAAAAGCCATTAAGTGCTTATTAATGTCCAAGGCCGATACCGTTATTCTTCAAGCTCAGGATATTTTAAAATTAGGGCATGAAGCACGGATGAATACACCTTCAACGGTTGAAGGCAATTGGAAGTGGCGGGCCCGTAAGCAAGTATTTACCTACGATTTAGCCAATCGCTTGGCTCAGGAAATGTTACTGTATGGTCGCGAAAATATCATCAGTCATTAAAAAATCAGCAATTGCTGATTTTTTGATTTAGGGATAATTTATTTTTCAAACATTTCTAGATATATTTGACTTAATTGCTTTTTCTCTTCTTCGGTCATTTTTCTTTCATGGGCATCATGACCTTCAACGGTACCGAGATTGCCGCCGACAACTTCACCATTATTAACTTTGACGACTAAAGGTACATAAAGATGGAGATTTCCTTCTTCGTCGGTATCTTCATATTCACCGACATATTCTAATATGATATCAACTTCTTCATCACTATATAGGACATTTCGCTCTTCATCTCTGGTAGCCACATAATAAATATTTTGTCCTAAGCTTGCGGCAGTTTCTTGCATGATCGGTAAAGCTTCAAGACACCAAGGACAATCGGGATAGCCAAAGTAAAAGATGCCTGATTCTTTATTTTTCAGCATGGAAACAGCCGTTTCAAAGTCAATGCTTATAAATGTATCACTGCTGATAATACTTTCGTAATCAGCGTTATTTTCGCTTTCACAATCATCATTGCCCACTTCACAATAAGTAACTTGATTATTATCACTTGATGGTGAAGGTTCGACTTCTTCTTGGCTGCAAGCTAAAAGTCCTAATAACAAAATTAAGAAAATTCCTTTTTTCATGGCCTTCCTCCCTTTGAAGATTATCTTAACAAATTTTATATTTGATTAAAAGTCTAAGGTTTTTAAAGAGCTATTTGAATATTAGGATTTCAATAAATTATGACCGGTTTTATGCTTATTAATCTTCTGTTTTCTTATTTTGCAGGTCAGCAAACATTTTCTTCATGGTCGGATTTTTATATGTCAGCTTTTTAATACTTAAATCTTCAACTTTATTATTGGCAAGGCGCAGATTATTTTCGGAAGAAAGCAGGGCTTTTTTAGTTTTTTCCAAATTAGCAATACTTTTATCGATGGCATCAATAGCTTCTTCAAAACGTTTGGATGCCAATTCATAATTGCGGCTGAAACCATCTTTAAAGGCATTCATATTCTCTTCAAAATGGGTGATATCGATATTTTGATTGCGGATTAAGTTGAGTTCTTTACGATAATCAAGACTTTTCATTGCTGCATTGCGCAATATCGTAATCAGGGGAATAAAGAATTGCGGCCGGATAACATACATCTTAGGATAACGGTAAGAGACATCGACAATTCCGGAATTATAAAGGTCACTGTCGGCTTCTAAAAGACTTACAAGCACAGCATATTCGCAATTTTTCTCTTGGCGGTCTTTATCAAGTTCCTTAAAGAAGTCTTCATTTTTATGCTTAGTGGCGGTGGTTTCGTTTTCGTTTTTCATCTCGAACATGATAGAGACAATTTCCTGTCCTTCATCATCAAATTCCCGATAAATATAATCGCCTTTAGAACCGCTTTTGGCATCATTATCTTTTTCAAAATAAGCATCCGGGAAGCCGGTAGCCCGAATTTTATTAAATTCGTTTTCGCAATACTTCTCCAAACTTTCACCGACCATCTTGGTAGAAAGCTTTAATTTTAGATCTTTATAATAGGCAATAAGATCGTCTTTTTGCCGTAGTTCGATTTGATATTTTTCGGCAATAACCTTCTCATTTAAGCGGGCCTGATCCTGACTGCTTTTAAGATCGCTTTTTAATTTAGCAATATCTTCGCGATATTGGGATATCGTTCTTTCATTATCCAGACGTATTTTATTTAGGGCATTTTCCTTTTCATTTTTTAAAAGAGCGATTTCCTGTTCCTTGGCCATGAGCTCTTTTTCCTTTTGGCTCCTTGCCATGTTTAGGCGGCTTTCTTCTTCGCTTTTGATTAATTCTAAATGCCTTTTAAGTTCGGCAATCTCTTCATCTTTAGAAGCCAGTTCTTCTTTGAGCTTTAAGGCATTAAGCTTTTCTAAATATTCCTCACGCTGTTTTAACTCGGCATTAAATTCGGCATTTTTTACCTGTTTTAAGATATCGTTGTAGTCACTTTCATCAACTTTAAAAACCGTATGGCAATTGGGACATTGGATTTCCGGCATATTTTTTTCCTCTCTTTCTTGCCTATAAGTATACAACAAATTAAAAATCCGAATTCTTGCTAAATCCGGATCGTTAATTTTTAGATAATTTGATTATCGGCTAAGATGTCGGGATGATTTTTCAAACTGTCTTTTTCACTGAGCTCTCTGATTACCCGGCACGGGACACCGACGGCCAATGAGTTAGGCGGAATGTCTCGGGTAACAACACTGCCGGCCCCGATAACACAATTATCGCCGATAGTCACTCCCGGGCAAACGGTTACCCCGGCACCAAACCAGCAGCCTTTACCGATATGTACGGCTTTGGCATAACAAAGGTGCTTGTTTTCACCATCGGCAGTTTTTAAATACTTACGTTCATTGGCTAAAAGCGGATGAATCGGCGTAACGATTGTTACATTGGGTTCAAAGTCACAATCATCACCGATAGTCACTTCGGCATCGTCCTGGATGGTGAAATTAAAATTGGCAAAGACCCGTTTACCGATTTTGGTATGAATGCCGTAATGAATATATATCGGTCCTTGCAAGACACTGCCTTCGCCGAAAGAAGCAAACATCTCCTTAATGATAGCTTCCCGTTTTTCTTTTTCATTTTCGTAGCTTTGATTATAGTCGATATTGAGATTGTGAGTTTTGAGTTTTTGCGCTTTTAACTCAGGATTGGCCGGACAAAAAAGGATGCCGGCAGCGCGTTTTTGATCTTCAGTCATTTGTTTTGTCTCCTCTATGAGGGATTATATCATGCCTTGAAAAAATAAAAATCCCTCAATTTGAGGGATAATATGCTTAAAGACTGTCTTTAAAATCAGCCCGGAACTTGGCAACGAGTTTTTCTTGCCAATTGCTTGTCGGTTCAAGCCGGCCAAAGAAGAAACGCAAAGATCCCGGTTCTTCAACCCAACGCAAACCACCGACCAAATTGCGATTTTCATATAACCAAGTAATGCGGTCAACGGCATATAATACCTGGCTCATGGTAAATACCCGTCTAGGTAAAGCAAGACGCAATAATTCGACATCGGCAATCGGCTCTGTACCGTCAGCCTCGCGTTGTTCGGAAAGGGTTCCTCTTTCCATGCCGCGAATGCCCCCAGCCAGATATACAGCTGCTGCCAAAGCTCCCGCCGGATATTCATGATCATCAATATGCGGTAAAAATTCCCGGGCATTGAGATGGCATCCCAAACCTCCTGAAGGGGTTACTACCGGCACATGACGTTTAAGCAATTCCTTGGTCATAAAGTCAATAAAGAGCGGACCTTGGGAGATGACATCTTCATCCATCGTTTCATCTAGACCGACGGTTATGGCTTCCATTTCTCTGACGCTCATACCGCCATAGGTCAAAAAGCCTTCATACATCGGTACCAGTTCCCGCATTTGGTCGTAGTGTTTCTTATCATGAATGGCTATGCAGCCTCCACGGGCGAAACCGAATTTGCGGGCCGAGAAGTAGATGATGTCAAATTCATCAGCTACCCGTTTGGTAATTTCGCGGATTGTCAGGTTTTTGCATTGTTCCTCCCGGGTCTTCATAAAATATAGATTGTCTTGAAGCAAGCTTGCATCTAAGACGGTCATGATATGATGTTCACGGCATATTTCGCAGACATCATGCATATTTTCTAAAGACAGGGGTTGACCGCCGATAAGATTAGTTCCGGCTTCAACTCTTAAAAACGGAATATGTTGAGGATCGGTATCGGCAATAAAACGTCTTAACTTATCCAGGTCAATATTGCCTTTAAACGGATTGTCAGAGCTTGTTTGAATACCTTCATCACTTAAAAGTTCAGCAACTCTTCCACCTAATCTGGTAATATGGGCCTTGGTCGTGGTGAAGTGAAAATTCATCGGAATTATATCGCCTTCTTTGACAAAGCTAATGGCTAAAATGTTTTCGCAAGCCCGTCCTTGGTGGGCCGGGAGAAGATAATCGGTCCCGAAAAGTTCATGGACCTTAGCTTCCAGACGTTCAAAACTGGCACTGCCGGCATAGCTATCATCGCATATAAGCATAGCCGCAGTTTGTCTGTCACTCATGCCGTTAACTCCGGAGTCAGTCAGCATATCTAAGAAAATATCCTTATTTTTAAGAAGGAAAGTATTATTTCCAGCTTCGGAAATAGCTTCTAAGCGACGTTCGATAGGTTGCAGATTAAGTTTTTGGACCATACGTACTTTGTGCAGTTCTAAAGGGATGTCCATACCGGTAAAGAATTTAATATTAGCCATAAAAGGGCTCCTTTCTTTTCATCAGAACCTTTTGGCGATAAGTTCTGACCTTAGAAACGCAAAAAGCGCTCATCCTTATAGAGGACGAGCGCCAAATCCCGTGTTACCACCTCAATTTACCACAGTCTCGCGACCTGCAGCCTTTTCAAGTACACTGCCTTAGCAGGATACTCTATCTCTGTAACGGGAGCGTCCCGGCCTAAACTACTCATACATAAGACTTTCATCCGGCAACTCATGTGTGTATTCACAAGGCTAAACTTAATGTCTTGCAGCAACCGACACTTCTCTTAAAGTTCGCTTCTTGTTACTATCTCACAATCACTGTTTTTTTAAATCGCTTTCATTCTAACTTGATAAAATTTTCTTGTCAATGATAAATTTTACTAAATCAATTAATGTTCAATGATCATTTAAAAATCATATTAAGATATATCGAAACATAAAAAGGAGGGGTAGCACTGATGTGCAAGTTGTCCCTTCATACGACGTATTCAGGGACAATTCCCTCCTTTTGATAATAAGTTATACGAAATTCTTGACAGCCAATTGAAACTCTTCTTTTTTTATTGCTTCAGGGATTTGTAGCAAACCTTACTTCATAAACTCATGCTAATTTAATTACTATATAAAGATCTTTATATTTAAAATTTCATCACGCAAATGATTCATTCAATCCTTATTGCAATTTTGTTGATTCATTATGTTTTAGTATGCAGTTCAAAATTTGATTTTGTACTTCTAATCCACAACGGGCAGCCCCTAATTTTCCCTTCATAAAATCTCACAAGAAAATCCCTATTCATAAGAATCCATCAACAAAAAATCCATTAAATAAATGATTTGTACTCCCTTTACATTCCCTACATCCATTTCATCCATAGTCACTACATACTTAGGAAAGTTATCATTTAATTCCAATAAATTATTGATTTCTCGATCAGAATCATCTGGAAGCCTTCTACATACCTGAACATAAATTC
>CALUZH010000025.1 GCA_944325255.1 uncultured Erysipelotrichaceae bacterium
ACCCCGCTACCTCATAATTATAATTACTTGCATATAAAAAGACGCAAATATTTGCGCCTAATCATAATTATTTACTTTTTTATACCACTCAACAAAATGATGGATGCCTTCTTCAATCCGTACCTTAGGATTATAATCAAGTACTTCTTGGGCATGGGAGAAATCACTGTAGGTGATATTGACATCACCCGGCTGCATCGGCAACTCTTCAATTTCCGGAACTATATTCAACTCTTTAGAAATAACCTCAATCAAAGCTTTTAAGCTGATCGGATGACTGCCGCCCAAATTAAAGATATCATAGACATCATCATTTTTAAGCAGATAATACATCGATCTTAGGGTCCCGTCAACAATATCATCGACATAGGTATAATCTCTTGAAGTAGTACCATCGCCAAACATCGGTATCGGCTTTCCTTCAAGCATTAATCTGGTAAATTTATTAATGGCCAGATCCGGTCTTTGTCTTGGTCCATAGACCGTAAAGTAGCGAAGACAATGAATATCGATATTAAATAACGAATGATAGGTAAAACATAATAGTTCCCCGCTTTTTTTCGAAGCTGCATATGGGGATATCGGATGGTCAACCGCATCTTTTTCACTGAACGGGACTTTCTTATTATTGCCATATACACTGCTTGAAGAAATAAAGACTAATTTTTTGACATCTCTTTGACGCATGCATTCAAGAAGATTGGTCAAGCCCATGATATTGACATCCATATAGAAATAAGGATCATCAATTGACGGTCTGACCCCGGCATTGGCAGCCCAGGCAATGACGACATCAAATTGATGGGTGGCAAAGATTTTAGCCATCACTTCCCTGTCTCTTACATCGCCTCTTATAAGCTCATAACTGCGGCCATATTTTTCGGCGGCTTCTTTAACGATGCGCACATTTTCTGCTTTCAGTTTAGGATCATAATAATCATTAAAATTATCAATGGTCACAATATCATGACCTTCTTTCAAAAGCCTTTCCGAAGCCGTTGAACCGATAAAGCCGGCCCCACCGGTAATAAATATTTTTGCCATAAATTAATGTACCTTTCTTTGATATAAATAATATGCCTTACATAAATTACGATATAAATATAAGGCATGGCTTTTCCGTTCCAAAGGATTATATTTAACACAATTGTGCGGGAAATATTGCTCCCTGAAGTCAAAGACATCATCGATAAAGGCAAAGACAAACTTGCGGTCTTTTAAGGTCATAGCCTTGACTAAAGAATTAATCAAATTAATCGTTATTAAGTAATTCAGTTCTTCCTTAACTTCATCAAAGTAGCCGACCTCTTGATAAAAATTAACCACTTCTTTCGCCATATCCAAGATATGATAAATCTTTTCATCTACTTGTCTGGTGATATTGTTGGGCCGGTCAATCAAATAATTATAGTAGGCCTTATTGGCATACCCGATACGTTTGGCATAATAGATAAGCTTAGGCGTCGTTCCTAAGTCCTGGTGACGATAACCGAAGGGATAAGTAATATTATGATCTTTAAAAAGGTCGACCCTATACATCTTATTCCAGGCAGCATTGGGTGTATAAGCTAAAATTGACGGATTTTCTTTTAAAGAAGTAACACCATCTTGAATATTCAAAGCTATGAACTCTTTAGTATTTTTTTCAAGATAATATTGATTATAGGCAAAGACAAACATATCCAGCTTATCTTCATCCATATGCTTAACACATTCCCCAAGCATCTCCTTCTCGCAGAAATCATCGCCATCAATAAACATGACATATTCGCCTTTGACAAAACGCAAACCGAAATTACGGGCATCAGAAAGTCCGCCATTGACCTTATTAAGGGCAATAAAACGCGAATCCTTTTTAACAAATTCATTAATGATATGCATACAATTGTCGGTTGAGCCATCATTTATGCATAAGACTTCAAAATCTTGATATCTTTGATTCAAAAGCGAATTTAAGTTTTTTTCAAGATAAGCTTCGACATTATATATCGGTACCACCACACTGACTCTAGGCATGTTCCCTCCTCAAGATCCGCTTGACAAAGTTGCTCAGCAGTTCTTCCTTAAAGATCAATAATATTATGCCATATACAGCCGAACCTGCCAAAGCTTGAACAATATTGGTAATTAAGGATGCCCCCATATAATTACCGATAAAGATAACCGTAACGGTCATTAAAGCCGAGCCCAAAATATAAATAAGGAAACTTCTTAGGGCATGTATTTCAATTTCTTTATGAACAAAGATATATTGTACAGCCATGACACTGAATTCGGCCAGGCAGCTGCCGATAGCGGCCCCAACTCCGGCAAAACGCGGTATAAGCAAAGAATTAAAGATAAAGTTGACTACGGCTCCCGAAACCACCGATATCGTATATTCTTTATTATGTCCGGTCGGTACCAAAAATTGCATACCGAAGACATTGCTTATCGAGATGAATAAGACAATAGGACTGGAAAATTGGATAAGCTTAGCAATTTCCAACTGCTCAGGCAGATACCAAGGAATAAAATAAGGAGCTACGGCAATCATCGCCATCATCATCGGAATACCTAGCATAATCGCCAAATGAAAAGTCGTATTTAAGTAACGGTTGACCTCATTACGATCATTATTTTTTTGATACAGATTGGCAATTCTTGGCATCATAACCGAACCGATAGAGGTAATAAAATACAAAAACATCTTCACAAAGCCCTGAGCCGCCTTATATAAGGCAACATTAGCCGTATCATCGGTCAAAAAGCCCAGCATTGTCTGATCTAGCAGGGTATAGACACTGGTCGCAATGGTCGGAACAAACAAGATAAAAGTCCCTGTAATGTGTTTCATATAGCCCTTAAAGACATTTATTTTCTGAAAAGTAATATAGTCTTTAAGCTGCGCATACATAATAATCTGACCGAATAAATCGCTTCCGGCATTGATGATGACATATAACCAAAGATCTTCCGGTTTTTTGACCACTAACATAATTAGGGCGACACCGATAATCTTGACAATGATGTTTCTTATCGAAACGGTCTTAAAATTTTCAACCCCATAATAAAACCAAGTGATTTCAAAAGCCGATGATATTATCGTCAAACAATGCAAAATATAAATTATCTGATTTTCCTTAACAAAAAAATAGGTATAACCGATATAAAGAAGCAAGGCAATGCCCATATTGATGAGCTGCATGTATAAAATCTCAAAAAAAGTTTTTGATCTTTCTTCTTTATTATCGCGGACTCTGGCAATTTGCCGGTTACCATAGATATTGGCTCCTAAGGTCCCAAATAAAATAAACCATGAGGCAATATTGCTGGCAAAATCACTGATGCCTAAGGTGGTTTCCCCTAAATGTCCCATCGTATATGGGACAATGACTACCGGCAAGCAAATCTTAACCAGCTGATAAAGGATGTTATAGACATAATTGGTAAATATTTTGCGATCCATACTCTTACTAGTATAACATTTTTAGATGCTTAAGTTTAAAAACACTCGATAACGATATATTCCCAAGATCAAATTCACATTTCGTACCATATCATTTTTTATTTTTCGATGATAGTTGCTAAAATATACTTGAGGGTAAAAATTATGAAAAAGAAAATTATCATTATTGTCTTACTTTTACTTATAATTCCGACATTAAGCTCCTGTTCATCCCATAAATCAGAGAATGAAGCTGTAGCTTGGTTCTATGAAAATATTGTTGATTAACCGGGGGTTATTGAAAGTAACTATTAGGAAGTTGAAAATGATTCGGGCTATACCGATAGGGTTTGCCCGGCCC
>CALUZH010000026.1 GCA_944325255.1 uncultured Erysipelotrichaceae bacterium
TCAGTTTGACGCTGTATTTATCCAAAATGCTTCCTCCTTAAAGAAGCCAGCGCCTCCCTTGCGTCATGGAGCTGTCCGTCCCGTTCAAACTCGGCCTCTGCTTCTGAAATCGCGGTGTCCATCGCTGTATTTTCCACTATCGCCTCGTAGGTTTCGATACTCATCACCACCAGATCGCCATACCCGTTCTGCGTGATGAATACCGGCTCCCGGCGTGCATGGCAGATGTCCGAAATCTCATTGGTGTTGCGAAGGTCTGTAATCGGTCTGATCTGCGGCATATCGCCACTTCCTTTCCTTTGCACATCCTTATAGCATAATTATGTGCAAAATACATGGGCAAGGCAAAATAGTTTGCAAAGATTTTTAGAGTATTTAGTTATACACCTATTAGCCACTTAATAAGTTAATAAAAACTTATACGAGCTCATGGCTTATTTTTTTGCTTGTGCTAAAATTTTATTGTAAGAAAGAAGAAAGTTTATCTTTTTAAAATCAAAGAGGATAATCAATAATGAAAAAAGTCAAAGCGTCTTTATTTCTTGTGCTAATAGCAATGGTTATGATGCCGTTTGATGCTGTCTCTGAGGAAACAACCAAAGGTCCTGCTTGTCAATATTCTGAAGCATATTCTGAAAATATTGGATCAAGCTGGGAAGATGAGCAATTTCGTCATCTTGCAAAGGCTTCTAGCATTCCTTCACATGTAACCAGAACCGTAACCGTAACTTCGAGTCTTTCGTTCAAAGGGGGATATGAAGGGAATATTAATTTCGTGTTAGCAAAGTCAAAAGTTAACTTTGAACTAGGTTATACAGGATCGGAAACAACATCTACAACAATTACTTGGGATATCCCCGGCGACAACAGAAGCTATTATTTAGTTGCGGGAAAGCTGATGCAAAATGTTGAAGGCAAAAAAATTATTACAAACACTGATTGCAGCAGAGAAACGCAAACAACAAATCTGGAAGGAAGCACTATGACCTATCATGAGGCAATAAGGCAATGAATAGAAGTTTATCGAAAATACTTTTACTATGCATTATCTTTTTTGGCGGTTTTGCTTGCAGTTTTATATTTTTTGATGTAATCGGCAGCCAAAGTGCCAGAGACGAATATGTTTGTAACGAATATTCGGGGCAAATAGAGGTGGTAGAGTATGTCTTGCCGAATTACGATTTACTTATCGGCCAAAGTGAAAGCGACTATTTCATCGAACTCAACCTCAATTTTGCTGACAATAATATTAAGTTTGATGGGGATGAAGCTTATATGTCATTTAATTTAAATGGAGTTATACCATATTCGGTTTTAGAGGCAAGCGACTTTATTGCCATCCCGTTAAACAATGGTTATTTCCCGGCAAGTTTCTCGACAGTAATAAAAAAAGGTGATTATGTCTTTGACAAAGGAAGCGAAGCAAAATTAATTGATTATTTAAACGGTAATCAAAATGACAAGGTTTATGTTTTCTCAATTTGCATTTATGCTCCCGATGGTAAAATATTGCATGTTGCTAATAAAATTCTTTAGTAATGTAATTAATTTTTTTTGAAAAGGTTATTAATGATCAATTTTAGTATTAATAATTCTTCTGGTTTTTTGCTTATTGACGTTATGCAAGCAGCATTAAAAATAATGTGCGGATATTTATCCGGAAATATGAATATAGTTATTCGTCTAAAGAGGATAGCTATATTTTTTTATGTATCTTGAACAAGTGACGATGAAGACGTTTAAAAGCCTGAGATTAGAAAAGCGGTAAATAAGAGATTTATTAATTACACAAATCAAGATAATACAAAAATGCTTAAAATTCTTATAAGTAAATGCCGCAAGATGGGGTTTTAACAAACTTTGCCAAATATGATATCATTGTGAACATGAGTGCAAAATTAGATAAGATGGCCGCTTGGCCAATAGGTAAATTATTATTCTCCATGGGTATACCGGCCGTATTCTCGATGCTGATACAGGCGATGTACAATGTCGTTGACTCGGTATATATTTCCAGTTATTCGCAAGACGCGCTTTTTGCGATTGGTCTGGCGGCGCCGCTGCAAATGGTCGGCTTATCCGTCGCTTTGGGCGGAGCCGTGGGAGTAGGAACCCTCATCTCCCGGCGCTTAGGTGAACGAAATTATAAAGAGGCCGGAGACGTAGCCGGAACCGGTGTCATCATCACTGTTTTACATACCTTTTTAATAATGATTATCGGTATCTTTTTCAGCAAACCATTCCTTTCTATGTTCACTGACCGTCAGGTGATTATTGATTTGGGCTATGACTATTTACTTATTTGTATGGGAGTGTGCTTTGGGCAAATGTTTTCTATCTTATTTGAAAGATTACTGCAGGCACAAGGCAATATGATGTTTCCGATGTTTGCCCAGCTCATTGGTGCGGTATGCAATATTGTACTTGATCCGGTCTTTATTTTCGGAATGGGTCCGATACCGGAAATGGGCATGGCCGGAGCTGCCGTGGCAACTGTTATTGGGCAAATTGCCGGGATGATTTTTATTACTTTCACGGTTGTTTTGGGCAAACATGATGTCAAACTTAATTTTAAAGGCCTGAAAATTGAAAAAGACCGTTTAAAAGATATTTATGGAGTCGGCTTGCCGACAGCCGTCATTAATATGGTAGCCTCAATCACCACCACTTTGATGAATGGGGTACTTGTGCTTTTTTCGGAGAATGCCGTTACTGCCCTTTCCATTTATTTTAAACTCCAGTCTTTCGTTTTTATGCCGGTATATGGGTTTAACCAAGGGGCTTTACCGATTTTATCCTATACTTATGGCGCCGGTAATGCACCGCGCTATGCCAAAACGGTAAAATTGTATACAGCTACGGCTTGCGCCTGCATGGCTCTAGGAACTATCTTATTTTTCTTCAAGCCGGATTGGCTGCTTTCCTTTTTCACCATGGATGAGGCTTTATTTAATGTTACAGTTACGACTTTAAAAATAATTTCCCTGTCTTTTGTACCGGCAGCTGTTTCCATTGTCGTTACCACGGTCTTTCAATCGTTTGGCCGGGGTACAATATCAATGGTTCAATCTGTTCTTCGCCAACTGGCGGTACTTGTACCTTTAGCTTATCTTTTAGCCCAATTCGGCAAACTCGATATTGTTTGGCTGGCTTATCCGATTGCTGAAATATTGGTTGCCCTTATCTTTATTCCGATGGCTTATAAGACCTATCGTTTACACTTTGGCTTAAATACTAAATCTTAAGGCGAAAATATGGAAGATATTAAAAAAAGCATTGCTGCGTCTTTGCATATTACTTTGGCGCAGGTGAATAATACATTGAAACTCTTGGAAGAGGGCAATACCGTTCCTTTTATTGCCCGCTACCGCAAAGAGATGACCCACAATCTCGATGAAGAAGCGATTTTTAAGATCAATGAGGAATACCACTATCAGGAAAACTTAAAAAAACGTAAAGAAGATGTCTTGCGCTTAATTGAAACCCAGGGCAAGCTTACTCAAGAAATTGTGGAAGCAGTTAATGCGGCAACTAAGCTCAATGAAGTGGAAGATATATATCGCCCCTATCGGCAAAAGCGTAAGACGCGTTCAACCGAAGCCAAACGCAAGGGTTTAGAACCTCTAAGCAATTGGCTTTTAAGTGCTCCCTTAAATGGCGATGTTTTAAAAGAAGCTGCCAAATATATCAATGCCGAAGTTGAAGATGCCGAGGCAGCCTTAAAGGGGGCGATGGATATTATTGCGGAAATTGTTGCCGATGATCCTTTAAACCGGCAAAAGATCCGATCATCATTAGAAAATTATGGTTATATTATCACCAAGGCCAAGAAGGAACATGATGATGAAAAAGGTCTTTATCGTCTTTATTATGACCATAAAGAGAAGCTGAAATATTTGGAAGCTCATCGTTTGATGGCCATTAAAAGAGCGGAAAAGGAAAAGGTTATCACGGTCAGTTTTGAATATGACAAGGATTATCTCATCAATTATGCTTATAAAAGACTTGGTGCTAAAAAAGGCAGCATCACAGATCCTTATCTTTTGGAAGCAGTAAGTGATGGTCTTGAACGTTTGGCTTTTCCAAGTGTTGAAAATGAGATATATGGCGAACATCTGGCTTCAGCTCAAGCCAAATCTATTGAGGTCTTTGCCACCAATCTGGAAAAATTGTTATTACAGGCACCGGTTAAGAAAAATCGGGTAATGGGTTTTGACCCGGCCTTTAGGACCGGTTGCAAGTTGGCGATATTGGATGGTACCGGCAAGCTTTTGCATATCGATAAGATCTTCCCCCATCCTCCGGTCAATAAAGTCTTGGAAGCTAGAGCTAAATTCATCAAACTTTGCAAGGACTATGATGTGGAGATTGTGGCCATCGGCAATGGTACTGCCTCCAGGGAATCCGAACGTTTTGTCGCCAAGGCTATTGAAGAGGGTGGATTGGCTATTCAATATACCTTGGTTTCGGAAGCCGGGGCTTCGGTTTATAGTGCCGGGGAATTGGCCCGCAAGGAATTTCCGGATCTGCATGTCGAAGAGCGCAGCGCCATTTCCATTGGCCGGCGGATTCTTGATCCCTTATCCGAACTCATTAAGATTGATCCCAAAAGCATCGGTGTCGGCCAGTATCAGCATGACTTGCCGGCCAAGGAACTGGAAGAAAAACTTGATTTTGCGGTAGAAAAATGTGTCAATCGGGTCGGAGTTGATGTCAATACCGCCGGTGCCGAATTATTGGCGCGGGTATCGGGACTCAATAAGGGCATTGCCGCCGAAGTGGTAAAATATCGGGATATAAACGGACGCTTTGAAAATCGCGAAGAACTTAAAAAGGTCAAGAAATTAGGAGCCAAGGCTTTTGAACAGGCTTCAGGTTTTTTAAGAATCAAAGATGGCAAGGAAGCGCTGGATGCTACAGCGATTCATCCGGAAAGCTATAAGGCAGCCAAAAATTTACTTAAAGATTATCCTTATCCTTTGGGCAGCAGCGCATTACAAGAAGCTTTGCAGGGCTTAGACATTGCCGCTAAAGCCTTAGAACTAAATGTTGATACTTATACTCTTACAGATATTGTCGAAGCCTTAAAAGCTCCTTTGCGCGATTATCGGGATACTTTTGCCGGACCGCTGTTAAGAAGTGATATTTTAGAGCTTGAAGATTTAAAAATCGGCGACCAATTAGAAGGGGTAATTCGCAATGTCGTGGATTTTGGAGCCTTTTGCGATATCGGTTTACACGATGACGGTCTTATCCATAAATCCAAGATGGTCAAGGGTTTAAGCGTATCACCTTATGATATTGTAAAGGTTGGGGATATTGTCGAAGTTTATGTCATTGATATTGATGAAAAAAGGGGCAAGGTATCCCTTTCCCTGTTTCCTTAAGAGTGCGATTATTTCGCGCTCTTTTTATCTTTTTCTAACAAAACTTTGTTATGATAGGGATAGGAGTTAGTCTATGAAATGGAATTTTAAAAGAAGCGGCAGTAATCTCTATACTTCCGCCTTCACACGTTTTGCCAAACCGCACCTGAAGCCCTTTGTGGTGACCGTGCTTATTTTTTTGGCGCTTTTTTTATTGACCCTTTATCTCTATCATCCGCCGTTTAATTTTCATTCTCCGGCCTTTATGTATTATATCTTTTTCTTTTTTATCGGGACCCTTGTCATCCTTACGGCTTTAAACATCTGTGCCTTGATTAAGGAAAAGACTTACCGTTTGGGCATGAAGTTTTGGGGCTATGCCGTAGGCTTGGTAATTATGATCATTGCGTCCTCAGTGCTCCTTACTTCCCGTTTTTTAAATGCCCGGGAATATGCCAGCCGGATTGAAGTGAGTGACAGCAGTTTTGATTTTGTGCCGGAAGTGGATTTTACCAAGACACCGATCATTGACCGCGATTCGACTTTAGCCTTGGGTGATCGGGTAATGGGACAAATGCCTGATTTAGTTTCCCAATTTGAAGTAGCTACCGACTATACCCAAATTTCCTATAAGGACAGTGTCTATCGGGTAACTCCTTTGGAATATGCCGATATCTTTAAATATTTTACTAATCGTGATGAGGGCATACCGGCCTATATAACCGTTAATTCGACAACCGGTGAAGCCGAACTTGTCCGTTTAAACGACTTGGGTCTTGAGGGTATGCGCTATGTGCCTTCCGCCTTATTTAATGAAAATCTCATGCGTAAGTTACAAATGGATTATCCGACGAAGATCTTTGGTTCGCCATCATTTGAAATTGATGAAGAGGGCCACCCATGGTATATCTGTACAACCTATACTTATAAGGCCATGGGCACTAAACAAATGGTTGAAGGGGTAGTTTTATTCAATCCGATAAATGGGGATTCCACTTATTATGATGATCCTTTAAAGGTGCCAAGCTGGGTAGATCGGATTTATCCTGAAAGTTTAGTCATGGAAGAATTTGATGATTATGGTTCACTTAGGGGCGGCTTTATCAATTCAATATTCGGACAAAAGGATGTCTTTGTGACCAGCGAAGGTTATAACTATTTAGAAAGCGGCGGGGATATTTGGATTTATTCCGGTATTACCAGCGCCAATTCCGATGCTGCCAACCTAGGCTTTGTCTTAATTAATTTAAGAACCCACGAGACCCATATGATTACCTCAGCCGGAGCCAATGAAGTATCGGCAATGTCTTCAGCCGAAGGCAGTGTCCGCAATTACGGCTATCGGGCCACCTTCCCACTTTTGGTCAATGTCAATGATATGCCGGTTTATCTTATGTCGCTTAAGGATGATGCCGGGCTTACCAAGATGTATGCCATGGTGGATGCTACCGACTATCAAATAGTAGAAACAGCGACCATCGATGAGGGTTTGGACATCTTGAAACAACGTTTCAGCGGGGATACGGCAGAGATTGTTCCGCCATCTTCCTTAGAGGAAAAAACCATAACTTTGGCAAATGTCCGAATCTTAAATCTTGAAGGAACCAGTATTGTTTATTTTACCGATACCGAAGGCAATCGCTATCGTCTTGATATTAATGAGCAGAATATTGATCAGGCAGCCTTTTTAAGTGATGGTCAGCTTGTCACCATCTTTTATCTTGAAGGAGACATCAATTTCGTTAGTGACATCAGCTATTAGTTAATTAATTAACAAACTGGAAGATGTGCTATAATTTAAAAGGTTTAAACAAGGAGGAAAATCATGGCCAAGAAAAATGTTACCGATTTAAATGTCCAAGGTAAAAAAGTATTAGTGAGAGTAGACTTTAATGTTCCGCATAAGGGTGATGTCGTAACGGATGACAATCGTATTGTTGCCGCTTTACCGACCATCAATTATTTGACCGAACATGGAGCCAAAGTTATTCTTTTTTCGCACTTAGGCAAGATCAAACATAAAGATCCAGCTGAGACTGAGGAGCAGAAAAAGAAAAACGATATGGCAATTGTCGCTACAGCTTTAAAGAAGCTTTTGCCGGAAACTAAAGTTACTTTTGTCAATGCGACAAGAGGCAAGGAACTGGAAGATGCCATAAACAATATGCAGGATGGCGAAATTGTATTGATGCAAAATACGCGTTATGAACCGGGTGAATCTAAAAATGATCCGGAACTCGGCGCTTATTGGGCTTCATTGGCTGATTTATATGTATCTGATGCCTTTGGTTCAGTTCACCGTGCCCACGCTTCAACGGTCGGTGTGCCAAGCCATATCCCTAGTGCTGTCGGCTTCTTGATTGAAAAAGAACTTAAGTATTTGGGTCAGGCTTTGGATAATCCGCAAAGACCGTTTGTGGCTGTACTTGGCGGAGCTAAAGTATCTGACAAGATTAACGTTATTGAGAATTTATTGAAAATTGCTGACCGGGTAATTGTCGGCGGCGGTATGGCCTATACCTTCTACAAGGCTATGGGTTATAGTGTCGGAACTTCATTACTTGAAGAAGACAAGGTCGAAGTAGCTAAAGAATTTATCGCTAAAGGGAAGGATAAATTAATCTTGCCGGTTGATAATGTCGTAGCTGATGATTTTGATGATCCTAAAGATATCAAGGTTGTTGACTTCGATGCCATCCCGGATGGTTATATGGGAATGGATATCGGTCCTAAGACTATCGAGTTATTTACATCGAAATTGCAGGGCGCCAAGACGGTATTCTGGAACGGACCAATGGGCGTCTTTGAAAAACCGGGCTTTGAAAAGGGTACGGTTGCCGTATGCAAAGCTATTGCCGAACTTCCGGATTGCATGTCGGTTATCGGTGGCGGCGACAGTGCCAGTGCCGCTAAGAATTTGGGCTATGCCGAAGGCTTCAGCCATATTTCTACCGGCGGCGGTGCCAGCCTTGAATACATGGAAGGCAAAGAACTTCCGGGCATTGCCGTAATTGAGGATAAATAAGATGCGCAAACCTATTATTATCGGTAATTGGAAAATGCATAAGACCTGTAAGGAGACCATTGATTTCATTCAAGAGGTCGAACCTTACTTAAATGACCATTGTACCTATGGTATTGCAGCTCCGTTTACGGCTTTAAAAGATGCCTGCAATCATGCCCAAAAACTGGTTGTGGCTGCCCAAAATTGTCATTATGAGGACCATGGGGCCTTTACCGGGGAGATCAGTGTCGGCATGTTGAAGGAAACAGGTGTTACTTATTGCATTGTCGGTCATTCGGAAAGACGGCAAATGTTTAACGAAAGCGATGAAGCTGTAAATTTGAAGGTCAAAGCTCTTTTGGCTAACGGTATTATTCCGATTGTCTGTGTCGGCGAAAGCCTTGAAGCTTTTGAAAGCGGCAAGACCAATGAAGTGGTTGAAGGCCAAATTGCCAAAGATTTAAAAGATTTGGATACGGAAGATATAAAAAAGCTCGTTGTCGCTTATGAACCGATTTGGGCGATCGGTACCGGCAAATCCGCAACCAAGGAAATTGCCGAAGCAACGATTGCCACAATACGTCAAGCTATAGCTAAGATGTATGGTGATGTTTCCGAAGAAGTCCGTATCCAATACGGTGGTTCGGTCAAAGCAGAAAATATTAAAGACTATCTGGCGATGCCGGATATTGATGGGGCCTTAATCGGCGGCGCTTCTTTGAAAGCCGACTCATTTAAGGCCATTATCGAGGCAACTAAATAAAAGGAGAAAAGAAAAAATGCCAAGTATTATTGATGTCTATGCCCGCGAGGTTTTGGATTCGCGCGGAAATCCGACTGTTGAAGTAGAAGTTACAACGGAATCGGGAGCTTTTGGTCGGGCAATCGTCCCATCCGGTGCATCAACCGGTGAAAGAGAAGCCTTAGAATTGCGTGATGGCGATGCTTCACGTTTCTTGGGAAAGGGTGTTACTAAGGCTGTTAAGAATGTTAATGAAGTAATTGCTCCGGAACTTTTGGGTATGGATGTAACTGAACAAAACGCCATTGACGCTACTATGATTGAACTTGACGGTACCAAAGATAAGTCTAAATTGGGCGCCAATGCCATTTTAGGTGTATCTTTAGCCTGTGCTCGGGCAGCTGCCGATTTCTATGGTATTCCTTTATATAAGTATTTTGGCGGTTTCAACGGTAAGGTTTTGCCGGTACCGATGATGAACGTCTTAAATGGCGGATCACACGCTGACACGACTGTTGACTTCCAAGAATATATGATTTTCCCGGTTGGTGCCAAGAGTGTTAAAGAAGCTATCCGTATGGGTGCTGAAGTCTTCCATAATCTAAAGAAAGTCTTAAAAGCTAAGGGCTATAATACCAATGTCGGTGATGAAGGCGGTTTCGCTCCTTCTTGCAAGGAAGGCAACGAAGAACCTTTGAAATGCATCGTTGAAGCTATTGAAGCTGCCGGCTATAAACCAAAAGAAGATATCTGCATCGCTCTTGATGTGGCTGCCAGTGAATTCCATAATCATGAAACCGGTCTTTATGAATTGACCAAGTCCGGTCAAGGCAATAAGACGACCGAAGACATGATTGCCATGTATGAAGAATGGGTTGAAAAGTATCCGATTATCTCCATCGAAGATGGTTTAGGTGAAAGAGACTGGGATGGATGGAAGAAATTAACCGAACGTTTAGGCAAGAAAGTTCAACTTGTCGGTGACGATTTATTTGTAACTAATCCGGCTATCTTAAAAGAAGGTATCGAAAAGGGTATTGCCAATGCCATTCTTATTAAGGTTAACCAAATCGGTACTTTGACAGAAACTTTTGATGCGATTGAAATGGCCAAAGAAGCCGGTTATACCTGTGTAGTATCACACCGTTCCGGCGAAACCGAAGATACTACCATTGCCGATATCGCTGTCGGTTTAAATTGCGGCCAAATCAAAACCGGCTCAATGTCCCGTACCGATCGGATTGCCAAATACAATCAATTGCTGCGTATTGAAGAAGAATTGGGTCCTACAGCTAAATATTTAGGTAAGGATGCCTTCTACAATATCAAAAAATAAAAGATTTAAATTATCTTAAATATTATTAATCCATAATTAAAAAAAGCTGTGTAAAGTATCTAAGGATATAGACTCTACACAGCTTTTTAATAATGATTTTAAGTAATACGGGCGGGAATTCTCGGTTACTTGTATCCGAGATGAAAGCCGCCACCTTCATGTAGCACCCGCGGATACCGGGCTATATGTAGCAGAAAAATACCGGTTTTATGTTTGCAAACACTAGAAATTGTTGTATACTATCTATATAGAGAACAAATATTCGACATTACATTGAGCGGCAAGAGAACTGCCAGCTATAGGAGGAGATCATGGGAGCGAAACGTTGCAGCGGACAAAGGAATAAAGAGAAGGCATCCACAGTGGAACAGCTGGCATACCGTTTCCAGGGGTTCCCTACAAGAACGCAGGAGCATATCCTGAACCAGTTCATCGGATCCGTACGTTTCTTGTGGAACCGAATGCTCGGTGATTGGATCGGGTCTTATAAGGAGAAAGGGAAATCAGATCCGATCAGGACACCGTCTTCTTATAAACAAGAGCCGGGTCTGGAATGGTTAAAGGACATGGATTCCCTTGCCCTTTGTAACGTACAGCAAAACTTCGAGCGGGCCGTCTCAGAGTTTTTCTCCGGCGAAAAAGGATTTCTGCGCTTCAAGAAAAAGCACGCCTGCAAAGATTCCTATACGACGAACCTCTCCAACAAAGAGAACCCAAACCTTTTTCTGGAGGGATGCATGCTGAAACTCCCGAAGGTGAAGGAGCCTGTCGTCCTCCGTCTGCACCGGGAGGTCGCACCCGGCGGCATCCTGAAAAACTGCACGGTCACAAGGGAACCGGACGGCAGGTGGTACTTTTCCCTGGTGTATGAATATACAAGGAAGGACGTTCCGAAAAAGGCGGAAGGACAGGCGCCAGACAAGATACGGAGCATCGGGCTGGATATGTCCCTCCCGGAATTGTTTGTCGATTCCAATGGGAATGTCCCAAATTACCCAAAGCCATACCGCAGGCTGCAGAAAAAGATCGCGAGGGAACAACGCCGGTTATCCCGCATGGAGAAGGACTCCAGTAATTACAACAAACAATTGCGTAAGATCGCCCGGCTGCATGCGAAAGCCAAGCATCAGCGGGAAGATTTCTTACATAAATTGTCTTACAACCTTGTCCATGACTACGATATCATCTGCATCGAGGATCTTGACATGGTGGCGATGAAAAAAGCCCTCTCTTTTGGGAAGTCCGTCAGTGATAACGGATGGGGCGGGTTTGTGAGGATGCTGCAATATAAAGCGGAACGTTACGGCTGCATCATCATAAAAGTAGATAAGTGGTTTGCATCCAGTAAGACATGTTCTTCCTGCGGCTATAAACATAGTGAGCTGAAGCTGTCTGACCGTACCTATATATGCCCGAAGTGTGGGCACGTCATGGGGCGGGACCATCAGGCAGCTATCAATATACGGAATGAGGGGATGCGTATTTATACAGAAACACACCCCCTTGCGGCGTAGCCTCCGGAAACGGACGGACGATAACCGCGAAAAGAACCGGTGGTTCACCGGGGATAGCCTGTCGAACTACGGGGTGCATGGTTGCAGTCATGCCATAATATGTCACCCGGTCAAGCAGGAATAAAAGAAGATTCCGGATCTACCCTCCGGGACAGAGACGGTTTCGGAAGCTCGGTAACTTGTTGCCGAGTAGTTCACTATAACATGATTATTATTTTGTATGGATGTAAAAACTTGTCTGTCCGGTATGGCCGGACGCTTGTTTTTGTCTTTTATATGGTGATTCGTATAGATCCGATATCCGGGTGTGCAGGCATCTGGCAATCTGTTCCATCGTCCTCATCTTCGGGTCTGTTTTTCCGGATGATATATCAAAAAGAGTGGATCGGCTGATGCCGGTCATGAGTGTTGCTTTTCTGTAGGTGATGGGGTGTTTTTTCATATATTCGTGGTGTAAAATTTTCATAA
>CALUZH010000027.1 GCA_944325255.1 uncultured Erysipelotrichaceae bacterium
ATGCTGTCATAAGAAGAACCGATTTCTTGAGAACTTGAGGTAATGGTCACTTCATCCTTATCAATCGCCATCTTAACAACATTTTTACCATCAGATTTAATAAACGATGCCCGATCAATAGCGCTTAATAAGTCTTTAGCACTAACTTCCAAAGTTTGGGAAAAACTTTGAGGGATGAGTCTTGAAGTATCCGGATAAGCATCTTCGATGAGCCTTGTTTCAATGACCGTATTATCAAAAAGAAAGGCGATTTTTTGATTATCGATAGCGACATCAACATTATCATGACCGCTTAATGAACGATGAACTTCCATTAAATGTTTGGAAGGAACAGTGATATTAAAGTTAAGGTCTTCGTCAAGATCGATAAATTTAGAAGCTAAACGGTAAGAGTCGGTAGCGTTGACATGAAGTTTTTTATCATGAGCTGCTAAATTAACTCCAGTTAAGGCCGGACGTGTTTCCTTATCACTGCAGGCAAAGGCGATTTGTTCAACAATATCACTTAATATCTTAGTTTTAAAATTAAAACGTTTTTGACCTAAGGCAAAACTGATTTCCGGATAATTTTCTACCGGGATACCATTTAATTTAAATTTAGAAGTTCCACCTTCAATCTTAACTAAAGTACCATCCATAATTTCCAAAGAAATAATATCAGCAGAAATCTTACGGGCAATTTCTAAAATATAGCGGGCATCGATAACGCATAAACCTTTTTCAAAGATCTGAAGATTATTTTTTTCATCTTTAGTTGCTAAGCTAACCTTAATAGATATTTCGCCATCCGATGCCAGCAGTATCAGTTCATCATCTTTGGCTTCAATTTTAATGCCGATCAAACTTGGCATCGGTGTATTGCCGGATGCTGCCCGAGCTACCGTATTTAAGGCTTTTAAAAATTCATTTTGGGAAACTTCAAAGTGCATGCTTTTACCTCTTTTTATTCTTTTATAAATAATATTTATTATTATTAGCTGTGTGGATAATGTGGATAAGTTCTGAATGAGCCCTTATACAAAGCTTATTTTATCACTTTTTGAATGGGGATAAATTGTGAATTACTGGGGATTAATTTTAATTTTAGCCTCAATATCTTCCACAACCTTTTGATAAAGGGAATTGGTTTTGATATTTTTTTCTACCTTGACGCAGGCATTCATTACCGTTGAATGATCACGTCGACCAAATTCTTTACCGATTTCCTTATAAGGAGCATCTAAGATTTTGCGGCAAAGATACATGGCAATATGTCGGGCCCCGGCAATATTTTTAGTTCGATTTTTTGATACGAGCTGTTGATTGGATATGCCATAGTAACTGCAAACCGCTTTTTTGACTTTAGCGATTGAGACATCAGCCAAATTATTGGCGGCAATCAAGTCTTTTAAGGCTTCAACAGCGACTTTTAAGGTAATGCGGCTCTCATTAGAGAAATCGATGGAATAAAATAATAAGCGTTTTAAGGCCCCTTCAATGGTCCGAACATTTTGCGAGCAGTTGGTGGCGATATATGATAAAACTTCCTCATCGATATCTTGGGTAAAAGAAACATTATTAGCCAGTTTCATTTTAATAATGGAAAGGGAAGTTTCATATTCCAAGGATTCAATATTGATATTTAAACCCTGATTAAAACGGGAAATAATGCGTTCTTCAAGACCATCAATGTCATTAGGCGACTTATCGGCAGTAATGCAGACTTGGCAACGATTAGATATTAAGTCATTAAAGACACTGAAAAAAATCTCATGGGTTTTATTTTTACCGGCAATGAATTGAATATCATCCACAAGTAAAAGATCCAAGTCATGGAATTGGGCCTTAAATTCATCAATCTGTTTATTTTTAATTGATTGATAAACGCCCTCGACAAAATTTTCACTGGAAATATAAGCAATTTTCTTATAAGGGTCGCTGGCCTTTACTTGATTGCCGATGGCATGTAAAAGATGGGTTTTGCCAAGTCCGGTATTGCCATAGATGAAAAGCGGATTATAAATCATCCCTAAACTGCGGGCACAGGTAGTGGCGGCGACATGGGCTTGACTGTTGGATCGGCCCACAACGAAATTGGCAAAAGTATAATTAGGATTCAATTCATAAGAAAGATAACCGTTTTCCTCATTACTTTTGCGGCCGCTGAAAAAATCCTTTTCTAAGACAAATTGAGCCTGGACATGATAACCCAGCTGTAATTCCAGACAAAATTCGACAAGCTGTTTGCTTTGCTCCATCAAAACCAAAGCGGCAAATGAAGGCGTCACGACAACGGCCAGATCATCATCCAGCCGTCCGAGATAAGTATCGGAAAAATAGGAATCAAAATCATCCTTTTTTAATTGTGAAGAATCAAGTATCGCTTTGAGGGTTTTTGTCCATATCTCATTTAATCGGTAATCGACAGTGGTCATAATCTTACCCCCTTGAGTAACCCCATTATAAACATGAAGAAAGGATAATGCCACGCCAAAATTCTAGCCTCAAAAGTTATCAACACATTAGAAAGTTGTTAAAACATTTTAAATAAAGGATATCTATGACTTATCCACATTTATCCACAACTTTAAAATGTGGATAAATTATCCCCAATTTAAAATTTTGGGGATAAGGGTGGATAAAAACAAAACATCAACAGGCCATGTGGATAAGTAAACTTTTAAAAAGCCTTTAAATAAAGGACTTTCAGTACTTTTCCACTTATCAACACAATGTGGATAAGTATTTAAAATAAGTGCGGATAAAATGGGGATAAAGGGTATTGACATTCTTAATTAAACAGGTATTTATCAATAAAATTATCAACAAGTTATCCACAATGCCGTTATGGAGTTATCCACATTTTCTCACTTTGTGAAATTGCCTAAAGCCTTTACATAAAAAATGAAAAAAAGAGGCTTGACTTTCTCTTATAAGCTCATTAAAATCAAGACATAAAGCGATGAAAAGAAGAGTAACTTTAAGGGAAATTCAAGCGAGTCCTTGTTTGGTGTAAAAGGATATGGAACTTAAGGTGAAGATGGTCTTGGGAGCTGTTGATGCGATGAGTGTCAAACGTCATGCACACGTTACCGTGCTAGGATATGATGGTATCTGAAATAAGGCAATATAAATTGCGAATTAAGGTGGTAACACGATGAATACAAGTCGTCCTTAGGGGCGGCTTTTTTATGTATAAAGGGGAGTGATAACTTGATTGAACTTAAAAATGTTTGTAAAACTTACCACAGTAAAGATCAGGAAATTAAAGCGGTAGAAAATGTAAGTTTGACCATTAAAGACCATGAAATTTTTGGTATTGTGGGCTATTCCGGTGCCGGTAAATCAACATTGATCCGTTTAATCAACGGTCTTGAGAAAGTTGATGCGGGGGAAATTATTATTGACGGGGAAGACATATGCAAGCTTTCGGAACGTAATTTACGTCAAAAAAGACAAGAAATAGCCATGATCTTCCAACATTTCAATTTGCTTTGGTCAAGAACGGTTTTAGAAAATATCGCCTTCCCTTTAGAAATCGCCAAAGTTCATAAGGAAGAAAGACTCGCCAAAGCTAGGGAAATGGCTATTCAAGTCGGACTTGAAGATAAACTTAATGTCTATCCCAGTTCCTTATCCGGCGGTCAGAAACAACGTGTCGCCATTGCCCGGGCCCTAGTCTTAAATCCGAAAATTCTTTTATGTGATGAGGCTACCAGTGCCCTAGATCCGAAAACGACCGAAGATATCTTGGATTTGTTGAAGGCCATTAATCGCAAGTACCATTTGACAATTGTCATGATTACCCATCAAATGGAAACAGTACAGAAAATTTGTCATCGTTTGGCGGTAATGAAAGAGGGCAAGGTGGTTGAAAGTGATACTGTCGATAATATCTTTACCAGCCCCAGCCATCCGGTTACCAAAGAACTTATTCAGACAGTTGATACCGGTGTTGATGTCATTAAATTGGCCAAGGAGCTGAAAAATAAATATCCGGACGGACACTTGTTGCGGGTGACTTTCGATAATGAAAACAGCGAAAAACCGATATTGTTTGAAGTGGCCAAAAAAGTCGATGTGCCGATTAATATTGTCAGTGCCAATATTAAAAATACCCAAGCCGGGGCCCTAGGAGTCATGTATATCCATATTGAAGAAAGACAGGATATCGCCATGCTTCTTGAAGAATTGAATAAAAATGATGTCGTTGTGGAGGTGGTATGATGCTGGAAGAATTAAATTATTTAATTGAACCTCTTTATGAAACATTATTTTTAACCTTTGTTCCTTTGATTTTAGCGGTAATATTAGGTGCCTTAATCGGTACGATAATCTTTATCAGCGGGGATAACGGTATTTTAGATGTTGAAGAAAAATCTTTTTTAAAAACCGTTCATGTGGTCTTTGATGCCTTAGTCAACATCTTTCGTTCGGTTCCTTACTTAATCTTATTAATTTGGCTTTTGCCGATAACCCGTTTCCTGGTTGGTTCAACCATCGGTACCAATGCTGCCGTGCCTTCCCTTACCTTATCGGCTACCCCGTTTTTTGCCCGCATGGTCGTTATTGCCTTTACGGAAGTTGATAAGGGAACCATCGAAGCATCTAAGGCTTTAGGAGCCGGAACCCTAGATATTATTTTTAAAGTTTTAATACCGGAATCCTTGCCGGCTTTAATATCAAGTATTGCCGTAACGGCTATCAATCTTGTATCTTATTCAACCATGGCCGGAGCCATCGGAGCCGGAGGCTTAGGTTTTGAAGCCTATCAATATGGTTTGATCCGTCAAGATCCGCCACGAATGTTGATGGCAACCGGTATTATTATCGTCATCGTCTTTATTATTCAAATAGTCGGCGATGTCTTAAGTAAATATGTAGATAAGCGTTAGGAGGTAAAAATATGAAAAAAATAAGCGCTCTACTTTTAGCCCTATGTTTATTGGCGGCCTGTGCCGGTCAAGAAACAAATCAACCCGAAGTCAGCGAAAGCTCGGAAACCGAACTTATACCTTTGGTTGTTTCGGCAACCCCGGAACCGCATGCCACAATTCTTGAATATATTAAGCCGTTAATGGCTGAAAAAGGATATGATTTACAAATCGAAGTTCTGGATAACTATTACATCTTTAACTTAGCTTTGAATGATGGTGATGTCGATGCCAACTATTTCCAACATGTTGTATTCTTTGAAGGTGAGGTAGCTGAAAAGGGCTATGACAATATTGCCAATGCCGGAGCCATCCATATTGAACCGTTTGGTTTTTATTCACCGACTTATGAATCGGTTGAGGATATAGAAGATGGGGCTACGGTCGTTATTTCCAATTCAGTTGCCGACCATGGCCGCTTGCTTTCTATCTTGCAAAATGCCGGACTTATTACCTTGGATGAAAATGTTGATATTTTTAGTGCCACAGTTGAAGATATCGTCGATAATCCGAAAAATTTAGAATTTGTTGAAGTTAATCCGGAAATGTTGACTACGGCTTACACTAATAATGATGGTGACCTTGTAGGTATTAACGGTAACTATGCCTTAGGTGCCGGCCTAAATCCAAATGAAGATGCCTTGATTCTTGAAAGCGGCGAAGACAATCCGTATGTCAATATTATTGCCTGCCAGGCCGGCGAAGAAGATTCCGACAAGATTAAAGCCTTGGTTGAAACTCTTAAGTCGGATGAAGTTAAGGAATATATCCTTGAACATTTCGGCGGATCGGTTATCCCGGTAGAATAAGTAAATATAAAAGTCGAAGCAATTCGGCTTTTTAATTTGTTATAATGGATGAACGAAGGTGATGTTATGACAAGATGTGCGATAGTAGTTCCGTGCTTTAATGAAGAAGAAGTCTTTGATGACAGCAACACCAAGCTATTAAAAGTCTTGGATGATTTAATAAGCAAAAATAAAATTGATAATGAAAGTTTCATCTTATATGTCGATGACGGTTCCAAGGATAAGACATGGGAAAAAATAACGGAAGCTTATGCGATTAATAAAAAGGTATACGGTTTAAAACTTGCAGCCAATAAGGGTCATCAAAACGCCCTTTATGCCGGTCTTATGTATGCTAAAGAGATAAGTGATATTATGATTTCTATTGATGCCGACTTACAAGATGATGTCGGAGTCATTGAGGAAATGATTGATGAATATAATAAGGGCAACGATATTGTCTATGGGGTTCGCAATGACCGCAGCAGTGATTCCTTTTTTAAACGTTTTAGTGCCCAAAGTTTTTATCGTCTGATGAATATTTTAGGAGCCCGCAGTATTTATAATCATGCCGATTTTCGTTTAATGTCGAAACGGGCAGTTGAAGAATTGTCAT
>CALUZH010000028.1 GCA_944325255.1 uncultured Erysipelotrichaceae bacterium
ATCGAGCATTATTATCCTAAGATGCAATTGCTTAAAATGACTAAAGAAGGGCGGCGTCTATTCCTTGGTGAAGAGTTCTTCGAAAGTGGCATGAGTAAAGATAAATCACATCTTACGAAGGCAAAAAGCATTCAAAACAAAGTGAAAGTAAACGGTGTAATCGATGAAAAAGTATACTGTTTAGAAACTGATCCAGAATGCAAGCACTCTATAGCACTTCCAAAAGATGATTTTGCACAGCTAGTATATGACCAGGATGAATATTCCAGTGGATTTGATTTCTCTGAATTCACAAAAATATTTGATGTTATCCGAGAAGTTGTTAATCTTTAATATTTGATGAGTGGCCGCTTATCTTTCTAAATTTTTTGCCGCTTACAATAAGCGCGAAGCTACCCCAGTTACATACGAAGCCCGGAAAGCCTGTCTACATCAGGCCTTCCGGGCTTCGTTTACATTAGTGGCGTCGCTATACATCCATAAGCGTCTCTTCGATCATATGCATATTGATAAGTATTGCCTTTTTCATCAACTAAAAATAATTCATGTTTCTTGACACCGTCCGGCTCCGGCAATTCATCTACTATCTCACCGTTTTCATAGATAATAAAATTCTGCTTGGCAATATAGTCTTCCCAATATTCCATTAAAAATGCTTGAAACCATTCTTCGCCTTCAACCGTATAATTATCGGTCTTTACTTCATAGGGTTGAAGAAAACTGGTAGAACTATAATTTCCATTATCATAAACATGAACATAATGAAGGGAGTCTTTAATCATTTCAACTACACTTCTGGTAATAATATAATCTTCATTTTCATAAAAGGCCGTTTCACCATCATAAACTACTTTAATACCCTTGCCTTCATTAAAAATTTCCGGATCTCCATCAATAAATTCATATATCTTGGATGCTTTGCGGCTATCATTATATTCAATATTAAGTGACACACAAGATATGCCCAATAATTCTTCGCTTAACGTTACCTTGTAAAATGGATTATTACCGACACCGAATATCTTTTCATCATATAATTCTTCTACATCATTCACTTGTCCCTCATAGCGTCCAAGCTGCAATTCTAACTCATCAGCTTCTTCAATCAAGCGAATCTTATCAATAAATTCCTTCATTGCATCTTCATTATTAAAATAAAGAAGATTATTATCGACGAATACTTCTACACTTGCAACATTGTCAAACATTCCCCATGATGGATCAGGTTCTTGTTCTTGGATAGATGTTGATGCTGGTTCTATATCTTCCGTTGTCTTTGGACTAGAACTTTGTTCCAAATTAGAGCTACAAGAACTCAACAGCAAAAACATTATTGCCAAAGCGATATTAATCACTATCTTTTTCATACTCGAAAACATCCTCCCCTTATTATTTATCTACTAAAACCTTCTATATATAGTTTATTGGAAGAGCGATCATATCCTCTTTAAGATATAGTTTTTTATCATACTGACATAGGATGATTCCCGGCTGTCTTGTCTTGTTTGGAATATTATCTAATGCTGAAAAATGTTTGCCCATAGCTTTTGTTGGGTTTGCTGTCATCTTTATTTCAATAGGATATAGCTTTCCATCTTCCTCTATCACGACATCGATTTCTCTTTGATCACGATCTCGATAATAATAGATAGATGATATCGTTTTTCCGGCATTTATATGGCTTTTTAATATCTCAGACACAATGAAATTCTCAAAGATGTTTCCCGCTTGGGCACCGATCCTGGCGGTATCCGGAGAAGTCCATCTTGCCAAATAACAGACTAAGCCCGAATCATAGAAATAAATTTTTGGTGCCTTGACAACTCTTTTTAAGACATTATTAAAATATGGTTCAAGCAGGTAAATAATTCCTGATGTTTGCAAAATAGACAGCCATCTTTTGATGGTATCGGCACTTGCTTCAACTTCATTGGCAATCGCGTTGACATTTAATAATTCGCCACACCGAACGGCCAACGACGTTAAGAATCTGACAAATTTAAGTTCATCGGCGATATTGATAATCTGTCGTACATCTTTCTCAATATATGTTTTTATATAAGATGAATAATACCGATCCCAACTTATGGTCTTATCCTGAAGTTCAGGCATTGAACCTCGATGAATTGTTTGCCAAAGATTATTATAGTCAACTAAACATTTTTCTCTTTCTTCTATGTATTCTTCATTAGGTACAAAGGGTCGATAAAAATCGACATTATGGATCTCTCTTAACGATAAACCTTTTAATTCAACAATCGCCATTCTGCCGGCTAATGTTTCACTAACGTTTTTCATCAGTTCAAAAGCGTGTGACCCCGTTAAGACAAAAGATCCCTTGGTTTTGTTTTTATCGACATAAATTTTTAAATATCTGAATATTGCCGGAGCATACTGAACTTCATCAATCAGTAAGGGCGGCTCATTATTTTTCAAAAATAAATTAGTTTCTTCAATTGCTTCTCTAAGTACCAATGGGTCATCGAAAGTTACATATCCAAAGTCATTGCATACATGTTGCAACAATGTTTTCTTACCAACTTGCCTTGGGCCCGTTACCAATAAGACAGAAAATTGTTGAAGGCATTCGTTAATTACTGATTCTATATGTCTTTTAATATACATAAAATCTTTCACTTTCGGCTAATCTACGATACAATCTCATTATAGCCGAGATTTAATGTAATATTAATAAACAAATCTTCCATTTGCAAAGACAGCCAATAGTATTGACGATGAATATATCGCAAAAAATCCTTAACTAGGGAAACATTGTTCAGAAGTTAAAGGTTTTTATTGAATAAATCAATTATCCAAAATCCACGAAAAAAAGCATGTACCTTAGCTTAGCCTTAGTACATGCTTTTGTCTTCATTGGTTTTGATGTCAGTTCATCTGTTTGACATCAATACGTGTCATTGCTTTCTTAAGAGAAATTTCTGCACGTCTTAAATCGACATTAGGATCTTTGCTCTCAAGTCTTCGAGTGGCTCTTTCCTTGGCTTCTTCAGCACGTTTTAAGTCGATTTCTTCTTGTGATTCAATAAAATCAACTAAGATTGTTGCAACATTCTTACTGAAGTATAACATACCGGAACCGATGGCATAATAGGTCCGCTTGCCGTTATTGACAAGAGCCATCTTGGAAATATCCAAGGCCATAACGATATCCATATGATTCGGCAAAATACCGCGAGCACCGTCAATCGTACCAACGTTGACAATTTCGGTTTCCAAATCACCATATACTCCGGTAGGAGTTACGACGTGACATCTAATCATTTTCTTCTAACTCTTTCGCTTTAGCTACAGCTTCTTCAATCGTGCCGACAAACATGAATGCTTGTTCAGGAAGATTGTCGTATTTGCCTTCTAGCAAAGCTTTGAAGCTTCTTACTGTTTCGCTGAGCGGAACATATTTACCAGGTACGCCGTTGAATTGTTCAGCAACGTTAAATGGTTGAGATAAGAAGTTTCTGGCTCTTCTGGCCCGAGCAACGATTTGTTTATCTTCCTCGCTCAATTCATCCATACCTAAGATAGCAATGATATCTTGAAGTTCTTTGTATCTCTGTAATAACTCTTGAACTCCTCTTGCTACGTCATAGTGTTCTTGACCTACTACAAGCGGATCAAGGATACGGCTGGTTGATTCAAGCGGATCAACGGCCGGATAAATACCGAGAGAAGCAATGCTACGGTCCAAAACGGTCTTGGCATCAAGGTGCGAGAAGGTTGTGGCCGGAGCCGGGTCAGTCAAGTCATCGGCCGGAACATAAATTGCTTGGACCGAAGTGATTGAACCGTTAGCGGTAGAAGTAATTCTTTCTTGCAATTGACCCATTTCGGTAGCCAATGTCGGTTGATAACCTACAGCTGAAGGCATTCTTCCCAAAAGGGCAGATACTTCAGAACCGGCTTGGGTGAAACGGAAGATGTTGTCGATGAACAACAAGACATCTTGTTTATCCACATCACGGAAGTATTCAGCCATGGTCAAACCGGTAAGGGCAACCCGCATTCTGGCACCCGGAGATTCATTCATCTGACCATATACAAGGACGGTCTTATCAAGAACGCCGGATTCCTTCATTTCGTAGTACATGTCATTACCTTCACGGGTTCTTTCACCGACACCGGCAACAACGGAACGACCACCATGTTCTTTAGCGATATTGTGGATCAATTCTTGCATCAATACGGTTTTACCAACACCGGCACCACCGAACAAACCAATCTTACCACCACGGGCGTAAGGGCAAAGTAAGTCGATAACCTTAATACCGGTTTCGAGAACTTCGATACTGGTTTGTTGTTCGGCAAAACTAGGAGCCGGACGATGGATCGGCATCTTGGTGACATCATCACCGATTGGCGGTAAACCGTCAATTTCTTGTCCTAAGACATTAAACATTCTGCCTAGAACTTTTTCACCTACCGGTACCGAAATCGGTGCACCGGTATCTTCACAGTCCATCTGCCGAACCAAGCCGTCAGTGGAACCCATACTAATACAACGGGCTACATCATCACCGATGTGTTGAGCAACTTCGACTACCAAGTATTCTCCGTTACCCTTATCGATTTTAATGGCGTTATATAGTTTAGGAAGTTGACCGTCTTCAAAGCGGATATCGACAACTGGACCGATTACTTGAACAACTTTTCCTATATTTTTCATATAACATCCTTTCTACAATGCATCAGCGCCTCCAATAATTTCTGTAATTTCTTGAGTGATAGCTGCTTGCCTTGCTTGATTGTATTGCAATACCAACTTATCAACCAATTCATTAGCGTTATCAGTAGCATTCTCCATCGCAAAACGACGAGAACCCTGTTCTGATGTAATGGACATTAACCAACGGAAATAAATTGAGTTGACTACCATCATAGGGATGATTGAATCAAGGATGAGACCCGGTTTCGGATCGAAGATGATTTCTCTGGTCGAAGCGACTTTATTGTCTTCGCGATTGATCGGCAATATCGTATCGACAGCCGGTTCAAAAGAAATATTGTTGATGAATTTGGTATAAATTACACCAACCGAAGACACTTGATTGTTACAAAACATATGCATACTTTCTTCAATAAGATGCTTAAGTTCCATATATTCAATCTCGTCGGTTCCGATCATATCATTGAGAATATGGTAGCCGTGATTTTTCAGCCAACTATATTCACTCTTACCGACTACCATAAGATAGTCGTCTTCCTTGACGGTATTTTGTACTAATTTGATTATATTAGCATTATAAGCTCCGCATAAGCCCAGATCGCTACAGAAAACAAAATATAATTTTGAAGGAGAAGTTTTCTCTTCTAAATAGGTATTCTTAATTGTTTCGTGAGCAGTTATAATCTCGCTAATCATGTCCTGCAACGCTTCCGAATATTCCCTGTTCTTGGTCATCATATTGCGGTGCTTCAATAATTTGGAGTTGGCAATAAGTTCCATTGCACCGGTAATCTTCTTGGTTGAAGTGACAGATTTAATACGCGACTTTAACGCAGCTTTATTCCGAGCCATATATTAAGCTCCGTAAACTGTCTTATATTCTTTTAGGCAATCATTCATGGCGTCTTTCATCTTGGCATTGAGTTCATCGGAAATAATACCTTTGTCTTCAATTTCATTGACGATTTCGGAATGATTGTTCTTGAAATATGCATGCATGAATCTTTCGAAGTCACGCACTTTTGAAGTCTCAACGGTTTTTAAGAATCCATGTTTTGCTGAGAAAAGTGAAAGAACTTGTTCAGCTAAAGTAAGCGGTGAATATTGTCCTTGCTTCAAAAGTTCGGTCAAACGTTGACCATGTTCGATAGTAGCCTTGGTCACTGCATCAAGGTCACTGCCGAATTGGGCGAATGACAACATTTCGTTATATTGTGCCAACTCAAGCTTTAAAGAACCAGAAACTTGTTTCATGGCCTTAGTTTGAGCTGAGCTACCAACTCTGGATACGGATAAACCGGTATCGATAGCCGGACGAACACCACTGTTGAATAATTCGGTCTGTAAGAAGATCTGACCGTCGGTAATGGAAATTACGTTAGTCGGAATATAGGCCGAAATATCACCGGCTTGGGTTTCGATGATCGGCAAAGCCGTCATTGAACCGCCGCCTAACTCATCATTGAGTTTAGCTGCTCTTTCGAGCAAACGAGAATGCAAGTAGAATACATCACCCGGATAAGCTTCTCTTCCTGGAGGACGTCTCAACAATAATGAAAGTGTACGGTAAGCAACAGCGTGCTTAGACAAATCATCGTAAACGATCAATACGTCTTTACCTTTTTCCATCCATTCCTCACCCATTGCACATCCGGCATACGGAGCAATGTATTGTAAAGGAGCTGATTCAGAAGCAGTTGCGGCAACAACTGTAGTATATTCCATTGCACCGTTGACTCTTAATTTTTCAACGGTTTGGGCTACGGTACTGGCTTTTTGACCGATAGCTACATAGATACAAAGAACATTCTTGTTCTTTTGATTTAAAATCGTATCAATAGCGATAGCCGTTTTACCGGTTTGTCTATCGCCGATAATCAATTCTCTTTGACCCTTACCAATTGGAATCATTGAATCGATGGCTTTAATACCGGTCATCAACGGTTGTTTAACCGACTGTCTGGTAATGACACCCGGGGCAACTCTTTCAATTGGACGGCTCTTTTCGGCTTTAATCGGTTCTCCTCCGTCGATTGGTTGACCTAAAGAGTTTACTACTCTACCGATCATGCAATCGCCTACCGGTACTTCAACGACACGACCGGTACGGCGAACTTCATCGCCTTCCTTGATATTGGTATCAGCGCCCATTAATACGACACCGATACTGTCTTCTTCAAGGTTCAAGATCATGCCATAGACGTCACCCGGGAAAACCAAAAGCTCGGATTCCATGGCTTTATCCAAACCTTGAACCGTCGCGATACCATCGCCGACCTTGATTACCGTACCGATATCATCGGAAGCAACCTTATCATCGTAATGACGGATCTGTTCCTTGATTAAAGCACTAATCTCGCCTGGCTTTAGTTCCATAGGCTCACATCCTTTCTTAATAACATTTCGTTCATTTGGTTAATCTTTTTCTTCATGCTGGTATCAATGATCTTATCGTCAAAAATGACTCTGAATCCGGATATCAGCGTGGTGTTGATCTTATTCTTCAACTCTACTTTAACGCCGTCTTTACCCAAAGCTTTTTCAAGTTCGGCAAGCTTTGCAGCATCAAGCGGCCGGGCTGTTTCTATAATACCCTCTTTAACACCCAAACTTTCGTTGGCAAAATGGTAGAAGTCATGGAAGATATCCTTAAAGCCGGAAATTCTTCCGCGATCAACCAAGACGTACATGAAGTTCAAAACATCTTCGGAAATTTTACCTTCAAATGCGTCTTTAAATAATTGTTTCTTTTCATTCTTGCTGACTTTGGCAGCAATAAGAAACTTTCTGATGCCTCCAACCTCGTCTAAAGATGCTTCGACAAGTTTAACATCTTCTTTGTACTTTGCGACATTCTTGCTATCTAAAGCTAATGAATATAAAGCTTCAGCATATGTCTTTGCTACTTCGCTGTTCATGATTTCTTCTCAAGTTCACCGACAAAACGATCAATTGCCGCATTATCATCACTGGAAGTTGCCTTTTCGTTCATTAACTTAGCAGCAGCTGCCATTGCGACATTAACGATTTCATCGTGAAGCTGACTTTCAACTTCTCTTCTGTTGAGTTCAATCAAGCGTTCAACTTCTTCGCGACGAGCTTGCGATTCACGTTTGGCTTCTGCCAAAATTTGTTCTTTGAGTTGCGTAGCTTCCTGCTTTGCACCATTAACAATATCGCTGGAAGAAGCATAGGCTTTTGACAATTCGGCCTTAGCTTCGCTCAATTGTTGCAATGCTTCATCACGAGCCTTATCTGCTTCGTCCAAAGATGCTTGCATCTTAGCCGAACGTTTAGCCATGATGTTTTGAGCCGGTACCCACAAGAATTTTTTTATGAAATAGAATAAAACGAAAGTGACGCAGAGTTGGATAAACATTGTAAGGGGATTAGGGAATAATGATCCCTGAACATCAAAGTTTAACATGACTTTTTCCCCCTATCCTACTTAAGCAATTTTTCCGCCTAAAACGAAGATGATTAAGAAAGATACTAACATACCGTAAATGGCACAGGTTTCGGCAAGACCACAACCTAAGATAAGCATAGATCTGATTTTACCTTCAGCTTCCGGGTTCTTAGCTACTGAGTTAACGGCTTGAGAAGCAGCGTAACCTTGTCCGATAGCTGTTAAAGTACCTGTTAATACTGCAATTGCAGCACCGATAGCGACTAATCCTAAACTTTCCATTTTAATTTCCTCCTTCGATAGTCTCAACTTTTGCTTCATCTGGTATCTTTGTTCCAATAAATACCATCGTCAGCATAATAAATACGAACATTTGAATTCCACCCGAGAATAAGTCAAAGAACGCGTGGAGAGGCGGTGCCAGAATCAAAGCGACAAAATCGAATTTACCAATTACCGGAATCCATCCGAAAATGAAATTTGATACTGTACCTGTGAATGCATACACCAAGCTCATGATGATTGTTCCGGACATTAAGTTACCGAACAAACGCAGAGACATGGAGATCAGAGGGGCAATTGTACCGAAGAAATTTGGAATAACAAACGGGAATATTGGTTCAAAGAACGCATGAATGTAACTCCCGACCCCCGAGTACTTGATGTCGGTAGCTTGAATCAACACCCAGCTTACAGCAGCTAAAACCAATGTGACGCTGTAATTTGATGTCGGCGTTTGGAATCCGAGCAGACCGATGTAGTTGGAAATTAAGATGTAAATGGCAATTGTACAGATATATGGACCGAGCGTCGGCACATATTTCGGAGATACAATTTCCTTTACAAATCCGGCGAGAATGTCGTAGATTGACAAGGCTACTAAGACAACCCCCTTTGGCTCCTCATACGGATTGGCCTCAAATTCTTTCAGCTTCTTCCCAACAAATAAAGCACCCAGAATGATTACTATCGCTATTCCCAAGATTACCGGTACATGTGCTTGAATAGTAATCGTCATATTTCTTGTCCTTTACTTCTTAAACACTTGTACATACATCGCATATTTCGGAAACATCAGACCGATAAATACACCGATGAAATGTACATATTGGGGTAAGAGCATCGCTATGAGCATCGGACAGGCAAAGATCATAAAACTGACCAGCAAGCCCAAATAAACTCTTAACTTTACTCCTCCAGAAGTCAGGTTCCCAAAACGGATTTTCAGAAACCCGGAATGTAAAAGCGAGAAGAGGTAGCCTATAAGGATGCCAAGCGCTATTCGCCAATCGATAATCGCCGCAATAACCGTGATTACAATAAGAACGAGCGTGCTTTTCGACATCTTCTTCTCCTTCCCACTTAAAAGAATTATAGTAAGGAAAAATCTTTTTGTCTATACATTTCACAAAATAAATTCAACATTTATCTTTTTCCTATATATAAATATATATACCGAAATTCCGCCGTTCCAAAAAGCCGAGAATGATCATTTTTTCACAAATTCAAAACTAAAAAGGTCACCCCCTAAAGGGTGACCTAAATGCTTTTAATAAATCAGTTTGTACCTAAATTATTTCCAGTATTCGCCATACTTAGAAGAGAAGTCATACATATCGTATGGTTCAGGTAAGTTCTTGGCAGTTTCGATTTCTTCACGAATTCTTTCTTGGAATGTAGCTTCAGGTCCATCAGGATCTTTCTTCAAGCATTCAACATATTCAGCAGTAGTCATCAATTTGATACCGATGTTTGCCATATCGAATAAGTTAGCTTGATGAACTTCAGGAGTCTTAGCATTAGTTGCATCAGTTAATACGATAACTTCGTAATCTAATGAGTTAGCATCCCAAACAGTACCACGAATGCAGTTAGGAGTTTGAACACCAGCCAAGATAACTTGTTTAACGCCTAAACGACGAAGAATCATGTCTAATTCAGTGTTGAAGAAAGCTGACCAACGTTGTTTAACGATAGTGTATTCACCAGCGATTGGTCTGATTGATTCCATAATTTGAGCGCCGTCTTCAGCAACAGTGCAGCCATGGAATCCTTTGCTCTTGAAAGCGTCATAACGAGTGATTTCGCAATCAACACCGTTTGCACGGTAGTAACGGAAGACATGGAATACAGGTACGTTTGATTCACGAGTAGCCTTTAAAGCTTCTTCAATGTAAGGTAAAGCTTCTAAGCCGCAGTCAACGCGGAACGGAGCACCAGGTACATTGAAGTCCTTTTGCATGTCGATGATGATAAAAGCATTTCTTGCCATAGATTTTAAATCCACCTTTCTATGACTTCATTGTAGTATTTTGTTTTTCGCTTGTCAATGTAAGCGTTCACCTTTAACGCACTTTTTTTAATTGTTTAACATTTTTAATAGCTTTTTTTAAGACCAAAGACCACCCGGTTTCATTTTTTTGGCCTTTTGATATAATTAAAGAAAAAAAGAGAGAGATTTTTATGAGCGAAAAAAATAAGGCACCCCTTAAAGGGATCAATATCTATATTGATAAGAAAGGACGGACCGTCTACTATGACCGTTTAAGTAAAAACGGCTATATCATTCCGCCCAACAAATTTGACAACTACACCAATTACTCCATCCGTTTTATTGTCGCGATTTTGGTGGGCTATTTGGCTGCATTATTTTTAGACAGTAACTATCTGGCCGGATTTTTGGTCGGCGTCTCTACCTATATTGCCTATACTTTTATCTTCCATAAGCGTTTTTTAAGTAAGCTTTCGATAATACCGAACTTCAATCCGCCTTATCGGGAGAATTATATTAATCGCAATATTAAAGAAATGCCGATGAAAAGAGTCTATACGATAATTGCCATCGCCTTAATTCTTTTAGTGCTTATTGCCGTAAATGCCGTAGCCTACGGATTTGAAGGCTTAAGCTCAATCGTCTATCTGGCCATCGCTTTAGTAGCGGTTGGCTTTATCGCCGTCCATGGCTATATCTTGATTCAAAAACGCAAGCAGGGTCTTGATTAAAGGAGGTCACATGCGCAAAATTACCAAAACTAAAATTATTATTTCCTTAATGTTTGCCCTTTTCGGCTGTATCATTCTGGTTTTTACTACCAATCCGCCGGAAATCTTCAATTATTTTGATGATACTTGGAAGATCGCCACTTACTTTGTCGGCTTCTTCTGTATTGTCGCCAGTCTCTATACCCTCTTTTATAAAGGCGAATAAATTAAATCAAGGATGTCCGAAAACATCCTTTTTTATTGCATCTGCTTTTTTAAATCATTTACCGGTTTTATATATTTTTAGACTCCCGGATGAACTTTATTAATTCATTGCAATCTTTGATTAATTCCTTAAATTTTAAAAGCTTTTGCGCTGATAAATATATTATTAACACCGATTATAATATTGCTTATTTTCCTTTTGCGAAATTAACTTTACCAAAACAAGCCCCTGGGCAATTATATTAATTCTTAATCCGATTTATATTTATGCAGATAAGCAAAAACACTATAAATAAAGGGCTTCACAGGGCTTTGGTACTTTTCGCGGTCTAAGATCCTTTAAGAACTAATGATGGGAAATAAAAAAACTCCCGATATGAAAAAAGAGGTTTTATGCATAACTCTTTGTTTAAAAAATCAAAGATAAGTGATAAAACCTCTTTTATTAAATCTTCTGTTAAATTGCTTAAACTTAATTCCGATTATTTAATAACGTTAACCGGGCTGCCCTTTAACCAGGCATCAAGATTATTGAAGACAATTTCCGCTCGCATCAATAATGATTCTTTGCTGGCAAAACCAATATGCGGAGTAACAATGGTATTTTTGCTGTGCAAAAGCGGATGGTCAAGAGCCAAAGGCGGTTCTTTTTCGAAGACGTCAATGGCAGCACCGGCTATTTTGCCCTCATTTAAAGCCTTAGCCAAAGCATTAGAATCGACAACGGCTCCCCGGGCCGTATTGATAAGCAAGGCACTTTCTTTCATTAAAGCGATCTTATCGGCATCAATCATGCCTTTAGTGGCATCGGTCAAAGGACAATGCAAGGAAACAATATCCGCTTCCTTTAAAAGGCTGCCCAAATCCATTTGTTCATCGATATATGGGCAGTTTACCTGACTGCGCGAATAGGCGATGACTTTGCAATCAAAAGCTTTAGCTAATTGAGCAACTTTTTTACCAATGGCACCGGCCCCGATAATACCGACAGTCTTGCCGGCTAATAAATTGCCGATTAAACCATCCTTAGTTGCACCGGCCTTGCATCTTTCTTGGGTTTGTTCCATATTGCGCAAAAGATTGATCATATTGGCAATGCACCATTCGGCAACCGCCTGCGTAGCATAACCTGAAGCATTGGATACGGTAATGCCGCGCTTTTTAATTTCTTCCATCGGCAAGTGGTCAACACCGGTAAAAGCGACATCGATAAATTGCAATTTTGCCGCATCGTTCACTGCTTCTTTGGCCAAAGGCGTATTGGCAAGCATTGCTACATCAGCATCCAAAAGGCGCTCTTTTTGTTCTTGCGCATCGGTGGTTTTGGGATAGATGACAAATTCGTGTCCCTGTTCTTTAAGTTTTTGGGCATAGTTTTGGACGGTTTCGTCACTTACGCCCAAGCCCTCCATCAAAACAATTTTCATGAGTTTTTCTAATCTCCTTTTATTTATCTTAACATTGCCGACCATGCTTATCCAAGTGAAATTATCGTAGAGTTTTTTTAGGAAAAAGGCCCTTGAGCGGTAACAAATATCCGAGGTGATCAATATTTATTCAAATGCTGAAAAAGCGGCTTTTGCCGCCATTGAAGAAGGAATTGCCAAGGTTAATTCCTCCGAAAATTTTAAAAACTACTTACGTTTCTTGACCAAGTTCCACCAATATTCCTTGCATAATACCATGCTTATTTTAAGGCAATGCCCCCATGCCTCTTATATTGCCGGCTACAAAACTTGGCAAAATACTTTTAAGCGTCAGGTTTTAAAGGGCGAAAAAGCCATCAAGATACTGGCTCCCTACTATTTGCGCAAGCTCAGTGATGATGGCAAGGACGAATATGTCTTAACCTACTTCAAGACCGTAAATGTCTTTGATATCTCCCAGACGGTCGGGGATGAAATACCCCGTGTCGTCAAGGAATTAAACGGCAATTCTTTTGAAGCCCAAATCTTGGTCAAGACCTTAGAGGCCTGTGCTGATGTTCCGGTTGTCTTTAAAGAAGCTCATGAAGATCCTGCCCTTTTAAGCGGAGCCCGCGGTTACTTTTCGACAGCTGAAGAAATGATTGTCCTTAATAAAAGGCTTGGGGCCGACCAAATGGCCAAAACCCTTTGCCACGAATTTGCCCACAGCATCTTGCACCGCCACAGTCAAAAAAGTCGGGCGGTCAAAGAAATCGAGGCCGAAGCCCTGGCCTTTGTGATATGTCATTACTTTCACCTGGACACCGGAGATTACAGTTTCCCCTATATTGCCACATATGCCCATGAAAACCAGGAAGTAATCAAAGCGATTTTATTGGATATGCAGGCGGTTGCCCATGAAATAATCGAACTTTTACGACCGGTTTATTATGCAAAGTCGGTCCTTACAAAAAGTACCTGTCCCAATATCCTGACCGGCAAGCTTTCTACTTCCGAAGGTGAAAAATAACGGGACTCATATTTGGGATTGCCGGCTTCCAAGATCATCAATGAATCCTTATAAATAACTTTTTTGATGGTTACTTCATCACCGACCAGGACAATGGCAATTTTGCCCGATGGCAGCGTATCGGTCTTTTTGACATAGACAATATCGCCATCATAGATATGCAAACCTTCCATCGAGTCACCGACGACCCTTAAAAAATAATCGCCGCGGGCCGCATCGGCCTTGCCGAGCTCAATATAATCTTCAATATCTTCATCGGCAAAAAGCCCATATCCGGCCTTGGCCGTACCGACAAGCGGCTTAAAACATTCTTCCTCATCAAGGATTTTTTGTACGTCCATGCCCAAAACTTCCGTAAGCTTTTTAATTGTCCCTTTTTTTAAGCGACTGCTTTCCCCATTTATCCAACGATAGTAAGTAGAAAGTGACACCCCGACTTCATCGGCCACATCGGCATGGCTTTTATCATTGGCAATCTCATATTTGATAAGCATTTCCCTAAGCAGCATTTACTCTCCCCTTTTATTTTCTTCATCTTAGCAAATCAATGATAGTTTTGCAAATAATCAAGATTTTGATTTTAAAAATTCCCAAATCTATCTTGGCAAAGCGAGATTGTTTTTCTATGATGAAGACATGGAGAAAATCTATTTATGCATCGATCTTAAATCTTTTTATGCTTCGGTTGAATGTGTTGAGCGCGGGCTTGATCCTTTTAAAATTAATTTGGTAGTAGCCGATCCCGAAAGGGGCAATGGGGCCATTACCTTGGCTGCTACGCCGGCCATAAAAAGCTTGGGCGTTAAAAGCCGGGGCCGGATTTTTGAAATCCCCAAAAATATCGAATATATTATTGCCCCGCCCCGCATGCATCTTTATATGGAATATGCTGCCCGCATCTATAAGATCTTTTTAAAATATATTGCTGCCGAAGACATCCATGTCTATTCTGTTGATGAATCTTTTTTGGATATTACGCCCTATTTGCATCTTTATCGCCTAAGTGCCAAGCAATTGGCTCAAGAAATCTTAAATGATATTTTTAAAAATACCGGCATTACCGCTACTGTGGGCATCGGAACCAATCTTTTTTTGGCTAAGGTAGCCCTGGATATCCTGGCTAAACATGAAAAAGATAATATGGGCTATCTTGATGAGGATGTCTTTCGTCAGCTTATTTGGCATCATCAGCCCTTGACCGATATTTGGATGATCGGCCCGGGCAGCGTTAAACGCTTAAAGACTTTAGGCATCAATGATCTTTACGGGGTAGCCCATTGTCCGCCTAAGGCTCTTTATAAGCTTTTTGGTGTCAATGCCGAAATATTGATTGATCATGCCTGGGGTAAGGAACCGGTAGAAATCAAAGACATTAAGGCTTATAAGCCGCAAAATAACGGTTTATTCAACAGCCAAATTCTTTTTGAAGACTATGATGCCCAAAAAGCGGAAATCGTTTTAAAAGAAATGGTGGATGCCAATGTATTAACTCTTAATGCCCGGCACTTGGTATGCCGCAATATTTCTTTATCCATCCACTATTCTAAAGATATTCGGCCGGTTTCCCGGGCTTTGCGCAATATCGAAAGTCCCAGCAATTCCTATGCCGTTTTAAGCAAGGCTTTTTTAAAACTTTTTAAAGAAATCGTCGATTCCGACTATCCGATAAGACAGATCGGTATTGCCTTTGGCAAACTTCAAGATGAAGATATGGCCGATTATGATCTTTTTACCGACTTTAAGCTAATGGACAAGGAACGAAGCTTAGCTAGAGCTGTCAATACCATCCGCCAAAAATATGGCAAAAATGCCTGTCTTAAAGGAACCAACTACTTAGACGGAGCTACCGGCCGCTATCGCAATCAAACTATCGGAGGTCATAAGGCATGAACAACAATATCGAACGTGCGCATATCTTTCAATCATTCGATGCCTTAAAGGGCTTTAGAGAGCTATTAAAGGCCCAGGAAGTAATCAAGGTACCCTTTAAAAGCCTTTCGGAAGATGAACTGGAAAGACTTGACTATACTATGAGAAAACTTGAACCCGGCATGATGGTAAGTGTTATTTATTATCATGAAGGAAGCTATTATAAAATTACCGGCCGCTTGGCCAAGATTAACCGGGATACCCGCTTTTTACAAATTGTCAAAACCCGTTTGAACTTTAATAATATTGCAGATATAACAATTTCTAGTGACTAGAATCTATCCAGCGAAGAAATAAAATTATCACTTTCTTTAAAAAGAGCGATAATGAAAAGCTGCAATATGATATATCAAAGCTGACATTAATCGCCAATCGTTAGATTATTGTCTGACATATCTTGGTGGTTTTATTAGCTTAGGGCCAACTACTTTAACTAGATTTTTTCATAATTTAGGTTATTTCTCTTACGGTTATAACATCATTTATTATGCCCCTATCTGGCATGATATTTCCGGTCTATTCTTGAAAAATTCTATAGTGAAATAATTGTTTTCATTAATATAAATAGCAGAAATGATAATACAAATAAGGATTATCAATGATTAAGAAGCTATAATAAATTCATGGAAATAAGAAGTACTTTAATTGATGAAAGTTTAGCTAAAAAATGCCTGCCTTTAAGAGATCAAAACGGCCATAAAGGAAGTTTCGGCAAGGTTTTGATGATCGGCGGAAGTACCAAAATGGCCGGGGCTATCGTCCTTGCGGCCAAGGCTGCCCTGCATAGCGGTATTGGGACCTTGACGCTTTTTATTCCCGATAAGATTGAATATATCCGTACTTCCCTTTACGAAGCGATGCTTATCTTATCTAAAAGTGACCAAGATGGTTTTCTTAATATGGAAAGTGTCAATGACTTAAAAGAAAATATCGCTTTTTATGATCTTGTAGCCATCGGTAATGGCCTTGGCAAAACCATGGCGGCCAAAGCTCTTTTAAAGACTGCCCTAAAAAGCAATAAAGCTTTAATTATTGATGCTGATGCCATATGGGCACTTAAAGACTTAAAAAGATATTTAAAAAGACCTTATCCGACAATCATTACCCCGCACATGAAGGAATTTGCCGATTTTGCCGGAAGCGAAATGGCCCAGCTTATTGCCAATCCTACATTTTATGCGCAGGAATTCGGCCAAGAATATCCCGATGTCACCCTAATCTTAAAATCAAGCTTAAGCCGAATTATCAAAAATAAAGAAATCTATATCTTAAACAGACCCGACAGCGCTCTAAGCAAGGGCGGAAGCGGGGATGTTTTGTGCGGTATTTTAAGCGGCATGCTGGCACAAAGCCATGATCCTGTAAAGGCGGCAATTGTCGCTGTATATGTCCATAATCAAACGGCTGATTTAACTTATGATCCCAATTTTTTAACGCCCTCTTTGATGATTGCAAATCTCAATGCGGTATATAAGTCTTTACGTCACTAAAAATTCATCCCGATTTCCGATTGGCATATTATAATTACTGGGGTTAGGAGTATTATATGTTGCAGCTGAAACACATCAAAAAAGAATATAAAAGCGGAACCTTGATTCAAAAAGCCTTGGATGATGTAAGTTTGAATCTTAGGGACAATGAATTTGTAGCCATATTAGGGCCCAGCGGTTCAGGCAAGACAACGCTTTTAAATATCATCGGCGGCCTTGATCATTATGATGAAGGCGATTTGATCATCAATAATATATCTACCAAAAAATATAAAGACCGAGATTGGGATGCCTACCGCAACCATACTATCGGTTTTGTTTTTCAATCATATAATCTTATCCCGCACCAAAGTGTCTTGGCCAATGTGGAATTGGCCTTGACGATTTCGGGAATTAAGGGCAAGGAAAGGAAAAAACGGGCCCTGGAAGCCCTGGAAGCTGTCGGTTTGAAGGAACAGGCCCATAAGCTTCCTAATCAAATGTCCGGCGGTCAGATGCAAAGAGTGGCTATTGCCAGGGCTTTAGTTAATAATCCGGATATTCTTTTGGCTGATGAGCCAACCGGTGCCCTGGATTCCGATACCAGTATCCAAGTCATGGATCTTTTAAAAGAGGTAGCCAAGGACCGTTTGGTTGTCATGGTCACCCATAATCCCGAATTAGCTTATAAATATGCTACCCGCATTGTTGAATTAAAAGACGGCAAGATTCAAAGTGACTCCCATCCCTATAATGCTGTGGAAGAAGAAACAGCCCGCCATCAGAAAATGGCCCGCTCTTCCATGTCGCTTTTAACCTCGCTCCAGCTTTCTTTCAATAATCTTAAAACCAAGAAAGCCCGTACCCTTTTAACTTCCTTTGCCGGCTCCATCGGTATTATCGGCATCGCCTTAATTCTTTCGATATCGACAGGGGTAAATGAATATATCCGCTCCATCGAACAAGATACCCTTTCCGAATATCCTTTAAGCATTACTTCTTCCGGTATTAATTTAAGCGCCATGATGGAAGATGGCGATGGGGAAAAAGAAAATAACGGTGAAATCGTTATTGCCGATATGGTAACCAATCTTTTCAAGACCTTTGAAGCCAATGACTTAGCAGCCTTAAAAGATTATCTTGATAATGGCGATTCGGACATTGCGGAATATGTCAGAGCTATTGAATATTCCTATAATGTTACCCCTTATATCTATAGTGCCGATACTTCCGACATCCATCAAGTCAATCCGGACCAAAGCTTTCAAAGTTTGGGCCTGGGTTCTGCAGGTTCGGGCAATAATATGATGTCGGCAATGATGTCGACCGATGTCTTTTTTGAATTGCCGGCCAATAAGGAACTTTATGAGGACCAATATGATATTAAAGCCGGACATTGGCCAAATAACTATAATGAATGCGTCTTGGTTTTGACCAGTGGCGGAAGGATGAGTGATTTTCTTTTATATGCCTTAGATTTAAGAGACTATCATGAGCTGGAGGCGATGGTTGACGAATTTGCCCAAAATGACAGTGTCACTGTTCCGGAAAATAATGAAAGCTATAACTATAGCGATATCCTCGGCCATACCTTCAAGCTGGTATATCCTTTTGATTATTATGTCTATGATGAAGCCTATGATGTATATATTGATAAAAGCGAAGATGAAGAACATTTAAAGGAATTAATTGAAAAGGGTGAAACCTTAACGATTGTCGGTATTGTCGAACCTAAGGAAGGCGGCGATGTCGCCATGCTTACAAGCGGTATCGGCTATCCTTATGCCTTGACTGAGCATATTATTGAGGCTGCCGAAAATAATGATGCCGTTCAAAAACAATTAAATCATCCCGATATTGATATCTTCACCGGCAAAAACTTCGGTGATGATCAAAATATCGCTTTTGACATGAATTCGCTCTTTTCTGTCGATGAGGATATGATGGCCAAGGCTTTTAACTTCGATCAAAGTAAAATCGATTTAAACGCCTTAAATTTGGATTTAAGCAATATCACTATCGACCTCTCTTTAAAAGATATCAACCTTAAAGAAATCATCGGCGATCTAAATCTTGATTTTAAGGATGAAGATATCAAAATATTCAGTGATGCGATAAACCAAGACTTCAATGATTATTGCCTGGCCAATAATTTAAATGATCCGGAAAGGTATGAAGAATATTTTAAAGCCTATATTGCGCTCCCGGAAAAACAGGAATTCATTGCCCAAAATCTTCAAGAGCTCTTAGTCAAAAGCGGACTTGATGAAGAATATTTAAAAGGTTTAAATGATAGACTCAATCAAGTCATAAGCAATAAACAAAGTGAAATTATGAATAGCCTTGCCACTGCCATCTCGGAGCAAATGAAAGGCGGTTTAGAAAAGATTATGGCCGACATTCCTTCAGCCTTCAGCTTTGACAGCAGCGTCTTTCAAAAAGCCATATCCTTTAATATGGATCAGGAAGAATTGAGTGAACTTTTAACTTCCTTAATGGTTAATGCTTCCTCAAGCTATGAAGGCAACCTTCGTAATTTAGGTTATGCCGATATAACTAAGCCTTCCACTATCAGCATCTATCCTAAAGATTTTGAAAGTAAACAAGAAGTTGTAGGTATCCTTGATGCCTACAATAAACGCATGGCCCAAGAAGATGAAGATAAGGTCATCAGCTATACCGACTATGTGGGTGCCCTCATGTCTTCGGTTACCGACATCATTGATGTCATCAGCTATGTCCTTATTGCCTTTGTCGCCATTTCCCTTATTGTCTCATCGATAATGATTGGCGTTATTACTTATATCAGCGTCTTAGAACGCAAGAAAGAAATCGGTATCTTAAGAGCTATCGGAGCATCCAAACGCAATGTCGGTACCGTCTTTAATGCCGAAACCTTCATTGTCGGTCTTTTGTCCGGAGTTATGGGCATTATCATAAGCTTGGTGCTTTTGATCCCGATTAATGAAGTAATTCACTCTCTTGCCGGAAGCGTCGATGTTTCAGCCAAATTGCCTTTTGTCGGCGCTGTAGCCCTCATTATTTTAAGTACCCTTTTAACCATCATCGGCGGTCTTTTACCGGCATCCAAGGCTTCCAAAGAAGATCCGGTCAAGGCCTTAAGAACCGAATAATAAGCTATAATATATTCATGGAAGAACTTTTTGACAATGATTATATCAAGATGATGCAGGCCTTATTAAAGGATGAATATGCCGCTTATCTTGATTCCTTTAAAAGAGGACCCGTTAATGCCTTAAGGGTCAATACCTTAAAGATTGAACCTTCAGCATTTATTAAAAAGCTGACCCTTCATTTAACGCCTGTACCTTGGACCAAAGACGCTTTTTATTATGCCGGCGATAAGGAAAATCTTTCCAAGGATCCCTACTTTGCAGCCGGCTTATATTATCTTCAAGAAGCCAGCGCCATGTTGCCGGCGGAGGCCTTAAATGTTCAGGAAGGAGATATCGTCTTAGATATGTGTGCCGCACCGGGCGGCAAAAGCACTAAGCTTTTAGCTTCCTTAAAAAATCAAGGCTTATTGATAGCCAATGATATCTCCGCTTCAAGAGCCAATGCCTTAGTCAAAAACTTAGAACTTTTCGGGGCCGTAAATGCCTATGTCATAAGCGAAGATTTAACGAAGCACAAAAAACGTTTCAAGCATTTTTTCTCCAAGATCCTTATCGATGCCCCCTGTTCCGGCGAAGGGATGTTTCATAAAGACCCTGGGGTCTTAAAAAACTATCGGCAAAAATCCAAGGCCTATTATACCGACATCCAAAAAGCACTCTTAGATACGGCTTATGAGCTCTTGATGCCGGGCGGGGAAGTGGTTTATTCAACCTGTACCTTCGATCCTTTGGAAAATGAGGGTGCAATATTATCCCTTCTTCAAAAACATCCCGATATGCATATCATCCCGATTGATATTAATTATGAAGGTTTTGCCCCGGGCATTGAATATGGAGGCTATGACTTTCATCATGCCTTGAGACTTTATCCGCACCATCTTAAAGGCGAAGGCCACTTTTGTTGCAAGATAAAAAAGGATGGCAAGCTTATAATTCCGCATAAGCAAAACTTTAATATTCCTAAAATCAATTTGCCCAAGCCTTTTAATGAACTTGAGCTTTTAAATAACGGCAAACTTATATCGATCAATGATGATCTTTACAGGCTTCCTGATCATTATTTTGATTTTAATAAACTGCGGACTTTGCGCTCCGGCTTAAAAGTCGGAAGTTTTAAAAATGCGCGTTTTAAACCGGATACTGCCCTAGCCTTAGCCCTCAATCCGCAAAATTTTAAGGCTAAGATCAGTTTTAAACATGATGATATCCGGATAAATAAATATCTTAAAGGCGAAACCATTGACCTTTGCGGTCTTGATTATCACGAAGGCTATAATCTCATATGTCTTGAAGATTATCCTTTAGGTTTTGCCCATATCAAAAACGGCATCTTTAAAAATAGCTTGGGAAGGGGATGGATAAGGCCATGAGACTTGATCGTTTTTTAGCCAATGCCGGTATCGGCAGCCGTAAGGAAGTAAAAAGCCTCATTAAAAAGCAAAAAGTTAAGGTCAATAATCATCTTGTCAAAAGTTTTGATTGGGAAGTAAGCGAGGATGATTTTATTGAAGTAAACGGCGAAGAAGTTCAATTATTCAAGGAAATTTATTATCTTTTAAATAAACCGGAAGGCTATATCTCCGCCTTAGAAGACAAGTACCATCCTACCGTAAGAGAACTTATTTTCGATAAGCGCAAAGATCTTATTATTGTCGGTCGTCTGGATATTGATACTACCGGCGCCCTTTTATTGACCAATAACGGAGAACTCTGTCACCGTCTTTTGGCTCCCCGCTATCATGTCGCCAAAAAATATCTTGTGGAAACAGAAAATAAGCTACCGAATAATGCCCAAGAACTTTTAGAAAAACCAATGGATCTTGGCGACTTTATTACTAAGGGTGCTATATATGAAGGCCTTGATGACTATCATGCCTACTTGACAATCAATGAAGGCAAGTTCCATCAGGTCAAAAGAATGTTTGCCAAAATAGATGCTCCCGTAATTAAGTTAAAAAGAATAAGCTTTGCCTTTTTAAATCTCGATGACTTAAAGATCGGCGAATATCGCCCTTTAAGCAACTTGGAAATAGCGGGACTTAAAAAACTTGTCGGTCTTTGATTTATAAGCTTTAAATAAAGCCTTTAAACTTTATTTTAATATCGTTTATCATATTATTGATGGAAACCTTATTTATTGAAAATAACCCGCACGCCGGGCAGAAAGTTTTAAATACTTTAGAAAGAGAATTGGCTGATTGCGAGGCTTTTTATTTAAGCGTTGCCTTTATTACTTCGGGCGGCATTACCCCGCTGCTTGAAGTGCTTAAGACCTTAAATCAAAGAAAGATTAAGGGTCAGATCATTACCAGTGACTATCTTTTATTCAGCGAACCTAAGGCTTTAAATAAGCTTGAAACCTTTGATAATATTGAACTTCGCATGTATCAAAGCACCAAGCACCAAACCGGTTTTCATACCAAGGGTTATATCTTTCAAAAAGCGGATAATTATAAGCTTTTAATCGGCAGCAGCAATCTTACCATGAAGGCCATTACTTCCAATAAGGAATGGAATTCTTTAGTCTACAGTCAAGACAATAAGGCTTTTACCGATGAGGCAATAAGAGCTTTTAAGGCCTTATGGGACGATGTTGATACTGTCGCTTACCAAACAATCAAAGATGCTTATGCCAAGCAATATGATGAGCATATGCAGATCCGCACCGAACTTTTAAAAAGGCTTGATAAACAAAGCAGCCCCCTATTTTTACCCAACAGTATGCAGACAGCCTTTATCAACAACTTCCGTACTTCCCTAAATAATCATGATAAGCGGGGCTTGCTTATCTCAGCTACCGGTACCGGTAAAACTTTTGCCGCCGCCTTTGCGGTTTCGGCCGTCAATCCTTTGCGCCTGCTTTTCTTGGTGCATCGTGAACAGATTGCTCAAAAAGCCATGAGTACTTTCAAGACGATAATAAAAGATAAAACTTATGGTCTATTAAGCGGCAATCATAAGGAGCATCATACCGATTATCTTTTTTCCACGGTCCAAAGTATGGCCAAAGATGATAATTTAGCTTATTTTAAGCCTGAGCATTTCGATATTATCATCATTGACGAAGTTCATCGTTCAGGTGCCGACAGCTATCAAAAAATCATGAATTATTTTAAGCCCAAGTATTATTTAGGTATGACCGCCTCCCCGGAACGCAGTGACGACTTTGATATCTTTAAGCTTTTTGATCATAATATTCTCTATGAAATTCGTCTTGCCAAAGCCTTGGAAGAAGACTTGCTTTGTCCCTTCCACTACTTTGGCATCAGCGATTTATATCTTGATGATGAAAAAGATGATGACCTTAGCCACTTTAATAAGCTTGTCGATGATAAGCGGGTTGATTATATCATGCAATATGCCGATTATTACGGCTATAACGGCAAAAGAGTCAAGGGCTTGATATTTGTATCAAGGCAAGATGAAGCCCGAATATTGAGTGCCAAATTCAATGAGCGGGGACTTAAAACTTTAGCCTTGACCGGCAATGACAGCATCGATCAAAGAGAAGAAGCCATTAAGCGTTTGACCAGTGACAGTCGCCTTGACTACCTTGATTATTTAATCACCGTTGATATTTTTAATGAGGGTATCGATATCCCGGAAATCAATCAAGTGATTATGTTAAGACCGACAAACAGTGCCATCGTCTTTGTCCAGCAATTGGGAAGAGGCTTAAGAAAGGCTAAAAATAAGGAATATGTCGTTATTATCGACTTTATCGCCAATTACCGCAACAACTTTCTCATCCCTATTGCCCTGTCGGGTGATCGCAGCTTCAATAAGGACAATTTACGCCGCTATCTTCAAGAAGAGGCTAAGACCTTGCCCGGAGCCAGCACCATCCACTTTGACGAAATATCCAAAAAACGCATTTATGAAGCCATCGACAGTGCCAATTTCAATGATGTCCGCTTAATCAAAGAAGCCTACCAAAATCTTAAATTCAAGCTGGGAAGAATCCCGAAACTCATGGACTTTGATCTTTATGGCAGCATTGATCCCTTAAGAATTTTTGATAATAAATCTTTGGGTTCCTACTATAACTTTTTAAAGAAATATGAAAAAGAATATAATATAAATCTGAATGCCAAAGAAGCCAAATATCTGGAATTTGTCAGCCGCAAATTCGCTGACGGCAAAAGACCGCATGAACTTTGTGCCTTACATTATCTGATGAATAATGATCATGGTCTTTTTGATTATTTGCAAGATGAGCTTTTAAACCGTTATGGTTTTAAACTCGATGCCAACACTCAAGACAATTTAGTCAATATCCTGACTGCCGAATTTCAAACCGGCTCCAGCAGGGAAACCTTTAAAGACTGTATCTTTATCGTGAAGGAAGGTCAAGACTATGGCATCGCCCATAATTTTAAGAAGATGCTCAGCAATAATAATTTTAAAGAATTGCTTAATGAAGTCATTGAATTCGGTCTTTACCGCAATGAATTAAATTATTGCCATCCTTATCAAAATACTGCCTTTAATCTCTATCAAAAATATACTTATGAAGATGTTTGCCGACTCTTGAATTGGGAAAAAGCCGAAGTAGCCCTCAATATCGGCGGTTATAAGTTTGATAAGAAGACCAAAACTTTCCCGGTCTTCATCAATTATAATAAGGACCGGGATATTGCCGATACTATCAAATATGAAGATACTTTACTGGCCAAAGACCGGCTTATCGCCATATCCAAGTCCGGCCGCAGTCTTAAATCCGATGATGTTCAAACCGTATTAAACGCAAAAAGCCTCGGCATTGATATTGAACTTTTCATTCGCAAGAATAAGGATGATGCCATATCCAAGGAATTCTATTATATGGGCAAGATTCATCCTAGCGGTAAATGCAAGGAATTCATTATGCCCAATACCGACAAAAAAGCTGTGGAAATTGAATATTATTTGGATACCCCGATCAATGAAACATTATATGATTATATTATTAATTAGGAGCGATGATGAAAGAAATCCATGTTGTATGTGCCGTAATTATTCATGAAGGCAAGGTATTAGCTACCAAGCGCGGCTATGGCGAATTCATCCACAATTGGGAATTCCCGGGTGGCAAAATCGAAAAAGGCGAAGATGCAGGTAAAGCCCTTATAAGAGAGATCAAAGAAGAATTAAATGCCGATATCAAAGTCGATACCAAGATCACCGATATCACTTATGACTATCCGCAATTTCGCTTGCATATGGCTGCTTATGCTTGTCATCTTTTATCAGCCTTCACGCTTTTGGAACATGAAGATTATAAGTGGCTAAATCTTTTAAATCTCTATTCAGTAAAGTGGCTGCCAGCCGATGAAATCTTACTTAATAAAGTTGAAGAAATACTTAAGAAAGGAACTTTTATGTCAACAAAACAAGAATATGAATCCTTAAACGGTAAATATCGTGATGAAAGCCACATCTTCCAAAGCATTGAAATTGATGATAGTCTCATTGATAACGTAAACATTCAAGAAGCGATTACCATCTTCAATGAAAAGGAAGACAGTATTATCTATTTTGGGGCCAATTGGTGCCCTTGGTGCCGCAATGCCTTGCCGGTACTTATAAAATATGCCAAGAAGCATAATAAGCGCATAACATATGTTAATATGGACCAAAAAAGACCCAAATACATTCATAATGATAATAACGACATCATCTTAGAATATCCCGGTGATAAAGACTACCATCTCTTAGTTGAAAACTTCATCAAGATTATGAGACCCTGTGTCATCAAGCCAAGCGGCGAAGAAGTTCCAAATACTTACAATATCCCTCTACCCTTAGTTGTCTTTGGAAACCAAGGTAAGATCTTATTCCACCACTATGGCACTGTCGAACTTAATGACGGCCAAACACCCTATGATCTTTTAGATGATAAACAAGAAGAAGCCTTACTCCATATTTATGAAAATGGCATAAAAGCTTCATCCCATGTCTGCGATGGCGATAATTGCCTACTTTAAAAAGTCGAAAATCTTCGGCTTTTATTTGACATATAATATATCGCAGTGCTATAGTAGAGGTGTGATATATAGTAGTGCGATATAGAAAGGACAGAAACTATGGATGAACATATTCGTAAAGTCTATGTCCCGATGACCGAAACCGGCTTTTATATCCTTCTTTGTCTAAGAAATGAGGAACATGGTTACAGTATTATCCGCAAGGTTGAAGAAATGACCGAAGGTGAAATCCGCCTAAGTCCCGGAACCATGTATGGCAGTCTTGGCAAGATGGAAAAGGATGGTTTAATTCAATTCATCAGGGAAGAAGAAAAACGCAAAATCTATCTCATAACCGAACTTGGCAAACAGGTTCTGGATCTCGAAATGCAAAGAATAGCCCGCTTATATCGTAATATGATGGAGGCCAGTTAAAATGAAAGACCAAAAGATCCAAATTCGTTTCTTCACTATTGCCGATTGGCAAAAGGAAGAAGCCTATCTTAAAAAGATGCATGCCCAAGGCTGGAAATTTACCAAGATAAGCATCCCATGTATCTATCATTTCGCAAAATGTCCGCCCGAAGACGTCACTTATCAACTCGACTATAATCCCGAAGGCATCGCCCATAAGGAAGAATATGTCAGGATGTTTGAAGACTGCGGTTGGGAATATCTCCAAGATTTTGCCGGCTACAGCTACTTTCGCAAGGCCGATGCCAAGATGCAAGGAAAAGAAGAAATCTTTTGTGATGATGAATCACGACTGGATATGATGAAAAGAGTCTTTGCCGGCCGCTACTTCCCCTTATTAATAATTGTCTTTCTTGTAATAGTACCGCAAATCTACTTTGCCATTAGCAATGACGGCGGTGATGCTCCGATTCTTATTATCTTATTTTCGCTGATATTACTTCTATATATCGCTGTTAGCATAAGCTTTATCTACCGTTATCTAAAGCTCAAAGATTCTTTACACTAAAAAAGACACTAATTAAAGTGTCTTTTTGCATGGATTTTTTTAGATTTTTTTTCTTATTTAACTGCGGTATTAACTACTGTATATCCTGTAGTACCGGTATATTCACATACACCCTTGGCATTATTCCAGGTCCAACCTTCACCTTTTTCTTCATCACAGGTGATTACGCCATCACAGTTTTTATCTTTTTCGCCAGCGCAAGAGATAGAAGGGGTTGAAGGAGTTTCTGGTTTTGGTTCAACAAATACTACATTTCCATTTTCATCGAATTCTAAGTTTGTATTATTTCCGATATTTACAAATTCTTTATTTACAGGAACGAATGTGCCATTAGAATCTTTATTTAAAATAACAGGAGTATCAGTGTCTATTTTTGCGCCATCTTTAATTGTTATATGCACGCTCTTACCATTTACAGGCTGGTTATTGCTGCTAATACCATCGATTTGAACTAATGGTTTTTCTCCTTTATTAATGATTTGAGCACTATCTGCAATTGTTAATGTCGCACTAGTTTGATTTTTAGGATCGACATTGATTCCATACCAAGAGTTTTCACCCTGGATCAATTCAACCTTACCTTCTAGAGTAACATCAGAACCATTAATTACAACAGGGGCTCCGTTTAAAGATCTTGAATGATCGACTGTAACATCTTTTAATGTTAAATCGGCACCATCGTACACATTTACTGTGTGTTTATTTTTATCTGTAGCAACCAATTTACCATTTGAAATAGTTACATTAGAAGTTCCGCTTTGAACATTGATCAAATGAGAATCATTTGGATATGTAGACGCAAAATCTTCTGATGCAGTAATAGTATGACCACCTAAATCAATGTTTACTTCTTTTTCGATGGTTAACATTTTACTTAATTCAATATCATTTGCTAAAATAATTTCTTTAACTTCGGCATCATTTAATGCAGCTAATAATTTACTTTCTGTGTCGATAACTGCACTATAAACTCCGTTATTAAAGTCTTCGATAGTTTTTGCACTCTTTACCAATGTGCCAACAGTATTTCCGAATGTTTCTACTGCATAGCCATCAGGGTTGATTACATTATTTGATCCAAACACTAATGTGTTATCAGCAATCTGTCCTGATGTTTCTGTATCTCTATTAAAGTTAACAGCATATTTACTAGATGAAAAATCACAATCAGAAACATTCAAAGTATACTTGTTTGCATGGCTATTAACTGCTAGTGCATAAGAATATCCTGAAAAAATGCAATTTTTTACATCAATATTTAGATTATAGCCACCGTTTGGTCTATCGCCACTAAACTTAAGACCTATAGCATTAGCACCAGGGTTCTTAAATGTAATTCCTTCAATGCTCAATTTGTTATTTTCTTGATCTGAAGAAAACTGGTATGTAATGTTTCCGGTAATAGTTACTCCTTCATTGCCACCCTTAAGATTAACTCTTTTTGTAATCACAGTATCAGTAATAGCTAAATCACTATTGATGATTATTGTGTCGCCATCTTGAGCTGAACTTAGTGCATTTACAAATTCAGTTTCGTCTGTAACTGTTTTTTCTTCAGCCATTACACTTGCAGGCAAGAATGCCAATACCATGAATAGTGCTAAGGCCAAAGATAATAGTTTCTTTTTCAAAATATTTTCCTCCCTCTTTGCTTAAAAATAGAAATAATAATGAATATATCCTATTTCATATATTATTCTAAAACCAATACCCCCCCCCGTGTCAATTTAAACAAGTAACAATTTTAGAAATCCATGTGTAAATTTAAAAAATAAGTTCCCTTTTTAACATAAAGGAGAACTTACCTTGAAAAATAATGGGGGAAAAATATAAAACTTTTGATAGTATACAAATGTATCCTGCCTTCATAAGAAAGGAAAAGGTAAATAATATGGCAGCGATCAAAAATAAACATCTGTCATTTGAAAACAGATGTATCATTCAAGAGTTTCTTGATTACTCTTATAGCTTTACAGCTATTGCCAAAAGAATCGGCAAGGATAGAACCACTATCGCCAAAGAAGTAAAAGCTCATCGCTTTCTTATTGGCACAGCATTAAAGGAATGCGAGCTTACTTCAAAGCCGCCATATGTCTGTAACGGCTGCGATAAAAAGCTTTACTGCAAGAAGACTAAATACCGCCATGAGGCTTCAATTGCCCATAATGAATACAATAAAACATTAAGAGAAACAAGAGCCGTTATAAAGGCTACAAAACAAGAAATTGCAGCCATCAACGATGTCATCTCGCCCTTAATGATTAATAAGCATCATAGTGTCAATCAAGTCTATATTGAACACCCGGAAGTCTTGCCCTTTTCAAAAGTTACCTTTTATCGATATATCGACATGGGAATATTAAATGTCAAAAATATCGACTTACAAAGAAAAGTAAGATATCGCACTAAAAAAGCATATGACTGTACCCGTCAAAAAGTTAATTATGCGATTAAAAACGGACGTTTTTATAGCGATTTTAAAGATTATGTGGAGCTGCATCCAAATGCCTCGATTGTCGAAATGGACACGGTTATAGGAACCCAGGGAGGAAAAGGCGGAAAGTGCTTTTTAACCCTGTTATTTAGACAATATAATCTCATGCTTATCTATCTTATGCCTTATAAAAGACAAGAATATGTAATTCAAATATTCAGTCAGTTAAAGTCCTTACTTGGGGATGATGAATTTAAAAGATTATTTGAAGTAATACTTACTGATAACGGTACGGAATTCGGCGATCCGGATAGTATTGAATTATCTTTTAAAAGCGGTAAAAAACTTATAAGTCTTTTTTATTGCGATCCCAACTGTTCTTGGCAAAAGGGTTCTATTGAGAAAAATCATGAATACATCAGATATGTTTTGCCCAAAGGAACATCCTTTTCAGGATTATCACAAGATGACTGTTATACACTGGCATCAAATATTAATTCGGTACCTAGAGTATCGCTTAATAATCATTCGCCATATGAAATGGCTATTAACTTTATCGGAAAAGAAAATATGGATAAATTTAATATCTATCAGGTAGCGACTGACGATATCGATTTATCCATACGTCTTTTAAAGAAATAAGAATAATTTTGGGCAGGATACAGACGTGAACTTACCTCTTTACAAAATGACTCGGGCTAAATTCCCGGGGCTTTTGTATGCCTTTTTTCTCTTTCTTCAAATATACTTTACCATACATAAAAATACTTAAACATAAATAATCATTAGATTTTTAAGGGAATTTAAGTTGGTAAGCACTGTTACAAAAGGAGCGGGAATTTACTTCTTAAACTAACGTTTAGAAATCCATGTGTAAATCCATGTTTAGAAATCCATGCAAAAAGTCATTGTTTCGTTAATTTTAAGGACATTATTTTCCTAAAAATAAACAATTCAAAATTGTAAGGATTTTTGTATTAGACCAGTAATAATAGAATGTTTGACATTAATATTAGCGTTTCCTTTCACAAGATATTCCCAAAAAGACTATTTGGTATTCGCAATTAGCATTATAGAATTATTTGTGAACACGTAATTATTTAGAAATAAGCAAGGGAGATGATAAAATGGCAAATGACATTTAGTTTTTAAAAACGGCGAACTGGAATTACAAGTAAATGTTAGTCCAGATCTTGAGACTGTATGGCTAAACCGTGATCAAATGAGTGATTTATTTGATCGTGATATTAAAACGATTGGCAAACATATCTCTAATATCTTTAAAGAAGGCGAACTAGATAAAGAAGTGGTTGTCGCAAAATTTGCGACAACCACCAAGCATGGCGCAATAAAAG
>CALUZH010000029.1 GCA_944325255.1 uncultured Erysipelotrichaceae bacterium
TTAATTCTATAGAACCCACGGATCGTAGAGTTTCATATATTATGATTTTTTATTGTTCATTTATCTCTTTATGTCTATACATTTAGAAAATGAATTGCGGAAATTCGGTTTTATTCAAAAAATCCATTAATGACACCAGCTACCTTCTCAGGCACTTCTTCATTTAAAACATGTCCTGCACCTTCAACAATAATTAGTTTAGCACTTTTTATATGCTCTTTAAAATAGTAAGCTGATTTTAAATTTGTCTTATCTTTTTGTCCACATACAACACATGTTTCATTTTTTAATTTTGATACCCTGTTAGTAAAATCTAGATCTTTCATTGATTTTCCTAAAGCCAGGGTATCTTTTTTAATGAATGCCATATCTTCAAAAAGTGAAGATGGTAAAAATCTTAAAACTATATTTTGTATCGTAAAAGCTAACTTAGGCACCTTATGTGGTGTTGCGACTAACATTAGCTTTTGTACCTTTTCTGGATTTTCCAGTGTATATTCCAATGCCAAAATTCCTCCTAAAGAAAGACCAACAATATTAATCTTCTCTTCAAATTGATCGCAATATGATTTAAATGCTCCATATAGGTTTTTATATGTAGCCGACTTCCCTTTTAAAACATCTCTTAAATCTGGTGTTAAGCACTCATTTTTATATTCAATTTCAGAAAGCACTTTATCCCAACTGTTGGATCGCTGTCCTGAGCCGTGAACAAATATCGTTTTCATGATTTGTTTTTCTTAAGTACATTTGCGATTGCCAGAACACCCGGAAATAAAACCGCCGCAATGACCCAAACGATCCATCCTTCCTGCCAGTTTCTTGTAGGCAACGTAATTGCCAGATAGATAGCTGTAACAGATAACCAGTAGACCGTTGTGATTACTCCAATGATTGGGCTCTTTTCCTTCTTTTCTTTTGTATAGTCACCTTCCTGTAACAGCTTGGCAAAACTTTCCCAAATAATACCGACACGAACAAGCAAAACAACGCCTATACCTACAATAAATAAAGCTAAACATAACAATGAAACCATCAAGATCAAATTGTTTTCTTCAAACATAACACCAGTAAAAAACGGAACCATGGCCAGTATACATAAAGAAACACCAATAATATTATTCTTAGTATATTTATTTTGAAATTTCTCTTTTCGTTCATTTACCAGACTGATGACACCATATTCTGTATCAAATATTTCTTTTTCCAAATATTCATATTGAGCTGTTTTTGAATGACTATAAATAAAGATAGCCACTGCAATCGCAACAAGAATCATCAATATGATCAACCCCACAGCTCCTGCCACATTTTCGCTGATGCCAAAAGACTTTGTTTCACTTAAAGCACCTAGTATTAATAGACAAATCGGAGAAATAATGCATAAAAAGACTCCATTGGCAACCATCTTTGAAGTTTCTATCTTCACTTCAATAAAACGATTAGCTTCTTCCAATGTTACTCGTCTACCAAAATCATTTTCTTCACTAATAGTGACATCTGCATCTTCGATTTCATCTTTCAGTAAATAATCAGTACTCACTCCAAACAACTTGGATAAACGAACGATCTTATCTAAATCTGGAACTGATTGAGCGCCTTCCCATTTAGATACAGATTGTCGGGATACATTCATTTGAGAAGCTAATTCTTCTTGAGACCATCCGGCCTTCTTTCGCAATTGAATCAATTTATCAGCAAATATCATATTATGTCCTCCTTGTGTTTCAACTTTCGCTCAGATTTTAACATTCAAGATGGTTATATGCTATAAATAAAAGCTTTCAATCTGTCAACTGGTGGTTGCAACTGCAAGTTTATACACAAATTATGTAGATTTCATAAAAATGTTTCTAGTTTATCTTTCTCTCAAGTATTCATTTTTTCTAAAATAAAAAAATAATTTAAAAATCCTTAAATATAATCCGTGGGTTTCTATACATTTTATCAAAAAGGCTGCGAGAAAAATAGTGTGAGAAGAAAAGTTTAATTTCGCTGAAATCAAGATGTGTGTTTACAAATGTTTTCACGGGCCCAAAAAGGAACATCAGAAACGATCATCCCACAGAAAATCATAGGTGCTGTAGAAAATGTCGGATTTTTGGAGGCCATCCCATTATGGGCCGTCACACTATTAGGCAGCATTTTCATTACGATTTTGTCTTTTATTATGATTCTTACTGTTTATGGGCGATTCTTTAAGCTCTATATTTATACAGCTATCTCTCCTATCCCGCTTTCTGCATCGGCTGGTGAGGCAACTCAAAACATTGCCTATACTTTCATGAAATCTTATGACGGAGTTTGTCTTGAAGGAGTAATGATCGTGCTGGTATGTGTGATCTTCTCAGCTTTTGCCTCAGCACCACCTGTCATTGATACCGATGCAAGTGCCGTCAGTATGTTGTGGAGCTATATCGGCAAGATCGTATTTAATATGCTGATTCTTGTCGGAACCGTTAAGATGAGTGATCGGTTAGCAAAAGACATGATGGGGTTATAAAATAATCTATCCGTATCAAAATCGAATCAAATTGCATCGCGAAATCGAATCAGTTTGACCCGATTGACCCGATTGACCCGATTTGATACAATATTTGTGTTAAAACAATGCGAAGGAGGCCTTTAATATGCTTTTTAGGGAAAGTGAAACGATTGAATTAAAAGAAATCGTTACGGACGAAATCAAAAAAGAAATTATTGCTTTTGCTAACTGTGATGGCGGAAAACTGTATATCGGTGTTAAAGATGATGGGACAGTGATTGGTGTAGATGATGCGGACAATGTTTCTTTGCAGATAAGTAATATGGTTAGAGATACGATCAAACCAGATGTGACAATGTTTGTTCATTATGAAACCATCGAAGAAGAGGGAAAAGAAATTATTGCCATAGATATTCAGCGAGGAACAGACCGGCCTTATTATCTTGCCAAAAAAGGAATGCGCCCAGAAGGCGTATATGTCAGACAAGGTTACTCTTCCGTGCCGGCCACTGATAATGCCATTCGACGTATGATCAAAGAAACAGATGGAGATTGCTTTGAAGCGATGCGCACTTTAAATCAAAATCTTACCTTAGAAGCCACAAAAAAAGAATTTGATCTTCGTAAGATAGAATTTGGCTCAAAACAAATGCAAACTTTGAAATTAATCGACCAAGACGGTCTTTACACTAACTTAGGTTTACTTTTATCTGACCAATGTGTTCATACGATCAAAGTTGCTGTTTTTCAAGGGACAGATCAAATGGTATTTAAAGATCGACGAGAATTTAGCGGCTCACTTCTAAAACAAATGAATGAAGTATACGACTTTATTGATTTACACAACCAGACCCGTGCAACGATAGAAAAGCTTTTGAGGATCGATGTCCGTGATTACCCTGAAGTTGCAGTAAGAGAAGCGCTTTTAAATATGTTGGTTCATCGTGATTATTCCTTTAGTTCAAGCGCCTTGATCAGCGTTTACATAGATCGAATTGAATTTGTATCCATCGGTGGATTAATGTCGGGGATCGATCTTGAAGATATAATGGTCGGTCTTTCTATATGCCGCAATCAGGAACTGGCAAATGTGTTTTATCGCTTGCATCTGATTGAAGCTTATGGCACTGGAATGAGAAAAATAATGAAAGCGTATGAAGGCAAAGAAGAAAAACCTAAAATTGAAACGACAAAGAACGCCTTTAAAATTATTTTGCCTAACATAAATGCCAAATACGAAACAGGAGATATCACCAGCTCAAATATAAAAGCCACTACAAATTTAGTTACTGGAGATAAAAATATCCTAGATGACAAAGAAAGAGTGCTCAAATATGCTAGAGTTCAAGGTGCTATAACAAGAAACGATGTGATGGCATTGCTTAAAGTAAGTGCATCTACTGCAACAAGGATCCTTCAAAGATTAGTGAAAGAAAACCTGTTAAAACAAAATGGGAAAGCGAGAAACACTCACTACTCTATAATAAAGAAATAAAAACTATATTAAACACATCCAGCATTCTAAAAGAAACTAAACTATACAGAGAATATTTCTAAGTAAAAAGGATCCTGTAATACAGAATCCAGCTTTCATCCTCTTGGGTGGTTTTTTTCTGGTGTCCGTTTTACAGGGTCCATTTTAACGTTTAGGTGGTTCTTTTATTTAAAGGCATGACAAAATTTGTAGTGTTGCCACTACATTTTTAAAAATATATAATATAAGCGTTAGTCATATCGATAGTTGAACGATACTGGTAATTTGGGTTTCACTTTCCGCTGATTCTGGCGATTCCGGCGGATGGGCAGGATCTCTTTGGCTATCATTGACTCAATATGGGGCGGAATCTTCCTGCTCTTTTATGTTGAAAACACCCTTGACAAATCTCTTTCCAATATTAAATGCTTAAAAATTTTGTATTAGACGCTCTTTTGACAGCTATCCTTCTGGTTGGCAAGGAAATTTTAGCTTTTTTGCCCAATTTTGAGATTGTCACCTTAGTTTTAATGGTCATAACATTAAGCCTTAATCTAAAAGACAGCTTGCTTATAGGCTTTAGTTTTGCGACGGTTGAAAATTTGCTTTATGGCATTGGGCTTTATACTTTCAGCTACTATTTGGTTTGGTTTTTAATTATTATTATTACTTATGGCTTGAAGGACTTTTTAAAAAATGAATATCGGGCAGCTTTTTTAAGTTTATTATTTGGACTTTTATTTGATTTGCCTTTTAGCTTGCCATATTTTTTAATGGGTATGGAAGTCGGCACCGCCTATCTTTTAAATGGTCTTTTTTTCTCGATCGTTCATGCGATATGCAACTTCCTTTTGGCCTTATTTCTTTTTATGCCGTTAAGAAAGCTTTTTTGGCGCTTAGCTAAATAAGCAAAATTAATAAGTGGCAAATATTTACGCTTTTTGTATAATTAAGGGTATGAAAGTTCTTTTGTATTTTGAAGGCGAAAAGATTGTCCAAATATCCGGTATCGGTCGGGCTAAAAAACATCAGATGATGGCTTTGACTTCGGCCGGTGTGGATTTTACGACCAATCCTTTCGATGATTATGATATTTTACATATTAATACCTGTTATCTTAATTCGGATGCCATTATCCATAAGGCCCGAAGTGAAGGCAAGGCGGTTATTTATCATGCGCATTCTACGGAAGAAGATTTCCGTAATTCCTTTCTTTTTTCTAACCAGCTGTCACCCTTTGTGAAAAAGTATTTGGTTTCTTTATATTCCAAAGCCGATGAAATAATTACGCCGACCCCTTATGCCAAGAAATTATTGGAATCCTATGGCATAAAGCTGCCGATTAATGCCATCAGTAATGGTATTGATCTTAAGCGTTTTGCCTATGATACTGAAAAGGTTAAGGCTTTCAGACGTTATTTTGGACTTGATGAAAAAGATAAGGTCGTTATGAGTGTTGGACTTTTTTTTGAGCGTAAGGGTATTTTGGATTTTTTTGAAGTCGCTGAAAAATTACCGGAATATACCTTTATTTGGTTTGGCACAACCCCGGAGATATCGATTCCTAAGAGTATTACGGAAGCTATCCGTCAAAGACCCTTTAATGTCATTATGCCGGGATATGTTAAGGGAGGTATTATCGAAGGGGCTTATATGACTTGCGATTGTTTCTTTTTCCCATCCTATGAAGAAACCGAAGGCATAGTGGTCTTGGAAGCGATGGCTGCCAAATCTCCGATTGTGGTCCGTTCCATCGGCGCTTATGAGCCATGGCTGGTAAATGGGGAAAATTGTTATATGGGTGAAAATAATAGTGACTTTGTAAAACTGGTAAAAGATACAGTGGAAAAACGTTTACCGACTACCGGTGAAAAGGCCTATATGACAGCCAAAGAGCGGTCAATTGAAAATGTTGGTCAAGCTCTCAAAAAGGTTTATACTAGAGTATATCAAAAGATGCAAAATGAAAAAGTTGTTCAGTAATTACTTATTTAATTTATTTTTGATTATTGCCATCGGGGCGATAGTCATGTTTATATCTTTATCCGGCAATACGGAAGGGGTTTTTGAAGCCTTTGCCAATATTAAGCCGCAATATATGGTGCTATGTTTATTCATGGTCTTTTTTTGGCAATTTTCGGTCGGCCTGGTCTTGACGCTTTTAACCCGGATTACCCATCCCCGCTACCGGATAAGGCAAGGTTTTATTAATGCCTTGGTAGCTTCTTTTTTCCATGGCATAACACCGAGTGCTTCCGGGGGACAGATTGCGCAATTTTATGTCTTTAAAAAACAAGGTGTCAAAGCCGGGGATGCCGGTTCGGTTTTATGGACAGAATTTATTGTCTATCAAACGACAATGTGTATCTTGGGCTTAATCTTGATTATTTTAAAGTTTCCGCTTTTTTTTAATGAATATTCCAATCTTTTTATCTTTGTCTTGGTGGGCTTCAGTATTAATGCCTTTATTATCTTTGCCCTTTATGCCTTAGCCCGTTTTAAAAAAGTTCATGAATGGATTACTACCAAGGGCATTGCATTGGGTGTTAAACTTCATCTTATTAAGAATCCCGAAAAAATGTTAGAAACTATCAATGGTCAGCTGGAACGTTTTACTTATGAAGCCGAACATTTAAAAGATCATAAAAAAGAGTTATTTATCGCTGTAATTCTTTGCATAATTCGCCTTATTTTCTATTATGCCGTTCCTTTTGTAATCTTTATGGCTATGGGTATTAATGCCGATTTTGATCTATTCCTTAATTGTTTGGCCATGGGTTCCTTTGTTTCCATTGTTTCGGGCCTTATCCCGATACCGGGTGCCAGCGGGGGTACGGAAGCGATATTTGTTATGATGTTTTCTAATTTATTTGCCGGCAACATTGTCACTTCAGCCATGTTAATATGGCGTTTTCTGACTTATTATCTCATGATGATTGTCGGCAGTATCTGTTTTATTTACGTTAAGATGATGAAAGGGGAGACTGCTTAATGCGTGTAGCACTATTTACCGACACTTACTTACCGGATGTTAATGGAGTGGTGACTTCCATTGAATTATTGCGCAAGGAGCTAGAGAAACATGGCCATGATGCCTATGTGGTATGTACTTATCCCGGTGTAATGAAGATCAAACAAGAGGGCAAGATTATCCGTTTGCCCGGTATTGAGGTCAAACAACTTTACGGTTATGCCTTGGCCAGCCCGATTCATTATCTTTTTATTGATGATCTTAAAAAATTAAACTTTGATATTATTCATGTCCATACGGAATTCGGGGTCGGTATTTTTGCCGGGATTGTTGCCAAACAATTACATATTCCTTTAGTCCGTACCTACCATACGACTTATGAAGATTATACCCATTATATTAATTTTACTCATCTGGAAAGTGTTGATAAATTGGCCAAAAAAGCCATTGTCTTACTTTCCAAGATTTATGGGGATGCCTGCATGGAACTCATTGCCCCATCTTTTAAGACGCGCGATTTACTTATTAAGTATGGCATTAAAACACCGATTTCGGTTATCCCAACCGGCATTGAATTGAATCATTTTCAAAAAGCCAATACTTCTTTAAGCCGTATTAAAGAGATAAGAGAAAGTTGTCATATTAAAGATGATGAAAGGATGGTTTTATATGTCGGCAGAATCGCCCAGGAGAAGTCGCTTTCTTTGATTATTGAAACTTTTGTCGAAGTAAAAAAACGCGGACTTAAATTAAAGCTCGTCATTGTGGGAGCCGGTCCGCAATTGACGGAACTGGAAAAAATGGTTAAAGATCTCGATATTGAAGAATATATTACTTTTATCGGGAAGGTTCCTTTTGCCGAAGTACCGGCTTATTATCATAGTGCCGATGCCTTTATCAGTGCCTCAACCAGCGAAACTCAAGGCATGACCTATATTGAGGCCTTGGCCAGCGGTTTGCTTGTCTTTGCCCGCCATGATGAGGTAATTGAAGATATTGTAAAAGATAATGAAAACGGCTTTCTTTTTAACGATCATGAAGATCTTTTAGCAAAATTTGAATATTATTTAAAGCTTGATGATGCTACTATCAAATCGATGATTGCCAAAAGTGAAAAGGTTAATGAGATTTATGACGCTGATCTATTTGGGGAAAAAATCATCGCTCTTTATGAAAAGGCCATTAAGGAGTATGCTCAAAATTTTACGATATCTAAGGTCCGTTTAAAAAATGATTATGTCATATTGGATTTAAAAAATAATGATGCGGAAGATGAGAAGGTTTATGTCGATCTTGACCGCTATTATGCCATGGGCCTTAGAAAACAAGAACGTTTGACCTACCGCCAATATGATGAGATTAAACAAAAAGAAAAGACGATCTTGGCTTATCGTGCAGCTTTAAAAGTCTTGGCTAACCGTGATTATACCGTCAAGGAAATGTATGATTATTTAAATAAGCATTATGAATTGCCGATTGGCGAACTCAATGCGATTATTGATCGTTTAAGCGATAAAGGTCTCTTGGATGATTATCGTTATGCTACTGATAAGTTGGCGATCTATGATAAGGCGCTTTATTCCAAACAAAAAATTATCTATACCTTAAAAAAAGCCGGCGTTCCTTTAAAGATTATCGATAATTTGCTTATTCAACAGGACAATAGTGATAGTGAATTGGCTAAGGCTAAAGAAGTGGCCGAAAAATACCGCAATCAAATTAAGGGCAAGTCCTTAAGGATGAAGAAACAATTGATTATTAAAAAGCTTCTCCGTGAGGGTTACAGTATGGATACAGCCAATGAAGTCTTGAATGTTTTGTCTTTTCGTGATGAAACCTTTGAAGAAAAGGATATTTTGCGCAAGGAAGCTTATAAGGCTAAAACCCGTTTTGCCCGCAAATATAGCGGCAGCAATTTACGTAATCGTATCTACCATGCCTTGGTATCAAAGGGTTTTGATATCGATGCCGTCTATGCCATATTAAACGAAATGGAGTGGGATGATGAAAAAGATTAAAGATTTTAAAGAAGGGGAACATGTAAGTACCTTACTTTTGGTTACACAGATTGTCAAAGGGACAACCAATAACGGTGCTCCTTATCTGACTTTGACTTTGCAAGACGATACCAAGTCCATCGATGCCAAACTTTGGGATGTCAAAGCGAATATCGAAAAGGAATTTGAGGTCGGCAAGGTCTTTGAATTTGAACTGGAGATTATTAATTATCGCGGTACTTTGCAGGCTAAGGTCATGCGGGTTTTGCCTGTCCAGCAAAGTGATATCCGCAAAGAAGATTTTATTTTTAAATCACCTTATGCCAAAGATGACTTGCGCAATTTTATTGAAGATGCGGTTCATCGTATCAACAACTTAAATATCACTAAAATTGTTACGGCCTGTCTTAAATATTATGCTGAAGATTTCTATACTTATCCGGCGGCCAGCCGTATTCATCATAGTTTTATGGGCGGTTTGGCTACCCATACTTACGGCATGTGCAAGCTGGCAATGGCTATATGCGATATCTATCCGGAGGTATCATATGATTATCTTATTGCCGGTGTCATTCTTCATGACTTAGGCAAGATTGAAGAATTGAGCTCACCGGTCGTTACCGAATATACCAAAACCGGTAAATTGCTTGGCCATATTTCAATTTTACAAGCCCGGCTTTTGGAAATAGGTCGGGAACTTAAGCTTGAAGACAGTGAAGAGCTTTTAATATTGAGACATATGGTCTTAGCACATCATGGTCAATATGAATTCGGTTCGCCGGTGCGTCCGGAAACCTTAGAAGCGGAGATTTTATATCTTATTGATAATATCGATGCCCGTATTAATACGATAACCAAGGCCTTGGAAACGATTGAGGTCGGGGAGTTCACACCAAAGATCTTCGCTTTAGATAATCGTTTCTTCTATAAACATGAATAAAGGTGAGCAATTGCTCACCTTTAAGCTTCTTTAATGGTTTTGGCCAAGGCTTCAAGATCAAAGCTATTTTCTTTGAATTCGATCTTAACCGTATCGCTTTCATCATAGCGCGGTATGATATGAACATGCAGGTGCATGACACTTTGACCGGCGCATTCATTAGTATTGATCAGAATATTGAAGCCCTTGGCATTTAAGGCTTTGACGACCTTTTTGGCAACTCTTTGCACTTTAACCATCAGATCGGCCAAAGCTTCTTCGTCAATCTCGGCAAAGTTGGCATAGTGTTTTTTCGGCATGACTAAGGTATGACCCTTGGTAGTTTGGGATAAATCGAGGATGGCTAGGACCGTATCATCCTCATATACTTTATTGCTGGGGATATTACCCTTGATAATCTCACAAAATACACACATTATTTTAACCCGTTATAGGTCGCACTTAAAAGATCGTAGGTCCTTTGATCATAGAAAGTGATATCGTATTTTTCAAAGAAATAATTTAAAGCTTCAGTAGTGTCGGTATTATTTATCATGGTTTGGATAAATTCATCACGGAAGTTGGCGGCATCGCGGTCAATCACATTAATGACATAGTAACGCGGAGTGATTATACTGTTGCCGTCGGCATCCGTTGAAGTAGTTGAAGTCATAATGACATCCGATAGTCCGGTACTTTCATCACTGTTTAAATAAGTCTTTACTTCCAGGGCTAAAGAGTCACTGTCAAGATAGATTTGCGGAGCTGCGGAAATATTATATCCATGTTCCAAAACGGCCATTTCAAAGGTTGATCCGTTTTCGATATCGGCAATAACGGCATTGGCTTCTTCAGCATCATCAAAGTAAGCTAATTGCATCTTTACCGGCAAGTGTTCTTCCACCAATTCATCAAAATGTAATTCAATATATTGGCTGACTAACTTTTCGCTGGCAACTGTGGCGGCAACGTTAGTATGGATATTTTCTTCGCCGCCATAATATTCGACAAGTTGATCATAATAGTCACCATAGGTATCGGCCATTTCTTGGACTCTTTCAGTAGCTTCGCTATTAATTTCATCCTGGTCAATATTTTCCAAAGCCGCTATCTTAGTGATGATATCATTGGCGATGATGGCTGTATAATCATTATTTTTCATCGCTTCAAAACTGTCTTGTTTAGTATAAGTATTTTCGCCGTCATGGAAAATGAGGGCATTGCCGTCGCTGACTTTCGCTACTGCTTCATTGGAGCAGGCAGCCAAAGGAATTAATAATAATAAGGCTAAGATAATCTTTTTCATTGGGCATCCTCACTTTCGTTTAGATTTTCATTAATTTCGTTTTGAAATTCTTCATCGTCGATGACGATACCGAGCTCTTCGGCCTTTTCAACAATAACCTTGGCATATAAATTGCTTTGGCGACTGTAAAGGGCCGATAAGAAATCTTGGGAATTTAAAAGATTAGAAGCGGTAGTGGCATCGCATTTAATAATATGATAACCATATTGGCTTAAAACGACATCCGATACTTCACCTTCTTCAAGACTCATGGCTACATCGGCAAATTCTTCGACATAGGTACTTTTAGAATCTTCATCAATGAGACCTAAATAACCGCCGTTAGAGGCACTGCCGTCATCGGAATATTCATAGGCGACATCGGCAAATTCTTCATTTTCTAAAGCACTTAAAACCTCATTGAGCTTAGCTTCTTCCTCGGCGGTAGGGTGGGCGGTTAAAGTAGTAGTGCCGTCTTCATTTTCTGTTTCTTCCACATCGGCCACACTGATTAAAATATGGGAAATCAGCCGCGGATTTTTTTCGGCAATATAAGGATCGACATATTCACTTTGATGTTGCATAAAATAGTCTTTGGATAATTGGACATTTTTTTGAACATAAAGATAATAATCATCAAGTTCATCAATACCGTTAAAGCCCATGCTGCGCAAGTCGTTGGCGAGCGTATCTTCATCATACATGCTCAAAAGATATTGGGCATTGCTGGCTGCCAAGCTTTCCATTTCACTGGTGGTTTCAACGGCCTTATCGGTTACCAGACGATCTAAGGCCATGAAATTGCTGGTGAAGGCATAACGTGGTTTTAATTCTTCATAAAGATCATCAGCATAATAGTTTTCACCGTTAATACTATAGATCAATGATTTGTCATCAACGGTCAAAGCACTTATTTCTTTTTCGGCATGTTGGGCACTATCGACGGCATAAAAGATAATGAAACCGACAGCCAAAACCGCCAAGACCATGATGAACCAATATTTTTTTATCAGTTCTTTTGTTTGCATAAATCCTCCTTGTGTCACTTAACAATTATATATTATCGTTTTTTCTAATACAATTTATGCCCGATAAAAATTCAGATAAACTTCAGTCTCAGAGCGTATTTGCCATGACTTTTTAGGGATTATGCTATAATCTTTTAAGATTAACAGGAGGAAAGGCATGTCCCATTTATTAAAAATTGAAAATTTGCATGTGCAGGTAAATGATAAACATATCTTGAAAGGCTTGTCATTAGAAGCTAAAAGCGGAGAGATCCATGCGATTATGGGGCCAAACGGCAACGGTAAGTCGACGCTTTTACAAACCATTATGGGCAATCCTGATTATCTGGTGAGCGAAGGTTCCATCACTTTTGATGGTCAGGATGTATTAAAGATGCGGGTTGATGAAAGAAGTCGGGCCGGACTTTTTTTGGCGATGCAGTATCCCCAAGAGATTCCGGGAGTTACCAATTCGGATTTTTTGAGGGCGGCGATTAATGCCCGCAACGAAAAACCGATATCCCTTTTTTCTTTTATTAAGGAAATTGATACCAATATCAAGGCTTTACATATGAAGGAAGATTTGGCTCACCGTTTTGTCAACGACGGTTTTTCGGGCGGTGAAAAAAAGCGCAATGAGATTTTGCAAATGCTGATGCTTAAACCTAGCATTTGCATGTTGGATGAAATTGACAGCGGTCTAGATGTCGATGCGATAAAGCTTGTCTCTTCGGCGATTGAAGATTATTATGCCAAAAATGATTGTCTGATGCTGGTAGTATCCCATTATGAACGCTTTTTCACCATGATCAAGCCGACTCATGCCCATGTCATTATTGATGGCAAGATTGTAGCTGAGGGCGATGCCAAACTGGTGGAAAAGATCGATAATGACGGTTATGATTGGCTATATAAAGAACTTAATATTCATCCGGAGGTTGAGGTTAAACCCTTAGTTTATTCTTTAGGTTCTTGTGCTCATAATAAGGGGTTAAAGAAATGAGCGATCTTTTAAGGCTTAATGATGATAAACCCCTAATGATCGATGGAAGTTTAAGTCATGATTTATTGCTTATCTTAAGCGGCAAAAAGGCCCATATCCGCTATAACCTAAATGCTAAAGGACCTTGGCATATCTTTATTTTTCGGGAAAAAACGAATATATCTTTAATCGAAGAAGGTCTTATTAGTACCGACAGTGAGGTGCATATGGCCTATCTTGATTTGGCCAATGAAAGTTTTATACAAGAGAGTAAGTTTGCTGTTTTAAAAGGTGCAGGTCTTGATATTAAGTCAATTTATCTTGGCGATAATAATAAAAATATCATCTTTGATATCAGCAATAAAGAAGCTGATACTAAGGTTAATATTGATAATTCGATTGTTGCCTTAAAAGACAGTGACTTTAATATTAAGGTTATCGGCAATATTGTCAAAGGAGCCAAAGGGGCAATACATCATCAAAAAAGCCGTTGTTTGACCCTGGGACCGCTTAAAAGATCCTTGATCAGTCCGATATTAAATATTGATGAAAATGATGTTGAAGCATCACATGCCATGACCAGCGGTACCGTTGATGAAGAAATGTTATATTATATGAATGCCCGCGGTCTTGACCGTAATAAAGCTTTATCTTTGATGGTCGAAAGTTATTTAACTTACAGTGATGAATTATATAAAGACTTTGGCATAGCTGAAAATTGGCAAAAGGAATTTAAGGACAGGGAGGCAAATCTATGTTTGATGTAAAAGCAATTCGTCGGGATTTCCCGATGTTTCAAAACAATCCCGAATTGATATATTTTGATTCGGCAGCGACTTCCTTTAAACCGCAAAAGGTCATTGATGCGGTAATGGACTACTATTGCAACAAGACCGTCAATATTCACCGTGGGGACTATGATTTGTCATTTAATGTTTCCAATACTTATGAAGAGGCCAGAGAAGTAGCTCGGAAATTTATCAATGCCCAAAGCAGTGACGAAATCGTTTTTACAAACGGTGCTTCTTCGGCCTTAAATCTTGTGGCCTATGGTTATGGCCAAAAATATTTAACTGCTGATGATGTCATTCTTTCTTCCGAGGCAGAACATGCATCTAATATCTTGCCATGGTTCAGAGTAGCGGAAGTTACCGGTGCTAAAATTGAATATATTCCCTTAAGACCGGATGGCAGTTTTGATATTGAACTTTTTAAAAAGGCCATGCATTCGGGTGTTAAGGTGGTAACCTTAGCCCAGGTTTCCAATGTCTTGGGCTATATCTTGCCGATGAAGGAAATCGCTAAGATTGCCCACAGTTATGGAGCGGTTGTCGTTTGTGACGGAGCTCAATCCGTACCGCATATCAAGACGGATGTCCAAGATACGGATATTGACTTTTTGGCCTTCAGCGGCCATAAGATGTGCGGTCCCAGCGGTGTTGGCGTCTTATATGGCAAATATGCCTTATTGGATAAGATGGATGCCTTTATGTTGGGTGGCGGGTCTAATGCTCGCTTTGATATATGCGGCAATATTCTTTTGAAAAAACCGCCATTTAAATTTGAAGCCGGTACTCCTTGTATCGAAGGAGTTTTGGGCTTAAAGGCCGCGATGGAATATTTAATGGATATCGGCATGGAAAATGTCGAAGCCAATGATAAAATGCTGGTACATTATTTAAGCTCGAAATTATTAGAACTGCCAAATATTGAACTTTATAATCCGCATAGCGATTGTGCTATTTGTACCTTTAATGTTAAGGGCGTCTTTGCGCAAGATGCGGCCACTTATCTCAATACCAAGCATATCGCTGTCCGCTCGGGCAACCATTGTGCCAAGATACTCTTGAATGTTATCGGAGCATCGGAAACCATTAGAGCTTCCATGTATCTTTATAATACCAAAGAAGAAATTGACCGCTTTGTTAAGGAAGTTGCGCAAATCGATCTTGATAAGTGTGTAGGAGTATTTTTATGATGGATGAAAACTTAAAAAGAACCATCTTGCTTGACCATTATTCGCATCCCCGCAATAAGGGATTAAGTGATGATCCGACATATCGCACCTTACATATGGCTTCCGATTCCTGTATCGATGATATCAAGGTACAGGTTAAGGTCAAGGATGGCATCGTGGAAGATCTGCGCTTTGATGGGGTAGGATGCACCATCTCTTTTGCCTCGACTTCAATTTTTACCGAACTGTTAAAAGGCAAAAGTGTTAAAGAAGCCTTGGCCCTGATCGAAGAATATTATGCTATGCTCGATGAAAAGACTTATAATCCCGAAGATCTTGAAGAAGCTAATGCCTTTGATACCTTATATAAGCAAGCCAATCGGATTAAATGCGGTACTATCGGGGTTAAGGGAATAGAAGAATTGATTAGAGAAAGTGTCAAAAATGAAAAATAAAGCTATTATTGATAGTCAGGATAATTACCGTTATGATTTCAAAGATGCCGATACCAGTGTCTATAAGACACCTAAGGGCTTAAGTGAAGAGGTTATCCGGGCTATTTCTGCCCATAAAAAGGAACCGGAATGGATGCTTGAGTATCGTTTAAAGGCCTATCATAAGTTTTTGTCGATGCCTAATCCTAATTTTGGACCGGATCTTTCAAATATCGATTTTAATGATTTTACTTATTATATAAAACCTTCCGATAAGGTCGAAAAAGATTGGGACGATGTTCCGTCAACAATTAAGGAAACATTTGCCAAATTAAAGATTCCTGAAGCTGAAGCTAAATATTTAGCCGGGGTATCAACCCAATATGAATCGGAAGTTGTTTATCATAATATGCTTGAGGAAGTAGAAAAGGCCGGAGTTAAGTTTTATGATACCGATACGGCCCTTAAGCTTTGTCCTGATCTTTTTAAGGAATATTTCGGCAAGGTAGTATCTTATGCCGATAATAAATATGCCGCTTTAAATGCTGCTGTTTGGTCGGGCGGTTCCTTTATTTATGTTCCGAAAAATACCAAGCTTGAAAAACCTTTACAGTCATACTTCCGCATCAATTCCGAATTGATGGGCCAATTTGAAAGAACACTCATTATTGTTGATGAAGGCAGTGACTTGCATTATGTAGAAGGCTGTACGGCTCCGCGTTATTCAAAAGATTCCCTGCATGTGGCAGTCGTGGAAATATATGTCAAAAAGGGTGCTAAATGTCGCTATTCGACAGTCCAAAACTGGTCGAGCAACATTCTCAATCTGGTTACTAAAAGAGCTTATGTTGAAGAAGCAGGCATGATGGAATGGATTGACGGCAATATCGGTTCGCATTTAAATATGAAATATCCTTGTTGCATCTTGGGTGGTCCATATGCCAAAGGAGTATGTATCTCGGTAGCTGTGGCAACAGCTAATCAGTATCAAGATGCCGGAGCGAAGATGATTCATTTGGCTCCGCATACTTCCAGTACGATTATCTCCAAGTCTCTGGCTCGTAAAGGGGGCAAGGTCAATTATCGGGGACAGGTATATATAAATGCCAATGCCCAATATTCCAAAGCTAAGGTGGAATGTGATACTTTGATTTTAGATGCTGAATCATCAAGCGATACCATTCCAAGCAATATTATGGCTAATGATTCTTCAACTCTCGAACATGAAGCGACAGTATCGAAAATATCCGATGCCCAATTATTCTATTTAATGTCTCGGGGTTTGTCTGAAGAAGAGGCCTCACAGATGATTGTCATGGGCTTTATTGAACCCTTCACCAGAGAATTGCCAATGGAATATGCCGTTGAATTAAATCAACTATTAAAAATCAATATGGAAGGTTCGATCGGTTAAGAAGCTTGATTCAAGCTTCTTTTTTGTTGCTTCATTCTTTATAATTAAATTATGTATCTTTTAGATGTCTATGTTCCCAATGCCAATTTAAAAGTAGATCGGACCTTTACATATTACAGTGAAGTAAAACCCTTGCTTTATGCTCGTGTAAAGATAAATTTTCATGGTGCTTTTACTTATGGTTTAGTTTATAAGATTACAGAAATTCATGGTGATATTAAAGAAATTGCCGCTCAAAGAGGCTATGAAATATTAAAGATTCTTGAAATTGTCGATGACAAGCCTTATATCAATGATAAACAAATAGAACTGGCTAAGTGGCTGGCTAAAACGACGATTTCTCCTTTTGTATCCTGTCTTAATTTATTGCTTCCCAAATCTTTAAAAGTCAGTAAGAAAATCGTTCATGAAAAAACGCAAGCTTTAGTTTATAAACAAGCAGGCCAAGGGGTTTTGACTCCTAAACAAAAAGCGATATGGGATAAGATTAATGATGGTGAGCTTTTGAGTGAAGTTCGCAAGTATTCGCCTTCAATTGTCAATAAGCTGATTAAGATGGCTTATTTGGATGTGCAAAATAAACCTTTGACTTATAAAAATAAGGCAAGTGACAGCCAAGAATTTTTTAAAACCTTAAATGATGAACAAGCTATGGCCTATAATGGCATTATTGACACAAACAAGACAATATCTTTACTTTTTGGGGTAACCGGCTCCGGCAAGACGGAAGTATATCTGCATTTAGCCCGCTATTATCTTTATTTAGGCAAACAGGTATTGATTTTGGTACCGGAGATTGCCCTTACTCCGCAAATGATTAAAAGGGTGAAGGATCGCTTTGCCGATGTGATTTTTTATCATTCGGCACTTACTCATAATGAAAGGGAAATCCAATATCGACGCTTGCAAAATAAGGAAGCATCGATTGTTGTGGGGACACGTTCGGCGGTTTTTTTGCCCTTTGATAATTTAGGACTTATTATTCTTGATGAGGAACATGATTCTTCTTATAAACAGGAAAATATTCCGCTGTATCATACTAAAAATGTCGCTTATAAATTGGCGATGATGTTTGCGGCAAAAGTTCTTTTGGCTTCGGCTACCCCCTCGCTTGAAAGTTATACCCATGCCTTAAGAGGGGATTATGCTTTTTTTAAATTAACTAAGCGGATTAATTGTACCTTGCCGTTAGTGGAAATTGTCGATCTTAATAAGGAAATAAGAAGTCATGGTTCTTATATCATCGCCCATGATTTAAAAAAAGCTATTGAAGATGTCTTGTCTTTAAATCATCAGGTTATTATTCTTTTAAATCGGCGTGGTTATGCACCGATTGTAAAATGCGGACATTGCGGGGCGACACTGATGTGTGATGATTGTGATATTCCTTTAAGTTATCATCAAGACGAGGGTCTTTTAAAGTGTCATCGTTGCGGAAGGACTTATCCGATAGCTAAAACTTGTCCGACTTGCGGCCATAGTGAGCTTTCTTTTTATGGCTTTGGCACAAAGAAAGTGGAGATGGAATTAAAAAGATTATTTCCGATGGCTAAAGTTGCCCGCATGGATCATGATTCAACCCGTTTAAAAGGCGCTCATGAAGCGATTTTAAAGGCTTTTGCCAAACATGATATCGATATTCTCATTGGTACGCAAATGATTGCCAAGGGCCTTGATTTCCCTTTGGTGGAGCTTGTCGGCATCTTGAATGCTGATGCCGGTCTGATGCATCAAGACTATAATGCGGCCAAGATGACCTTTGATTTATTGATGCAGGCATCCGGTCGCAGCGGTCGCGCTAATATTGCCGGCAAAGTCATTATTCAAGCCTTTAATCCTGATCATTATGTCTTAAAAGCTGTTGTTATGCAGGATTATAATTATTTTTATAATATCGAAATGAATTATCGAAGACTCGCCAAATATCCGCCATATTCCCATATTGTAGCCATCTATATCAGTGATAAAAATACTAACAATCTAACTAAGAGCCTTGATATTTTGGATGACTTATTAAGCGATGCTCCTTTCCGGCTGTTTAAGGCTATAAATATCGGAAAACTCGGGGGTATTTGTCGCTATCGTGCTATGCTGATGGATAAAGATCTTATTGCCATGCTTAATTATCTGCATCCTCTGGTCGCCGATTATATCAAAAAAGCCACAGCCAATATTAAAATTGATATTGATCCCTTATATTTGGAGTAGTTATGCAACAAAGAGAATTAGCTTATCAAATTTTAAAATCATGTCTTTTAAACGGGGCCTATGCCCAGCTTGAAATGCAAAAACATCTTCGACTTTTGCCAAGCCTTAAGCGGCCTTTGGTAACCGAATTAGTCAATGGGGTCTTACGCCATTATTTGGAGCTTACAGCCCAGTTTATAAAGCTGGCTCAAAAAACCAATGAGCATTTGAAAATTCTTTTGGCTATGGCCTTATATGAACGCTTTTTTATGCAACAAAAAGATTATGTCATCTTAAGTGAATATCCTAAGCTCCTCAATAAGAAGGGGGAAAAGGCCTTTGTCACTGCCTTATTAAAAAAGCTTGATACTTATCAGGAATATCTGGGTGATGATGATGAAAGTCTCAGTATTCACTATTCGATGCCCTTATGGATCGTTAAATTAATAAGACGGCAATATGGTGATGAAATCTTGCTTAAGGTCTTAAAGGAAAGCACAAGCATTCCTAAACTTTTTTATCGGCTGAATTTTAAGCGCTATGATAAAAATGAACTAGCCGGTATTACTTTTCTCAATGCTGAAACCTTTGTCTTTGAACATAATCTTTTAAATACCCAAGCTTTTGAAAGGGGAATGTTTTATGTTCAGGATATCAACAGTGCCAAGCTTTGGCATTATCTTGATTTAAATCAGGGGCAAAGCCTTCTTGATATGTGTGCAGCTCCCGGCGGCAAGCTTTTTAATTGCCTTGATATCATAAATCCGCAAGATGCCTATGCCAATGACATTCATGCTCATCGGGTTGATTTGATGCGCAAACAAGCTCATAAATTAGGCTTTGCCGGGATTAATTTTCTAAATTATGATGCCGCTCAACTGCATAAGCATCTTTCGATTAAATTTGATCGTATTCTTTTGGATGCTCCATGTTCCGGCCTGGGCGTCATGAAACGTAAACCGGACCTGCGCTATCATATAAGACCTGAAGATCTCGATGATTTATTGCCTTTGCAAAAAGCTTTGCTCGAAGAGGGCCAAAGACTTTTAAAAAGCGGGGGAATTTTAGTTTATTCGACCTGTACTTTAAATCGTAAAGAAAATGACGGTCAAATTAAAAACTTTTTAAAAAATCATGAAGATTTTAAATTAATGGAAGAAAAGTGTCTATTGTTTGAAGAGGGGGGCGATGCATTTTATGTCGCTAAACTCCTTAAAGCCTAGTATAATAAAGAGAATGAAACAGGCTATTTATGATTTGAGTTTTGAAGATTTGGAAAATTATCTTGTGGCTGTCGGCAGCAAGAAATTTCATGCCAAGCAGATCTTTAAGTGGCTCTATGAAAAACGGATTGACGATTTCGCTTTAATGAGCGATCTTTCGCATAATTTGATTGCTAAACTTAAGGAAGATTTTACTATTCCAAGTTTGGAACTGGTGACCAAGCAAGTAGCATCCGATGGAACGGTCAAATATCTTTTTAAGTTATTTGACGGATCCTTAATCGAGAGTGTTTTGATGGTTTTTGATTATGGCTACAGCGCTTGTCTATCAACGCAGGTTGGCTGCAATATGGGCTGCACTTTTTGTGCCAGCGGTCTTTTTAAGAAAAGACGTGATTTGACGGTTGGGGAGATTGTTCTGGAAGTATTGACCATGCAAAAATATCTTGATGAAGAGGGTGAACGTTTAGGTAATCTGGTCTTAATGGGAACGGGTGAACCCTTTGATAATTATGATAATGTCATGAAAGCTTTAGGAATTATCAATCATCCATATGCCTTAGAAATCGGTGCTCGCCATATATCGATTTCAACATGCGGACTGGTACCGATGATATATCGTTTCGCTGATGAAGATGTTCAATATAATTTGGCCATATCCTTGCATGCATCAAATGATGAATTAAGATCATCATTAATGCCGATAGCCAAGGCTTATTCGCTTAATGAACTATTTGGAGCTTTAAAATATTATAGTCAAAAACATCATCGCCGTTTAACTTTTGAATATTTACTTTTGGCCGGTATCAATGATCAGGAAAAAAATGCTGATGAATTGAAACAATTGATGCAAGGCATTAACGGATATATTAATCTCATTCCCTACAATAATGTAAAGGAAAAAGACTTCCGCTCTTCTTCCAATAAGGCAACTTTACATTTTTATGATTTGCTTAAAAAACGCGGTATAGCTGTCACTTTGCGGCAAAAAAAGGGTGATGACATTGATGCGGCTTGCGGCCAATTACGGGCCGATTATGAAGGTTAGGATATGGAATTTTTTTCTTTGACCGATGTCGGCTTAGTCCGTGATAAGAATCAAGACAGTTATATGACAGTCTATAATGCCTATGGTGATTTTATGGCCATAGTTTGTGACGGGGTTGGCGGCAATCGGGCCGGTGAAGTAGCTTCGGGTGAAAGTATTAAATATTTCTTAGATCAATTCAGCCAAAGCGGACCCTTTGATAACGAAAAAGATGTCGTCAATTTTCTATATCATAGTTTTAAAGCTGTTAACCGTCATATCTTTAAATTAGCTTCCTCATCCACTTTATATCGGGGCATGGGTACTACTTTAAGCGGTATTTTTATCGGTCAGGCCGGAATTTTTACGATTAATATCGGTGACAGTCGGGTTTATGGTTTTAAAGATCAAAGAATCTTTCGCTTAACCGAAGACCATAGCCTGGTAAATGAACTTTTAAAAAGCGGACAGATTACTTATGAAGAAAGTCTCAACCATCCGAAACGTCATTATTTGATGAAGGCCGTCGGTATTTGGGAAGATGTCAGTGCTGATATTGCCAAAGTCCCGCCGATGACCTACTATTTGGTTTCCAGTGACGGCTTACATGCCTATGTAAGTGATGAAGAGATTAATGCGATCATGATAGATGAGGACTTGAATATCTTGCAAAAAACCAAACATTTGATGCAGGCAGCCCTTTTAAAAGGCGGAAAAGATAATATCACGATAGTGATAATTAAGAGGTAATATGTCAGAATATATCGGAAAACGTTACATGATTATTAAAAATATCGGCAAGGGCGGTATGGCCGATGTTTATTTGGCCATGGATACGATACTTAAAAGAGAAGTGGCAATCAAGGTCTTAAAGGGTGAATTATCTTCAGATGCCGTAGCTCTTGAACGTTTCAGAAGGGAGGCTCGGGCCGCTACCTGTTTAAGTCATCCTAATATTGTCGATGTTTATGATGTCGGCCAAGACGGTAACCGGCATTATATTGTTATGGAATATATTAAGGGTTATACTCTTAAGCAACTTATTCAAAAACGGGGAGCCTTGCCTTATAAAGAAGCAGTTTGGTTAATGAAGCAACTCACATCAGCCTTAATGGAAGCCCACCGCAATGGCATAATTCACCGTGATATTAAATCACAAAATGTCTTAATCAAGGCTGACGGAACCATTAAGATTGCCGATTTTGGCATCGCCTTGGCTCATGATGCCATGCAGATAACCTCCAAGGATGCTATTTTGGGTTCGGTTCATTACTTGGCTCCGGAACTTACCAAGGGCGGACAGGCCAATATGCAAAGTGATATTTATTCTTTAGGGATTGTCTTTTTTGAGATGCTGACCGGTGATCTTCCTTTTAAGGGCGATCAGGCCATTCAAATTGCCTTGAAACATGTAAAAGACGATATTCCTTCGGTTCGTGATTATAATCCTAAAATCCCGCAAGCCGTAGAAAATATTGTTTTAAAAGCGACAGCTAAAGATTTAACGGAACGTTATGCCAATGCCGCTTTAATGCTTCAGGATTTAAATAATTGTCTTTCCAGTGAACATGCCAATGATAAAAAAATTAATTTGCGCCATGTTGATGATTCGGAATTTTTATCTAAGGCCAAGGTTGCCATCAGTGGCGAAGCTAAAAAGGAGCATAATGATGCACCTAAGAAAATCTCCAGGGCTATTTCGGTTACCTATGTCGCTATCGGGGCTATTGCCTGTATCTTGCTTATAACGGTGATTTTATTTTTATCCGGTCTTATCGGTGGCAATTCCAAAAAAGTTATGGTTCCTGATATATCGAATATGTCGGTGATAGAAGCCAATGACTATCTTTCGGATTATGGCATCGCCATTGATTTAAATGATATTGAAAGAGTGATGACCGATAATGTGGAAGAGGGCAAGATCATTGATTATTCGCCTAAGGATACGGAAGTTGAAAGAGGCTCTAAGATTCATGTTACGGTATCCAGCGGAATGTATGCCACAATGAAAAATTATGTCGGCTTAAACGTTGATGCGGCTTATGATGAATTGCAGGATTTAAATTTTGCCATTACCGTCAAAAGTGTTGAAAGTGACTTGCCCTCCGGTACGGTAGTAAATCAAGAAGGCATTGCCGCTGGGGAAAAGTATGATCCTTATATCGTAAACAGTATTACCTTGACTTATAGCGCTTATCCATCGATTATTTTGGAATATGGTATTAAAGGACAAGACGTCAATGCGGTTAAGGCAAATCTTGAGGCTCAAGGTATGAAAGTTGAATTGATTGAAGTTGACCAAAATTCCTTAAGTGCTTCGGAATTAGAAAAGTATGCCCCTAATACGGTTGTCCGTATTGATCCGGTAGAGGGTTCTTCTTATACCCAGGAAGCTGACCGTTCGATTAAACTTTATTACTATATCCAATGAAAGCTCATATTATTAAAATCATTTCTAATCAATATACTATTTCTTTGGTTGACGGGATGATTGCCGAAGCTTTTTGTACCGGCAAGATGCGTTTAAAAGATCAGCTTTTTGTCGGTGATTATGTCGAAGTAGGGGAATTTGAAGGACGCTATGGAATTATCGATATATACCCGCGTAAAAATGTCTTAAAGCGGCCTTTTTTAGCCAATGTCGATCAAGCTTTTATCTTGATGAGCTATGATGATCCCAAATTTTCTTATGAATTGGTTAATCGTTTGATTATCATGATAGAAGTGGCTAAGGTAAAGCCTTTGGTGGTCTGCACCAAGGCTGATTTAGCCACAAGTGAAGATTTAAAAGCGATTGGCGAATATTATGAAAGTATGAACTATCCCTTCTTTTTTACGACAAATAAGAGCTTTAATAAGGAACTATATGCCAGATTAAAGGGTAAAATATCGGTTTTTTGCGGTCAAAGCGGTGTTGGCAAATCAAGTCTTTTAAATGTTATTGACCCTAAGCTCAATCTTCGGACCAATATTACTTCTAAAGCTTTGGGCAGGGGCAAGCATACGACCAGACACGTAGAACTCTTTAATTTGGGTGAAGGTTTGGTAGCTGATACCCCGGGTTTTTCTTCTTTAGATTTAAGCGGCATCAAGGAAGAAGACTTGGAAGCCTCTATTTCCGCCTTTGATCCTTATCGGACTTGTTTTTACCGGGATTGTAAACATCTTAATGAACCGGATTGCGGTATTAAAAAGGCCGTTGCGGAAAATCATATCAAAGCTTCATTTTATGCTACATATAAGGAGATGCTTAAGATGATTCAAAGCGGCAATATACATGCTTATGCCCATCGACGCTTAAAGTAGGAGGAATGAAATTTATGATTTTAGCACCATCGGTTTTATCTTTGGATTATACACGTTTTAATGAACAAGTTGCTATTTTAAACAAAGCTGTATCGGCCTTGCATTTTGATGTTATGGATGGTCATTTTGTGCCGAATTTAAGCTTTGGACCGGATATTTTAAAGGCTTTTAAGAAGGCCAGCAACTTATTTATGGATGTCCATTTAATGGTTGATGATCCAGGCTTTTTCACCCCGGTCTTTGCCAAAGCCGGAGCGGATGGCATTACTTTTCATTATGAAGCCGTTAAAGATCTAAAAGCCATAAGTTCTTTGATACAAGAAATTAAACAATTAGGTCTAAAAGCCGGTATAGCTTTAAAACCGGCTACGGATGTGGCCGTTTTAAAACCTTTTTTAAAGGATCTTGATTTAGTCTTATTGATGTCGGTAGAACCGGGTTTTGGCGGCCAAAGCTTTATGCCGAGTACCTTCGCTAAATTGGAAACGTTGACCAAAATAAAGAATGAGCATTCCTTTCTTATTGAAGTCGATGGCGGCGTCAATAAGGAGAATGCTGCAAAATTAATTGCCGGGGGCGTGGATATCTTAGTGGCCGGAAGCTATGTCTTTAAAGGGGATATCTTGGCCAATATCAAGAGCTTAGAAAAATAAAAAGGCTTATCATAAAGCCTTTTTATATTAAGCTAATTTACTCTTAGCTTTTAATGTTTTTAAAGCACGGGCTGAAACGCGAACCTTCTTTGGCTTTCCGTCAACCATAAGAGTAACGTTTTGTAGGTTTACATTCCATTTACGACGTGTAGCACGAAGTGAATGTGAACGGTTATTACCTGATAGCGGTCCTTTACCTGTAATCTCGCATACTTTAGACATACGTCATGCCCCCTTTCTTATTTTCGATAGCTTTATAAATTTACCATAGCTTTGGATAAAATGCAAGGCCATAGGATAAAATATTATATGGTTAAATGTTCCTTCTTATGTTAATATTATAAAGGTTACAAGTTATGAAACAGATATACGCAGCATTAGAAATAAATGAAGATGAAGTGCGGGTTTTGATCGGCGAATATTTCAATACCCGTTTTAATATTATCAAGTTAGAGACGGTTAAATGTGACGGTGTTAAAAATTTTCGTATCATTAATAAAGAAGCTGTAGTTTCCGCTGTTAAAAAGCTTATTAAGGATGCTTCTTTAATGCTGGGGGCGACCATCGAGCGGGTTATTTTATTAATTCCGGCCTATAATTTTAAACGTTATCCTTTAAAGGTAGCCGTCAAAACCCAAAATGGTATGGTTTCCAAAAGCGATGTCGCCCGGGCCATTACTAAGGCTATGCATACCAAAGTTGATAATGATGTCACCATTATCAATGCAGTTTGTGTTAAATATACCGTTAACGGCATTTCTTCAAGGCGCTTGCCGAGTCGTGAAAGCAGTGATGAACTAATTGTCGATATTGACTTACTTTGTGCCGATAAGATGATGACCTTTGCCTATGTCGGGATGATGGAAGAGTGCGGTATCGAAGTTATGGATATTTGTCTTGATTTATATGCCATCGCCAAAGAAGCGGCATTATTTGAACAAACCCTCAATCAGAATATTGTCTTACTTAAGGCTGACAACAATACCAGTGAATTGGCCCTTTTATCTAAAGGCAAATTAGTCAATGCCGAAACGATGATTAATGGTTTAAATCCGATCTTGGATGCCGTCTATGCTAAATATCATATTCCCTATGCGACTTTAAAGCGTTTAGTAAAATATAATACGGTCTATGGTCGGCCGACTCATGAAGATGCCATCTATGCCTGGAGTGATGAAGAGGGCAATAAATCTCTTGATGAAGCGACCTTAAGCCAATTGGTTATGCCGGCTCTTAAACATTATGTGGATATCTTGGCATCGACGCTTAAGGATATCTTACAAAAACATAATACGACCATTGTCGTGAGCGGAGAGATGGCCGGTATGGAGGCTTTTATTAAGTTACTGCAAGAAGTATGCCAAGTTCCTTGTAAGGCTTATTTTCCTGATACTATCGGCGTAAGAGATGCCTCGCTTACAGCTTTATACGGTTGTTTTTTTAGCTATCGGGATATGGCGATGATTAAAGATTTGCAAAACAGTAGTATTAATCTTTTGGAATTTGAAAATATCGTTGATCGCAAAACTAATGATGCGGAGGGTGAGTCCCTGACCGGTAAAATAAAAAATCTGTTTGAATTAAATAAGAAGGGAAGATAGTTATGACAAATAAATTAGAGTATAACCAAGTTGCAAGAATTAAGGTATTCGGTATCGGTGGTGCCGGTTGCAATGCCGTCAATCGGATGGTTAATGACGGTGTTAAGGGCGTGGAATTTTATGTATGCAATACCGATATCCAATCACTTAATATGTCCAATTGTAAAAATAAATTAATCTTGGGCAAAGAGATGACAAAAGGCTTAGGAGCCGGCGGCAATCCGGAGATCGGTAAAAAAGCGGCAACCGAGTCGGAAGAAGAAATCCGCAAGGCTATTGCCGGTTCGGATATGGTCTTTATTACGGCCGGTATGGGTGGCGGCACCGGTACCGGTGCAGCACCGATATTTGCCAAGATTGCCAAAGAAAACGGGGCTCTTACGGTCGGCATAGTTACCAAACCCTTTGATTTTGAAGGCCGTAAAAGAATTGAACAAGCCAATGTCGGTTTAGATCAGCTAAAAGAATATGTCGATTCCCTGATTATCGTTTCCAATAATCAATTACTTTCGGTTATCGGCAAGATTCCGATGCAAGATTCCTTTAAGGAAGCTGATAATGTCTTGCGCCAAGGAGTGCAAACCATTACGGACCTGATCGCTGTTCCGGCCTTTATTAACTTGGATTTCGCCGACATTAGAGCCGTCATGGAAGGCAAGGGCACAGCCCTTATCGGCATCGGTATGGCCCAGGGCGAAAATAAGGCTAAAGAAGCTGCAGCCAAGGCCATTCAATCGCCATTGCTCGAAGCCCAAATATCCGGTGCCAAATCCGCTATTATTAATGTCACCGGCGGTCCGAATATTTCCATTTATGATTCTTCCGTAGCTGTCGACTATATTCGTGAAGCTGCCGGCAATGATATTGATATCATTTATGGTGTCGCCATTAATGATGCAATTGGCGAAAATATCATTGTAACGGTTATTGCTACTGGTTTTGATTTGCCGCGCAGCAAACATAGTTCAGCCATTTTAAGCAATACTGACACCATCTATAAAAAGGATGATGACTTTGAAGAAAGCGTAATGGCTAATGAACAGGAAGACAATGATATTCCATCATTCTTTAAAACCCGTTAAGAAGCACCGCGTGCTTCTTTTATAAAAGAGGAAATATGAATTTTTATAATACCGTTGATTTACATACCCATAGTGTATTATCTAAACATGCTTATTCTTCGGTGACGGAGAATATTGATGAAGCCATTAAAAAAGGTTTAATGGTTTTGGGCATTTCGGAACACCAATATGATGAAGTGGGAGTCGGTGCCCATTATTTTGGCATCTCCAACATTTCGGTTATTCCCCGCGCTGTCAATAATTTAAAGATCTTAAGGGGGGTCGAGCTCAATATTTTACCCGATGGGCTTATTGATACCGAGCGCTTGCCCTTAAATAAACTTGATTATGCCATCGCTTCAATGCATCGTTATGTTTATCCGGCCAACAATAATGTTGCCTTAAATACCCAAGCTTATATCAAAGTTATGGACTATCCCTTTGTACGGATTATTGGTCATATGGACCGTGATGGTTATCCTTGCGACTATAACAGAGTTGTTGCCTGTGCCAAAGAAAAGGGCAAGATCATCGAATTAAACAATTCTTCTTTAATTCATGATAATGACCGTATTAAAATGCGTGACTTTCTGATATTGAAACTGTGCCGCGAATATAATGTTCCGGTTATTATTAATTCCGATGCCCATATTCGTTATGATGTCGGTAATTATCGCCAAGCTTTTGAGATTGTGGAAGCTGCCGAGTTTCCTTTAGATCTTCTACTTAATTATAATCATCGGGCCCTACGTGAATACTTTCCGATTTTAGGCTAACTTTACTTTTGGCCGGGGGCTTTGTTATAATGATTTCGTATTTTTTTGAAAGGATGTGTATTTTACTAATGGGAGATAATCCTATACCCAGTCGACATTTTATTTTAAGCAAAGAGGCGGAGGCACGTTATGGACAATAATACAATTATTGTCATATTGGTAGTGCTGGTCATGCTTTCAGCCTTTTTCTCAGCTACCGAAACGGCCTTTTCGAGCGTTAATAAGATTCGCTTGAAGTACTTAGCCAACAATGGCAATAAAAGGGCGGAAAAGACCCTTAAATTAGCTGATGAATTTACTAAATTATTATCGACAATCTTAATCGGCAATAACTTGGTAAATATTATGGCTTCTTCATTGGCTACTGTACTTTTTATGAATCTTTTAGGCGATAACGGGGTGACGATATCAACCTTTGTCATGACGATAATTATCCTTATTTTTGGGGAAATTACGCCAAAATCTATTGCCAAAGAAAGACCGGAAAGCTTTGCTTTGACGGTAGCACCGGTAATCGACATGCTGGTAAAGATAATGCGACCAATAAGCTTCATCTTCGATAAAATCAAAGACTTGGCTTCCTTGCCTTTTAAAAAACATGATGAGGCGGAAAATGATTTTCTTTCCGAAGAATTCATTACCATGGTTGAAGATGCCCAAGAAGAGGGCAATATGGATGCCCATGAAGCTGACTTATTGACCAATGCCATTGAATTTAATGATTTGGATGTGCGGGATATTTTAACTCCTCGGGTTGATGTGGTAGCTGTGGATATTGAAGATTATGACTTAGAAGAGATTAAAAATCTTTATCGTGATCATGGTTATTCCCGTTTACCGGTATATGAGGGAACTATCGATAATGTCATCGGTGTTCTTCATGAAAAAGATTTCTATTTTCTTTATTATACCGATACTAAAACGACCTTACGGCAAATGGTTAAATCCGTCATCTTCACAAGTCCCCACGTCAAGATTTCAGCGCTTTTAAGACAATTGCAAAGCAGCAAGTCACATATGGCTATCGTCATTGATGAATATGGCGGAACTGCCGGCATCATCACCATGGAAGATATCTTGGAAGAATTAGTCGGAGAAATTTATGATGAACATGACGAAGTGGTAGAATACTACCATAAAGTCGATGATCATACTTTCCTCGTCAAGGGTGATACGGATATTGATGATATGCTTAAGCACTTCAATATTTTAATGAAGGAAGAATATAACTTTAATACGGTATCGGGATGGGTGATCCATAACATGGATAAGATTCCGGCGGTCGGCGAAGGCTTTGATTTCCAAGATTTTCATGTGACGGTTACAGATGCCGATGCCAAGAAAGTCAATGAGATAAAATTGGAATTTACCAATGACAAACATGTTGAAGAGGATTAATCCTCTTTTTCTTTTTAAAATGTTATAATGAGCTCTATGCAGCAATATTTTATTGAAGGAAATCTTAAAGATAAGTTATCTTTTACTTTAGATGATGAAATATATCATCATCTTTATCATGTCTTAAGATCAAATAATGATACGCTTTTTAGAATTGTTGATAATGGCGGCAGCTTATTTTTATGTCGCTTGGATGGCAAAAGGGGAATTATTGTCAAAGAGCTTGAAGAAAAACGGGAGTTGCCGATTGAAGTGACGGTGATTTTAAGCCTTATTAAAAACGAACGCTTTGATTTCTGCCTACAAAAACTTACGGAATTAGGTATTAAAAGAATTATTCCTTATCAAGCTAAACGTTCCATCATTAAGATAAAGGATGAAGAAAGTAAACTTCGACGTTATCGTAAAATATGCAAGGAAGCAGCCGAGCAATCCCTAAGGACCTTTATTCCGGATATTCCCGAAATTATCGATTTAAGTAAAATCTCTCAATATAAAAGTACTTTTAATTATTTAGCTTATGAAAAAAATGATAGTAATTATATCCATTATCAAAAGCTCCATGGTTCTTTAACCTATGTTATCGGGCCGGAAGGGGGCTTTGAAGAAGATGAAGCTATGACTTTTATAAAGAATGGATTTGAAGCTGTTTCTTTAGGCCGGCGGATCTTGCGGGCTGAAACGGCAGCCCTATATGTAATGGCTAATATCGGAGGAGTGTTTGAAGGATGAAAACATATGCAATGATGGTTTTGGGATGTAAAGTCAATGATTATGAAGCGGCTTATTTAAAAGAACAAATGGACCAAGACTATGAAGAAGTTAATTTTAAAGATAAGGCCGATATTTATATTATTTTTACATGTTGTGTTACTAATATTGCCGAAAGTAAGACCCGAAAGTTTATCAGACAAGCCCGAAGGCACAATCCCGATGCCTATGTGGTGGCCGTAGGATGTTTGAGCCAGGCAAGAAATGATGACCCTGTCTTTGATGAGGTTAATCTTATTATCGGGTCCCGCCATAAAGATAAAATTAAAGAATATATCGATTCCGCTATTAATGCCAATATGGTTGAAAGCTTGACTGATGTTCAATTTGAAAATCTTTATCTGCATAATTATAAACGTAAAAATCGGGCTTTTTTAAAAATCCAAGACGGTTGTAACCAATTCTGTTCCTATTGTATTATTCCTTATTCACGTGGTCGGGAACGTAGCGGCCAAATGCCAGATATTATCAATGCCGCTAAACAACTCGCTTTAAATTCTCCAGAAATTGTGCTAACCGGAATACATACCGGTCGCTATTTCGACGGCAAACATCATCTTGTTGACTTATTAAAAGAACTTGAAAAAATTGAAGGCTTAAAAACGCTTCGTCTTTCTTCAATTGAAATCAACGAATTGACGGATGAACTTTTGACTTTCATGAAGGAATCCAAAAAGATGGCCCATCATTTGCATATTCCCTTACAGGCCGGCAGCAATCATGTCTTGGAATTGATGCATCGGCCTTATACGCTTGAATATTTCTTTAAGCGGGTTGATTATATCCGTACACTCATGCCCGGCATTTCCATCAGTACTGATTTGATTGTCGGTTTTCCAAGCGAGAGTGATCAAGATTTTGCTGATACATTGGCTTTTTTAAAGAAAATTCGTTTTTCTTTTATTCATCTTTTCCCTTATGCGGCCAAAAAAGGAACACTAGCTTGCCAAATGCCTGGCCAAATTGATCCTTTAATTAAAAAAGATCGGGAAAGGGCAGTTATCGCTCTTCAAAAGGATATCAGTTTAGCTTTTAAAGAAAGCTATATTAATAAAAAGGCCGAAGTTTTTATTGAAAAAAATACCGCTACTCATGCTTATGGTTATACCAAGGAGTATATATATACCGCTATTAAAGGCAACTTTAAGATTGGTGATATTGTAAAGGTTAAACTTATTGGTATTAATGATGATACAATGATTGGGGAAATATGTTACTGAATTGTTTTTTTAAAGATGCTCCGCCTGTGGAGATTAAGCAAATATCCTGTGACAGTCGCATGCCGATGGAAGACTGCATTTTCTTTTGCGTGCGCGGAATCAAGGATGATGGCCATAGCTTTATTAAAGAAGCGATTAATAACGGTGCCAAGGTCATTGTTTATGATAAGCCTTGTGATACTTCCCTGCCTTGCATCTATATCAAAGTAAATAATGTTTTGGACGTCTTAAATCAAGTAGCCCAAAAATTTTATGATTATCCCGGCAAGAATATGGAAAATATCGTTATTGCCGGCAGTAATGGTCGCAATGCCGTGGCCTTTATTTTACGGGATATTATTAAACATTACCGCCGTTGTGCCTATATCGGTTCCTACGGTATTGAATATGGGGATGTCAAGCTTTTATCCAATGAACCGACTTTGACTATTTTGGAAAACCAACGTCACTTAAAAGTGATGCATGATCAGGGTGTTGAAGCTTGTCTTTTTGAGGCCGATTCTTATGCCATGGATTTGCAAAAACTTGACGGGGTCAATCCTAAGGCTTTAATTTATACTAATACTTCAGCCAGTGATGGCGATCGGCAGTTTATTGAAGACCATGTCAATTCATTAGCGCGCTATATTGATCATTTCCAAGAAGATCTCGATATTATTTTTAATATGGATGATCCTTTATATGATCAAATTGCCAATTATCATGATTATCATATTGTAACCTTCGCCATCAATGATGATAATGCGGATTTTTATGCTGATGATATCAATATCACGGCTGATGGTTTAAGTTTTTATCTGCATTGTTTTAACTCGACATATCAGGTTATAAGTAATCTTTTGGGTTTGCAGAATGTCTATAATCTTTTAGCGGCCATTGCCACCCTGGTGGAAAGGGGATATCCGATTGACGAAGTTATTGCCGCCTGCAAAAATGTCGCTTCACCTGAAGGAGTAATGGAAAAAATAGCCTTGGGACAAAAATATAATGTCGTTATTGATTCTGGCACGACATACGAAAGTATGATCAATGTTTTGCGCTATGCCCGCAAGGTCGTTAATGTTAAACATCGTATTATTGTTTTATTTGGCCTCAACAGTTATTCAAATCATGAAAAAAGGGAACGCTTCGGTACTATTTTGGATGAATATGCCGATCTTGTCATCTTGACGGAGGATGATCCTTATGAAGAAGCAGTTATGCAAATAGCTCATGATATTGAAAAAGGCATTAAAAATAAGCCGACGGTAGTAATTGAAAGTCGAGAAGATGCCATCGCTATGGCCATTGAACTGCTCAATAGCGGTGATATGCTTTTGTGTTTGGGCAAGGGTCAGGAAAAATATATGTACCGTTCTTTGGGACGGGAACAATATGACGGCGATTCGGCAATTGCCAAAAAATATATCAAGAAACGAATGGAGGAAGAAAATGCAATTATCTAAGTATATTGATCACACCTTATTAAAGGCTGATGCTTCTAAATCGGCGATTGAAAAATTATGTACGGAAGCTAAAGAATATCACTTCCAATCAGTTTGTGTAAATCCGGCTTATGTCAAGATGTGTCATCAACTATTAAAGGACAGTGATGTAGCGGTATGTACGGTCATTGGTTTCCCTTTAGGTCAGATGACCTCTGAAGCTAAGACTTTTGAAGCTGTCAATGCCATCTTAAACGGTGCTGATGAAGTGGATATGGTTTTAAATATTGCGGCTTTAAAAGATGGTGATTATGCCTATGTCACCAAAGAAATTGCGGATATTAAAAAGGCGCTTGGCGACCATATATTAAAAGTAATTATCGAAACCTGCCTTTTGACGGATGATGAAAAAGTTGCAGCCTGCAAGTGCATCATGGAAGCCAATGCCGACTTTGTCAAAACATCAACCGGTTTTTCTAGTGGCGGTGCCACATTAGAAGATGTTGAGCTTTTAAAAAAGACGGTTGGCGATAAATGTAAGGTTAAAGCTTCCGGCGGTATCAAGACACAGGAAGATATGCTTAAAATGATTGCTTTGGGAGCTGATCGTATCGGTACATCTTCCGGTGTTAAATTGATGGAAAAGGCAAATTAAGCATTTTTTAGGCTTAGATGCAAGGATTTGATTGTTTTTCTCATATTTCTGTAATATACTTAGAAGGTACTAAAAAGGGGGTGTAATCATGGCAAAGGTTGTTGTAAAAGAAAACGAAGCACTGGATGATGCTTTACGTCGTTTTAAGAGACAAGTTTCTCGTAATGGCACCCTCGTTGAGGCCCGTAAACGTGAATACTATGTTAAACCGGGTGTACGTCGTAAATTAAAATCAGAAGCTGCAAGAAAGGCCAGAAGAGGTAAATAGTAAAGTTTAACTTTACTATTTTTATTATCAGGAGACTTATGGATTACTATAAATATGAAATTCCTTTGACCGATAATGATTTGATTCTTGAACTTATCGGCATTAATGATGAACATTTAAAATATCTTAAGACCCTCTTTAATTGTGATATCGGTTATCGCGACAGTTGTTTTTACTTTTATGGTGGAGATGAAGAAAGCTTCAATGAATTTAAAAGCTTGATTGATAAACTGGTTGAAAGGATTTTGCATAAATTGCCAATCAGCAATGAAGACATTGCGCGTTCTTTAAAAAAGACCGGGGGCTTTCAAAGTTCTGCTTTTCATCATATTGTCGCCTATACTTTTAATGGTAAACCGATTATGGCTAAGACCGCCAATCAGCAAAAATTACTGACTGCGATTGATAAGCATGATTTAGTCTTTACTATCGGACCGGCCGGTACGGGCAAAACCTATTTGGCGGTAGTTAAGGCCGTACAGGCTTTGAAAAATGGGGAAGTTAAAAAGATTGTCTTAACCAGACCGGCTGTTGAAGCCGGGGAAAGTTTGGGTTTTTTACCGGGCGATTTGAAAGAAAAAGTCGATCCTTATTTGATGCCCTTATATGATGCCTTAAGCGAGATGCTTGGCCAGCAACAATTTATGAAACTTTTAGAGCGCAATGTTATCGAAATCAGTCCCTTGGCTTTTATGCGGGGAAGAACCTTGAATGATGCCTTCATTATCTTGGATGAAGCCCAAAATACCACTAATTCCCAAATGCTCATGTTTCTTACGCGTTTGGGCAAAAATGCTAAGATGCTGGTTAATGGGGACATTACGCAAATTGATTTACCGGTAAAAAAAAGCGAAAGCGGACTTCTCCATGCCGCTAAAAGACTAAAGGATATTAAAGAAATTGCCTTTGTCTATTTAGAAGCTGACGATGTTGTCCGCAATCCATTGGTGCAAAGAATAATTGAAGCTTATCAAGATTAGGCTTCAAGTTTATTATTAGGTGGTACTTGTAATTTAAGGCCGCCTTTTTTAATGGTGATATTTAAATTATCGCTATAGTCGGTTTCACCATCAGTTTGATAGATGACTTTTTCTCGGGCTTTAATATTTACCTCTGTAATACGGTAATGCTTAAAATGAGGATTATTTAGATGTTTTCCTTTTAAATATTGAATGATAAAGGGAATCAGTTTTATAATTGGTGCCTTTGGCACAAGACATAAGTCTAAATAACCGTCTTTTAGATCGGCATCTAAGCAAGCGGGAATACCGTTACCATAATAGCGGCCGTTAAAGACCGCACAGATATAATATTCGCCGCATAGTTTCTGGTCATCAAAACTTATTTCATAATAATACGCTTTGAGCCTTATTAAATTTTTAATTATTGCCATAATATAAGCTACATGCTTGTTCCAAGCTTTTTGATGGATCAATTTTCCGGCATCATAATTAATCTTGGCATCCATTCCCAAACTAAGCTCATTGATGAATTTTTGGCCATTGCAAAGAGCGATATCAATAGTAAGATTATGACCGTTTATGACCTCTGTAATCATCGTTTTTAAGTCTTTAACTTTGCCGATGCAGCGATAAAAGTCATTGCCGCTGCCCTTTGGCAATATCGCCATCATCAGCTTATCCCTAAGACCATTTAATACTTCAAAAACCGTCCCATCGCCGCCGACCGCATAAAGACAAACATCATCATTTTCTTGATATTGAAGGGCAATATCAGTCGCTTCTTTGCGGGTGGAGGTTTGTTGAATGATATAGTCGATATTTAAAGAAATAGCGGTTTTATTAATTATATCGACAACTTCTTGGCCTTTTTCCCGGCCGGATGCCATATTGACAATAAAAATATGTTTCATAGTATCTGGCCCTCAATTGCCTCCTTTTTCATTTTAAATATTTGCCGATATTCTTCATTATGGTTGGTATCATAAAACATATTAGCCCAGGCTGCCCATAAAAGATTGGCGGCATTTTCGATAATATGAAGTTTCTTTTCTAATTCGGTGCTTATGGGAGCTTCAAAAAAATATTGATATAAGCTATGACGTATATTTAAATCATTGATATTATTCTCACTGATTAGACTCATGAGGTCGAAGTAGGGATGATTTAAACCGGCATATTCATAATCAATCAAGTATGCTCTTTGATCATTGAATAAGATATTGCCGTCAACCAAGTCATTATGGGAAAGGATGGCTTTTTCCGGTAAATTAGTATAAGCATCAAGAAAACTTTCATATTTATCAAAATCCATCATCGGCTCTTTAATTTGTTTTTTAAAAATCAGATATTTATTTTTTAAGCCAAACTCTATATTAGTATGAATAGCTAATTGATGAAATTTTTTAATAAGTCTGATGGCTTCTTGATATTTATTTGGATTTGGGGCATTTTGAAAGCCTTTTAAATTATTGACAAAACGGGTAATGCGATAAGCCTTATCTTCATCATAATATATTTCTTCAAAATCCATATCCTGACCACGTACAGCTTTTTGGATTTTTCTTTCCAATTCGCGATGGACAAAGATGTCGGCATGGGGATTGGGAATCCTTAATACGGCATCGATTTTGCCCTTATATTCAATATAATAGATGCGGTTGGTGAGACCTAAATCCGTATATATCAGACGATAGTCTTTGTGGTATAATGCATTTAGTGTTTGGGTAATTTCCATGCATTGATTATAACATATGAAAAAAATCTTATTGGCGACAAAAAATAGCGATAAAGTAAAAGAATTTAAGGCGATATTTGCTCATCTTGACTATGATATTATTTCCCTTAAGGATCTTGAAGACTTTGATGAGGTTAAGGAAGACGGCTATAGTTTTAAGGATAATGCTTATATTAAGGCTAAATATTATTATGATAAATATCATATGCCGGTCTTTAGTGATGATAGCGGTATCTCCATCACATATTTGCATGATTTGCCGGGAGTCCATAGCGCCCGTTTTTTAGGCGGTAAGGATTATGAATTTACTAATTCCTTTATTTTAGAAATTATGCAGGATATTCAAGATCGTCGGGCATATTATAGTTGTGTTATTACCTATATTGATGAGCATGGACCATTATTTTTTGATGGTATCTTAGAAGGAGAGATTGCCTTAGCTAAAAAGGGTCATAATGGCTTTGGATTTGATCCGATTTTCTATTTGCCGGCATATCAAAAGACCCTAGCCGAGTTAGACAGTGATATTAAAAATAAGATTTCGCATCGTTATATCGCCTTAGAGAAGATGGTGAAATATTTTGAAAAATAAAATATTGGCAATTTTATTCAGCCTTGGTTTTTTGATCGGCACTTTTTTAACTGTTATTGATTATGCCTGCTTTGATCGAAACTTTTATACTACCTTTTATCAAGAAAATGCCACTTATCAAAGTATGGGCATAAGCGAAGATGATCTGGATAAGATGACTGATGTCTTGTTGACTTATATCCAAGATAAACGTGATGATCTAAGTGTCCTTATAAGTTATAAAAATCAAAGGGTAGAAGGTTTTAATGATCGGGAAATAAGCCACATGGTCGATGTCAAAGAGCTTTATCTTTCAGCGATGAATGTCCGAAATACCGCTTTTATTATTGCGTTTTTAGCTTTGATATTATTAATATTTGGAATCGGGAAAAAAGCCGGAGCTTATCTATTTAAGGCTTTTGTCCAGGTTCTTGTCGCTTTCTTGGCGATTATCGGCGCCTTGGGTCTATATGCCGTTATGGATTTCAATAGTTTTTGGACCAATTTCCATCATGTTTTCTTTACCAATGATCTTTGGTTATTAAATCCGGCAACTGATCGTTTGATTATGATGGTTCCCGGTAATTTCTTCTATGCCTTGGTGAGTAAAATTATCTTAATTACCATAATGTTTTGGATACTTTCACTGGTATTATTATATGTATGGCAAAAAAGGAGCAAGATCTATGATTAATGTGGTTTTATACAACCCGGAAATTCCCCAAAATACCGGCAATATCATGCGCACCTGCAGTGCTTTTAATATGACCCTTCATCTTATTGAACCCCTCGGTTTTGTCTTGGACGATAAGCATTTAAGACGTTCAGGTATGGATTATATTAAGGATCTTCATTATTTTATCTATCCGGATTATGAGACATTTTGTAAGGCCAATGATGGTGATTATGTCTATTTTTCCCGTTATGGGCTCAAAACTTTTGATAAGTGTGATTTTAAAGTCTTTAATAAAGATATCTATCTTATTTTCGGCAAAGAAAGTACCGGAATTCCTAAAGCTATTTTGCGTGATCATTTAGACAATACCTATCGTTTACCGATGCGGGAAGATGCCCGCAGCCTCAATCTTTCCAATTGTGTAGCTATCGGAGCTTATGAATGTTTACGCCAGGTCGGTTTTGGCGATTTATCGCCGGTTGAAGTGATTAAGGGCAAGGATTGGCTCTTACGCTAAAGGAGAGAAGATGAAAAATAAACGCCTTATTTTGATTTTCGGGGTCATTATGGTCTTTTTTACCTGTTTTTCTTTGATGAATAAGAGTTTTGACCGCTTATCCCGATATCCTTATGAAGATCCTCATGATCGGGAATTAATTGATCATTATTTAAATGATGAAGAAATCGAATATCTTATCGAATATTCGATTGCCCCGGCTTATTTTATTAAATATATTGAAAGCCCGGGTTTTAATATTTATCACATCGACAGTTATCAAAAAATTGAAGATAATTATTGGTACTTAAATTATGATCAAATCGTTAATTTCACAGAAACGCTTTTAACTTATGATGACGGTTTAAATACCGCTCTTTCCTTAGCTCCTGATTATTATTATGAAGATGTCTTGACTTGGCTTAAAGATGGCGATGTCTTTAATGCTTCAACGGTGATAATTACTAATCCGGAAGATGAATTGGCTTATTTGGATGATGATCATACGATGTCCAAACGGGTACCTTATGATTTAGTGAAGCTTAATATCGCCAATAATGGTGAAGAATTTTTATTAAAGGCTGATGCTGCCCAGGCATTTGAACAAATGTGCAAGGATTTAGCTAAGGAGTTTGGTGGTGAAAGCGGGGGAGTATACTTGGTTTCAGCCTATATATCATATGATGAACAAGTAGCTATTTATCATGAGGCAATAAGTCAATATCAGGTTGATTATTTAAAATATGTTGATTATCCAGGCCACAGCGAACATCAATTAGGTTTAGCTGTCGATATTCAAATCGGCAACTACAGTGATATTCGCGATTCTGAGCAATATACCTGGTTATTGGCTAATGCTTATAAATATGGTTTTGTGCAAACATATACGGCTCAAAGTCAAAAGGAAAACGGCAAAGATCCGCGTCCTCAGCATTGGCGCTATGTCGGTTTAAAAGCGGCAACAACGATGCATGCAAACAATTGGACCTTAAAGGAGTACTTAAATGATCGGGGTCTTTGATTCGGGCCTTGGGGGCTTATTAGTGCTAAATGATTTAGCCAAAGATTATCCCGAGCAACAATTTTTATTTCATCCCGACCGTAAAAATGCCCCCTTTGGCAACCGATTGGATGATGAACTTCAGGCTATCTTTAAAGAAAATCTAACTTATTTTAAAAAAAGGGGTTGCCAAGATCTCTTGGTAGCCTGCAATACCCTATGTTCGACAATAGATTTTAGCACTTATACAGATATCCGGATTCATGATATAATTGAAAAAACCGTAAATACTGTCGATGTTGATAAGCGTGCTCATATTTTACTTTTAGCGACCGCTAAAACGATTGAAAAAGGGCGCTATGAAAGACTTTTAAAAGCCCGCGGCTATAATAATATTACAGCTTTGGCCTTACCTTTACTGGCGACCTTAATTGAAGAATATGCCAGTGAAGAAACGGTCTATGACTATTTAAAGCTGATGTTTAAGGATATTAAAGATGTCGATGCCGTTATTTTAGGCTGTACACATTATCCGGCGGTTAAAGAACAGATCAAAGCATTTTTTCCGGTTAAAATCTTTGATTCCAATAATCTTCAATACTCTTTTTTATCTAATGATAAAAAAGGTGCGGTCTATCTTGATTTACCTAAGGATGAGGGTCTTTTACATTTTCTGGATCATCATCTGGATATTCCTTATCAATTTAAATGAAAATCGTCTTAGTATCGGATAATCATGGAGATATAAGCTCCATAAAGAAAATCTTAAATCGTGAACAGGATGGCGAATATTATCTGCATTGCGGTGATTGCGAAATGTCCAGAGAAGAACTTCGTCCTTTTTCGCCCGTAAAAGGGAATAATGACTATGCTTATGATTATCCGCTTTATAAGGTATTGGAAATCGGGGATCATCGTATTTTTATCACCCATGGTCATCGCTATATCATCCTTAATTCCTTAAATGGCCTAGTTGCCAAAGCGCATGAGCTTTGTTGCGATGTCGTCTTTTTTGGCCATACTCATATCTTCAATGATACGCTGGTTGATGGGGTTCATTTGATTAATCCGGGATCATGTTTTATCAATCGGGATCGCTCTAAGCCGTCTTATGCGATAGTAGAATTTATCGGACCACACGTTATCGTCAAAAGAAAAGATGTTGATTGATTTTTTCAGATTGATTTTAAAAGGGAGATTTGCTATTATATTTAAGCGATGTCTACGTAGCTCAGTTGGATAGAGCACTCGCCTTCTAAGCGAGCGGTCGTGGGTTCGAATCCCTCCGTGGACGCCATTTTAATTATTAGGTGTTTGGATCCTTGTTTTATGACATAATCCGAACACTTTTTTATTGTTCAGATCATTCTCAAGACAATTTTATAAACGCTTTCATTTATGTTAGAATGACAATGAACAGGAAGAAGTTATATTTAAATATGATTTTTGCTAAGCAATTATATCTCTAGCTTTAGTATTAATTGTTTTGATTCCAGTGGAAATTATGATCCTATTTCAAAAACCGAAAAAAGCTAAGGTGGTTGCCTGAGAGAGTATGGGCTTACTATACTCTTGATATATATAGTAGCCGGTAATTATAAAATGGTTTCATCTATGAAAAAAGATAAGATCTTTAAAATTATCATGATTTTGATAATCATAGCGGAATTGCTGCTAATTTTTGTCATGTCCAATGATAGCGAAGAAGATGATCATTGTAGTTATCAAACACTTAATAGCTGCCGTCGGGTATATGAAATTAAGGAAGATGATTTCTTAGAAAATAAGAAGGTATATGAAGGTGATTATGCTTATTTGAATTTTGCCTATTTTGCTAAGCGCAATAATTTAAATATTGATGATGAAGCTTGTGCGATATGGGAAGATGATAGGTGCTTAAAGTTAAATGATGAGCAATATTATTATGATATCAGGGCTATATTAGAGGATTTAAAAGCTAACAGTATCTTATCTAAAGAAGCCTTGCAGCTTGATTATGCTGATTATTTAATGGTATGTGAAGATGCAGTTTATGAGAATACTTTATTTTATAAACTCTTAAATGAGGATTTCGAAATAATACCCATTCCATCGGCTTATAATAATTTAAATGTTACGATGATATCACATTTCAACGGCGAAGATGTCCAATATCATACTGATACTTATGCTTTTTTTGCTAAACAGGACAATGATATTAATGATGGCTATGCCAATGTAGCATTGAGTTTAACGGAAATAGATGAAGCCTATCTTTTATCTTTGAGCTATAGTTATGTGATTGATTATGAAGATACCACATATAATCGAAATTATGAAAAAGATATCCGCTATGTGGCCTATGGCTATGTTTTAAAATAATGAGGTGGCTTATGAATAAAAAGAGTTTAATTAATTGGCTGTTAGTATTGGTAAGTCTTTTTCTATTGGTTTATATCATCATGAATTTGGGCAATGAAGGCGAGCAGATATATAGTTGCCGCAAAATAAATGATTTTGATGAGGATATTTTTACTAATAATAAATATGTTTATGATGGGGATTTTGCTTATTTGAATTTTGCTTATTATGACAATTATGATTTATATGCCATGGATGAATTTTGTATCTTAAAAGATGACGGAATGCCTAGAAACTATGCTTGTGAAATTGATCATTCGAAATTATATTATTATGATTTAGCAACGATCTTAGATAGTATTAATCCTTATATGGTTTTAAGCGATGAAGGGGATAATAAGGGATGCAATAGATGCGAAGAGATCTTATATAAAGATACTTTGGTTTATCAATTATTAAATGCGGATAATAAAATTATCCCAATGCCTTCCTGCTATCGAGGAATTATTGATATGCATGGGGGAAGAAATGAAAATGTCGATATTTATCATTATAATTTTTATGACCGCCAGCAAGAAGATACTTTTGATGGTTTAGCATTAGTAAGCTTAGAATTAATTGATTTAGATGAAGCCTGGGTCATTAGCTTGCAATATCGATATGCTTATGAAGAAAACGGTGAGCATATAGAAAAGATCTTTCCGTCCTATGGCTACATTTTGAAAATTTAGTAACTTGCGTTTTTAAGCTTGAGCGAACTAGCGATTAGTAAGCATTGCTTTTTGTATGCAGATTTGCAGTTTTTTTGTATTTTATAATGGTAAATACTTGCAAATAAAGGCTAAATAGCATATTATTTTAAAGTAATAAAAAGTAAGTAGAAAGAAGAAGACCACTTCTCACCTGAAATCCTATGGGTTTGGGTAATGCAATATTGCTACTGAAAGGTATGTGATATATGGTGGGCTTTGACTCACTTTTTATTTTTATTGGAGGTGTCATTTATCACAAGACGAAATCAAAACGATGACTTAGTAAACGATGCAATTCGTTTTAAAGAAGTATTGGTCATTGGCCCAAGCGGTGAACAATTGGGTGTTATGATGCGACGCGAAGCACTGGAAAAAGCCTACGAAATGGATTTAGATCTTTTATGTGTTGCTCCTCATGCGCAACCGCCGGTATGTAAAATACTGGATTATGGTAAACATCGTTTTGAGGCTCAAAAGAAGGCTAAGGAAGCTAAGAAAAATCAGCATATGACGGAAGTTAAACCGTTACGCTTATCGCCGGTTATTGACAAGCATGACTTTGATACAAAAGTTAATCAATCTAATAAATGGTTGACAGCCGGTATGAAAGTAAAGATTGACATGCGTTTCCGCGGGCGTTTGATTACCCGTCAGGAAGTCGGCATGAAAATTATGAATGATTTTATTGCTGCCTTGTCGGAAGTTTCCAATGTTGAGAAAAAACCTTCCCTTGAAGGTAATATTATGTCTTGTGTACTTGCACCTAAAAAGAAATAGGAGGGTTATCAAATGCCAAAGATGAAGACAAAGAGAACTTTTGCTAAAAGAGTAAAAGTTACCGGCACCGGTAAGCTTAAAAGACATCATGCTTACACATCACACTTTGCTGCCAACAAAACACACAAACAGAAAGTTCAATTACGCAAGGCCGGACTTGTTTCTGCCAGTGATTTAAAACGCGTAAGAGATTTATTACAAGGATAGGAGGTTAAACAGATGGCAAGAGTTAAAGGTTCAACTCCTACAAGAAACAGACGTAAGAGAGTTTTAAAATTAGCCAAGGGTTATTTTGGTTCTAAGCATTTATTATATCGTACTGCCAATGAACAGGTAATGCGTTCTTTGCGTTATTCTTATATTGGTCGTAAGCAGGCTAAAAGAGAATTCCGTAAATTATGGATTGCCAGAATTAATGCTGCTGCCAGAATGAATGGTATGAGCTATTCTAATTTAATGCATGGCTTAAAATTGGCTGATGTAGAAATCAACCGTAAGATGTTGTCAGAAATCGCTATTGCCGATCCTCAAGGATTCAAAGCAATCTGCGAAACTGCTGCTTCAGCATTAAAAAAATAAATAAGAGCTTAGCTCTTATTATGGCTCGTTGGTGAAATGGTTAACACATTGCCCTCTCAAGGCAACATTCACGGGTTCAAATCCCGTACGAGTCACCATTTATCGTTTTTTTCATGTATTTAGTTTCTTTTCTTTTCATTCACTGCCTTTATGGCGGTGAATCTTTTTTTTGTCAAAATAAAACCGGAACATTTTGTCCGGTTTTTTTATCCTAATTTATTTAATGCGGTGTCAATGCGTTTTAAGCTTTCATCTTTACCGAGAATCAAAGATAATTCTATCGCTCCTCCCGGGGTGAAGGCCTTTCCTGATAAGGCCACTCTTACCGGATAAAGCAACATGCCGTTTTTAATTTCCATTTTTTGGGCCAAGGTGATTAATTGATCATGGATATTATCATGATTCCAAGCAGTTAGTGATGATAATACTTCTTTGGCAGCAGCTAATGATTTTTTGGCGACTTCCGGGGTAGTTTTCATCTTTTTGTTGGTGAAAAGATCAATATCATAATCCGGCAATTCATCTAAGAAATCAAGCATTTCCGGAATCTCTGTTAAGGTATTGGCCCGTTCTTTTAAGATGGCGGCAATTTCCGTCAAGGGATAATCTTTTTTAACACTTTGGGATACATATGGCTTAATAAGGGATATGTATTTATCCATCGGCATATCACGAAGATAGACACCATTCATCCATTTCAATTTTTCAATATCAAAGATAGCTCCGGAAGTATTGATGCGTTTAACATCAAAGGCTTGACATAGCTCCGGTAATGAATATATTTCCCGATCTTCACTCGGTGACCAGCCAAGTAAGGCAATATAATTTAATATCGCTTCCGGAAGATAGCCTTTTTCTACTAAATCCTGGAAAGAAGCATCACCATTGCGTTTAGATAATTTATGATGTTCATCCTTCATAACCGGCGGGCAGTGAATATAGCGGGGCTTATCCCAGCCGAAGGCTTCATATATCAGGTTATATTTAGGGGTTGAGGAGAGATATTCATTGCCTCTTACGACATCGGTAATAGCCATTAAATGGTCATCGATGACATTGGCAAAGTTATATGTCGGATAACCATCCGATTTTAAAAGAATCATTTCATCAAGCGTAGAATTATCGACGCTTATTGTGCCATATACTTCATCGTGGAAGGAGGTAGTGCCGTTAGGATCAATGTTTTGTCTAATGACATATGGTTCACCGGCTTTAATGCGGGCTTCGACTTCCTCCTTACTTAGCTTTTTACATGGATCAATATAAATGAAAGATTCGCCACGGGCTTCGGCTACTTCTTTTTGAGCTTGGATATCTTCTTCCTTGCAAAAACAGATATGAGCCTTGCCTTTTTCGACAAGTTCCATGGCATATTTATGGTATATGCCGCTTTTCATTCTCTCGGATTGGACATAAGGACCAAAATCGCCGCCGACATCCGGACCTTCGTCATGATTTAAGCCGCAAGCTTTTAAAGTATCAAAAATGATATCGGTAGCTCCCTCGATGAGACGCTGTTGGTCAGTATCTTCAATTCTTAAGATGAAGCTTCCATCCGGATGCTTCTTGGCAATCAGATAGGCATATAATGCCGTACGCAGATTGCCGATATGCATATAGCCGGTCGGGCTTGGTGCAAAACGTGTACGTATTTTTTCCATTTCTAAACCTCTTATTTATCCTCAATATATTATCGCAAAAATGCCTTAAAATAAAGATTTTAGGGGCTTTCTTTTTATAAATTGTCGTATTATAATGACTCTCAGGAGTGCTATTTGATATATGTTAAAACAGAATCCTTTCAAAAAATATCGTCCGGAAGTAACGTTGACAATATCCTTTGCCGCCGTTATCTTAGTCGGAGCATGTTTGTTAACTTTGGATATATCTAATGCCAAAACCGGGATCAGCTTTATCGATGCGCTTTTTACGGCAACAACAGCTACCTGTGTTACAGGTTTAGTTACGGTTGTGCCGGCTGAACAGTTTACCATTTTCGGACAAGTAGTGGTATTACTTTTGATTCAAATTGGCGGTTTGGGTTTAATGACCTTTGTATCGGTTATTTTATTATTCATGCGCGCCAAATTGGAATTTAAAGAGAAACTGTTACTTAAGGATGCATTGAATAAAGATGATTTCCAAGGAGTAGGGGGATATATCAAAGCAATTATCCGCTATACATTCATTATTGAATTTATCGGTTTCCTTTTTTTATTTTCGCAAATGTATAAGGGCGAGAATTTGCCGATGGAATTGTTTCAAGCTTTATTTACGGCCATATCGGCATTCTGTAACGCCGGTATAGATAACTTGGGACCTAATTCATTGATGATGTATCAATCTAATGTCGTAGTCAATCTGACGGTCTCCTTCTTGATTATTTTGGGTGGTATCGGTTTTGCTGTATGGTTTGATATTGCGCATAACCTTAAATTGGCCAGTCGCTCTTTACATAAGATTAAAGACTTTTCGCGGCGTTTAAGAATCAATACCAAAATTGCCGTAATGGTTACTTTATTTTTGATATTCGGCGGTATGGCGCTCATATTTATTATTGAATATGATAATGCCCTGGCTGGATTGACCTTGCCTGATAAGCTTATGGCTTCCTTTTTTAACTCGGTAACTTTGCGGACTGCCGGCTTTTTTACCATCGATTATACTATTCTACATGATGCCACAAAACTTATTATGATTATTTTGATGTTTATCGGCGGTTCGCCGGGCGGTACAGCCGGTGGTATCAAAACAACAACTTTCTTTTTATTACTTTATACTATTACTTCGCTTATCCGCGAACAAAGTAATGTTCACTTCTTTAAGCGCCAAGTCCAGCCCGGTAATATTATCAGAGCCTTTGTGATCTTGCTGGTATATTTAATGATTGTCTTGGCAGCTACTTTCTTTTTAACAATTTTGGAAAATCAATCATTTGTCGATATTGTCTTTGAAGTGGTTTCAGCTTTAGGCACTGTCGGCTTGACATGCGGTATTACCACATCCTTATGCAGTTTATCCAAAATTATTATTATTGCCTGTATGTTTTTAGGCCGGGTAGGTCCGATAACCATCGCCTCTTCTTTAAGACGAAAGGCTAAAAATGATAAGGATGTACGTTATCCGTCAGTTGATATTGTAGTGGGGTAAATTAATTTATGAACAATGAAAAAAATCGTACTTATGCAGTTTTGGGACTAGGCATCTTCGGTTCCACCATCGCCAAAAATTTGACACATTACGGTCTTGATGTGATTGCCATTGACAAAGATATGGATCAGGTCGAACGTATCAATGATTCTGTTACCCATGCGGTATGTTTAAATATTACGGATATCGATCAGTTACGGGCCGTCGGTATGGATGATGTGGATTGTGCCATTGTCGCTACCGGCTCACAACTTGAAGATTCGATTATTTGTATCATGAATCTTAAGGAATTGGGGGTTAAAAGGATAATCGCCAAGGCCAAAAACCGTAAATACAGTGAAGTTCTTTTAAAGATTGGTGCCGATGAAGTAGTTTTGCCGGAAAAAGAAATCGGTAAAAGATTAGCTAAACGTTTGGTATCTCCGGACATTATTGAGCTTTTTGATATCGATAATGAAAATTCCATTGTCGAGATTCATGTTTTGAATAACTGGGTAGGTCATTCCTTGACGCAGCTTGATCTTCGAAATAAATTCGGTATTAATGTTATCGGTATCAGAAGGAATAACCGTTTAACTTTAACGGTTGATCCCAATGACTATATTATGGAAGGTGATGAACTTATCATTGCCTGCCGCAATGACTTATTTGATCGTTTTTCCGAGCTTGAAAGGGTTATCTAATTATGCATTATGAATATACTCCAAAGGGAACATGTTCCCGTAAAATGATTTTTGATATTGATGATAAGGATATTATTCAAAAAGTAGAAATTATTGGAGGTTGTCCGGGCAATCTGGCGGGCATATCAAAAATCCTTGTCGGTATGCCGCGAACTCACGTAATTGAACGTTTTGAAGGGGTTAAATGCGGAAATAAGCCGACTTCTTGTCCTGATCAGATTGCTCAAGCATTAAAAGAAATTAAAGCCTGATGTCAAGATTTACTTTTATCAATAAATATTTAAAACCGTACCGGGTACGGTTTTGTTTAATTATTATCGCTGCGGTCTGCTATGCCGTTTTAGCCCTGCTGGCAAGCTTAGTCTTCAGTTTTATTATTGACAATATTATTCAAGGATTGCCGATTGATAATCCTTTTTTGCAGTTCCTCAATCACCTTTTGGGCGGCCAGGAATATATTCGTGACCATCTTTGGATCATCGCCTTGGCCTTAATTGCCATATATGCCATTCATGCCTTACTTATGTATTATCGCTATGATGGCCAGGCGGTAATTTCCGAAGGCATGGTTAAAGGGATTAGAGAAGACTTATATAATCATATCCAATTGATGCCCTTTGCCAATCAAGTAAGGGCTAAAACCGGTGATCTTATTCAGCGCTGTACCTCGGATGTAGAAACCGTTCGCCGTTTTTTTGCCGGGCAATGTGTGGAAATTATTGTCATTGTCGCTTCGGCCTTATCGGCTTTATTAATCCTTTATTCCATTAATGTATCTTTGGCGATTGTGGCTTCAATATCATTCCCACTCATCTTTGTTTACAGCTATGTCTTTTTTTCCAAGATTCAAAAACAATTCCTAGCTTCTGATGAAATGGAAGCCGTTATGACTTCCAAGATTCAGGAAACGTTAAGCGGTGTTCGTGTGGTTAAGGCCTTTCATCGGGAAAAATATGAACTGGATAAGTTTTTGGATATTTCCGGACAATATAAGAATGTTACCTATAAGATGATTGAATCCTTGGGCTGGTATTGGGGCATGAGTTATCTTATTTGTAATCTAGGCATTTTATCGGTAATTTTATTTGGCATTTTTGCCGTACAGGATGGTTCCTTGACGGTTGGTAATTTTACGGTCTTTATTACTTATCAATCAACTGTTTTATTTCAATTGCGACAACTTGGACGTATCCTTAGCGACTTTGGTCGTTTAATGGTCGCTATTGACCGTTTAAAAGAAATTAAGGAAGAACCGGTTGAAGACCTTGAAAGTGGCGAAAAGCCGGATCTTGATGGTGATATTATCTTTAATAATGTCAGTTTTCATTATGCGGATGATCCTAATACCGAGATTTTAAAAAATATTGCTTTGACGATCAAAAAAGGGGAAACTTTGGCGATCATTGGACCTACAGGATCTGGTAAGTCTTCGCTTGTTCAGCTTTTAGACCGTTTATATGAGCCAAGCAGCGGCTTTATAAGCATTAACGGCCATAATATTAATACTGTTGCCAAGGGCTATTTACGGCGTAATATCGGTATTGTCTTACAAGAACCCTTTCTTTTTTCCAAATCAATTTATGATAATTTGAAAATAGCTGATCCGACGCTGGAATTTGCAGCGGTCGAAAAAGCTACAAGAATTGCGGATGTCCATGATGTTATTACAACCTTTGATCAAGGCTATGATACTTTAGTCGGTGAAAAGGGGGTCACCTTATCCGGCGGTCAGAAACAACGCATTGCCATCGCTCGGACTTTGGTCAACAATTCCAAGATTTTAGTCTTTGATGATTCCTTAAGTGCTGTCGATACCGAGACTGATGTCCATATTCGTCATGCCTTAAAGAGCCTTAAAGGTGATGCGACGATGATTATCATTACCCAAAGAGTTTTAACGGCCATGGATGCCGATATGATTGTCGTTATTGAAGATGGGGTCATAACCGAAAAGGGCAATCATCAGGAACTTATCAATAATAACGGTTTATATTCCCGAATAAATGCTATTCAAAATGCCGTTAAGAAGGAGACTGTCAATGAGTACTAAGTTTGAAGAAAAAGACTTTTCCGATAAGGGTTTTAATTTGCCGATGTGGAAGAAACTCTTCATCGAGTTTAAGCCTTTCATGAAATATATTTATATCCTCATCATCCTCAATATTCTCATTGCCTTATCGGATGTTATATTCCCCTTATTAAATAAGACCGCGATCAATGATTTTACTGGAGATGTCTTTAACCGCCAAAATTTTCTTATTTTAATTGCGGGCTACTTTATTTTGATTCTTTTAACGGCTTTGGCGCATCTAGTATATTTTAAAGTTGCCGGCAAGGCGGAAATGGGTTTTGGTTATTACCTGCGGGAGCATTGTTTTAAGAAGTTACAATCCCTGTCTTTCAGTTATTATGATGTAACACCAATCGGTTGGCTAATGGCGCGGATGACTTCGGATATTTCCCGCTTGGCGGAAGTCATTTCCTGGTCTTTTACCGAATTTGCTTGGGGTATTCCACTAATGTTATTTGCGACAGTGGTAATGCTTACAACCAATGTTACCTTGGCCTTATTAGTCCTGATTGTGGTACCCTTTGTTGCTTTTTGCTCGGTATATTTTCAAACCCGTATCTTAAAGGCATATCGCGAAGTAAGAAAATCCAATTCTAAGATCACCAATGCATTTAATGAGGGCATCAATGGTGCTAAAACGACTAAGACTTTGGTTTTAGAAGAAAATAATCTTCATGAATTTAAAGAAGAAACAACCAATATGGAAAAAGTATCGGTAAAAGCCGCCCGTTTAAGTGGTATATTCCGGCCTTTAGTCCAATTTATTTCATCCTTTGCCTTGGCTTTTGTATTATGGGTAGGCGGCCAATTGGTATTTGAAGAAATGGTTGATCTTGGTACATTAATGATGTTCACCCAATATGCCCAACAATTTTTTGAACCGATACGCAATATCGCAATGATTCTGCAAGATATTCAAATGGCCCAGGCCAGTGGCGAAAGGATCATTCACTTGCTTGATGAAAAACCGACAATTGTCGATAAGCCGGAAGTAATTGCCAAATATGGTGATATCTTTAATCCCCAAAGCCATAATTTTGAACCGATAATCGGGGATATCGAATTTAAACATGTTGATTTTTCCTATATTCCTGATGAACCGATTTTGAAAGATTTTAATTTAAAAGTTAAACATGGCCAAACTATTGCCTTAGTTGGGGAAACGGGCTCGGGTAAAAGTACGATCGTCAATCTTCTTTGCCGTTTTTATGAGCCGGTAAAGGGAGAAATTCTCATTGACGGCATAGATTATCGCGAGCGTTCTTTAGGCTGGCTACATTCCCATTTAGGTTATGTCTTACAAGCTCCTCATCTTTTTTCGGGCACCATTATGGAAAATATTCGCTATGGCAACCTAAATGCCAGCGATGAAGAAGTATATGAAGCAGCTAAGCTTGTTGATGCTCATGACTTCATTATGGCTTTTCCGGAAGGATATAATACCGATGTCGGGGAAGGGGGATCACGGCTTTCGACCGGTCAAAAACAACTCATCTCTTTTGCCAGAGCGATTTTGGCTAAACCGGCCATCTTTGTCCTTGATGAGGCTACGGCATCGATTGACACCGAAACCGAAAGAATTATTCAATATGCCATTGAAAACATTATGAAGGATAAAACATCCTTTGTCGTGGCCCATCGACTTTCAACCATTGTTAATGCCGATCGTATCTTGGTTATTAATAAAGGTCAGATTATTGAAGATGGACGCCATAATGAATTGATGGCTCAAAAAGGTTATTATTATCGTCTTTATACCAATCAGTTCAATGAAGATTTAGCTAATCGGATTCTCAAAAAAGCTTAGCTTATTATGTTAAAATAATTCTATGACGAAATATTGGAAGTATCTTTTAATTGTCATTGGGGCAATTGTTCTTGATCAATTGAGTAAATATCTCATTGTATCTAACTTTGATCTTTTTGAATCTTTGACCCTGATTCCGGGTTTTCTTAAATTAAACTATGTCCGCAATACCGGTGCCGGTTTTTCCATTCTTGAAGGACAAATGGGCTTCTTTTATATCATTACGGTTGTCGCTTTAATCTTTATGGCTTATATGTTTGTTAAAAGCGAAGACAATGCCGTCCTGGAAAAAGTGGCATTGGCTATGATGTTTGGCGGTGCGGTCGGTAATTTTATTGATCGCTTAAGACTGGGGTATGTCGTGGACTTTATTGCCGTCGATATTTTTTCTTATCCTTTTCCGGTTTTTAATATTGCCGATTCCTTTTTAACGATTGGCGTTATTCTTTTTATTGCTTATTATTTATTTCAGGGAAATCATGGAAAATTATAAATATATCGTTGATGACTCTTTTAATAATGAACGCTTGGATGTTTACTTATCTGCAGTAAGCGAGATAAGTCGAAACAAGATTCAAAGTCTTATAAAAGATGCAAAGGTAAGGGTTAATGGCAAAAGCAGCAAGGCTAATTATAAAGTTCAAGTCAATGACATTATTGACTTTACTTATGAACAAGCCAAACCCTGGGATTTAATACCGGTAAAAATGGCTTTGGATATCATCTATGAGGATGATGATCTTATCGTCGTTAATAAGCCCAAGGGTTTGGTTGTTCATCCCGGAAGCGGGAATTTTGAAAATACTTTGGTTCATGGCTTATTGTATCATTGTCAATTAAGCGGTTGGGATGATGCCCTAAGACCAGGCATTGTTCACCGTATCGATAAGGATACATCGGGCTTATTGGTATGTGCCAAAAATGATGCTGCTCATGCTTATTTAAGTGCCCAGCTTGCCGATAAGACTTGTTATCGCAAGTATTATGCCATTGTCAGCGGTATTATTGAACATGATGAGGGCGAAATTGATGCCCCGATCGGCCGTGACATTAAGGATCGCCAAAAAATGGCGGTTACATCCTTAAATTCCAAAAAGGCCATTACCGATTTTAAAGTATTGAAACGTTTCGATGACTCCTGTCTTTTAGATGTTGAGCTTAAGACCGGAAGGACCCATCAAATCCGCGTCCATATGCAATATATTAAACATCCTGTTGTCAATGATCCTAAATATGGCTATAAATTGTTTGATGGAAGCGGTCAATATCTCCATGCTTACTTTTTGAGCTTTATTCATCCCAAGACTTTAAAGCGAATGGAATTTAAGACCGATATGCCGCAATATATGAAAGATTATATTGCCATGAAAGAAGGTAAATTATGAATAGTGTAAATAATTATAAGATTACCCAATTAATGCATTTCTTTTTTACTAAATTCAATTATAAAACGGTTATTATCTCGGAATTTTCCGAAACGGAAATTTGGCTGGTCAATCCGCAAAATCCGACATATCAAATCATCCGGGTCAGCATTAACAGTATTGAACAGGTTATTTATGAAAAAGAGCGAATTAATAATGCCATAGAAATGCTGGCAAACCGTTTACGTTTAAAAGAATATCATTTTTTAGATATCCATATAGGTCATGATGAAGTCCTCGATAATGAATTATATGATTCATTAGCCATAGATGATAATTATTATGACGGTATCGATGTAGCTTATGCTTATCCTGGTATTAAAAAAGCTGTTCATGAAGTAGCTGATCCCGATGCGGAAATAAAATATCTCTTGAATGATATGAATGAAACAGCTAAAAATGCAATTAAGCAAAAGCGGAAAATTAAAAAAATACCGATGCCGGTAACCTATGTTACGATGGCTCTATGCATTATTAATTTTTTAATCAGTCTTTATTTGCAAAGCCGATATGACAGTGCCTCGGCCATGATTTTCTTGGGTGCTGATTATAAGACTTTTACTTTGGGATTGGGACAATTTTGGCGCTTTGTGACTTATGCCTTTGTGCATGGCAGTTTCTTTCATCTATTTGTCAATATGTATTCCCTTTATTATTTGGGATCGCTGCTTGAAGATCAGATGGGTTCTTTAAAATATGCTGCTGTTCTTTTTCTTTCGATAATCGGTGGCGGTCTTTTAAACGGCATCTTCAGCGAAAATACGATCATTGTCGGTATCAGTGGCGGATTATATGGTTTAATGGCTTTATATTTGATTTTGGCCTATCGTGGCGGATATTTAAACCAAGGCGCGATTATCCAAATTATTGCCATTAATCTTTTTATCAATTTAATGGGCGGAGTCGCTATTTTTTGCCACCTTGGCGGTCTTATTGTTGGCATTATTACTTATCTTTGCTTCTTTGATATTAAGATTAGACGAAAATTTGCCGCTATTTTATTGGCAATATTCTTCTTAGCAGGCAGTATTCGCTATGTCTTAAATCCCGTTATCAGACCGCTATATGGCGGTACTGATGCGGAAGTTGTAAGCATTTATGCCGATATGGGATTGAGAAATTATGCTCAAGACTTAATGGGTCGGCTTTATGAGGTTTATGCCCGCAACTGAAAATAGACGCCTAGTCTGGATGATTCAGCAAACATCAAAGATTGGCGGTACCGAAATGGTTTCCCTCAATCTCTTTAAAGCTCTTTGTCGGCAATATGCTTATAAAGGGCTTTTAATCGTTTCCGGATGTAAGGGCGACAGTCCTTATGAAGGTCTTGAAGACTTGGATATTTTATATTTAGATATTCCTTTAGAAGCTTTACGCTTTGATGCTTACTTAAATAAATATCGAAATACTAAACAATATTTTAAAATTGTCAGACATTTTATGAAGCTTCTTCATTATTTTGTCTTGAATCGTCATCAATACCAAAAGCGCATCGCAAAGTTTACCGATCCTAATGATATTATTATCGCTTCCAGTCTGGATTCCTATCTTTTGGCTCCGGCAAAGCGCCAAATTATCTTTCATTTTCACTTCGGCGCTAAAGACTATTTCGCTTTTTTGTTTCAACAGCTTTTAAAATATTGCATTAAACCGCAAATGACGGTCTTTTTAACCCCAAGCTGTCTTTTAGAAGTTCGATCTAAGGATCCTTCTTTAAGGGCTAAAAGTGTCGCTATTTATAATCCTAATCGTTTTCCAAGAGAATTACATTCACCTCATCAGCCCTTGAATATTTTATTTGTCGGACGCTTAGAAGATCAAAAATATCCGGAATTAATGGTAATGACGGCGCGTAAATTAAGGGATTACGGCTTCAGCTTCCATCTTGATGTTTTGGGTGATGGCTCAAAATATGATGATATTGCCCAAATGATCAAAGATAATGAATTAAATGATTATGTCTTGATGCATGGTATGGTCAAAGATATTAAAGAATATTATCGTCAAGCCGATTGTTTATTGGTTACCTCACGCAGTGAAGGTTTCTCTTTAACGACGCTTGAAGCCAATTGTTTTTCTTTATATGTTGTATCGGTTGATTGGGGTGAAGGTGTTCATGATGTCATTAAAGAAGGGGTTAACGGTACTATTGTGAAAGCATATGATCCCGATCTTTTAGCTAAAACCATCATTCAAACATTTCAAAATGATTATTATGCTTTAAAAAAGAGCGCATATGACTATGCTGCACAATATGATATGGAAAATATTTTACCAAAGTGGCATGAACTTATATCATCACTTTGATTTTTTATAGCTTTTATAAAGCTCCTTATAATATTTTAAAGCGGCCTTTTCGCCATGATTTTTTAAATAATTTAAAAGTTCAGCTGTTTTTTTGGCTGTCGCGGGATGCATGACAAAACGGGCATGGGTATTCATAAAATAATCATAAGCAGAAGCATCGGTATATGCTTCCTTTTGATAGACTTTGCATGCGGCAATCCGATCAAGTACGGCCTCTAAAATATAATTTTGAGGCATATCTAAAGGAAGCATATAGATACTGTTTTTATCCATATCAAACCAATATTCCCAATGATGACGATTTCGGCCTTTGTGGTGAAGCCAGGCCCGAGAATAACCGATTTCTTCTTTTTCGGCATCAATCGGTGAACGATAGCCTTGATAGTATTTGATACCGGCAATAAATTCAATCGGTGAATATTTAGAGAGGTCATGCAAAAGACCTTGTTTATACATTCCGACCTTAAAACATAAAAAACCGACCAGCATCTTATGTTTGGTAATGGTTTTAAAATGACCGATTAATCGGCTGATAAAAGACTTCTTTTGCACAATTGAATTATAACACTTGGCGTTTAAAATCGGGTTTTATTGTGCTAAAATATTAGCTATGAACAGACATGAAGCACGTATATTGTTGATGCAGACGATTTATCGTCATCGTTTATTACAGGATGATTTGCGTATGGACTTTGCCAATTATAATCCGGAACGTCCATATGATGATTTTATCTTACAGATAGTTGAGGATCTGGCTGAACATGAAAGTAACTATATCAGCTTAATCCAAACTAATTTAAATAAATGGTCATTTGAACGTTTAAATTATGTCGATCAGGCTATTTTGCTTTTAGCTGCCAGTGAAATGCACTTGGGACTTAATGAAAAAGCGGTAGTTATTGATGAAGCCTTAAGACTTTCAAAGAAATTTTCGGATCCCGATAATTATCGTTATATTAACGGTGTTTTGGATAATCTATGAATTTAAGCGTTTCGGCACTTTTGCGCTATTTAAAAGATAAATTGGATGGTGATGGACAATTGCAGAATATTGTCGTAAACGGTGAAATATCCAATTTCCATCGTCATCAAAGCGGTCATTTATATTTCTCTTTAAAAGATGAAAGTGCCGCCATATCCTGTGTTATGTTTCGCTATGCTGCCGCTTCCTTAAATTTTATGCCTGCTAATGGCGATGCCGTAGTTGTTAAGGGAAACATCTCCATCTTTATGGCCAGCGGTCAATTGCAGCTTTATGTAACGCAAATGCGAATGGATGGTATCGGCGCTCTTTTTTTACGTTATGAAAATTTAAAAAAAGCATTGAGTGCCCAAGGCCTTTTTAATGATGAATATAAAAAAGCCAAACCCTTATACCCCTTAAATGTAGCGGTATTGGTAGGGGATAAAAGTGCGGCAATGTCTGATATCAAGATTAATTTTGCTGCTCGTTGGCCACTTTGTAGTGTCGATTATTATCCGGTTTTAGTGCAGGGAAATGAAGCGGCGAAAGATATCATTGCCACCTTAAGTATCGTTGACAAGAAGGGCTATGATGCCATCATCTTAGCCCGAGGTGGCGGTTCTTTTGAAGATTTGTTTTGTTTTAACGATGAAGAATTGGCCTATACCATCTATAATCTGCAAACTTTCATTATTACGGGTATTGGCCATGAGCAGGACTTTACTATTGCCGATTTTGTGAGTGATATGCGGGCCCCGACGCCAACCGGAGCGGTGGTTATGCTTACTCCCAATATTAGTGATGTTTTAAAGAGTATCGATGATGCTGAACTTTCTTTAAGACAAAATATGCAAAGACGGCTTGATACGCTTAAAGAAAAACTAGAACGTTTAAAAACTTCTCGCGTTTTTACGGTTAAAAATTTTATCCTGCAAGATAATGAAATACGTCTTGACTATCTTAAAACCCGGCTTTATGCCACTGTCAGCCAGAAACAACAACTCCTGCCGCTGATTCAAAGGCATCTAGAAAATATCAAACACCGGGTCATCATCCTTTATCATAATAAAAATGATCATTTTCTAAGATTAAATAATGATTTAAATTCGAAGATGGCTTACAAAAGTAATTTGTTTAAGGAGCGACTGTCTAAAAATTTGGCCTTATTAAAGGCCTATAGTTATGAAAATATCTTAAAACGGGGTTATGCCTTGCCCTTAAAAGATGGCAAAGTAATAAATAGTGTCAACAGTATTAATCTTAGTGAAGATTTTGAATTGCAAATGCATGATGGAAGACTTTTAGTTACATACAAGGAGGATATATCCGATGGCGAAAGAAAAATTTGAAGATCAGATGCAAAGACTGGAGCTTATTGTAAAAACGCTTGAAGGCAATGAGGTCGGTCTTGATGAAGCTATTAAACTTTATGAAGAAGGTTTGCTTATTGCCCAAAAATTAAGTGAACAATTAAAGACTTTTGAAAATAAAATCGCATCATTGGATGGACAAAAGGACCAAAAAGATGAACTTTGATGAATATTTGCAAACCTATATAAATGGTTTGGGCGATAATCGCTTAATTAAGGCTATGCTTTATGCCACAAGCGGGGGCAAACATTTTCGTCCGGAATTGCTTTTTGCGGTTGTTAAAGGCTTTGGCATCAGTGAAGATAAGGCTTATCCATCTGCTGCGGCTTTAGAGATGTTGCACTCTTATTCTTTGATTCATGATGATCTTCCATGCATGGATAATGATGACTATCGAAGAGGCAAATTGACGGTTCATAAAGCCTTTGGTGAAGATATTGCCGTACTGTGCGGGGATGCCTTATTGACTCATGCCTTTGCAGTTTTGGCCAATGCTCCTTATAGTTCTGATAAATGCTTGAAGATGATTTCCTATTTGGCGAGCTTAGGCGGTTTAAATGGGATGATATATGGACAGCTTTTAGATATTTCCGTTCATGATTATGATGATTTAAGCCCAAAAGAACTTGATGAAATTCAGGATTATAAAACCGGAGCTTTATTTAAAGCGGCCCTTTATTTTGGAATGATTTTGGCCGATGACTTTGAACATCAAGATTTTTATGATGACTTGGCCTTAGTTCTTGGCCGGATCTTTCAAACCCAGGATGATCTTTTTGATATTAAGAAAACTTTTGCGGAAACGGGAAAAAGTGCCAGTGATATTAAAAATCATAAGGCCACCAGCATCAGCATTAAAAGTATCGAAGAAGTAGAAGAAGAACTTAAAAGGCTTTTTTATAAAGCATATGCTTTGTTAAAGCGGGGAAGTTTTGATACAACATATTTAGAAGAAATAGTTAGAAGGATGGAAAACAGATGAGTTTTGATCTTGAAGCAATTGAAAATCCGGCTTTTTTAAAGGACCTGAGCCTTGAAGAAATGAATGAATTGGCAGCCGAAATTAGACAATTTCTTTTGACTAATATTGCCAAGACCGGGGGTCATCTTTCAAGTAATCTCGGGGTTGTGGAATTGACTATTGCCTTGCATTATGTTTTTGATTTTTCTCATGATCGCTTACTTTTTGATGTCGGTCATCAATCATATACGCATAAAATATTAACCGGTCGGGCCAAAGATTTTAGTACCTTACGTAAATTTCACGGCTTATCCGGTTTCCAAAAACGTAAAGAGAGCCCTTATGATTGTTTTGAAGCTGGGCATTCTTCAACATCCTTATCGGCTGCTTTGGGTATGGCGGTTGCCCGGGATTTAAAGAAGGAAAATTATGAGATTGTGCCATTGATTGGCGATGGCGCGCTTTTAAGCGGCATGGCTTTAGAAGCTCTTAATAATATCGGCTATGAAAAGAAGAAGATGATCATTATCTTTAATGATAATGATATGTCAATATCCCATAATGTGGGGGCTATATCCAAGAGTTTTTCCAATTTACGTACTTCGAATGAATATAATGATCTTAAGGATGATGTCAAAGATTTTTTAAAGACCAAAAAACATGGCAAATCCATTATCTCGGCGATTTCGGGCTTTAAAGATATGATCAAAAAACAGGTAGTTGATTCAGGCATCTTCAAAGAATTTAATTTAGAATACTACGGACCCATCGATGGTCATAATATAAAAGATTTAATTCGGGTTATGGAAGTAGCTAAAGAAAATGACGAACCATCAGTCATCCATGTGGTCACGAAAAAGGGCAAGGGTTATTGGCTGGCGGAAAATGATCAAATCGGTATATGGCATGGTGTCGGTCCCTTTGATATTAAAAGCGGAAAGGCTTTAGTGGAAACGCCACCGCATTATAAAGCTTATTCTAAGGTTGTTGCCGACATGGTTGAAAAGATAATGTATCAAAGAGATGATGTCGTTACCATAACGCCGGCGATGATTGCCGGTGCCAAACTTGACAGTATCTTCGCTCATTTCCCTGATCGCAGTTTTGATTGCGGCATCGCCGAGGAACATGCCGTTACTTTTGCGGCCGGTTTGGCCTTAAATGGTATGCATCCTTTTATCTCTCTTTATTCATCTTTCTTGCAAAGAGCCTATGATCAAATAAATCATGATGTTTGTCGAATGGACTTAGCGGTAGTTATCGGCATCGATAGGGCCGGCTTAGTTGGCGATGATGGTGAAACTCATCATGGTATCTTTGATATCGGTATTTTAAGGCCTTTGCCGAATCTTATTATCGCTCAAGGTAAAGATGCCGAAGAAACGGAAAAGCTCTTATATACGGCCTTTAATCAAGCTCATCCCTTCGCTATAAGATATCCGCGCGGCAATGTCTACTATAAAGGTAATAATGAAGATATTGCGGAAATCGCCATAGGAACATGGGATTATCTTTTAAAGAATAATAGTAGTAAATCGGTTATTTTGACTTATGGAAATGATGTTAATGAATTGCTTAAATTGATTAATGAAAGCGAAAATCCTTATGATCTTATAAATTGCCGTTTTATTAAACCGCTAGATCATCAAATGCTTGATGAATTAGCCTTAAGCGGCAAAGAAATATATGTTTATGAAGAAAGTATTTTAAGCGGAGGTTTAGGTTCGGCGATTGGCGAATATTATGCTTTAAATAATCAAAAAGTTAATCTTCATATCTGCGCTATTCCCGATCTTTATCCGCAACAAGGAAGCAGTCGTCAAATCAGAGAAGAGTTGGGAATTGATCCCCTTACATTTTTAAAGACAGTCAAGGTATAAATTATGTTAAAAAGCATGCATATCAAAAACTATGCCATCATTGATGATTTGCAGATCGATTTTGCTGATCGTTTTGTGGTTTTTACAGGGGAAACAGGTGCCGGCAAATCAATTATTGTCGGCGCTTTAACCTGCTTATGTGGCGAGCGTGCTGATACAGCCTTTGTCGGCAAAAAAGGGGATAAGGCCATCATTGAAGGGGTTTTTGATATCAATGAACGCATGCTTAATATCTTGGAAGAAAACGATTTTGCGATTGATTTAAGCGATGATTTGATTATTCGACGCACCATAGCCAAGGATGGTAAAAATACCATCAGGATTAATGATACGGCCGTTACCTTAAACTTCTTGAGTCGGCTTTTAAAGGAAGAGATTGATATTCATTCGCAAAAAGAAAATGCTTTTTTATTAAATGCTAAAAAACACTTGGGTCTTTTGGATCGCTATAGCGATGATACAAAAATGCTTAAAGACTATCAAACACTATATCATGACTGGTATCAAGAAAAGAAGAATTTCGATGCTTACTTAAAGACTGACTATAATTTATCAGATTTGGAATATTTTAAATTCGTTTTGGAAGAATTGAATGCTGCCAAATTAGATATTGATGAAGAAGAAGAATTACAAAAATCAGAAAAACGTTATAAAAGTGCGCAAAAACATTTGGATATTTTAGAAAGAATTAAATATTTGGCTGATGGTGATGAGGGCATCAAGACCAAGCTTTATGACTTGCGAAAACTCTTGGGTGAAATCGATGAATTGCATGAGGTCTTTAATACGATAAATGATATTTATTATACTCTTGATGATCAATTATCTTCGATTGATGATTTCTATAAACAATATGATATTTCGCCGGAAGAGATTAATCAGATTGAAGAAAGACTTTATACTATTAATCGTTTGAAACGCAAATATGGCAAAAATGTTGCCGAGCTTTTACAATATCAAGATGAATTAAGTACTAAGATCAAACAATTTGAAAATCGGGAAGAATATATTGAATTAAGTCAAAAAAGAATTAATGAATTATATGATAAGGCCTATAATGCGGCAAATAAACTATCTAAGATAAGAAAAGCTGCCGCTAAAAATTTGGAAACTAAGATTATTGCCGAACTTCATGATCTTATGTTGCCAAATGTTTCATTCCAAGTTGATTTTAAGGAAAAAGAGCTTAGTGAAGATGGCATTGATAATATCGAATTTTTAATTTCTTTAAATCGTGGTGAAGATTTAAAACCTTTGGTCAAAGTTGCCAGCGGCGGGGAAATATCACGGGTTATGCTGGGACTTAAAACGATTTTTTCGGCCCTTAATCAAACATCACTTTTGGTATTTGATGAAATTGACAGCGGTGTCAGTGGCAAAGTAGCCTTTACTATCGGCCAAAAAATGGCGACAATTGCCAAACAAGCACAGGTTTTGGCAATAACACACCTAGCGCCGGTAGCCGCCTTTGCCGACCAGCATCTATTTATTTATAAAACGGATGATAAAGACCAAACTACAACTCATATTAGGGAATTAAGCTATGAAGAACGCATTAAGGAATTAGCGATCATGGCATCCTCAGTCAGTGATAAGGCCGCCCTTGATGCAGCTCAAAAATTGATTGAAAAAGCTAAGGCTAGCTATGAAAAATGATAAGGCTTTTGAAGAATACCGTCGCTATTTAAAAATGGCCAGCGGCAAGGCTGATGCCACGATCAAAGCCTATTTGGCCGATCTGGAAAAATATCTTATTTATTTAAATGAAGAGGGAATTAATAATATTGAGGATATCGATGCAGCTTTAATTAACCATTATTTGAATCAATTGCGCCATATGCTCAATAATAACTCACTTAATCGCCATTTATCGGCAATTAAAAGCTTTCATAATTTCATCAGCTTTAAATATGATCTTAAAGATCCCAGCATTACTTTAAGAAGTGAAAAAACACCGGCTCATTTACCGCTTTATGCCAATGAAGAAGAAATCGAATTATTGATGAATTCGTTCAGCGATAAACCCAAAGATATTTTAGATCATGCCCTGTTGGAGATTATTTACGGTTGTGGTCTGAGAGTGGGGGAGTGCTGTTTGCTCGAAGCAAGTAATATTAACTTTAATGATGCAATATTGACGGTAATCGGGAAGGGTGATAAGCAAAGACTTATTCCTATACCTTCTAAAACCCTCATATGTTTAAAAGAATATCTTAAGATTCGCCAAATTTGGCTAAAGGGGAATAGCAAATACTTTTTTATCAATCCCCGCTCCAAACCCTTGTATCGCCAATATGTAGAAAAGTTATTACGTTCTAAATGCTTAGAACTGGGTATTAAAAAAGCTTTGACGCCCCATAAATTACGACACTCTTATGCGACCCATCTTTTGCTTGGAGGATGTGACTTAAGGGTCATTCAGGAACTTTTAGGACACAGTTCAATCGCTACTACCGAAATTTATACCCATGTGGAAACAAGCCATCTTAAAGAGGCTTATTTGAAGGCCCATCCGCTGGCCAGAAAGGATTAATTATGCAAAAACAAAGAATCTTTTTAATTGTCATTGACTCATTGGGAGTCGGCTATGACGAAAGTTCCAAAACTTATGGTGATGAAGGTGCCAATACTTTATCCCATATCTTTAAGGCTACTGAGGGCAAATATCGCATCCCTGTGCTTCAAAGTCTTGGCTTATGTAATTTGACATCCGTTTTAGGAAATCCTTCTAAGGATAGCTTTAAAGCCTATATAACGCGTCTACATGAACAATCTATCGGCAAAGATACGATGACCGGTCATTGGGAAATTTGCGGTGTTTTAACAACCGAGCCCTTTGTGACTTTTACCGACAGCGGATTTCCCCAAGAATTGATAGATGAATTATCCAGATTGAGCGGCCATCAATTTATCGGCAATTATGCCGCATCAGGTACCGAAATTATCAAAGAATTAGGAGAAAGACAATTAAAAACCAAGGAGATGATAATTTATACATCAGCCGATTCGGTTTTGCAGATAGCGGCCCATGAAGAATTATTCGGTTTAGATGAAATCTATCGTACCTGTAAAATCGCCCGTGAGGTAACTATGAAAAAAAAGTGGCGTGTCGGAAGGGTAATTGCCCGTCCGTTTATCGGCGATTCAGCCGCTAATTTTACCCGCACCAGCAATCGTCATGACTATGCCTTGGATCCGACAGGCAAAACCATTCTCGATGATCTAAAGGCTGTTGGTTATGATGTTATAAGCATCGGTAAAATAAATGATATTTTTAATACCCGCGGTATAACTAAAGCTCTTCATTCCACATCCAGTGTCGAAGGAATGAAACAGACAATTGAAGTATGCAATGAAGATTTTAATGGCTTATGTTTTGTCAATTTGGTGGACTTTGATGCTAAATGGGGACATCGCCGCAATCCGGACGGATATGCAAGAGAATTGGTAGCCTTTGATGAATTGCTTAAGGAACTGCTGTTAAAGCTTAAAGATGATGATATTTTAATGATTACAGCCGATCATGGCAATGATCCGACTTGGAAGGGCTCAGATCATACAAGAGAAATGATCCCTTGGCTTATTTATTCAAAAACATTTAAAGACTCCAAAATGCTTCCTGAAGGAAATAGCTTTGCTAATATCGGGGCAACGATTGCCGATTATTTCGCTATTGAAAAACCGCCAATCGGAACATCATATAAAAAATATCTTATATAAGGGGAGATGTTTGATCTCCTTTTTATAATCTATAAAAGTTGCATAATATAGATTATGCGAAGTAGATATAATAATAAAAAAGCTCCATAAATATGGAGCATCATAAACTATTTAACTAAATCTTTAAGGGCTTTTGCCGGTTTGAAGCTAGGCACCTTAGTAGCCGGAATTTGAATTGTTTCGCGAGTAGCAGGATTAATTCCGGTACGAGCATTACGTACTTTAACTTCGAATTTACCAAATCCTGATAAATCTACTTTTCCACCGTCCTTTAATGTATCGGCAACAGTTTCTAAAACTAAGTCAACAACTTCCGTAGCACTCTTTTTGGTCATGCCGGTTTTATCGGAAATTACTTCGACCAATGTTTTCTTATTCAAATTTTCCATTTTTAATTCCTCCTGTAATGATTATAGCTTTTTTAATCCTTAATATCAATTGTTTTCACAAGGCTTATAGCTTCTTTGATGACATTATTGACCTCAGCCAAACTTAAGCCTTTAATGCCACAGGCATTGGCATGTCCCCCACCGTTAAAGGAGGCTGCAAGCTCATTAATTACATAATCTTTTTTCGAGCGCATGGAAATATCAAAGCTGCCCTTTGCCATTTCACAAGCAATCAACCAGATCTTCAATTCATCAACATTATTAAATTCAGAAACACAACGTTTGGCTTCAACAGGTGATATACCAAGCTCACTCAGTTCTTCTGCGTTCATAATCACATAACCTACCCCATCACTATATTGAAGTTTTTGGCGGATCTTAGTGGCAGAATTAAAAGAATTAAGGGATTTATTAAAGACCTTAGTATATAGTTGATTAATATCAATACCGGTTTCAGCTAAAGAAGAAGCGGCATTTAAGGTCCATTGACTGGTATTGGAGGTAGTAAAACTTTGAGTATCATATAAGATACCGGCATAAAGATACTTGGCACATTCCTCATTAACTCGATAACCGATGACATCACCATCCAAGAATAAAATGGTTAATAGTTCCGCTGTCGCGGCAGAGCGGGTATTGACAATATTAATATCGCCAAAGTCATCAACCACCGGATGATGATCAATTTTCATAACTTTCTTAGCCAATTTATAGCGATCATCGTCAATGCGTTCCCGATTAGCGGTATCCAATACAATGGCTAAAGAGGATTTGATGAATTCATCATCAACTTCATCAACATATGGATAAGCATCAAATAAGTCATGACCCATAATTTTGACAGTCTTATCACGGAAATTTTGTTCGATCCAGGCCTTAAGTGCCAATTGTGAACATACGGCATCGCCATCAGGCTGGCTGTGGCGGAAGATACAAATGTTTTGATTTTCAATGATCGGAACAGAAAATTTTGTAAACATATTAATTTAAACCTACGATTCTAACGGTATCTCGGGCAATCATAAGCTCTTCATTGGTTGGAATAACCCATACGGCAACTTGGGAATCATCTTTGGTAATACATGATTCGCCATGGATATCCGCATTAGTTTCATAATCAATGGAGAGTCCCAGCCCTTCTTGCATAGCTTCCATAATGGAGGCCCGCATTTTATAATCATTTTCACCGACACCGGCAGTAAAAACAACGGCATCAACATGACCGAGTTGCATATAATATCCCCCGATCACATTAATGATGCGGTTAACATAAAGATCAAGTGCTAATCTAGCCCTTTCATTGCCTTCAGCCTTAGCTTTTTGAATATCCCGACAATCGCTTGAAATCCCGGATACTCCAAGCATTCCGGACTTTTTATTGAGATAGGTATCCATATCATCGCTTGAACAGTTAAGCTTTTTCATCATATAGTAGACCACCGTCGGATCAATATCCCCGCATCTTGTGCCCATCATAATACCGCCAAGCGGTGTCAAACCCATGGAAGTATTAATACACTTTCCGTTTTTAATTGCACTAATCGATGCACCACTGCCTAAATGACAAGTAATAATACTCATGGAATTAAAATCCTTATGCATTAATTCGGCAACTCTTTGACCGACATATTGATGGGATGTACCATGAGCACCATAGCGGCGAATCTTATAATCGGTATACCATTCATAAGGTACCGGAAATAGATAAGATTCCGGACCCATAGTTTGATGAAAGGCCGTATCAAAGACAAAGACATGGCGAATATGCGGCAAGGCATGTTTAAAAGCGTGGTAACAAATTAAATGACCGGGATTGTGCAAAGGCGCAAGTTCACTAAGTTCATCGACTTTAGAAACAACATCTTCATCAACCAGGACCGATTCTTTAAAATATGCCCCGCCTTGAACGATGCGATGGCCGGCCGCCTCAATCTCATCAAGGCTTTCAACGACACCATGTTTTACCAAGGATTCCAACAATAAACTTACTGCTACATCATGATTGGGAATATCTTGATGGGCGGTAAACTTTTCACCGTTAATAGTAACGGCAAAATTGGAACCATGGATACCGATGCGTTCGGCTATGCCGCTGGCCAAAACCTTTTCTTCAGGCATTTGGAAAAGCTGAAATTTCAATGAGGAACTTCCGGAATTTACAGCGATAACTTTCGACATAATTTATTCTCCTAATTCTAATTCTTTCAATTTGCCGGCTAAGGTCTTTATCTCTTGATCATCCTTAGACAACAGCTCTTGGATTATTATCTCACGTTTACGGGCTTTTGTGAGCAAATGAAGTTTATTTTCATATGTTTGCAATTGATTGAATGAACGTTTAATGATGTCGGCAACCGCACTTTTGGAAATTTGATGATTTTCCGCGATTTCCTGCATCGATAAATCATTGTCATAATATTCATTTAAGATAGCTAACTGATGCTCGGTAAGCAAGGGACCGTAATAATCTATAAGATAAACAGCATAAAGACGATCATTAATGTTCATGAATTTCCCCAATGATGGCATAAAGATATGCATCAAGATCGAAGGCCTTCAAGTCATCGACCCCTTCCCCAAAAGTAATAAATCTTACCGGGATACCAAGATTATCCTTGATGGCGATGACAATACCCCCTTTTGAAGTACCATCCATCTTGGTTAAAATAATACCGTCAAGTTTGGTTACCTCATTAAAAAGTAAGGCTTGAGAAAGGCCGTTTTGGCCAGTATTGGCATCCAAGACAAGCCAGGTATTATGCGGCGCTCCGACAATTTCTTTAGCTACTACCCTTTTCATCTTCGCCAATTCAGCCATTAAATTAGCCTTATTTTGTAAGCGACCGGCCGTATCGCATAAAAGAATATCGATATCATGACTTTTGGCGAAACGGCAACCGTCAACCAGTACGGCACTGGGGTCCATATTCTCTTTGCCGGCTACAATATCGATATTTAAACGCTCGGCCCATTCATTTAATTGTTTAACGGCTCCGGCCCGGAAAGTATCCCCGGCAACCACTGCCACCTTTTTGCCTTCATCAAGGTACATTTTAGCTAGTTTGGCAATTGTTGAAGTCTTGCCCGAACCGTTGACGCCGACCATCAAAATAACCGTAGGTCCGTTATCATTATAGCTAATCGGGGTATCGGGAACTTCCTTGTAAGTATTAGCGATAAGTTCCGTTAAAATATCCATTAAGTCAAGTTGCCAAATGCTGGGATAATTTTTGAGATGATTATAGAATTTATCACAGATTTTTTGGGCGGTTTTGTAACCTAAGTCACATTCAATCAAGGTGACCATTAAGCGTTCCATAAAATCATCATCTAAGTTGGCGTTGCTTAAAACATTATCAAGCTTGGCATTTAAAAAATTACCGGTCTTTCTAAAGCCGTTGAGATACTCATTTTGATCTTTAAAAAGTGTGAATTTTTCCTTTAAGCCTTCAAGAAAGCTCATTTCCTTCCTCCTTTTCGGCCATTGATATGGCTTCAACCAATTTTACTTTAAGCATTTGCGAAACTCCCCTTTTTTGCATCGTGACCCCGTATAAAACGTCACATTGAGCCATGGTACCCGGACGATGGGTAATAATGATAAATTGACTTTGCTTAGAAAGCGTCTTGATATATTTGGCAAATCTTTCCACATTGGCCTGGTCAAGGGCAGCTTCCACTTCATCAAAGACTATGAGCGGAACCGGACGAATCTTTAAAATCGTAAATAATACACATATCGCAATCAATGTCTTTTCCCCACCACTGAAAAGACGAATGGATTTGACTGCCTTGCCGGGTGGTTGGACATCGATATCAATGCCGGTATTGAGGATATCATTTTCATCCTCCAATACCAATTTGGCCTTGCCACCACCAAATAAGGCTTTAAATGTATCATTCAATTCATTATTTATTTTATTGAAGGTATCCAAAAATTGTTTCTTCATTATGACATCCATCTCTTCAATAGCTTTTAGTATCTTATCTCTTGAAGCAATTAAATCATCATAATTCTTTTTGGTAAAGTCATAACGTTCTTTAACTTCCGCATATTCTTCAGGAGCATTCATATTAACTGATCCCATATTTTGAAGCGAATTACGTAATACTTTAACTTCATTTTTAAGCTCTTCATCAATATCCATATGATAATGATCTTTGGCATATTCATAGGTCATTTCATAGGTATCAGCCAAACGCTTGAGATCATATTCCAGTTTGGCATTAAGGGTCGCATTATCACTGCTGAGGCTTCTTAAGCTTTTATTGGCTTCAGATAATTTACTGCGCAATTGGCGCATTTGCTGGTCATTGCGATCTACTTCATTGCTTAAACGCAAGCGCAATTCTTTTTTATTCTTCAATGCATTAGCTAAATCATCACGAAGCGCATAAGCTGAGGAAAGCTTTTTTAAAGCAGCATTTTCCGTGATATTATCCCCTTCTTTTTGCGGATTGAGGGCGGCTAAATCATTTTCCAATTTAAGATATTTGGCTTTTTTTGCTTCGACTACCGGCTCAAGTTGGGCAATAGCGATCCTTTTGGCGGTCAACTCACCCTCAAGACGGGATTTCTTTTCCCCAAGACGGGCATAGTTTTTAGCTTCTATTTCAGCTTGAGCTTTAACACTTAGAAGCTGTTTTTCAATGTCGGATTTTTCTTGATTGGCAGTAATTAGAGAGCTTTCATTTTTATTTTTACCCCCGGTCATCGATCCGCCACGATGTACGACATCGCCATCTAAGGTAACAATCTTATAATTATAATTTAAAAGACGGGCCAATTTATTGGCACTTTCCAAATTTTCGGTAACTAAGACATTAGCCAACAAGGACATTGAAACCATCTTAAATGCATCATCTGATGAAACAAAGTCAGCCATCGTTCCAAGATATCCTTCACTGTGCTTACATATAAGTAAATGATCGGCAGCAACACTTCGGGCTTTTAAGACCGTTAAGGGTAAAAATGTAGCCCTGCCGCTTTGATTCTTTCTTAAAAAGGCAATGGCTTCACGGGCTGCTTTTTCATCTTCCGTCACAATATTGTACATTGCCCCACCTAAGGCGACCGAAAGCGCCGATGCATAGTTTGGCAAAGGATGAAGTTCTTGGCCGACAACTCCCAGAATACCGTTAAGACTTTCCTTATTTTGCATAATGGCCCCAACCCCGGCTTGGGAGCGGGATGAAAAAGGATCTTTTAAAAGATTTGTCAAAAGATCTAAACGATTTTCTAAGCGTCTAAGATTGGCTGCCGCTTCTTCTTTTTTTAAAGTTGCATCAGATAATGCAAAGGCTGTATCTTCAAGTTCGTTAGAAATGAGAGACAATTCGTTATTGAGCTTATCCAAACGATTAAGCCGGTCTTCATATTCAAGTTTTGACGAAGCAATCAGCTCATTTAAGGCATTAATCTTATCATCGTCACTGCCGCTTTCGATTAGATATTTACGTTTTTCATCAAATTCAACCTTGCGTTTTTCAAGGCTTTGAATTTCATTAACTACTTTAAAATGCCGATCTTGCAGGTCGGCTATTTCCTTATCCAGTTCATGGAGACGACTTTTGTCATCAGCCATGGCATTTTCTTGGATCTGGACAGTCCCTTCGCTTAAAGTGACATTGTTTTCACAAATCGCGATTTTTTCTTCAATCTCGGCCTTGGCTTTTTGGTAATAAGCAATATCATCAACCAAGACAGCAACTTCGATTTCCGTCAAACGCTTTTTATTTTCGCGATATTTAATCGCTTTTTTAGCCTGGCGTTCCAAAGGTATAACCTGACGTTCCAATTCTTGCAAGATATCATAAGTACGATCAAGATTGAGCTTTGTTCGTTCAAGCCGCGAAAGTGATTCACTCTTTCTTTTTTTATACTTGCTGACACCGGCAGCATCTTCAAAGATACCGCGTCGCTCATATGGTCGGGCTTCGGCAAAAGATTGGATATTGCCTTGTGATATAATCGACAAAGAATCCTTGCCCAAACCTGTATCCAGTATAAGATCAATGACATCCTTTAAACGAACCTGCTGGCGGTTAATAAGATATTCGGCATCCTGCTCGGTATTATAGATCCTTCGGGTAATTTCAACCTCATCACTTTCAGTATTTAGATAATGTTCATGATTATCAAAAGCCAAGGTAACTTCAGCCATATTTTGGGCCTTGCGATCAGCACTGCCGGCAAAGATGATATCGGTCATTTTTTCACCACGCAGGGATTTGATGCTCTGTTCACCCAATACCCACCTTATCGCATCGACTATATTACTTTTACCGCAGCCGTTAGGTCCGACAACACCGGTAAAAGGACTTTCAAAATCAATAGCTATGCGATCGGCAAAGGACTTAAAACCTTGAATTTCTATTCTTTTTAAAAACACGGATTCCTCCTTGATTACGCTTTCTAATTATAACAAAATTCCTAAACTTAAGACTAATCATCAAGAATCTCCAAGTCTTGAAAATGCTTATTTTCGCGATAATAATCTTTACTTTCGCGAATTTCCGTAATATCTTTTCGGGAAATATTAAATTTATCCTTTTTAAAGACTAAAGAAAGATGGCGATTTTCCCAATTTTTAAAAGGATCCATATGAAGATACATCAATGTCCTTTTACCCCTTTTTAAAATATGCGGACAATAATCATCATTATATTTATCGTGATAGTTTTTAAGTAAGGCAGCAAGCTCATTATCATTTAATTCCGTTGAAAGGATGACGGCTTCAAAACCCAATCGCCGAAAAAAAGCCAAGGCCGAAGAGTTAGTGATATTTAAAGTATAATAAGCTATTTTATGTTCAGCATTTAAAAAGATGCCGCCGGCCTCGCTTACCGTAAGATAATTATCATCAAGATAATGACTTGCAGGATTAATTACCGGAAGACAATGATATTTTTGCTTATCGGCATATAGATAAGAAGCTCTTTGAATAAGCTTGGCATTTAAGCCTTTATTTAAAGGACGATAGGAAAAGGCATAGATATTATTAAAACGTTTAAAGCTTGACGCCCGTAAGGCATCCATCTTTGCGATTAATTCTCTTCTTAAATTATTAAGAATTTTATTGGGTATAAAAACATCATCAAGATCATAAGTAATATCTTCAATATAGTATGGAGTATCATTTAGTTTATTCAATTGACGATAGATATCTTCTTTTTGGGCATTTAGCTTTGTCGCTTTTTCTAGAATTTCCAAGCTTTCGACTTGGATATTTAAATCCTTGTAATGGCCTTTGATTTTAAGATGATCACCGATTTTGGCTATAACTTCAAGCTTAAGTCCCAAATTATGACGATTATCCAGATGATCGAAAGATGCTTCAAAATGATAATCACTGGTCTTGATTACCGAATCATGGACCTTAACTTTAAATGGAATATCAACTCTTACAATATCCCCGGCCTTGGCTTGATTGATAAGTTTATCATCAAGATATAAATAATTAATCATTAAGCCGTCATCATGGCCGTTTAAAAAGCGAATACCGTCAAATTGCGCCAATGAGTCAGCAAGCTTGATATAAGCTGAATGCCCTTTAAATGCGACAACTTCACCTAATTCTGTGCCTTGATGATTAGGATGTTTGCTGGCAAAAAAAGGTGTATCCGGATTATTAGTTAAATAAGCATCAGTGAAATTGCGTTGAAAAAGACTATGTAACTGATGATCCATCGCTTCGGTATATTGAAATGCTTTGCCTTCATAATAAGCATCAATAGCGGCCCGATATAATGATGTCACATAACAAACATAGGCCTTTTTCTTCATTCGTCCTTCGATTTTTAAAGAACGGACTCCGGCATTAATAAGTTCCGGTATATGATGTAAAAGATTCATATCGCGCGGCGAAAGAAAGTAAGGCTGGTCACTATCAAGAAAAGACTTACTATCTTCATCATAAAGTTTATAAGGCAAGCGGCAACATTGGGCACACATCCCCTTATTGCCACTGCGCTTAAACATGGCACTAGACATAAGACATTGTCCCGAATAGCTTACACATATCGCCCCGTGGACAAAAACTTCAATATCAATGTCCTGTTTACAAGCTTCAGAGATTAGTTCAAGACTGGTCTCTCTGGCCAAAACAACTCTTTTAAAACCTAACTTTTGTAAGCTTTTAACCCCTTCAAGATTATGAATATGCATTTGTGTAGAAGCATGCAGTTCAAAGTCAGGATAGGCCTTAGATACTTCATGATATAAGCCGTAATCTTGTATCAAGAGGGCATCGACTTTTGCATGATAGAGAAAGTCAACTTCTTTTAAGGCTGCCTCAAGCTCATATTCGTTTAATAAAGTATTCATGGTGACATAAACCCGCGCCCCATAGTGATGAGCAAAATTCACGCCTTCAATGATTTCATCATGATTAAAATTTTGGGCATAGGCCCGAGCACCAAAATTTTTACCACCGATATATACGGCATCAGCTCCACATAATATGGCCGCTTTTAAAATATCTAAAGAACCGGCCGGAGCCAATAATTCAACATTTGCCATGACGATACCTCAAAGCCAAACCACCCAGACTGGTTTCCTTTAATTCATTAGGAATTTTATCAGCCGTATCTTTCATTGATGCCACAACGGTATCAAAGTCGATAAGATTCTTTTTGACCTTTAATAAATTATGCGCAATTTTTGCGGCATCAAAGGCTCTTAAAACGGCTACCCCATTGCGTTCAATGCATGGAACAATGACATAGCCTAATACCGGATCACAGGTTAAACCTAAATGATGTTCAATACCCACTTCCGCGGCATATTCAATTTCATCTAGCGCTGCCTTATTCAAGTAAGAAATCATCGCCGCCGCCATGGAACATGCAGTGCCGACTTCCGCTTGACAACCTCCCAAAGCCCCGGATATTGAGGCATTTTCTTTAATGAGATTACCGAATAAACCGCCTACTGCCAAGGCTTCCAACAAGGATTTTCTGGCAGTACCTTTTTGATATAAATAATACATCAAGGATGCAACAATGCCGCAAGAGCCTAAAGTCGGAGCCGTACATACCATATGCCCGGCGGCATTTTCTTCCCCGGCGGCATAAGCATAGGCAATTAAACGACTATCATCATCTTTGGCTTCTTTCAATAAGCCTTTGGCCACCCGATAATAATTAAGTTCTTTATTTAAAAGGCCTTCACTATTTAAACCACGATCAATCTCCTCAATCATCATCTTTAATGCCATATCAAGATGTTCAAAAAGATCGGGTTCAAATGAAAGAATATAAGTCAAAAGATCAAGATTATGATCTTGGAGATATTTTTTAATATCATTAAAGTTATGGTGGGGATAGATTTCTTTTTCATCGCCACTATCATATTTATCAATTCGGATGCTGCCGCCGCCAAGCGATAATACTTCCCACTCATCAACTAAATGATGATTTTTAAAGCCCTTAATAATCATCTTGTTTTCAAGATTATCATAATTAAAATTAATGGTTATTTTTTTATCAAGTACAGATTTTTTAATAATATCATCGGTGTGGTGGCCCTTGCCTGTCAAAGCCAAAGATCCGTATAAGTCAACAATATATTCATCCAATAAGCCATATTGGGAAACAAAAAAATCCATCGCTCTTTTAGGAGCGATTGTATGGGAAGAACTTGGACCGTAACCGATGCGGTAAATATCTTTAATTGCTTGCATAAATCCCCTTTATATATTTAATTATGAAAATTTCGAGTTTATTTAAAGGATCAAGATCATCATCATTTTTTAGATCATAATCCAAGTTGCTTAAGGCTGCAAGGCCGCCTAAAAGATCTTGGGAATTTTGTTTTTCCACGGTCTTAAGAGCCATTTGCAGACGATAATCGGATTTGGTATTACTTTGATTTTTGATCTGGGCAAAGGTCATGCCCTCTTCATTTAAATAGGCAACTTGGAAAAGATAACGAAATTGAAAGGCCAAAGAGGCAATAATAAGCTGCGGTGGCGTGCCGCTATCATAAAGATCTTTTAAAATAGCTAAGGATAAAGATAAATCTTTGGAATTGATGGCATTGACCAATTTAAAGCTGTTATCTTCAATATTGCGATTAACGAGATAAGTAATACTATGAATATTTAAAGGCTCGCCATAGAGCTTTAAAAGCGGAATAAATTGATATAAAGAACTGAGTTTACCGTTACAGGCATTAATAAGATAGTCAAGAGCTTCATTATCAATCGATATTTTGGCATTCTTGATCATATTTTTGGCATTTTGATAAAAAGAGCGGTTATCCAAAAGCTTAAATGTTTCGCATTTAGCATTTTTTAAAAAAGCCTTATATAAACTTAAAGCGGTATTAAAATTACATCCTTCATTATATAGGATAAGTTCGGTACTGTATGCCGGATTTTGAGCATAAGATAAAAGTTCATTTTCGATTTTTTGATCATTTAACTTATTAATTAAAAAAGGAGGATTACGAAAAAGAACAAATTGTTTTTCGGCAAAAAGCGGAATATTGTTTAAGGCATCAAGAAAATCCCGATATTGAAAACCGGGAGCATCACCATCAAAAGTTTCAACATTTAAAGCCCTTGTGTCGGCGACCAGCTCATTGATCCTTTGCCTTATTAAATAAGTTTCATCACCATATAAAAGATAAATCATTCTTTGAATATTATACCAAATTCTCCCTTTGCGGTCGTGTAAAACTGAATGTAGGAAGGCAAATAAAAACGAATACTGCCGCTGTCTTTCGTTGTGAGCATTTTAATATCTAAGCTCTTTAGATTTTCAACAACTTCGGATGAAGGATGATTGTACATTCCCGATGTCGAGGCAATCGCGATTTGCGGATTAATATTATTTAAGAAAGCAAGAGATGAAGAAGTAGCAGACCCATGATGGGCTAATTTTAATATATCAACCGCAAAGGGTCCGGATTTCCGCCATATATCAGCTTCCGTTTCTTTACCGATATCCCCGGTAAATAAAAAAGCTAATTGATCAATTTTTAAATAATAGACAAGACTATTATCATTGGCATTATCATATATAGGATTATTTAAACTATTAAAATAAAAGGGTCCAACTTCTATATCCCTAGCGCTTGTAACTACTTCTTGAACAATATAATCATTTAATAAACTTGCGATATTGCCGCTATGATCATCATCATTATGAGTGATAATCAAGTAATCAATTTCCCTCACTCCCAAGTCATTGAGATAATTTTCCAGTTTGTAATATTGATATGGCGATCCCGTATCGATAAGAATAGTATTTTGTAAAAAAGCATCATGAATTAAAATCGCATCCCCCTGCCCTACATCAATAAAACTGACGCTAATATATGGTGATGAAAGATGAAAATATAGCGTAAAAATAACTAATAAGCTTTGAATATATCGCCCGATCTTTAGAAAACCATAAATAAATAAAATAATCATTAAAACTATCAATAGACTGATTTTCCCCTTTAAGACCCAATCATAATCAGCCAGATAAGTAATAAAATCCATTATTTTAAGATAATAAAGACCCCAAGAAGGAACAATCAAAACAAGCCAGGAAGCTAAGTAAATAAATGCCAATAAACCAATATAAAAACGGTAAAAAAGCGTCCTGAAGAGGCTTATTTGCCCAAACAACAAGCTTTGTACAATTAAAAGAAAAGTCCTAAACCTCAAAGGTGTGGCAAAGACAGCAAATAAACGAAATAAAAGCGGCAAGCTAAAGGTATAAGAGTAAAGCCAAAGAGGATTTAAGATGATAATTAATCCCATAAGCAAGGTAATTCTTGAAAGTTTATCTTGCGTTAAATATTTAGCCAATGCGCTTAAAGTAAATAGGATAATATGATTTTGGATACCAAATAATAAGCTATGAGCAATGATAAGAGGGATAATTATCTTCTTTTTTCGCCAGCGATCTTGAATATAACGCAAAAAATAATAATAGGCAAAGCCGCTATTGATAAAAAATGACGAGAGATTATCATAGTCATTTTCATAATAAAAAGCCTTTTTAAGATAGGCCTTCAATCTTTCATTATTTAAGTTATCAAGCCTTTCATAGACCATTTTTCTCAGCGAATTATTGGTTTTTAATACCTCAACACTGTCTGCTTCAATTTCCCAATAGATGCCCTTGCGCAGATCACTGTAAGACTTGGCTTTTTTAAGATCGCTGCCTGCCCCTTCAAAATAAAGTAAATCCCCATAATTTAAATTTTCATCACTATGAAGAATGACATTATATAAAGGTTTTCTTACAATATAGTAGTCTTCTTCAATTGCTGAAACAATGCCGATATTTAAAATATATGGATTTAAATTAAGCCTTAAAAGCGTGATTAAAGCCAAAGGAATAAATATATAAAAAGCATAGCGGTCCAAGATAAAAAAATATAGTCCCCATAGAAACAAAAGTCTCAAGGAAGGAAATGTCAATAATGTTAAAATAGCCAAAAAAGTCTTAAAGAGTGATAAGGTCTTTAAGTTTAGCGAAAGTCTTTTCTTTAATTCCTGAAACATTTTGAATTTCCTCTAAGGTTTTAAATCCGCCATGGCTTTGACGATATGCGATTATTTTTTCCGCTGTTTTAATACCAATACCGGGCAAGGTATCAAGCTCCTCCAAACTGGCATTATTAATAGATATCTTTTTATTTTCTTGAATATAAGGAATAGATAAAAGATCGCCCTGGTATAAGGCTCTCAAATCGGCAAAGGAACTTAAATCGGCATTTTCATCCAAAATCAATAATTCTTTAAGATCAGCAAAATTACTGCCTCTTTCCAATTTAAAAATACCGGGATTTAAGACGGCCCCCCGTACTTCAACTTCAATATATTCCGTTTTTTCAAAGACCAAGGGTTCAACAGAATAATTAAAAGAAATAATTAAAAAGACAATCAATAATAAAAGTAAAATCCGATAAAACATAAGCTTACTCCGTGATATATACCTTAACGCTATAGCTTGTATCATCCACAAGATAATAAGCTGTATAGACGCCCAAAACATCGGTATTTACTTCCGAATAGTCAATGCTCAAAGCCTTATCACTAATAATATCTTTAGACAAGGCATATCTTAGATCATCAATGCTGGAGCCAAGTTTAAGATTTATATCATGATAGCCGCTAAATGTAAAAGTACCATCTTCTTCTTCGATGGTTTCAGGTTCTTCATCCTTAATTTCTTTATCAGCATTGGCATAAGTATCATATATAAGACTATTATCCCTTTCTATGGGAACATAAACAGTATGAATAAGTGGTTCTGCTTCTTTTTTATAACTTAAGTCATATTGATAATTATCTTTGCTACCGTCATCTAAAGTGATTTCCAAATCTAGAGAGCTTTCATTTAAAGTATAACGATAGGCTCCGTCATGGCCGATAAAGACAAGATAGTCTTCAAGATGAAAATTTTCCTTATCAATTTCCTCAAGTTCTTTTATTTGCAGGGGCATAAAGAAAGCCGGCTTTTCAGGAGTATAAGCTTGTTTACCATTATCAATTTTCAATAACAAAAAATATAATAAGAGATTGATGATAATTAAAAAGAGAAAAATAAATTTATACATAAAAAAGAAGCAGTTCTCCTGCTTCATTATTGTCAATAAATCTTGTTTTTCCTTTTATTTAACCGAAAGAATTTTTACATCATACGGTGCATCAACTTCGACAGTAACAATCGAACCGACTTTTTGATCCAAAATAGCCTCGGCTAAAGGTGTTACATTAGATAATTTGCCATTCAAAGGATCGGATTCGACACTACCGACAATTGTATAAGTCAAAATATTGCCGGTATCCATCTCTTGAAGTTCCACCGTTGAACCTAAACGAACAAATTTAGAGCTTTTTTTGCCTTCAATGACTTCGGCATTGCGAATCATATGTTCAAGTTCTTTAATGCGGGCCTCGACTTGTGCTTGACGATCACGGGCAGCATCATAGTCGGCATTTTCTGAAAGGTCACCCTGGGCACGGGCCGCTTTTAAATCTTCAATAACCTCGTTACGGGTTACATGGATAAGTTCATTTAATTCATTTTTTAAATCATTAAGACCTTCTTCGGTCACATAAAATTTATCTTCCATTTTTCCCTCCGCTGAAACGCTAAAATTATACCATTTTTTGGTTTAGAATACTACTGATTTTCGAAGCGATAATATCGATGGCGACATCATTTTTACCCCCTTCGGGAATGATTAAATCAGCATATTTTTTAGATGGTTCGACAAATTCTTCATGCATAATCCTGACGGTATTCAAATATTGGGTAACAACCGATTGTAAGGTTCTTTCCCGTTCATTGACATCGCGGATTAAGCGGCGAATAAAGCGGACATCGGCCGGCGTATCCACAAATAGCTTAATATCGAGCATATTGCGCAATTTAGTATTTTCCAAGACAAAAAGACCTTCAATGATAATAACATCACATGGATGGATAATTTCGACTTCCTTGGAACGATTATGAACGGCATAATCATATATAGGCTTTTGAATAGTATTGCCGTCATAGAGTTCTTGTAACTGGGCGATAAGCAAGTCATGATCAAAGGCAAAAGGATGATCATAATTAACCTTCACTCTTTCGCTTAAGGGAACATCCGACTGTTCTTTATAATAATCATCTTCTTTAATAATGATGACTGAATTGCTTTTTTCAAAAAGCTCATAAATTCTTTTGGCTAAAGAAGTTTTGCCGCTGGCACTGCCTCCGGCGATACCGATTAATAAAGGTCGCTTTAATAACACCATAAATATTCCTCGATATTGGCATTATGTTCATCAAGAGTTTGGGCAAAATGAACGGCTCCGTCACCACAAACATCGCCGATAAAATAGTAATAGTCATTATCATTAGGTTCCAAAACCGCCAATAAGGCATCCTCACCCGGATTTAGTATCGGTCCGGGAGGCAAACCGTCATACATATAGGTATTATATGGATCATCAAAATCACTATTGGTTTCACAAGCTGTCCAGTCTTCATCCGGTTCAATATCAATGGCATAACAAACAGTAACGGAACTTTGTAGGCGCATGCCGTCATTTAAACGATTATAGAAAACACCGGCAACATCCTTCATATCTTCAAAAGAAGATGCTTCATATTGGACAATCGACGCTAAAGTATAAATTTCATGAATAGTAAGCGAAGATTCAGCAAAATCATCCTTATATTTTTCATAGATGACAAGGCTTTGATCTAAAAGACGTCGGGTAACATCTTCCATTGTAGTTTCTATATAAAATTCATAAGTATCCGGGAAGAAATAGCCTTCCAAAGGATGACGGACGCCGTCATTGAAAATATCTTCAGTCAAAAAAGGATAATCTTCCATCAAAGAACGGACTGTTGCCTCATCATCCCAGTATGCCATTAATTCGTCGGCATTCAAGTTAGTATTTTCTTGAAATTTTAAGGCAAAATCCTTAAGCCAATCCCCTTCGACAAAAGTTATCATCACCGTATTTTTAATGGCATTATCGGCATTGCTTAAATAATCGATAAGACCGTTAATGTCGGTATCTTGGGGGATATAATAAGCTCCGGCTTTAAAATCATAGGGATGCAGCAAACGCGAGTAGTAATATGCTACATCACCGTTATCGATAACCTCAAGCTCAGCCAATTCATTAAAAATATCGCGAGGATTCATTGACGAATCGATATTAATAATAGTTGACGAATCGACATTATGAACCTTAAGGGCATTTTGCACAAAGAAAAAGGCGCCGCTTAAAAAAACAATCAAAATAATAAGCAAAGAGATAATAATTATTTTAAGCTTCTTCATTTTCTTCATCCTCAAATGCCGCTACTACCTCTTCGATAAGGGCTAAATTTTCATCACTGCAGACTTCTAAATTACCTTCTTCGTCATATTTAAAAACATAAAGCTCATCTTCCCGGTCTTTTTCATAAACCAAAACATATTGGTTACCCTCAAGTTCACAAGTCAAAAGAATTTGCATTTCTTTTTCTTGACCGTTATCGTCATAAATATAAATTGTATTATCCATTATTATTCCTCTTTTTAGCATCCAAGTAAGATTGTAAGATATGGCACGCAGCCAATTGATCGACGCGTTCTTTACGCTTTTTGGCCGAGGTATTTAAGGCGGCCAAGGTATGCAAAGACATTGTCGTTGTGAGTCTTTCATCTTGAAGAATTACCTTAACGGTCCGCATTTTTAAAAGCTCATCCCGAAACTGAAGGGATATCTTAGCTCTTTCGCCGATATCGCCGTTCATATGTTTAGGAAGGCCTAAAACCACTTCGGCAATCTGATATTTATCGATATATTCGATGGTTTTCGTCAGGGCTTGAGCATAATCGTCTTCAGGAAAACGAAAAGTCTCTTTCATCATGGCAATACTTTCACCACTGTCCGAAAGAGCTATTCCTAATGTTCGGCTGCCAAGATCAAGTCCCAAAATCCGCATTTATTCACTCTCCAGATAGAAACGGACCAATTCTTCAATAATTTCGTAACGTTCCACCTGCTGGATGTTGGTACGGGCATTCTTATAACTGGAGATATAAGCCGGATCATTGGAAATCAAATATCCGGAAATTTGGTTAATGGCATTATATCCGCGCTCATTTAAAGCGTCTTCTACCGATTTAAGTAATTGTTTGAGCTTTTCCCGTTCAATTTCTTTCGAACTGAACAACATGGTTTCTGATTGATTGGCCATATAAAGCACCTCCTTTTCATCATTTTACATCAGCCCCAAAATAAAATGAAGTCTTAGAGGACTTCATTTTCAACTTTGGCCATGATTTCAGCGATATTGCCATTCACCATACCGCCGCCTTGGGCGATATCGCTACGGCCTCCGCCTTTGCCGTTACATAAGGCACAAACATTTTTAATCAGGTTGTTGGCAGTGATACCGGCATTTTGCCAATCATTAGATACAGCGGCAACAAAGGATACCTTATCATCAACGACATTAGCTGCCAAAATTAAACCATTTAGTTTATTTTGCAAGGTCGTAACAAAATCCTTAAGATTGTAAGCGAAATGATCAAAGGTCAATAATAAATATAATTTGCCATCTTTTTCATGGGCTTTATTAGCCAAGGCATCAGCCTCCAAATTAAAGAGCTGTTCCTTAAGTTGACGAATTTCGGCATTTAAGCGATTTTGTTCATTTAATACCGAAACAATCTTGGCATCGATGGCTTTCACATTCTTTAAAGCCAACTTATCCTTGATATCATTAAGCAGCGCATCATCTAAGGCTCCCTGTTCATAAGCCTTCATTTTGGTGACACATTCAATACGCCGGATACCCGAACCGATAGATTCTTCCGAAATGATCTTAAAGCTTCCCAATTTCGAAGAATCGGAAACATGGGTACCGCCACAGAATTCTTTAGAGACATCACCAATCGATACCACTCTTACATAATCGCCATATTTTTCATCAAATAAAGCGATAGCGTCAGTCTTTTTGGCTTCATCGATGGTCAATACTTCTGTATGTACCGGATATTCGGCATTAATATAGCTATTTACCAAAGCTTCAATCTTCATTAAATCTTCATGCTCAATCTTGGCAAAATGGGTAAAGTCAAAACGGGCATAATCTTCGCAAACATAAGAACCGGCTTGAGTAACATGATCACCCAATATTTGGCGTAGTGCTGATTGCAGAAGATGCAAAGAAGAGTGATTAGCCATGATCTTAATTCTTCTATCACTATCAATTTTTTCATGCAGTTTGGCGCCGACTTTAATACTTCCTTCAAGAACCTTGACATGATGCATAAATTGACCATTAGGAGCTTTTTGGACATCACTTACTTCCGCTTTTACTTCCGCATTTTCTAAGATACCGATATCCGCAATCTGGCCACCGCTTTCGGCATAGAAACAGGATTTGTCAAAAACGATATCTCCTTCATCGCTTAAAGATTCAAGTCTTTGACCATCTTTAAATATGGCGACAACTTCCCCTTCATCTTCCATCTTTTCATAACCGGTAAATTTAAATTCCGTATTGAGTTCCAATAAATCTTTTGATTGATTATGCATCGATTCTTCGACATTGCGGGCACTTCTGGCCATATCTCTTTGTTTTTCCATGCATTTTTCAAAACCTTCAAGATCGCATTTTAAACCATTTTCTTCTGCGACTTCGACCGTTATTTCCTTTGGATAGCCATAGGTATCATAAAGTTTAAAAATAACTTCTCCGTCAAGAATACCGTCTTTGGCATCAGCGATGGCATTCTGCAAAAGCTTTTCACCATTATTTAAAGTTTGCAAGAAAGCTTCTTCTTCTTTTAAAATAAGTTTTTTGACAAAATCCTTCTTATCATTCAAATAAGGATAGAAATCATGCATTTCTTCACAAACCGTATCGACCAATTCATACATAAACGGTTTATTAATACCCAAAACCCGGGCATAACGCATCGCCCGACGCAAAACTCTTCTTAAAACATAGCCCCGTCCCTCGTTGGCAAAAGCGGCACCGTCGGATAAGGCGAAGGTTACGGTACGAATATGATCGGCAATTACCCGATAAGCCATTTTATATTCGCCTTCGTAAGGATATTTGGCAAAATTAGCGATTTTATGAATAATCGGCAAAAATAAATCAGTATCAAAATTGGTCTCACCATCTTGAATTAAGGATACTAAACGTTCAAGACCCATACCGGTATCGATATTTTTTTGCGGAAGTTCCTTAAAATCTTTGCGGTCGACCCCTTCTTTGGCATCATATTGGGAGAAAACAACATTCCATACTTCAATATAGCGGTCATTTTCCATTTCTTCGAAAAAGAGCTTTTCACCTAAATTTTCCGGATCATATTTCGGTCCCCGGTCATAGAAAATCTCGGAATCCGGTCCGCATGGTCCTTCACCGATTTGCCAAAAGTTGTCATCTGTCTTTAAAATATGACGCGGATTAAATTTAATTACTTCAGTCCAAATACGATAAGCTTCATCATCATCGGTATAAACAGTGACATATAAGCGATCCGGATCAAAGCCGATCCAATCAGGACTGGTCAAAAACTCATAAGCAAATTTTAAGGCATCCTCTTTAAAATAATCGCCGATGGAGAAATTGCCGAGCATTTCAAAGAAGGTATGGTGGCGAGCAGTTTTACCGACATTTTCAATATCATTGGTGCGAATGCACTTTTGGGCATTGCAAATGCGATTGCTGCGGGGTTTTTCCCGACCGTCAAAATATTTTTTTAAAGCAGCTACTCCGGCGTTGATCCATAACAAAGTCGGATCATTCAAGGGTACAAGACTGGCTCCCGGCTCAATCATATGACCCTTAGAAGCAAAATAGTCAAGAAACATTTGGCGAACTTGATTGCCTTTTAAATTTTTCATAAAAAACCTCCGATTTCCAAATAAAAAAGGTGCTACCAAGGGCGCATTAGGCGCGGTACCACCTTACTTATTACTTTTTTTCTTTAACGCAGAAATTTACGCTGATGATTAGTCAGACATGAAAAGGAGCTTCATTCAGTTTTCAAGAAGATTTGCACCAACCATCTTTTCGCTTTACTTGAATAAATCTGAACTACTAGTCTTTTCTTCGTTCTCAAGTATTATAACAAGACCGCTTAAGAAAAATCAATCTTTTTTTAGCCGCTTAATAAGGCCGCTCTTACGGCTTTGGACAATATTGGATATGCCGTAAGAAAACGCCTCAATATCACCGATAATAAATAGCTTTTTAGCCGCTCTGGAACAGGCAGTATATAAAAGCTGACGATATAGCATTCTTCGATGTTGGTTTGAGACCAACAGAAAAACATAGGGATATTCACTACCTTGGGCTTTATGAACCGATATGCAATATGCCAAAGCCAGATTATTTAAATCATCATCACGATACTCAACAATCGTATCATCAAAGGCCGCAATTAAATTCCCCTCTTTCATATCAATATCGACAATTTCGCCGATATCGCCATTGCATATATCATCACTGTTTTGATTTTTTAACTGCAAAACCTTATCACCGACCCGTAAATGCGTAAAACGGAAAAGCAATTCATTTTTTTCCTTAGATGGCGGATTAAATACTTCTTGCAAAGCATTATTTAAAGCGTCAATACCGATAAGCCCCTTATACATCGGGGCTAAAACCTGCAAATCATGCAAGGTATAATTCTGCCTAAGCAAATTTAAAAGGAATTCTAAAAGCTTAGGAATGACTTCTTTCGTATTCAAAGGCATAAAAAAGACATCTTTATGATACTTATTAAAATCAATATGGCCTTTTAAGATATCGTTGGCTAAATCAACAATCTCACTGCCTTCATCCTGACGAAAAATAGTTTTAAGGATACTGACCGGGAAAATATTCGCTTTAAGCATATCGCTTAAAAGATTGCCCTGACCGACACTCGGCAATTGGTGGACATCACCGATAATGCAAATTTTCTTGACCCGATAAAGGGCACTTAATAGTTTGGCAAAAAGTAAATTATCGACCATAGAAAATTCATCGATAATCAAAACATCAAGAAGTAACGGATTATCTTTGCCGAAGGTAAAAGTATTACTGTCTTTATCCCATTTTAAAAGGGTATGAATGGTTGAACTGGGAACATTGCAAAGTTCATTAATGCGTTTGGCTGCCCGACCGGTAGGAGCCACAACATGTAATTCATAATGAGGATAAAGTTTTTTTAAGCTTTCCACAAGCATCTTAACAATCAGGGTTTTACCGGTTCCCGGTCCCCCGACAATAAACGAAAGATTATAGCGATAAAAGTTTAAGATGGCTTCATGTTGTTCAAAAGCCAGAGATAAGTGCCAAGCTTGGCTTAGGTCCGTAACTGTTTTTTCAACTTCTTCTTCATCATAAGCAATACTTAAATTATTAAAAGAGTTAAGAAAATCGGCAATTAAGACTTCACTTTGATATTGGTCCTGATGATAATATTTACCATCTTCCAAAATTAATTTATTTAATGATATGGCATTATTTACTGCCACATCAAAGTATTCAAAAGGCAAATAACGCTTAAATAAGGACTTTAATTCAGCTTCTTCAAGATAAGTATTACCGCTTTGAAAAGTGGCTTCACTTAAAAGATAAAGCAAGTAGGCACCCAAATGACGAGGATCATTAAATACCATACCAGACTTTAAAGCGATATCTTCAACTCTTTTAAAACCGATGCCATAGATATCATAATAAACTCGGAAAATATTATCTTCGATCAGCAGTTTTGTTTCTTCCTTATAATATGCAAAGATTTTTTTAGCTTCCTTTAGGGAAAAGCCGTAATTAATAAGCCAATAAAAGATATCTTCATTGAAAGACTTCGTTTTAAAAATGTTGCTTATGGTCGCTTGATCAGCCTTCGATAAATTTACTTCAGTAATTCTTGAAGGATCTTCATTTAATATTTTTAAGGTATCGAGCTTAAAATGCTCCACAATCTTCATGGCTTTTTTACGACCGATGCCGGGAAATTCATCACTTGATAAGTAGGCAATTATCCCTTCTAAATTATCATCGTGGATGCCTTCTATACTTAAGACATCAAATTGAATACCATAACGGGGATGATTGACATAAGTACCCTTTAAAATATAGCGGCTTTTCATATCGACACTGTTTATCGGCCCGGTAACCGTAATCAAGCCTTCATCTTCATCTTCAAAACGAAAAACGGCATAATTAAATGCCTGATATATACAATAAGTAAAATAACCTTTTAATTGAACAATGCCGTTAAGTTCTTCGCTCATGAATTTAAATAAGAATTTAAAATTTCATCTTTGTCTTTACCATCAAGATATATTTTATCGATAACCCCACCCCCAAGACAAAAATCATCAAGATAAAGTACCGCTTGCTGACCCGGAGTTACAGCTTTTAAACGATCCTTAAAATAAATCATTGCCCTTTGGCCCTCAAGAAGTTTTACGCTTACAGGATTTAAGCTTTGGCGATAGCGAAACTTGGCCTCACAATCAAAAATATCTGAAGATGGTTTAGAGATCAAATTCAAATCAGTGATCAAGCAGGCATCGGAATATAACCAATTTTGATCATCCTTAGTCGCCAAATAAAGCTCATTTTTATAAACATCCTTGCCGACACAAAAGTACGGACCACGATTGCCGCCGACATTAAAACCCTTGCGTTGACCGATAGTATAATAATATACACCCTCATGCTTACCGATGACTTCTTTGGTTTCGATATCGATGATATTGCCACTTTTCATCGGTATATAATTTTTTAAAAATTGACGAAAATTTCGTTCACCGATAAAGCATATTCCCGTAGAATCCTTTTTATCAGCGACATTTAAACCTAACTCATGGGCTATCATCCGAACCTTTGTTTTATCAATCTCTCCCAAAGGAAAAAGTGTTTTAGCGATTGCTTCCTGTTTAACCTGAGCCAAAAAATAAGTTTGATCCTTATTGGTATCAAAGGCCTTTAAAAGAGCTGCTTCACCTGCATAAGAGCCGTTGCGGCAATAGTGCCCGGTAGCAATATAATCAAAACCCCGATCAATAGCATAATTTAAAAAAGCATCAAACTTAATATATTTATTGCATAAAATATCCGGATTAGGTGTTCGCCCCTTTTGATATTCGGTAATGAAATTTTGAAAAACATCATCCCAATATTCTTTGATATAATCAACTCTTTCAAGTGGCAAATCAAGAATTTTTGCTACTTTGCGGGCATCATTATAATCCTTTTCCTGAGGGCAAATATCATCATTTAAGGTCGGATTGCCTAAAGTATCATTATTTAGTGCCGAATCCCAATTACGCATAAAACAGCAGGTAACATCATGACCTGCCGTTTTTAAAAGATAAGCTGCAACTGCCGAATCGACACCTCCGGATAAACCGACCATTACCCTGCTCATCGATTTTTATCCTCACATGCCGAAGTGCAATTATCATAATTCGGGCAATTTTTATCGCACTTGGCAACCTTCCTCAACTCTTCCGGCACAAAAGCATCAATTTCTTCGGAATCATAACCGATTTGAAAATTAGTATCATTCAAAATAATTGGCCGGCGTAAAACCGAAGGATTGGCAATAATAAAATCCACCAATTCATTAGTCGACATTTCATCGATATTATAATTATTTTCCTGAATAACTTTACTGCGTTTGGAAATAATATCTTCACTGCCGTTATCAGAGCGCTGCAAAAGGTACTTGACCTCTTTTTTATTCAATAAAATTTGAAAAATATTCTTTTCAATATACGGCAGATGGTGTTCCTTAAGCCATGCCTTGACCTTGCGGCAAGAAGCACAGCCCGGCGATGTATAAATGACAATCATAGGCAAAACCTCTCACAAATATTATAATCTTGAGCCATTAAAAATTAAAGACAAACCTTGAAGCCCATAAGCTTATGGTTTAAAATGGAGACAAGTTAAAGTAGCGATTGCACCTCTTTTATAGCGACATTGTGTTTGGTGGAAACAATGATATGCGTAATCGTGAATTGGGGCTTTTTAATTGTATAAGGCACAAGTCTTATACCGGTATGCTCGTTATCGCAAATGAGAATAAAATTGGGTGGCACCACGACTTAGTTCGTCCCATAGATGGTGCTTTTTTATTTGGAGGAGTTGAAATATGCAAAGAATGTTATCGGGAATCAAGCCGACCGGCCAACTGACGCTTGGCAACTATATCGGAGCCTTACGCAATTTTGTCCAATATCAGGATGAATATGAAATGATTGTCTTTATTGCCAATCTCCATTGCATTACGGTTTATCAAGAACCTAAAGAATTGCGTAAAAATCTCAAAGATGCCGTTGCCTTATATTTGGCTTGCGGCTTAGATCCGCAAAAAGCAACAATCTTTTTACAAAATGATGTCTATGAACATGCCGAATTAGGTTATATCATGGCCTGCAATACTTATATGGGTGAACTAAACCGCATGACGCAATTTAAGGACAAGGTCGCCAAAAACGAAGGCAATATCACCGCCGGTTTATATACTTATCCCTGCTTGATGGCGGCCGATATTCTGCTTTATGATCCTGACTATGTGCCGGTTGGCGACGATCAAAAGCAGCATGTCGAATTAGCTCGGGATTTGGCCCTTCGTTTCAATCATAAGTATGGCGATACCTTTAAGTTACCGGAACCGTTAGCGGCTAAAGTGGGCGCTAGAATTATGTCTTTAAGTGACCCTTATCATAAAATGTCAAAATCCGAACATAGCGATAAGGGATGTATATATTTGCTGGATGATCCTAATGTAGCCAAGAAAAAAATTATGTCGGCTGTCACCGACTCCTTTGGCGAAATCAAAGCCGATAAAGAAAAGCAGCCGGGATTATATAATCTTATGGAGATTGCTGCAGCATTAACGAATCGTCAAGTATCCGATATTGTCGAAGAATTTAAAGGTCAAGGCTATGGCATTTTAAAAACTTATGTTGCCGATGTGGTCGCTAAGGAATTGACTAAAATTCAAGAGCGCTATAATGCCATCATTAATTCCGATATGATTAATGAAACTCTTAAAGAAGGTGCCATGAAAGCATCCGCCATAGCTCATCGCAAACTATTAAAGGTACGCAAAAAAATCGGATTGGAAATAAGATAAAGCGGGTCACTAAACCCGTTTTTTAATATTCATTTAACATTCAAACTAAAGATAATATATTAAAATTTTAAAGATATGACAGCGAAGAAAAAATATCCTTTGGCTTTAATTCCTTTTATCCTTTTCTTACTTATATTATTCATCGGTATTCCTTTGGGCTTATATTATATTTCTTCCGGCAATATTGATGAAGGCATACCCGCTTATATCAAAAAGGTTATCGCCAGTATTATAATTCCGATACTTTGTATCGCCTTTTTATATTCATCCTTTATAAGCATCAAGAAAAGAATCAACTATCTTTTTTGGCTCATCGGCGCAATATTGGCAATACTGATCTCCTACTTTTTTATCAGGAATGTCGTAGCAGATATCCCCTACTTAAGCAATCACGAAATCATGACTTTGGAAAATTTGCATTTTGATGTTGAAACCGAATATGAGTTTTCAACTTTTTATAAACTCGAAGGTGAATCCAATAAGAAGGAATATACTTTTACAGTTAATAAAGACACGCACGACCAAGGTGAAATATTAAAAGAACAGAATGATAATCTTAGAGCATATATCGAATATTTACCCAATACGCATACATTAATGAAAATTAAATATCAATAGATTATATTCACCACTACTTGAATTCTTTCACAAATAAGATCACTATACAAGTATCAAAAATTGGTGTTCACCAATCCTAAACAATCAACAAATGAAAAGATGGCTGCAAACATTATTGGTTCAAGCCATCTTTTTTTCATTAATATCACTTATATTTCAAGAGTTAGTTCATTTTCCACCGAGCACTCTCACTTTGCAAATCAACCATCCTTCGAAAGATGCCATTCTTCTCCATCAGTTCTGATGGAGATCCTTGTTCAACTACGTGGCCATTATCCAAAACGACGATATGATCCGCTCCGGCTACTGTGCGCATCCTATGTGCAATAACAAGTACCGTTTTGCCTACCAACAAGCGTGAAAGTGCTGCCTGCACCTTTGTCTCGTTCTCTACATCTAATGATGCGGTTGCCTCATCCAACAACACAATAGGTGCATCTTTTAAAAGCGCACGGGCAATCGAAATACGTTGTCTTTCTCCCCCGGATAGTTTAGCCCCATTTTCACCAATTGATGTAGCATATCCTTGAGGTAAAAGATTTACAAATTCATCACAGTTAGCCGCTTTGGCAGCCGCAAGAACTTCTTCATCACTGGCACCGCGCTTACCTAGACGTATATTTTCCATCACGGTATCATCAAATAATACTACATCCTGGAAAACCATCGAATAGTCGGTTAATAAAACTTCTGGATCAACTGTGGATATATCAATACCACCTACGCAAATTTGACCGCTGTCTATATCCCATAAACGTGCTGCCAGTCTTGCACAAGTACTTTTTCCGGAGCCAGAAGGCCCGACTAAGGCTGCCACTTGTCCTTCTTTGGCAGTAAAACTTACATCATGCAATACCTCTTTATGGTCATAAGAGAAGCTGACATGATCAAACACGATATCATGTCCTTGCGGTTTAAAAGTTTCTGATCCTGTCGCAATTGGTGTTTCATAGATTTCATTGATGCGGTCAGCTGATACCTGCGAAATAAACATTTCCGCAATCAAAGCCAAACTTTGATCAAATGGAGCATATACACGCGTAATCACCAATAAAAACAAGAATAACAACATAAAGTCGATCTGACCTGATAAGATCAGCTTGGCTCCTACCAGAATCGTTGTAGCTACGCCTAATCGCATGATCACACTTGCCGCATTGACATATAATCCTGTTGTGAGTTCACCTTTGATCGTAACTTTTTCATGCTGATCGATTTTTTCGTTTAAACCACTCAAATATCGTTTCTCTTGATTTGTGGCACGGATTTCTCTTACATTTTCAAGTGCTTCTTGGATGCCGTCTGATACGCGTATAGCTGCAGCTTTTGTGATTTGCGAACTTCGTTCCGTCAGTTTTCGACTTCCAAACAATAAGGCAAAGGCAACCGGTACACCCCAAAGACAGGCAATCGCCAACTTCCAGTTATAGAAAGCCAAACAAATCGCAATGATGGCCGTTGAGATATAAGCGCCATACAAATACCCCAAAACATGACTCCATACATGTTCCATCCGGTTGACATCTCCCATCAATGTTTCGGTAAGATCAGCCAGATCGCGCTTGCCAAAATACCCTAAAGGAAGTTT
>CALUZH010000030.1 GCA_944325255.1 uncultured Erysipelotrichaceae bacterium
GAATAGTCACGATAGACGGTTTATTCTTTGGCATGTAGAATTCCTTATACTCTTTTTTATAATCAAAAGCCATAACGCTTCCTCCTATTTATCCTGACATCTATCTCACAGCCACAACTACCCCAACCTCTAACTCGGCAACTCAACTCTCACACTTTTTGAGCCGAATTGCCCTTGGATAAGTTACCGAGAAGCGTTTTGTCTGCCCGATGCCATATTTGCTCGATTGCCCGAAAACCGTAGTATTACTGGGCTTTCACGCCTATTCTCCTTTGACCCTTGACATCAATACTACCGTCTCCACATGTTGAGTATTAGGGAAAAAATCAAAGGCTTTAATCGTTTCGATTTTATAGCGTTTCAATAAGATATTTAAATTTTTAGCCAATGTTGCACTGTTACAAGATATATAAATAATATTATTGATTTTAGCTTTTAACATATTCTCAAGCATATTGGCATCAAGGCCACTGCGTGGCGGATCGACAATCAAAGTATCAATATGACGGTTTTTAAAATGTAGTTTCAGCATCTCAGCCGCATCGCCATAGACAAAACGCAAATTATCAAGATGATTATTACGGGCATTGGCGTTGGCATTTTTAACAGCTGAAGCATCTAACTCAATACCGACCACTTCTTTAAATTTATTATGGGCTAAAAAAGACATAAGGCCGATACCGGCATATGCTTCCACTAAAAGTTCTCCTTCTTCCAATAAATAATATACATATTCATACATCTTTTCGGCTGCTGAGGTATTAAGCTGCAAAAAGGCTTTGGGCGAAATATTTAAAGCGAAATCGGCATAATGAAAATGCAAATCTTTTTTGCCACTTAAGTATTTAATATCAGAACCAAACAATTCCTTACTATTTTTGGCTATATTGGTCGATTGGCTGATACTTTGAAAATGCTTGACTAATTCATCAATCATTTCCTTTTTATATTCATCATGCCCGCCAATTAAAGATAAAGAACTCATGTTTCCTAAAACTCTTATGACTATGTACCTTAAGCCTTTTTTGAGATGATGATCAAAATCTTTGATGCCATATTTATTCAAAATTAAAAGAGCTTCCTTAAGCTTAAGATTTAATTCTTCATCATGATTTAAACAATCCTCAATGGAAATAAAACGATTAGAGTTTTGGGCGTAAAAACCGACGGTCAACTTATTGGTGCATCTTTTGACCGGCAACTTTAAGGCATTACGATAATGTCGCTTTTTTGGACTTGGGGTAATATCGACATCGGCATAGATATCGGCATATTTGGCTAAAGATTCTTCCAGTATCGCTTTTTTGATGCGCAATTGTTCATCATAATCGGCATGTAAGAGTGTACAGGCCCCGCACTGTTGATAAAAAGGACAGGTGATTTTAATTCTGGACGGGGAAGCTTTGACGATTTCTTTAAGTTCGGCCGTTTTATAATTCTTATAAGAAGCATCAATTCTAACATCCGCTATTTCTTCAACTAAAACTCCCGGTATAAATACCGGCTTTTTTTCGATATAGGCAATGCCTTCACCATTAATGCCATATTTTTTAATCTTTACTTTCATACCCAATAATTATAATGCATATCTCTTGTCTCTTCATTATATTTATGTTATTTTAATAATACCCATAGGGGGTATATAGAGGTATTCATATGAAGAAAAATTATACAGTTAAGGGTATGTCTTGTGCCATATGCAAGAATACGATTGAGAAAAACCTTTCTAAGCTCGATGCTGTTAAAAGCTGCAGTGTTAACTTATTAGAGAATGAGATGGCTATCGAATATGATGAAAACAAACTTTCGGAAAACGAACTGGCCAAAGATGTCAAAGATTTAGGCTATGAACTTTTGCTTAAAGATACTGGCAAGAAAGTTGATTCCACCCGTATCCGTTTTATTGCCAGTATCATCTTAATGGTGATATTAATGTATTTTTCTATGGGCCATATGCTTCATTTGCCATATCCTTCCCTTGATCAGTTTAATATTGCCCTCATTGAAATGGCCTTGGCCATCATTATCTATATCTTAAACTTTCATTATTTTAAAAGCGGCTGGCTGTCCTTATTGCATCTTAATCCCAATATGGATGCCCTAGTAGCCTTATCTACTTCCGTATCCTTCCTTTATTCGCTTTGGGCAACTTATAAAATAAGTATCGGTGATACCTCCTTCCATTTATATTATGAAACCGGGGCCATGATTTTGGTGATTGTTTCGATTGGCAAGTTTATTGAAGGCGAAAATAAAAAGAAAACAACCGATACCATCAGAGCCTTAGCTACCTTAAGGCCGATGAATGCCCGGCTCTTAAAGAATGGGGAAACAATCACTGTTCCGATTGACGAAGTTGAGGTTGGCGATATCTTGGTCGTTAAAGCCGGGGAAAATATTCCGCAAGACGGCATCGTTAAAAACGGTCATTGTCTGGTTGATGAATCGATGTTGACGGGTGAATCTTTACCGATTGAAAAAGCTCCCGGCCATAAGGTAATTGGCGGTACCATCAATTTAAACGGCAATATTGAAATAGAAGTCAGTGTTGCTGATAAGGATTCCGTTTTAAACAGTATTATTGAATTAACCAAAGAAGCCACTCAAAAAAAGATTCCGATTGAACGCTTTGCCGATCGGGTATCGGCCTTCTTTGTGCCGGGCGTCCTCATAATTTCCTTAATTACCTTCCTTATTTGGTATTTAAGCAGCGGTCATCTTGAAAACAGTTTGAACTTCGCTCTTTCGGTACTGGTCATCTCTTGTCCTTGTGCCTTAGGTTTGGCTACGCCAAGTGCCATAATGGTGGCAACCGGACTCAGTGCCAAAAACGGTATTCTCATTAAAAATCCGGCGATTTTGGAAATTGCCGGCAAAATTAAAAATATTGTCTTGGATAAGACCGGTACCATTACCGAAAATCGGGTAAGCATCGTCGAAGAAAAAATCTATGATGAGCAAATGAAAGAAGTTGTTTCCTCTTTGGAAGCCAATTCCAATCATCCGATTGCCCAAGCCATCATCGCTAAGTATCCTGAACATCATTTGCATTTTAGTAGTTTCAATGAGGTCAGCGGTCGGGGCATCATTGCCAAGGATGATGAACATCAATATCTGGCCGGCAATGTTGCCTGGCTTAAAGAAAATGGGGTAAATGTTGGTGCCGAGGATATCAGGAAAGCACAGGAAAACAGCTGGTCCATGATTGCCGTTGCCCTTGATGATAAACTTTTAGGCATCATCTATTTGGCCGATGTCATCAAACCGACTTCCGTTTTCGCCATTAAAGAGCTTCAAGATATGGGCATCAATGTAACGATGTGCACCGGGGATAATCCGATTACCGCTGCCAAAATCGCTAAGGAAGCCGGCATTGGAAACTATATTGCCGAAGTCAAACCGGAAAATAAATATGCTATTATAGAAGAGAAGAAAAAAAGCGGCATCACGGCCATGGTCGGCGACGGTATTAATGACGCTATTGCCCTAAGCAGTGCCGATGTATCCTTCGGTATTGCTGCCGGCAGTGACATCGCCTATGCTTCCAGTGATGTCATTCTCATTAAAAATGACTTGACGGATATCGCTTATTTGATTGCCATCGCCCAAAAAACGATGCGCACGATTAAGCAAAATCTCTTCTGGGCCTTGTTTTATAACGCTATCTTTATCCCGTTAGCTGCCGGTGCCCTATATCCGGGCTTTGGCATTGCCCTAAATCCGATGATCGGGGCCTTTACGATGTCCATCTCTTCAATCTTCGTCTTAAGCAATGCTTTAAGAATTCGTAATATTAAAAAGAAAGGAATAAGCTATATGAACAAAGTTGTCAAAATCGAAGGCATGATGTGCCAACACTGCCAAAAACGCGTTGAGGATGCTTTAAAGAAGCTCCATCTTGATGTCCGCGTATCCTTGGAAGACAAGGCGGCCTACATCAATAATTGTCAAGTTGATGATGCTTTGATTAAACAAAGTATCGAAGATGCCGGCTACGAAGTCAAAGAGATTACCAATGCCTAAAGATCGCAAGAAAGTCAAAAAATTTCTGAATATTGCCCTTGGTCAATTAGAAGGTATCCTAAAAATGATTGACGAAGACCGTTATTGTTTAGAAATATCCGATCAACTTATGGCTACCAGAGCACTTTTAAAAAAAGCCAACAATATCATTCTCAAGGATCATATCGATGATTGCGTCAGACAAGCCATCATTGACGGCGATGATGAAAAGATTGATGAAGTTATCAAAGCTTTGGAAAAACAAATTTAAAAAGCGGTTCATTCCGCTTTTTTCAATTCTTCGATATGCCGTGCCTGATAAGCTTTGGAAAGGCTAATAACTTCTTTTAAAAAAAGGATATAGGCCTTACAAAGTTCTTCATCTTTTATATCGGCACTCAACCTTTTAAGCATTTCTTCTTCTCTTTTACGATCTTCAATATTTAAGCCCTCGGCAAACTTTTTTTCAGCAATCTTTAAAACGACCTTTTGGCGTTTTATAAAAAGCTTTTTCATTTCATCATCAATTTCATTAAGTAAGTTTCTTTCTTCTTCAAACATTCTTCTTCTCCTTAACTTTGGTCGGCAATTGGGAAAGTATCACCGCCATAAACATCAAAATACTACCGATAATTTCTTTATAACTTAAACTTTGGCCCAAAAAGAAAAATGATGTCAAAGCGGCAATAACCGATTCTAATGATAAAATAATCGAAGCTACCGTCGCATCGACACTTTTTTGGCCCACAGTCTGCAAGGTATAGGCTATGGCCGTCGAAAAAATACCGGTATAAAGAATTGAAGGCAGGGCCTTAAAATAGTTTAGACCGTTGAAATCTTCCAAAATAAGGGCCGCTATCAAAGATAAAATACCGGCAATTAAATATTGTAGGCATGACATCTTTAAAGGATTGACCCATTTTACATAGTGGGCAACCACCAATATTTGCAAGGCAAAAAAGAAGGCACAAAGGATTAAAGATAAATCGCTCACTTTCAAGTCCAATGAAGCTCCACATAGCATATAAAGACCGACAAGCGCTAAAGCCAGGGCCAGAATAAGTTTCTTACCGATGCGCTTTTTTTGTAAGATAAAGGCTAAAAGCGGCACCAGGACAATATATAAAGAAGTCATAAAACCGGCTTTACCGGCACTGGTATCAATCATGGCAAATTGCTGGAGGTTAGGAGCGATAAACATAATAATGCCTAGTACTATACCGCTTTGCCACATCTTCCTTTGATCATTTTGTTCATCCTTCTTAAAAAGAAAGGGTAAAATGACCAGTCCGCCCAAGATAAAACGGGAACCGTTAAACAGAAAAGGACCGATCAGGGAAGCGGATATACTTTGAAACATAAAGGCCGTACCCCATATCAGGGCTGTCACCAATAATAATAATTCACCTTTTTTATTCATAAGCCCAATTATAACGCTTTTTAATATAATCAAATAATAAAAATTCTTTGAATTGATGATTGTAAGACTAATTTCTACTTGCCAAGTTATAGGGCTTTTCTCATGAGGGTATTGCTTTGAAGGCTTTTTTATTATAGAATAATAAAGCACTCCGGGCGTGGCGGAATTGGCAGACGCACCAGACTTAGAATCTGGCGGGTGACCGTGGGGGTTCAAGTCCCTTCGCCCGGACCACTTTTGCCGGTATGGTATAATGGCAACACAAATCCATGGTAAGGATTAGCTCTCAGTTCAATTCTGGGTACCGGCACCACTTAAAAAAATAGCTTCACCTTTAGCGGGTGAAGTTTTTTTATTCTTTCATATTAGAAAAAAGTACGAACATTTTCGTTCGTACTCATATTTCCTAAAATAAGTATTAAATATTTTTATTTCTTCCAAAGATCAAACGGATATAAGCCCTGGTCTTTATAAGCTTGAATCTTAGCTACTACCTTTGGTTTATCTTCCCGATAAGTTACCCCAAACCAGGCATCTTCACTGGTCAATACTTTGACATCACAATAGCCATCATGAATCATATCGCCGACATTATTCGGCAATAAAGCCTCATATTTAAGCGGATTATTGGCAATACCCTTAGGCAATTGCTTGGCAAAAATATCCTTCATGTAGTCCATGACATCCGGATAGAAACCCCAGAAGTTCATTGATACGACAGTATCATTGCTGACAACGATATCCTTGCCATCTTCTTCAACAACCGCTTGACCGTCAATTCTCTTAATCTTCATTACTTCCTTGATATCAGTTAAATTGCCTTCATTGTCGGTTTGACAGAATCCCCGGGTAACCGAACCGTTATCCGATAAGGTATTGGCTAATTTATAACCGACCATGCAGTAACGTTTAGGCTTAACTTCATTTTTTAAGCAAGCAATAATCTTCTTAAAGGCATCTTTGCCATAGAAGTCATCGGCATTACAGATGACAAAAGGATCATCCTTTAAAATATCGCGGCAAGCCAATAAGGCATGAGTCGTACCCCAAGGTTTTTCGCGGCCTTCCGGTACCTCGATGCCCTCAGGGATATCATTTAAATCCTGATAAGCATATTCAACTTCAATAAAAGGTCTGATCTTATGGGTTAAATGTTCCTCAAAAGCTTGTTCGTGCTCCTTACGAATAATCAATACCAGTTTTTCAAATCCGGCTTGAATGGCATCATAAATTGTAAAATCAATAATGCATTCACCGTTATTGCCGACCGTATCAATCTGTTTCAATCCGCCATATCGGGAACCCATACCGGCCGCCAAAATTACTAATGTTGGTTTCATTTGTGTTACCTTCCTCTTCTTGTTTCTATTATATGGTTAAATCATAGTCTAAACAAGAATATAAAGAAATAAAGCGCCTTTTAAGACGCCAAATATTTCTTTATACGATGATATAATTCCCCAATCGGCAAGCCCATAACGGCATAATAATCACCATTAAGTCTTTTGATATAGCGGGCCCCATAACCTTGAATGGCATAGGCTCCGGCCTTGTCCAAAGGTTCAAGTGTAGCGGCATAAGCAGCAATTTCTTCTTCATCCATCGGATAAAAACTAACCCGGGAAACTACTGAGAAAGTTTCACTTTGTTTTTGAGATATAAGTGATACCCCGGTTATAACTTCATGGGTGCGGCCGGCAATTTTTCTAAGCATCGCCTTGGCCTTTTCTTGGTCCAGAGGCTTGCCTAAAACTTCATTATCCATCGTCACAATCGTATCGGCACCGATGACTAAACTATCAGGATGTTTTTTAAAGACGGCTAAAGCTTTCTTGAACGAAAGATTTTCAATCTCACTTACCAAATCACCCTTTTCATTAATTGTCTCATCAATATTTAAAGCTTCGACACTAAAGGGAATATTCAAACTTTCCATCAATTCCCGACGACGTGGCGAACCGCTGGCTAAAATCACATTAAGCATTTTTTTCACCTCGATAATAAATGTATCTTAAAGCCGATGTAACCATCTCCGGGATAAATTCATCAACTTCCGCAATATAAGGGACAACATAGTGGCCCAATCCCCCGGCGGCAATCACCCGATAATCTTTTAAATCAAGGGCATTAACCAATTCCTTAAGTAAATATTTAGTTGCCCCAATAGTGCCGTCAATAACTCCGACATTCATTGAAGCGACCGTGGTATTGGCCAAGACATCAGCTTGTTTATATAGCCGAAAAGGCGGTAATTTAGCGGCATTTTCAAAAAGTGAATTAACTTGTAAACGTAAGCCAGGACCGATGATGCAATAACGAAATACGCCTTCCTTATCGACATAACAAATGACATTGGCCGTACCGAAGGATAAAATAATCGTCGCTTTATGGGTTAAATGATAGCCATATTCGGCCATGGCAATTAAGTCGCTGCCGACTTCTTCCGGAGAGGCAGTCGCAATTTTAATAGCGGCATAATCTTCTACCATTAAGGGTTCAATGTTAAATACTTTTTTTATCGCTAAGACAATAAGCGGTTTAATGCGGGGAACCACACAGGAAACCATGGCGGCCTCAATTTCTTTATCAAGCTTTTTTTCATCGGCAAAATCTTTCATGACCGCTTCATAATCACCATGATTGGTATCATAACTTTTTGATGTCAATTCCCTGTCACCATCAAAGGCGGCCAATTTGATATTGGTATTACCGACATCGACTGTCAACAATAAGGCCATCTACTTTAAATACTCCTTTAATTTGTCAACCTTATCCAAACGTTCAAAAGGAACATTCAATTCCTCCCGTCCCATATGACCATAGCTGGCCAAATTAAGATAAATAGGTCTTAAAAGATCCAATTCACTGATAAGATTTTTGACCCGCATATCAAAATTTTTATTTACCGCTGCATAAATATTTTCTAAGCTTGTATGATTAGTGCCATAGGTATCAATAAATACCGATACCGGTTCAGGAATACCGATGGCATAAGAGATTTGAATCAAGGCCCGATCACACAATCCGGAAGCAACCAAATTCTTGGCAACATAGCGGGCATAATAAGCCGCACTGCGGTCAACTTTACTCGGATCCTTGCCGGAAAAGGCTCCGCCGCCATGAGGGGCATAGCCACCATAAGTATCAACGATAATCTTACGGCCGGTTAAGCCGACATCGCCAAGCGGACCGCCGATCACAAAACGACCGGTAGGATTAATCAAAAAACGGGTATCTTCATCAATCAATGCCGGATCAATAACTTGATCAATAACTTCTTTTCGCAAATCACGGCGTACCGTTTCGATATCGACATCAGCCAGATGTTGATTCGATACAACGATGGTATCAATCCTTTTGATTTTAGAATCGCTGTATTCCACACTTACCTGAGCCTTGCCATCCGGACCAAGATAGGGCAAGATTCCCTTTTTTCGTACTTCATCCTGCCTTTTTACCAGACTTTGGGCCAGCTCAAAAGATAAAGGCATATAATTAGCGGTTTCATTGCAGGCATAGCCAAACATCATGCCCTGATCTCCGGCCCCAATTTCTTCATTATCCAGACAAACCCCTTGGTTAATATCACCCGATTGGCGGACAATGCGCACTTCCACATCAATTTTGTCATATTCAAAGCCCCATTCAGGACGCGTATAACCGATATCCTTAATTGTTTGACGGGCTATTTTTTCAATATCGACATTCGCATCGGCACTGATTTCGCCCGTTACAATCAAAACATTTTTGGAAGCTACTGTCTCACAAGCCACGTGGGCATGAGGATCTTGAGCAATAATGGCATCTAATACGGCATCGGATACCTGGTCGCAAATCTTATCAGGATGCCCCTTGGTAACCGCTTCAGAAGTAAAAATAGTTCGCATAAAATGTTCCTCCAAAAATAAAACCTCTTCATAAAGAAGAGGAAGTCAATAATTAATTAAAATTCCTCATCTTTCAGACTGCTCTGTAGGATTTAGCACCTTGATATCAGGTTGCCGGGCTTCTTCGGGCCTATTCCCTCCGCCACTCTTGATAAGGTTTTAAGCTTAAATAATTATAAGCCAAGTCCCTTTTCTTGACAATAATAATTATCTAAAAACAGGGCATATTCATTTAATAATAGCTTTAAATCTTCACGATTTTGAATTCTATTCAACAATCCGCGATATCGGGCACTGCAATATAAACCATTTAAATAATGGGGAGCTAAGCCCCGCATTTGACGAGCGGCCGTATCTTCACCATATAAGTCTATCAACTTATCAAAATGTTTAAGGCAAACATCAAAACGTTCCCGATAAGTAACAAGATAATGCTTTTGCCCTTTGAGATAATTATTAATCTCTTTAAGCAAGAAGGGATTGCCGATAAGACCGCGGCCAATCATTATGGCATCAACCTTACTGAAGGCCATTTTTTCTTTAAAGTCTTCCACAGTTTTGATATCGCCATTGCCGACAACCGGAATCTTTAAGGCAGCTTTAATATCTTTAATCTTTGACCAATCAGCCTTGCCTTCATACATTTGCGATCTGGTACGGCCATGGACTGCCAACATCGATATGCCGCATGCTTCAAGTTTACGGGCAAAACCGACATAATCAAAAGGCTCATTAGTAAAACCGACCCGCATTTTGACACTTACCGGTTTTTTGACCGCCTTGACTATTTCTTCGACAATTTTAAAAGCCAATTCCGGCTTCAACAAAAGTGCACTGCCGGCTCCGGTCTTAATAACCTTTTTCACGGGACATCCCATATTGATATCGATAATATCGCAATTAGTAAAGCGGTCGACATATTTAGCAGCTGCTACCATCTTGCTAAGATCACTGCCGAAAAGCTGTAAAGCTAAGGGATGAAAAGAATCATCAATATCGGCCATCTTTAAAGTCTTGGCATTACGATAAAAAAGCGCCTGGTCAGAAATCATTTCCGTATATACCAGCCCTGCCCCATTATTAAAGGCCAATTCCCGAAAAGCTGCATTGCTGACCCCGGCCATTGGCGCAACCACGGTCGGACTGTCAATAAGCAGATCTTTGATTTTCCACATCTTTAATCCAAGCTTCCACTTCTGCTTTTTTAAAACGATAGAGCTTATTGCAGAATTCACACTTTACTTCAATATCATCTTTGGCCAAATCTTTTAAATCATCAAGGGGCAAAGTGAAAAGTCCGCGAATAAAGCGTTCCCGATTACAATCGCAAACATAATCACAGCTTGCTGTTTCTAAAATCTCAGCTTGGGGGAAATAGCTTTCTAAGATCTCCTCCAGGCTCAAGCCCTCATTAAGCAAAGATGATATCGGTCTTAATCTTTTTTGGACATCTTCAAGATAAGCAATATCTTCTTCATCATGACCCGGCATCAATTGGGCAATCATCGCTCCGGCAGCCTTGCAAGAATAATCTACATCCACCAAGACGCCCACCGATACAAGTGAAGGAATTTGCTCGGAAAGAGCGAAGTAATAGGCAAAATCTTCGCCGATTTCCCCGCTTTGCAAGGCGACTTGACCAGTAAATCGATCCTTGAGTCTTAAGTCTTTGGTCACCTTAAGATAACCATCATTTCCTACCGCTTTACCAACTGCCAATTTGCCATTATCGTTATATTTCATATAAAGCTTATTGTCGCCCACAAAACCCTTGATATGACCGTTACTTTGAGCGGTAACCAAGATTGTACCGATTGGCCCGTTACCATTGATTGTCGTTGTGACACTTTCTTCTTCGCCCTTTAAATTAGAAGCCATAATGGCATTTACGGCCATCACCCGGCCCAAGGCTGCCAAAGAAGTAGGATAGAGATCATGAATAATCCGAGCTTTTTCACAAAGCTCACGGATATTGCATAAGGCAATACCGATCTTGCCGCTGGGGCTTATGGCCTTTAAAATTTCATTCATATAATTCTCCTATCATAATAAAGGCCGAAGCATTATTCGGCCTTATTTTCAGAACTTTGCGGATTGATATCGATGACCACTTCCGCGTCTTCTTTGCGCATCAATTTATCATCCTTGACTACAAGCTTGCCATCTAGGACATCTTGAATCTCTTCGGCCGTCAATGTTTCATTGGCCATCAAGGCATTGGCAATCTTAATCAAATCATCCTTATGGGCATTGATAATCTCGGTAGCGAAGTTATGGCAATGATCAATAATCTTGCGGACTTCAATATCAATTTCATATGCTACTTGACTGGAAGCATTGCTTGGCGAATTATAATCGCGGCCCAAAAATACCGAGTGGGTACCGCTGTCATATTGCACCGGACCAAGTTCCGACATACCATAGGTCGTAACCATATCCTTGGCAATTCTTGTTGCCTGTTGGATATCACCCGAAGCTCCGGTCGTAATATCATCAAAGAAGATTTCTTCAGCACAACGACCACCCATATAAGAGGTAATGGTATCCATTAATTCTTTGCGGGTATTTAAGATTCTTTCTTTGCGCGGGGTAATTAAGTTATAACCGCCGGCATTACCGCGAGGAATAATAGTAACTTTTTGCACAACGGCGCCATCCGGCAAATTCAAACCGACAATGGCATGACCAGCTTCATGATAAGCCACCAATTTTTTAGTCTTATCATCATAAGTCCGGGATTTTTTAGCCGGGCCCATCAAAACCCTGTCGATGGCTTCATCAATCTGTTCGACACTGATAACTTCTTTATTTTGGCGAACTGTTAAAATAGCCGCTTCGTTTAAAACGTTTTCCAAGTCCGCACCCGAGAATCCCGGTGTCCGACGAGCTAAGGCTTCAAGGTCGACATCATCAGCGATCTTCTTATTGCGGGCATGAACTTTCAAAATAGCTTCCCGGCCCTTAAGATCCGGTAAGGATACGGTAATTTGTCGGTCAAAACGTCCCGGTCTGAGCAAAGCCGGATCCAAGACATCCGGACGGTTAGTGGCGGCAATAACGACAATGCCGGAATTATCGGACATACCGTCCATCTCGACCAGCAATTGGTTTAAGGTTTGTTCCCTTTCATCATGGCCACCACCCATACCGGCGCCTCTTTGGCGACCGACTGCATCGATTTCATCAATGAAAATCATACATGGGGCCGTACTTTTAGCCGTCTTAAACATATCTCTTACACGGCTGGCACCGACACCGACAAACATTTCTACAAAGTCCGAACCGGAAATTGAATAAAAAGGCACATTAGCTTCACCGGCTACAGCCTTAGCCAAAAGAGTCTTACCGGTTCCCGGAGGACCGACTAAAAGAATTCCTTTAGGAATACGGGCGCCCATCTTGGCAAATTTACGTGGCGTTTTTAAATAGTCGATTATTTCCGCCATTTCTTCTTTCTCTTCTTCGCAACCGGCGACATCGCCAAAACGCACTTTGATATCGCTCTCTAAACGGGCCTTAGACTTGGAGAAATCAAAAGCCTGTTTATTGGCACTGCCGCCGCCCATCCGATTGAGCATGAAAAAGGCAAATGCGACAAAAATAATTAATGGCAAAGAACTGCCGATAAGATCAATCCAAATATTGGATTGATTGGCATCAACGATACTGACATTGTCGACACTTTCTAAAGAAGTTAAAAGTTCATCAACCTCATTTTCGGTATTCGGCAAGACCGTTACAAACTCATAGCTTGTTCCCTGCGCATCGGTATAAATACCGCTGACCGTTAAAGTATTGTAGTCAACGGCCACACTGGCAGCATCAATACGGTCTTCTTCAACGGCCGTTTGAAATTCACTATAACCCAAGCTAACCGTTCGGGTAGCCATCGGATTAGAAAAAAACATGGAAATGATGAATACCAGTACAATGATATATGGAATACTGTATATTAATCGATTTCGATTGTTGTTATTGGGATTTTGCATGCTGGTTAATCTCCTTTAGTAACATTCATCTTTTAATACGCCGATATAAGGCAAATTACGATATTTTTGATTAAAATCCAAACCAAAGCCGACCACAAAGGCATCCGGTACTTCAAAGCCGACATAATCAGCCTTGATATCGCATACCCTTCTATCCGGCTTATCCAAAAGCGATATAATCTTAACGTCGCGAGCCCCTTTTTGATATAAAAGATCGCGAACTTTTTTGAGGGTTCTTCCGGTATCGATAATATCTTCAACCAAAATGATATCATCGCCAAGAACCGAAGAATCCAAGTCTTTTATTATTTGTACATCACCGCAAGACTCCGTTCCGACATAACTTTTGACATCCATGAAATCAATTTCAATATTAAGTGTTATGCGCTTCATCAATTCCGCCATAAAAGGAACCGAGCCCTTTAATAAACCGACCAAAACCGGTTGACGGCCGACGTAATCATGATTTATGGCATCAGCCAGATCCCGACAACGACGAGCAATCTCCTCTTCACTTATCAATATGAATTTGATATCCGAATGCATACAAAGCCCCCTCAATGTACCAATTCTACCACAAAAAAACGTGGTGTAGTAGTATAATGATTAACATTTGCCCCAAGACCCGGTACCAAGATAATCTCACCCTTGGCATTGAGGACAATCGGCCACAAATGTCGATATTTTAAAGGAATTTTTTGATCAATAAAAAAGCGGGAAACCTTCTTATGTCCATAAGGCATAAGGATACTATCACCCTCTTTAAAGGATCGAACCGTCAGGGGCCAATCATCCTTTAAAAGCTTAAGGCCCTGTAACTTATTACCCTTAGCACTAAAAGCATAATAGGGCTTTTTAATTTCTTTCCAGGCTTCATAAGTATCAATGTAAGGTTTTGGCAAATCATAAACCATAATATAACCATAACTCTTAGCCAATATTTTATTTTTAATCGGAATTTCCATATTTTTAGAACTTTCCAAAGTCTTTAATAAATCCTTCAAAAAAGCCTTGCCTAAATTCGGATAAAGCCACCTGCGCAAGATATCTTCCGCTTGGGGATAAGTTATAAATTCTTCATATAAAAGCGTTTTTCGATCCTTTAAAAAAACTTCCAAAGCTTTTTCGCTTGCTTCTTTTTGATGATTTAAATAAGCAATCTCAGCTAAGATCTTTTGTCTTTTTTCTTGATCATAAAAGGCTATTTCCCGATGGCGGATTTGATTGCGGCGATAGTGATCTTCAAAATTAGTTTCATCAATGCCATATGGGATCCCTTCCTTTTTTAAGTAAGCCATTAATAGAGCTTTACTATAATTTAAAAAAGGCCGATATACTTCCATACCATAGATAATATTATGTTCTTGGATACCATAATATTGAGGGATGATATTTTTCTCCTTTTGCATGATAAAAGTTTCCAAAACATCATCTTCCTGATGGGCTAAGTAAAGCTTTTGACAATTATAAAGACGATAGATTTCGGCAAAAAATCGATAACGTAAATCGCGGGCCCACTTTTGAAAATTGCCATTAACATTTTGGGGATCAGCCCAATATATTTCTAAAATCAAGCCCTGTTTTTGACAATAATCATTCAAAAGTAACATATCCCTTAAAGCGCTTGGCCGTTTATTATAATTGACATGGGCGACTATCGGCTTATAACCCTGCTTGCATAAATAAACCAAAAGGGCCATGGAATCAGGCCCTCCCGAACAAGCGACTAAGATATTTTCTTTAAACATGGAAACGGAAATGCATGATGTCACCGTCACTTGGCAAATAATCCTTGCCTTCTAAACGAAGCTTGCCGGCTTCTTTAAGTTTAACTTCGCTTTGATAAGTCATCATGTCTTCATATGTACATACTTCAGCCCGAATAAAGCCCTTTTCAAAATCCGTATGGATGACCCCGGCACATTCCGGTGCCGTCATCCCTTCCTTGAAGGTCCAACCTCGGCATTCATCCTTGCCGACCGTAAAAAAGGTCTTGAGTCCCAAGGTCTTATAAGCTTTTAAAATAAGTTCATCAAGTCCTGATTTAGCTATACCCAAATCATTCAAAAAAGCCGCCTTATCTTCTTTTGATAAATCGGAAAGTTCTTCTTCAATGCGGGCGGAAATCGCTACAATCTCGGCATTATGGGCTTGAGCATAATTACTTAAAGCTACAAAATGCGGATTGCTTAAAGGATCATTGATTTCTTCTTCTTTAATATTGGCAATATAAATAACCGGTTTAGCTGTTAAAAATTGAAAACCTTTGACATATTGTTCTTCATCTTTATCAAAAGTCAAAGCGGTAATCATTTCGCCTTTTTTTAAGGTTTCTAAGATCTTATTCAGGATATTAAGCTCTGTTTTAGCTTCGGCATCATTGGTTTGAGCCTTTTTATAGATCTTGCCGATACGGTTTTCACAAGTACTCAAATCGGCCATAATCAATTCCATATTGATAATTTCCACATCATCAAGGGGATCAATACGGTTATAGACATGGGTTATGTCACTGTCTTCAAAACATCTGACGACATGGCAAATGGCATCGACACCGCGGATATTGGCCAAAAACTTATTGCCCAAACCCTCGCCGTCACTGGCGCCCTTAACTAAACCGGCAATATCCGTAAATTCAAAAGTCGTATATATCGTTCTTTCCGGCGCAAATAACTTGCTTAAATTGGTCAAACGTTCATCTTTTACTTCCACAACCCCGACATTCGGTTCAATGGTGGCAAAGGGATAATTTGCTGCTTCCACCTTACTGTTGGTAATGGCATTGAATAAAGTGGATTTACCGACATTCGGCAAACCGACAATTCCTGCTGTTAAACTCATTTCTTACACCTCGCTTTATATTTTATATCAAAAGGCCAAATAATGCTAAAATAATATAGTAAATATCCAGAGGTTAGCTTATGAAAACTGCAATTATCAATGTTGGCCAGGATATGGCCAAAGAAACTTCCGAATTGGCAATGCATATTTTTATTGATCATTTCCAAAACATTATCGGTTTAGACCAGGCCCGATATATGGCTGAACTTTTTCTTTCCGCCAAGGCGATAAATGAAGAATTGGCCATGGGCACAATCTTTAAATTGATTAGCGTTGACGGCCAAAATGCCGGTTTTACCGAATATAAGATTGACGGCGACCGCATCTTTCTTTCCAAACTCTATGTAGATAAAAATTATCGGGGTCAGGGCTTAGCCCATGCCCTATTAGAGGAAGTCTTAAACTATGGCAAAAAAGCGAAAAAAAGAGCTGTCTATCTCACCGTCAATAAATATAATGATAAGACTATCGAAATTTATAAACATTGGAATTTCCAAGTTATCGATGCGGTAGAAACACCAATCGGCAACGGCTATATTATGGATGACTATATTATGGAGAAAGCTTTGTGATAAAGGGCTTAAATCCCGAAGAACTAAAACAGCGCATCCAAAACGGCCAAATAAACAAAAGTAATATCAAAACCGAAAAAAGTATTAAAGATATTATTTTCAGCAATATCTTTACTTTCTTTAACGGCATCAATCTTATTTTGGTCCTTTTGGTCTTTATGACCGGGCATTTTCGCAATGCCCTTTTTATGTTGGTGGTCATAATCAATACCGCCATCGGAATTTTCCAGGAAATTAAGGCCAAAAAGACCTTGGATAAGTTGCGTTTTTTATCTAAGCCTCAGGCAACGGTAATACGTAATAAACAAGAATTGAAAATCAGTGCCGAAGAATTGGTCTTGAATGATATTGTCAAATTAAAGCTGGGTGATGAGATCTTAAGCGATGGTGAAGTAATTGAAGGCCAAGTTTTAGTCAACGAAGCCCTTTTGACCGGTGAAAGTGAAAACATTCTCAAGTCTCATGGCGACAAGCTCTATGCCGGCAGTTTTATTACCGGCGGTATGGCCTATATGGAAATTAAAGCTGTAGGCGACCAAAATTATATAAATCATATTCTTAAAACAGTCCGCAAAAATAAAAAACAGCCTTCCCGGCTCCGCGATGCCATGGATTTCATTATCAAATCCATATCTTTGATTATTTTCCCCTTGGGTATTATCCTTTTTGCCAAGCAATTCTTTCTCAGTCAAAATAATTTAAATGAAGCCTTACTTGGCACGGTAGCTTCCTTAGTCGGCATGATTCCCGAAGGGCTTATCCTTTTGACTTCAGTCGCCTTAAGTGTCGGAGCGGTCAAACTGTCTTGGGAAAAGACGGTCGTCAATGAACTTTATTCCCTTGAAACTTTGGCCCGTTGCAACGTCTTATGTTTTGATAAGACCGGAACTGTCACTACCGGCAAATTAAAAGTTATTAAAGATATCCGCTTTTGTGATGCCCAAGTTGATGATATCATTGCCAATATCATCAACTTATCAGGTGATGAAAATCCTACTTCTTCAGCCTTAAAAGACTACTATCATAGCCAAAATCAATATGTGCCCTTAAAGATCATACCCTTTTCTTCAAATACTAAGAAGACGGTTATGGAAGTCCTTGGCCATACTTATGAATTGGGAGCCTTTGACTATCTTAATGTTGCATATAATCGCGAACAAAATGACCTTTTAGATAAATATCTTAATGACGGTTACCGCCTTTTGGCCTTAAGTGACAAGGGCAAGCTTTTAGCTATTATCATCATGCAGGATGAAATACGTATAAATGCTGCACAAATCTTAGATTATTTCAAGAAACAGGATGTGGAAATCAAAATAATTTCGGGAGATAATCCCCAAACCGTTAAAAATATCCTATCCCAAATCGGTTTAAAAGAAATATCTTGTATGGATTGTCATAATATCGATAATACCAAGCTCCTTGAAGCCATAAATAGTTCTAATATCTTCGGGCGGGTAAGTCCCGATCAAAAAAGCTTCATAATCGAAGCCTTAAAAGCCCAGGGCAAGGTAGTCGGAATGGTGGGCGATGGAGCCAATGATGTATTGGCCCTAAAAAGTGCCGACTTTTCCATTGCCATGTTTAATGGTGCCAAAAGTGCCAAAAATGTGGCCAATGTCGTCCTTTTGGATAATGACTTTTCCCATATGCCGTCAATTGTCAATGAAGGCCGAAGAGTTATCAATAACATTCAAAAATCGGCAACTCTTTTTCTTTCCAAAACCGTTTTATCAATCAGCTTAAGCCTTTTAACCGTCTTAGCCTTTGCTTCATATCCTTTTGATCCCATCCAGTTAACCCTCATATCGTCCTTTTGTATCGGCTTTCCGGCCTTTTGTCTTTCTTTTGAGCCGAATTATAGTATCATCAAAGGCAATTTCCTGGCCAACGTTTTGGCCAAGGCCTTGCCTATAGCTATAGCCGTAACGATATCAGTTATCATTGTTGAAATATTAAAACTTCTCTCTTTGATCGATGAAAGCCATTTGCAAACTATCGTCGTCATCATCACTTATCTTTCCTTGCTTTATGTTCTTTATGACATATGCAAACCTTTTAACCCTTGGCGCATCGCCATATTGATTATTGCCGCTTCCGGTATCATATTAGCCTTTTTATGGGCAAATAATTTTTTCTACTTAAGTTTTTTGCCGCTGCATGAACTTATATTAAGCTTGGCTCTTAGCCTTTTGACCATTATCCTTTTCCGTTTCTTACAAAAAAAGTCTCTGGCAAGTAAATTAGCCCAAAAACTTGATGATCAATATTAAAAGTCGGGTAACCGACTTTTAATCATTTTCACTTCTTTTTTTGCCTACAAAGAATAAGGCTACCGTACCCGGACCGGTATGAGCTCCGATAACTGTACCGATAGAATAGATTTTAACATCCCGGACTTTCTTAAAACGCGACATAATCTCTTCTTTGACAGCCAAGGCATCATCCATACATGCCGAATTGGATATATATACATAACCGTCATAATCAAGACCGTTTAAGGCTAATTCTTCCATCTTATCCACGGTTGCCATAATCACTTTCTTTTTACCGCGAATCTTTTCCTTGGCCTTTAAATGACCGTCATAAGAAACATGCAAAAGCGGACAAATATGTAATGCCGTACCGACAAAACCGGCAGCTTTAGAAACTCTTCCGCCTCGAATAAGATAAGTTAAATCGGCCGTAAAAAACCAATGTTGGATATTTAGACGATGTTCTTCAAGATAATGATAATTATCAATTATCGACATGCCTTTATCAAGATTGTCTTTGGCTATGGTCACAAGCATTCCATAGCCGCTGCTGGCAGCTAAAGAATCAAGGACATAAACCTTTTCTTCGCCATAGGCCTCATTAATTTCCTTGGCCGCATTGACTGCCGAATTATAAGAACCGGATATCCCACTTGATAATGTTAAATGCAAGACCTTTAAACCTTTTTCGACAAAAGTTTTAAAAAAGGCCGCATATTCCATAATACCGATTTGCGAAGTCGTCGGTTGAGCACCATTCTCCATCGCCTTATAGAAATCTTCGATGGTGATGCTTTTACCATAATCATCAAGATATTCATGACCGTCCATCGTAAAATGAAACGGCAGATAAGCTATATTGCGCTCTTTAAAGAAGGCTTCCGTCATATCGACGGTTGAACAGCAAGTTATTACATAATCACTCATTGACTGATTCTCCTTATAAGACTATTCTACAATGAAAAAGAAAGCTTGGGGGGAAGCTTTCTTATTTCGGAGGTAGAAGATATGAAAAAATTATTACAATATCATTGAACCATAAGATTGTGTCAGATTTGTGAAACTTTAAGCAAAATCGACAAACAACATCCTATTTTTACCATTGATATCCTTCAATACCCTTACTTCCGCTTGAGGAAAAGCTTTTTTAAACATTTCCATCAAATGTTCCTTTTGATTATAACCGATCTCAAATGCCATCAGTCCGTGAGGATTTAAGACTTTAGGGGCATCGGCAATAATCTGTTCATAAAATTTAAGTCCGTCATGGCCGCCAAATAAGGCCACATGCGGCTCATAATCAACAACCGAATGTTCCATTGGCTCATCGCTTGGAATATATGGGGGATTAGAGATTAAAATATCAACCTTAATATTTCGCGCAATAAGCGGTTTAAGCATATCGCCGACCAAAAATTCCACATCAGCTTTTAAAGCCTTCGCATTATCTTGCGCAACCCTTATTGCCGAAGCTGATATATCACTGGCTAAGACCTTAAGCAAGGGTTCTTCTTTTTTTAAAGCGACAGCTATCGCTCCAGAACCGGTACCGATATCAACAATTACCGGCTTTTTTTCTTTTTCATCAATTATTTTTAATAATTCCAAAACCAACTCTTCGGTCTCATAACGGGGTATCAAAACATCTTTATTAACCTTGAAGCGATAACCGTAGAACCAACAATAACCCAGGACATAATTCATCGGCTCACCCTCAAGTATCCGTCTTATACCATCATGAAATGTCTTTTCGATAAGCGGGTCGGCCTCCTTATCCAGGGATGTATAAAGGTTGACACCAGCATCATTGCATAGTTCAAACATATAAGCCCGAATCGTCGCTATAGGAATATCGGCGTCCGCAAAGGCCTGGCGGTATTGATGAATCAGGGCATTATAACTGCTCATGCAACAACTTCTCTTTTTCGTCATTGGCCAATAAGGCATTGACGATATCGTCAAGCTTGCCTTCCATGATCCGGTCAAGTTGATTAATAGTTAAACCGATACGATGATCGGATACCCGGTTTTGCGGATAATTATAAGTTCTGATCTTTTCACTGCGGTCACCGGTGCCAATCTTTGATTTCCGAATAGCTCCCTCTTTTTCCGCTTTGCGACGTGCCATTTCATCATATACCCGGGCCCGAATAATTTTAAGGGCCGTTTCCCGGTTAGCCATTTGGCTGCGTCCGTCTTGACAATTGACGGTAATGCCGGTTGGAATATGCGTAATTCTTACGGCACTGTCGGTCTTATTAATATGTTGACCACCGGCACCTGACGAACGATGTGTTTCAATAGTCAAATCCGAATCCGGAATTTCCACATCATCTTCTTCGACATCCGGCAAAACTAATACCGTAGCCGTTGAAGTATGGATACGCCCCTGGGTCTCGGTCTTGGGAACCCGTTGAACCCGATGAGCCCCGCTTTCGAATTTAAAGTGCCGATAAGCATCCTGTCCCTTAACTAAAAATGATATCAGGGTATAGCCGCCGGCTTCCGATTCCGAAGCTTCCATAACTTGAATTTTATAACCCAAACTTTCAGCATAATAGGAATACATGCGGAAAAGATCGCCTGCAAAAATATTGCCTTCATCGCCTCCGGCAGCCCCACGTATTTCCACAATACAATCATAGGCATCCTCAGGATCTTTAGGAATAAGTAAAGTCTCGATATGCGTCATCAGCTTAGCCAATCGCTCAGTAGACTCTTCCAGTTCACTTTGGGCCATTTCCCGAATTTCCGGATCATTGTCCTCGGTCATAACCTTGGCTTCATCAATGGCCGATATAAGTTTCTTATATTCCTGATAGGCATCAAAGGCTCCCTTTAAGCTTGCCTGTTCCTTAGAAAGCTTAGTAAATTGTTTAGGATCTTGAGCAATATCATCACGGCTTAAAAGCTCGGATATTTCGTTATATCGTTTTTCAATTTCCTGCAATTTAACAATCTTGGCATCCATTATTTATCTCCCCTCAAACGATTTGGCCGTTTAATTACTTCATGGCAATGACGACAACGGGCTTCATAACTTTCTTGGGCCCCGACCAAAATGATCGGATCGTCATAACGAGCCGGTTTACCGTTAATAATTCTTTGAGTTCGGGTAGCCGGAGCTCCGCAACAACTACAAATAGCCGTCAATTTCGTAACAAATTCCGCTTGCGTCAATAAAATAGGCATCGGTCCGAAAGGCTCCCCGCGAAAGTCGGTATCCAAGCCGGCAACCATTACCCTTTTACCGTCATTGGCCAACATATTGCAGACCTCGCAAATACTATTATCAAAAAATTGAACTTCATCAATAGCTACTACTTCCGTCGTCGGCTTAACTTCCATAAGGATCTCATGCGGCATTTTTACGACAATGCTTTCAACACTGCTGCCGGCATGCGATACTACCTGCGTATCGGAATAACGGTTATCAATAGCCGGTTTAAAAACCATAATTTCCTTATGAGCATATTCCAATACCTTAATTCTTCTGATAAGTTCTTCGGTCTTCCCCGCAAACATGCAGCCGGAAATCGTCTCCAGCCATCCGTCTTTATATCTTTGATACATAATTCGTTTCCAATCCTTTCAAAAAAAATAAGGGTATGCACCCTTATTTTTTATTTAAACCATATTTCTTATTGAATTTTTCAATTCTTCCTTGGGCAGCAGCGAAACGTTGTCTTCCGGTATAAAACGGATGGCAATTGGAACAAGTATCAACCTTGATCTCGCCTTCTTTTGTCGAACCGACTTCAAATGTGGTTCCGCAACCTGCACATGTTACCTTTACCTTATGGTAAGCTGGATGAATATCTTTTTTCATCTTTTATTCTCCCTTCTGCCTTAAGTATCTTATCAACTTAAAGAAAGTTTAAGTGCTTTATAAATCTAGCATAAAATAAGTGCTTTGTAAATAAGCAATTTACTCAATATCGGCCCCCAGAGCCCGTAATTTTTCCTTGATAGAATCATAACCGCGATAGATATGATAAGCATCGCGGATTACTGTCTCCCCCTCACCGATTAAACCGGCAATAATTAAAGCCGCTCCGCAACGCAAATCCGTAGCCGTCAAAACATCGCCATGTAAGGGTGTTGGACCGTTAATGATGCTTTGACCGTTATAGACCTCAATATCGGCCCCCATTTTATTAAGTTCATGGCAATGTTTGAACCTTTCGGGATAGATCGTTTCCGTTACCTTAGATACCCCCACAGCCTTAGTTAAAAGGGTCGTTAGAGGCTGTTGAAGATCGGTAGCCAAACCGGGATAAGGCAGAGTCTTGATATCGACGGCATGCAAATTATCGCTGGCAAATATTTCAACATAGTCACTGCCGACATTCATTTTTACTCCCATGTCTTGAAGCTTGCTTAAAAGGGCATCAAGGTGTTGGGGAATGACATTATTAACTTTGACATGCTCGCCACAAGCCGCACCAATAATGATATAAGTTCCCGCCTCAATCCGGTCAGGAATAATTTCATGAACACAACCGCTTAATTCCTTAACACCATCAATTGTAATAATGTCGGTGCCGGCCCCACGAATTTCGGCCCCCATCTTATTTAATAAGGTAGCTACATCAATGATTTCCGGCTCTTTGGCGGCATTTTCAATAGTGGTACGACCATCAGCCAAGGCAGCGGCCATCATAATATTGATAGTAGCGCCGACCGAAGCAAAGTCCAAATAAATATTATTGCCATGTAAATGCTCAGCCTCAATGGTATAAAAGCCATTATCATAATCAACGACAGCACCCAGAGCTTCAAAACCCTTAAGATGTAAATTGATGGGTCTGGGACCCAGGTCACAACCGCCCGGCATCTTCATCTTGACCTTCTTAAAGCGGCCAAGCAAGGCACCTAAGAAATAATATGAGGCTCTTAAGCGGGTAACCGCTTCATGATTCATGGTCACATTTTGGATTTCCCCCGGATCAATAACCAAGGTATTTTGTCGACGTATGACATTGACATTCAAAAACTCCAAAAGTTCAACCAAAGAATCAATATCAGAAATGTTGGGAATATCCAAAAAAGTTACCACATGATTGGCCAATACCGCCGCCGGTATCAAGGCTACCGCAGCATTTTTGGCCGAACTGATATGAACCTCACCATTTAACTTCCGACCGCCTCTTATTTTAATCACATCTTCCATCGTTGTTGCTCCTTAACCACTTTAAAAGATCATTAAGATCTTCAATAACGGCATCACTGTCACTTTGATCGATACCGAAACGTTTATCTTTACGGGCAAGCGTATAAATACCCGCCCTTTTGGAAGCTAAGATTCCCTGTTTGGAATCTTCGACAACCACGGCCTTTTCCTTATGGATATTAAGCTTTTTTAAGGCTTTTAAATATATCTCGGGATCGGGCTTATTATGGCTTATATCTTCTTTCGTCAATACTAAATCAAAATATCCGCCAAGATTGGTCTTTTTAAAAAACAAATCGATTTCTTTACGACCACTGGAGGTACAAAGAGCCAAACGATATCCTTCTTTTTTTAATTCTTTCAGAGCTTCTCTTACTTCCGGAAAAAGTAAAGAGGGATAATCAAGAGGATCTTCCGAAAAAAAATAATCATCATTTAACTTGGCCAAATATGCCTTAGGATAAGCAACCAGGCTTTGTAAATAATCATAAGTTTCATCCATCGTTAAACCGATTATCGGATAAATATCGGCAATTTGACCCTTAAAACCCAAACGTTTAAGCCAAGTATATGTTCCTTTTATATAATGGGCTTCACTATCAATCAATGTGCCGTCCATATCCAAAAGAATTGCTTCAATCTTTTTCATCTGCCTGCTCATTATAACAAATGTCGGCATGTTTAACCACAAAAGCGACAAAACCCGGACAGGAATTAATAAGACCGCTGTTAATTCTTAATACCTGCAAGGCCAACCTTAATAAAGGATCATCATTTTCATCATCTTCATCGCTTTTGCCTGATAAGACATCCCAGAAATAATGATTGATTTTAATTATCTTATTGAATATTTCCCTAGTCTTATTAAAATCGCCGTTTTTATAAAGAGCCAACATATAAGGAAAAAGGATTTTTATATCTTCACCGCTATAGTCCTTTAAAGCTTCCTTTTCCTCGAGGATGGCCCAAAGCGGCATAAGATAATAGAGGCTATGATAGGCGTTTGTGACATCCAGATTTTGCAGAAGCAAAAAATAATTTAAGGCCTTACGATTTTGGCCTAAATCATAATGTGCTTTAGCTGTCTCAAAAACCAAGCGATGATAATTTCCCTGATTTTGCAGATTAATAGCCTTGGCCAGCGCTCCTTCCAGCAAGCCTATCCGTATGTCCGCTTCCTCTTCGCACTTAGCCATAATCATTACTGCTTCAAGACAATCATTACAAAGATCATAAGCAGCCTTGGCCTTGGCATATATGCTTAAACGGTCGTCATTTTCGTGGATGGTATCCAAAATATTATATGCTTTATCTAAATCCTTCATTTTTATCAAACGCTAAAAAGGCAAGTGCCTTAACACTTGCCGCTATTATTAAGCCTTATTGTCGGAACCGAAGTCTTGAATCATCGCTTTGCACTTATTGACGATAGCTTCGCATCCCGGAGCCAGCAATTTCCGCGGGTCATAACCCTTGCCTTGGCGGTCTTTGCCTTCTTCAATATATTGACGGGTAGCCTTGGCAAATTCCAATTGCAATTCGGTATTGACATTAATCTTGGATACGCCTAAAGAAATAGCTTTTTTAATTTGATCTTTCGGAATGCCTGAACCGCCATGCAATACTAACGGACGACCGTTGGTAACTTCTTGGATCTTGGCCAAAACTTCAAAGTTAAGACCGGCCCAATTCTCTGGATATACCCCATGGATATTACCAATGCCGGCAGCCAAGAAATCAACGCCCAAATCATTAATCAAACGGCATTCTTCCGGATCGGCCACTTCACCCATAGAAGTAACACCATCTTCGGTACCGCCGATACCGCCGACTTCGCATTCTACGGAAATACCCTTAGCGTGAGCATAGGCGATGATTTCCTTCGATTTTTCAATATTTTCAGCGATCGGATAATGTGATCCGTCAAACATTACCGAAGTAAACCCGGCTTCAATACAAGCCTTGGCACCATCATAAGTACCATGGTCCAAATGTAAAGCTACCGGTACGGTAATGACCATAGCGTCATGGACATTTTTAACCATGTCGGCGACATTTTTGAAGCCGCACATATATTTGGCTGCTCCTTCCGATACCCCGAGAATTACCGGTGATTTCATTTCTTCGCATGCCTTTAAAATCGATTTGGTCCATTCCAAATTATTGATATTAAAAGCGGGAACCGCATAATGGCCGTCATGAGCCTTTTTCAACATTTCTGTTGCCGATACTAACATATCTTTAATCCTCTACTTTCTACCATCATTGTAAACTTTTTTCGCTCATGATAAAAGCCATAATCGCATCGGCATCCGCAAAAACCTTGGCCCCGCTTTTAAGCAATCGTCCTTCATCCTGATGTCCACCTTTTAATAGGAAGGTTTCAACACCGAGTCTTTGGCCGATTTCTAAGTCATGCAAGGTATCACCAATCAGCAAATATTCACTTCTATCCTTATCTTTAAGATAGGCATGGGCCCTTGCATATTTACCATAAGCATAGATATCATCATTGCCGATAACATCTTTAAAATAATGCCTTATTTTTAATTCTTCCAATTGTTTTAAAACCTTTTCACTTTTAGATGCCGTCAATATTACAAAATCAAAATAAACACGATATTTTTTTAAAATGACTTCAATATCCCTTCTTAAAGCAGCATTAAAAAAACGACTTTCATAAAGTTCAACCCACATTTTACCTACCTTTTCAAAAGAATGCCTTTGAAAATCAAAACCGGCTTTAAGATAATAATCACTGACGGGAAAGGTAAAGATTTGACGATATTCATCTAAGGATAAGCCCTTATAATTATATAAAATCCTTCTTAAGTCATTGACCGCCGATAAGGAGATATTGACATCATCCAAAAGCGTACCGTTAAAGTCCCAAAGTATCGTTTTAAGCATCATATTAAAAAGAAGACCTCAATAGTCTTCCTCGTTTTTCATTTCGCCATCCTCTTCATCCTCAAGTTCGGCATCTACTTCTTCCTCTTCTTCATCATCGGCATCCATATCGGCCAAATTGACATAAGTCTCTTCAAAAGTATGGCGTTCTTTCAAATCCCATTTATTGTCTTTAAGCGAAGCAAAGCGGCCATCCAAAGTAAGATCGGTATAAAATTCAGCAATCGCTTCTTCATTAGCGATATTGACCCGATTGGCCACCTCTTCCCAAAGCTTGCTGAAAGTCATGCTCCGTTTTTTCTTAGACATCACATCGTAGGCGACGTCAGTCATAGATTTAAAATTTGTCATTACTGTAAAACTCCTAAAACATAATCTTCAAATTAAAAGTATCGCTGACCCGATAGCGGACTGTAATTTCCTTGGTTGAAAAATGATATGCCAAACGTTCGATATTGAGTTTCATAATTCCGAAACCCGATCTTACTTCACCATAACTTTCATCATAAAGATCAAGCACAGTCGTACCATCCGCTGACTCTCGTACAAGAGAAAGGCCCAAGTCACTAAAATCAACGGTCGTCATTGCACCGTCTTTTGATTTAAAGCTAAACGGGGTGCCGTTTATCGGCTCCCCTTCATATAATATCTGTAACGATTTCAAAGTCTCATTTTCAATCGTGATTAAGGCCATTTCCTTATACTCAAGTAGAAGTATACAAAAATATTTTTTTATGTCAACAAAAAATGAAGCTTTTTTTATCCTTAAGCTGTAAAGGCTTTCATAATATTCGAAAATGCCTTATAATAATAGCGTGCTCATAAGTAATAAAGCACAAAGAAGGGGGACAAAAATGACCGGTAAGGTTAAATGGTTCAATGCCGAAAAAGGCTATGGTTTTATCACCGGCGACGACGGTCGGGAAGTGTTTGTACACTATTCGGCAATTAACAGTGATGGTTTTAAAACATTGGACGATGGTCAAGCCGTGGTTTATGAGATCAAAGAAAGCGATCGCGGACCACAGGCTTGCAATGTCCAAAAAGCTTAATAAGCAATTTAAAAGCCGACGATGTCGGCTTTTAAATTAATAATCGATACGTTCAAGTTTAAAGGCGCTTTGAGCTTGACCACATAAAGGACATACAAGCGGTGCCTTCTTGCCTAAATGACGATATCCGCATTTACTGCAAACCCATACTTCTTCATGTTCCTTGGCATATACCAATTCATTTTCAACATTATTAAGTAATTCCAAATAACGTTCTTCATGATGTTTTTCGACCTTGGCTACCATATCCATTTGCGCAGCAATGCGGTTAAAGCCTTCTTCTCTGGCAACTTCGGCAAAGTCTTTGTACATGCTGGTCCATTCGTAGTTTTCGCCGCTAGCAGCCATTTGTAAGGCTGTTTTTAAATCCGGCATTCCGCCGTTTAAGGCTTCAAACCACAAACGGGCATGTTCTTGCTCATTACGGGCTGTTTCGTCAAAGTACTTAGCTACCTGTTCTAAACCGTCTTTGCGGGCAACTTCGGCAAAGTAAGTGTACTTGTTGCGAGCTTGCGATTCACCGGCAAAAGCTTCTTGCAGATTCTTTTCGGTTTTAGATCCCTTTAATTCCATAATTTTTCTCCTTTTCCCTGCATTTTCTGCACTTCCCTTTAAAGATGATCTCGGCATCTTCAATATCAAGACCCAGCTTGGCATAATCGGCATATAGCTTGGTGATATCTAAGGGAAGATCTATAAGCGCCCCACATGAAAGACATACAAAATGTCCATGCTTTTCCAAACATGAATCATAAATGATGCTTTTTCCGCATTTGACACTTTTTAGCTTGCCGGCATTCAGCAATTCTTCAAGCCGACGGTAAACCGTCGCCCGCGAAATAATCCGGCCATCCCTATTGAGTTCAGACAAAAGCTCTTCCGCCTTAATATGGCGTTTTCTTTGAAATAAAGCTTCATCGATTAATGTTTTTTGTCTGGTTTGCCGCATAAATCACCTTTATTGAGAATTAATCTCATTATAGCATTTAACGATTTGTTTGTAAAGGCTGTCCTTATAATCTATAATGATGTCTATGGAACTTAAAATCATTGATAAAAAGACCTTTGATAATTTTGCCTATAATCATCCAAAAGCGCATTTTATGCAAACTTCCCCATGGGGTGAAGTTGCCATGAAAAGACATATGCAAGCCTATCTTTTGGGTCTTTATGACCAAGAAAAATTAAAAGCGGTCGCTTTATTCTTAGAAAAGAAATTATTAAATTACAGCTATTTTTATTGCCCGCGCGGCTTCCTTATCGATTATGATGATAGGGCCCTTTTAAAAGTAATGGTTGAAGAATGCACAAAATTCGCTAAAAAACACCATGCCTTATATTTTAAAATCGATCCGGATATTATTATTCGCAAGCATGGAGCCAAGGGTGAGACCATATTTGAAGACAAGGCTAAACTTGAATTGATTGATGTCTTAAGTAAAATGGGTGGCCAACATAAAGGCTTTACTACCCGCTTTGCCGATTCCAGTAATCCTCGCTTCACTTTCCGCTTAAATCTTGATGCCGATATGGATAGTATTGTTGCCCATTTTCATCCGACATTGCGCAATATTATCAAGCGTCAAAACCCTTTTGACTTAGATATTTATAAAGGTGATGAAAAAGATGTCCAAGCCTTTTATGAGACCATGGAAGAAACTTCCAAACGCAAAGAAATCGTCCTGGAACCTTATTCCTTCTTCGCTGATTTCTATAATATCTTAAATCACTATGGCATGTCGGATATCTACTTGGCTAAATTAAATGTTCATAAGCTAAAAAACTATTATCAAAATAAAAAGAACGAATTAGAAAAAGCCCTTCTCCAAGCCAAAGAACCGACAGCTACACTCCGACAAAAAAAGGAACTTGGCAATCTTGAAGATCAGCTAAAAAAAGTAAATAAGGAAGCCGCCGCTGTCGATGAAATAAAGGCTGAAGAAATTGTCTTATCGGCGGTTATTACTGCCAAGTATAAGGATAAGGTATGGATTGTCCATGGCGGTAACCGGGACATCTTAAAATTCGTCAATGCCAATTATGAACTTTACTATCGGATAATCTGCGATGCCAAGGCCCAAGGCTATCATTGGGTCGACTTCTTCGGTGCTGAAGGAAATGTCGACCAAAGCAGCAATCTTTATGGCATCACCATGTTTAAAATGCGCTTCGGCGGCGACTTTGACGAATTTATCGGCGAATTTGATTTTATTTTAAAACCTCTTGTCAACAAGCTTTTAATGACCATTGTAAAGGCTCGAAGACGTTATTATATTAAAAAGGCAGAACACCAAAAATGAAAATTGTAGAGATACCCGCTGCACAATTCAATGAATTGACTAAAAACCATCCCTTGGCTTCTTTTGAACAGACTGCCAATTGGGCAAAGCTTAAAAAATATACCGGCTGGCAAAGTTTTTTTATCGCCTATGAAGATGAAAATGCCAATTATTTGGCCTATGCCATGTTGCTGGCTAAAAAGCTACCCTTATTTAATTATTATCTTTTCTATTCACCTCATGGCTATCTCCTTGATTATAAAGATGAAGAATTGCTTAAAAATTTCCACCGAGACCTCTTGTCATATTTAAAAAAACACCGGGCCTTTGAAATCATCATCGACCCCTACCTCATCTATCAAGAAAGAGATATTGACGGTAAGATTGTAGAAAATGGCACAGAAAACCGTATCGCCGTCGATAATTTAAAGAATTTGGGCTATGTTCATAGCGGCTTTAATCTATATTATGAAAATCTTCAACCGCGTTTTCTATTCCGCTTAAATCTGGAAGGCAAAAGTTTTGAAGAACTTTTTAAAAATTTCCGTTATGAAGCCCGCAGACGGGCAAAACGCCAAGATTATCTCGCCATTACGGTTCGCGAATTAAGCCGTGAAGAAATTCCGGTATATAAGCGTTTAATGCAAGATACCGCCAAAAGAAGAGGTTTCTTAGACCGATCATTGGGTTATTATGAACAAATGTATGACGCTATGCACGATGATGGTCTTTTACATTATTATGTAGCCGAAATCGATTTTGAACGCTGTCGGCAAAATGTCCAAAAGGAAATTACTAAATCCTTAAATAAGATTTCCAAGTTACAAAGCCGAAGCAATAGTAAACATAATGAAAATGTCATTCATGAAGAAGAAATAGTTTTAAACAGCAATCAGGAATTATTGGCGGTCGTTGATAAAGCGTCTTTAGAATACGGCAATAAAATGGCCTTGAGCGGAGTGACTTTAATTACCTATGGTCAAGAAGCAGTAATGCTGCTGGCCGGCAATGATGAAAAATACCTCCAACACTTCATGACTTCCAATATCATCGTCAGCAACCTAATAAAATTAGCTCAAAGTAATGGTTATAAATATTATAATTTCTACGGTATCACCGGTGATTTTAATCCTCAAAGCGAACATTATGGCCTTTATGCCTATAAAAAACAATATGGCGGTGAAGTTGTGGAATTGATTGGCCAATTCTCCTATGTTGTTGCACCGCTTATCAAACACTTATATGATTTGGGTATCAAAATCTATAACTTGACTAAAAAGTTTAACTCTTAAAACAAATTATTGGCATTTTAGATAAAAATAATGCTAATATATATGGGCACGACAAAGTCGTGACCATAGATGCCGACGTAGCACAGCCGGTAGTGCAACGCACTCGTAACGCGTAGGTCGTAGGTTCAAGTCCTATCGTCGGCACCATTCTTCTTTGTCCAAAAAGTCCTATATGGCTGATATAGCTAAAATAGGTCTTTTTTTATGCCCTAAATCTCGAAAATTATCTTCTTAAATAGAGCTTTCCGCTGCTTTTTTACCGAAATTTAATTTTAATCGCCGGGATAAATGTTAATATATATAAGTATTGAAGGGGAGAAAATATGCCGGCATTATATGCTCATTATCATTTTGGCAATGCTGCCTTAGAGGGTCTTTCATCTGATCTAAAAAAGCTTATTAATACACATCACGAACTTTTTGATATCGGCGTTCAGGGACCGGATATCTTTTTTTATTATCATCCTTTAAAAAATAATCCTGTTGCCCGCTATGGCAATCAAATGCATGATGCCAAAGCCGCAGCCTTTTTTGTTCCTTTAAAAAATATTCTTTCAGAAAATATCAAGGATGAAGCTGCCATAAGTGCCTATCTTTTAGGTTTTACTTGTCACTATGCCTTTGATACTTTGGCTCATCCCTACATCGCCAAAAAAATAATTGTCTCTCATGTTTCCCATTATGCCATTGAATCAGACTATGACCGATATTTGATGGTAAAGGATGGCCATTTTAATAGTTGCCTTGAACAAATTCATCCGACTTTAGAAAACGCTAAAATTATTCAAAAGTGTTTCCCTCAATTTTCTGTTTCCGTCATTCTCGATGCCATTAAGGGTATCAAAGACTATAATCGTTTGCTTTTGGCCCCGGGGGTTTTAAAGCGTACTATTTTAGGAAGCATTATGAAAATGCTGCCGATTAAGGATTTTGCCGACCACTTAATAACTACTAAAGAAAATCCTTTATGCCGCGACAGCAATCTCCGACTTGATAAGATTCAAGCCCAAGCCTTAAAGCTCTATATAAAACTCAGTGAAAACCTGATGACTTATCTTCATGGCGAAAGTGACTTAAGTAATTTATTTGATCATACTTTTGATGAAAAAGATGATATTGACGATATACCTGTTTATGAAGACTTGAATAAGGAGCGAAATTATGTCATTTAAAATGAACAGTTTAGAAAAAAAGTGGGTTCTCTACGATGTCGGCAATTCGGCTTTTACCCTATTGGTATCAACTATCATGCCGATATACTTCAATGCCCTGGCCTCAAGTGCCGGCATCAATGAAGTGGATTATTTGGCTTATTGGGGTTATGCCACTTCCATCGCTACGGCCATAACCGCTATTTTGGGGCCGACCCTTGGCACCTTATCCGATGGCAAGGGCCGCAAAAAAGGCTTTTTTATGGCAGCCGTCTTAATCGGTGCCATAGGCTGTATCTTTTTGGGCTTTATGCAAAGCTGGTTGTGGTTTCTCTTACTCTTTGTCTTGGCCAAGTCTGCTTATTCGGTAAGCTTAGTATTTTATGACTCAATGTTGGTTGATGTTACCAGCCAAGAAAGAATGGATGAAGTTTCTTCCCAAGGCTATGCCTGGGGCTATATCGGAAGTTGCATTCCCTTTGTCCTTTCATTGGTTTTGGTTTTAATGTATGAAAGTTTCGGCATCAGCCAGGCAACAGCGATGATTTTAGCCTTTATGCTTATTGCCGTTTGGTGGCTGGCCCTTTCCTTACCGCTTATCAAAGCTTATAAGCAAACCCATTTTGCTGAAGAAGGCGGCGAAGGTCTTAGAGGCTTGAGCCGTTTAAAAACAACCTTCAAGGACCTGCGCAAGCATCCTAAGTGTCTATGGTTTTTAATCGCCTTCTTCTTTTTCATTGACGGTGTCTATACTATCATTGATATGGCTACCGCCTATGGCACAGCCTTGGGCTTTGATACTACTTCCCTTTTACTGGCTTTACTCTTAACCCAAATTGTTGCCTTCCCGGCCGCTATCATATTCGGCCGTCTAGCCAATAAATATCCTAGCTACAAATTAATCTATATATGTATTACCGCCTATCTTCTGATTGCCGTATATGCCATTTTTATGGTTGAACAATATCAATTTTGGATCTTAGCTGTTTGTGTCGGTCTATTCCAAGGAGCCATCCAATCCCTGTCCCGTTCTTATTTCGCCAAAATTATTCCTGAAGAAAAAAGCGGGCAGTTTTTTGGCATTTATGATATTTGCGGAAAGGGAGCATCACTTTTTGGTACAACCATGGTTTCTTTAATAGCCCAAATAACCAATACCACTAACCTGGGTGTCGGTTCCTTAGCTATCTTATTTGCCCTGGGTCTTATTTTCTTTTATAAGACCAATAATATTAAAGCCTAATAGGTCGATAAGGTTCACTTCCTAATAAAAAGAGTACGTAATCAAAGTGTACTCTTTTTATTTACTTAAGTTATTTATGTCGATAACTATCGGGAACATAACTTGCATAGAGATATTTATCTTCCCATATTTCATCATGATAGGAACTATATTCACAAATCTTGCAGCCGTTATATAGATCATCGGCGATTTCGTAAATTACTTCTTTTAATTCTAGATTCGTTAAATATTTTTGGGGAATGGCTTTTAAGCCCAAATGAGCACCGACAATATTGCCGGTAACAGAGCCGGTTGAATCGCTGTCACCGGAATGATTAACCGATGCAACTATGGCCTTTGCAAAATCATTCCCATATTTAAGCGAACAATATATAGCGATAGCCAGTGTCTCTTCAGTTGCCCATCCTTGACCAAGTTTACTTATGTCCTTTAAATCATTAAGGCATTGATCTTGAGACAGGTCAATAGCTTCATTAATTAAATTCATAAAATCCGGCAAATGCTTATTCTTGGCAAACAGGCGACTAATAGCTTTTTGCATATCCCTTACTGCGTCAAGAATCGTCATCTTTTCACTGTGGACCAAAACTTGAATAATATGAACCAAGGCCGCCGCCGGGATATAACCAAGCGCATGACCATGAGCAAGAGCAGCTATTTCCGCACCGAGCATATCGATTTCATCAATCCCGCTTCCTGCCTCTTCAAAATACAGGCCGACCGGAGCGACCCGCATCAATCCGCCACAGCCCTTGCTCATATTAACCGGTTTTCCGATCGAGCCGAAATTTTGACTGCCGATCACTGTCAAGCAAGTATTTCCCGGTGCCCGGCGGGCAAACATCGCCGGAACATTCAAAAGCCAGGAATAGTGCTCATTATCATCATCTAAGGGATATTTTTCGCTTTGGGTTTTATACCAGTCAAGATAAACCTTTGCAATATAGTCAGGAATTGGACCCAATATACCGCGAGTCATATAGCGCGTATGGGCAAATAATATGCCATTGGCCGTAAATAGCGTCAATTGGGTATCATCGGAAATTTGGGCTAAACGTTTTTAAGGACATATTCAATAGTTCCTCTTTTTTCAAAATAGTCAAATATTTCGGTACTATCCATAAATTCCAGCGGATAGCCCATGGCATCACCAATCGCCCCGCCCAAAAGACAAGCCCGATATTTAGCAAGATTCTTCATATAGCTCTATCTTAAAATCCCACACTTTCATCGGCCATTTTAAAATTGCTTTCATAAAAAGCTTTAAGACCAGCGATCATATAATCAATATCCCGACTTCCGCAAGTTTCCAGACAAGAATGCATTGCCAATTGGGCAATGCCGATATCTAAAGACAGTAAAGAAACTTGATTGTTGGAAAGATTGCCCAAGGTTGAACCGCCCCTTATATCACTGCGATTAGTGTAAAACTGATAAGGAATATCCTTATCTTTCAAGATTTTAATAAAAATCGAGGCACTCAAACTGTCGCTTGTATATGATTGATTGGCATTATATTTAATGACAATGCCCTTATTGAGACAAGGATAATTGTTAAGATCGGATTTTTCCCGATGATTGGGATGAACGGCATGGGCATTATCGCAAGATAACATCATCGATCTGGCAAAAGCTGAAGATTCATCAAAATTCAAAGCCTTGGCAATACGGGAAAAAGTCAATCGCGCAAAGTCACCAAAAGCCCCTTGACGGGTCAATGATCCGACTTCTTCATTATCAAAACAGGCAAACACATCAATATTTTGACTATTATCACTTTCCATGAAAGCTTTAAATGCCGCAAAGGCCGAAGCTAAATCATCAAGATGATGAGCCGTTATAAATTCCTTATCTTCACCCCAATTTAAAGCTTTTTGGTAAGGATAGAGATAAAGATCGAAATTGAGAATATCTTCTTCACTAGCCTTTAATTCCTCAGCCAATAAAGCCTTAAGATCGCCCTTTTCGCCAAGTGATGCCAAAGGCAATAAATCAACTTGCGGATTTAATTCTCTGCCCTTATTGCATTCAGGATTTAAATGAATGGCTAATGAGGGAATAATACATAGAGGCCGCTTAAAATCAATATGCTTAATAGCCAGTTGATGGTCCTTTTCTACAATTACCCGGCCGGCCAAAGAAAGGGGCCTATCAAACCATGTCGAATAGATGGGACCGCCATAAACTTCGGTATTAAGCTTATAATAATTATCTTCTTTGATCAAAGCCTCAGGCTTTAATTTAAAACCGGGACAATCATTATGACTGGCCGTGATTCGAAAGGCAAAAGAAGATAAACCTTGCGGAACTTTAAAAGCGATTATCGATGAGCCGTTACGAACAGTATAATAATGGCCGCCGGCATCAAGCTTAAAATCTTTTTTCTCATCCAAATATTGAAATCCGGCAGCTTTTAATTTATTTTGCAGCCAATCTACGGCATTAAAGCTTGAACGTCCCTCGTCCAAAAGCGAAAATATTTCTTCTAACATAATAAACCTTCTTTCTTTCGCTATAGTATCACAGTTTAGTGAAGATTAGCGATACTTAGAGCTTCCATATGATCGGTAAAACCGAATTGATCAAAAAGCGTTACCGGCTCAAAAGTATAAGCCTTGGCCAATTTTGTCATATCTCCCTTTAAGCTGGGCGGAAAACAGGATACATAAGCTATACGTTTCGGTTTTTTATCCAAAATCATCTTAATAAAATCCTCTCCCAAACCGCTTCTTGGCGGATCAACCACCAAGACATCATAATCTTCACTATAAGCTAAATCTTTGACATCACTGGCAATAAAAGAAACATTATGGCAATTATTTAAAACTGCATTAGCCTTAGCACCGGCAATTGATGAAGGATTAATATCAACACCGATAACTTTTTTCGCTTCTTGCGCCAAATAAAGACTGATAGTACCGATGCCGCAATAGGCATCCAAGACAACTTCATCCCTTGTAACTTTTAAACGTTGGCGTAATTTATGATAAATAATATCAGCCATTGAAGGATTAACCTGATAGAAAGTCTTAGAACCAATCAAAAATTGAAAATCACCAAGATTATCCCGCAAATAGCCCTTACCAAAAAGCGTTTTTAATGTTCCTTCCAAAACGATTGTCGTATTTCTTTTATTAATCAGCAAATCAAAGTTGACCATCTCCGGACAGGCTTTTTTTATTTCCCTTACAAAATGGCGACTGCCTTCAAATATCATATTACCAACCACCAGGCATACATTCGCATGACCGTTTTTGCTTATCCTCAAAACCAAATAACGCAAAAACCCTTGACCATTTAAAGGATTATAAACCGGAATATGATAATGATTGGCAAGCTTTAAAACTGCTTTTAATATTTTTGTTCCCAAAGGATGCTCCAAAAGGCAATTATCGACGGCCACAAGTTTGCCACTGCCCTCGGCATAAAGACCGGCCTTAACCTGACCCTGGTCTTTGAAAAAACGATATACAATCTTATGCCGATAGTGATAGATTTGGGGATTGGCAATAACTTCCTCCACATCAAGATATTGCGAAATTGCCGCTACCTTCGCTTTTAAAGAAGCTTCATAATTATCTAAAGGATATTTACAAGCCCCGCACTTTTTAAAATAAGGACAATTCATTATCAAAATTCCTGAAGATTTTCTAAAAAATAATCCAAAGCCTTATCAATATCATGATAGGTCTTTTCAAAATCACGGGTATACCAAGGATCGGCTATTTCCCCTTTTAAATTTAAAAGCCTTATTTTATTTTCTTTATCACCGGCAAATATTCTTTTTAAGGCCGCTATATTACCATGATCCATGGCAAAGATATAATCATAATCAAAATAATCCTTCGTTTTTACCCTTGCTGCTTCATGTCTTGTATAAGATATATGATGTTTTTTTAAGCATTCTTGGGCCAAAGGATAGATATCATGACCAATCTCTTCGTCCGAAGTCGCTTTAGAAGCAATCACAAAGTCATCATCAAGACCCCGTTCTTTAACTTTTTGTTTAAGCATGAATTCCGCCATCGGACTGCGACAGATATTGCCATAACACACAAATAAAACTTTGATCATATAAGCATTATATCATTGTCAGAAGACTTTTAATTATCCTTATTAATTTTAGATAATAAGCTTTTGCCGCTTTGTACTGTTAAAAAAGAAGCGAAAGCTAAAACTACAACCATGCAGTAGCTGCTTAAATCCAGAGTTTTAACGGCAAATATCGTTGCCAAGCCCGGGAATAAAATAACCAAACTCAATAAGGAGAAACCGATGAAGAAAGCGCCAATTAACCAAGAATTGTTAAACAAACATTTATTAAAAATAAGAGGTCGATAACTTTTAGAACTGAAGCCATGAAATAGACGACTCAAACACAAAACAGCAAAAGCCATGGTCATCGCAGAGGCAGTATCGTCTTGATAGCCGATGAAGTAAGCTATCATCGTAAAAATGGCGATAGCCAAACCATCAAGGCCAATGCGAAGTAAAAAAGAACGGGTTAGTATTGACTCATTCTGTGGCCGTGGTTTTTCTTTCATCACTTCATCTGATCCCGGTTCCAGTCCCAATGCGATAGCCGGCAAAGAATCGGTCAAAAGATTGATAAACAGTAAATGAACCGGAGCAAACGGCAGCGGCAGCAACATTACCGATGCAAAAAGAACCGCTAAAATAGCTGCAAAATTACCGGACAAAAGGAATTGAATGGCGTTTTTAATATTTCGATAAATATTGCGGCCATTTTCAATAGCTTTGACAATCGTTGCAAAATTATCATCAGCCAAAATCATTGCCGATGCATCTTTAGCCACTTCCGAACCGGTAATACCCATAGCTACACCGATATCGGCCTGTTTTAAAGCCGGAGCATCATTGACTCCATCGCCGGTCATAGCCACAATGGCACCGTTGGCTTGCCAGGCCTTGACAATACGAATCTTATGTTCCGGTGTAACCCGTGCATAAACCGCAACATCCTTAACAAAATCAGCTAATTCTTCATCGCTTATATGGTCAATCTCCGCTCCCTCTACCGCTTTTTTATCCGGCGTTAAAATGCCTATTTTATCAGCTATAGCTTTAGCGGTAAGCAAATGGTCACCGGTAATCATCACGGCATTGATATGAGCTTCTTTGCACGCTTGTACCGCTGCTTTCGATTCGGTGCGCGGCGGATCCATCATCGCGATAAGACCTAGAAAAATTAAATCTTTTTCATCCTCATAATCCAATTTAAGGCCTTTAAAGGGCTTATAAGCCAAAGCCAAAACTCTAAGACCGGAAGCGGAAAAAACAGCGGATTGCCGGGAAATGCGACTGATGTCTTCATCATCTATCAATCTGATTCCTGATGATTCGGCGATTTTTGTTACCTTTTTAAGCAAGACATCACATGCCCCTTTAACGATTAAAATCTTTTCACTATCAAATTCATTCAGAGTAGTCATCATTTTGCGGCCGCTATCAAAAGGTATCTCCGCTATACGCGGATATTGTTTATTGGCCGAATCGGTATCAATCCCTTTTGCTTTTGCCATTTCCAGCATGGCAATTTCCGTCGGATCACCGATTTTTTCTTCATCATTCACTTTAGCGTCATTACATAAAATACTATAAGTTATAAGTTTTTTAAGCAGGGCGTCACTTTGATCAAAAGTTGAACAGCATATCTTTTTATGATCAACATAATATGCTTCAATTGTCATTTTATTTTGAGTGAGCGTTCCTGTTTTATCTGAACAGATGACCGAAACGCTGCCCAGTCCTTCAACCGCCTGCAGTTTCCTAACAATCGCTTTTTCTTTGGCCATTTTTTGCGTGCCAATCGACAATACGATAGTCACAATAGAACTTAATGCTTCCGGTATCGCCGCTACTGCCAAAGCAATCGCAAACAGGAAGGCATCGACAATATTATCTCCCTTTAAGACACTCAACAGAAGTAATATACCGCACAAGGCAATAACTATGAGTGACAATTTTTTACCGAAAATATCAAGATTTACTTGTAACGGTGTCTTTTTTTCTTCGGCATTTTTTATTAAGCCAGCTATTTTCCCAACTTCGGTATTCATGCCGACTGTCGTAACTACATAACTGCCGCGACCATTAGTAACAAATGTTCCGGCATAAACCATATTAAAACGTTCAGCTAAAGGAACATTATCTGCTTTGATAGCATTAAGTGCTTTATCAACGCCAATGCTTTCTCCCGTCAAGGCACTTTCATCAACTTTCAATGAAGCCAAAGTCAAAAGACGGCCGTCGCTTGGAACATAGTCGCCGGCATCGAGGTAGACAATATCGCCAACTACAACTTCCCATGCAGGAAGCATAACTATTTCATTATTGCGTAATACCTTAGCCATAGGCGAAGCCATTTTTTTAAGACTGTTTAATGAAGCTTCGGCTTTAACGGTCTGCACTGTTCCTAAAATTGCATTTAGCAAGGTTACGGCAAAAATAACAAGAGCACTCTCTCCTTCGCCGATTAAAGCAGAGATACCTGCTGCCACCAACAAGATAATGACCAAAAAATCTTTAAATTGACTGAAAAAAATATAGATAATACTTTTATTCTTGGTTTCTCCGAGCTCATTGCGGCCATATTTGGCCCGGCTGCGCGCAACTTCTTCATCATTCAGCGGATTCAAAGAACCGTTAACAGCGATTAAAGTTGCTTTCTCATTCAATTGATAATATTCTTTCATCCATTCCCTTTTCTAAGGCGGGGCAATAAAAAAACTTTTATAGCCCATATGCCAAAATAAGCCATAAAAGTCTCACAATTTAATTGCGACCCGGATGAAATATCATCGTCTTGACGCCATCGCAAACGCTCTTGAAGCGCTGGTTACTCCCTTTTACTAAGAGCCAGTATATCCAAAATTATATAAATAAGCAAGTTATTTATGACCAATTCTATAAAATAGATAAAAACCTCCCTAGCATATTGACAAAGACATAATACAAATGATACAAATAATACAGTTAATACAATTAGTACAAATAAGACAGGTGATAACTATGCTCAACAAATTGTCTAAGATAAAAAGATCGTTTCGTCATTACATATCTCATCGCTTTTCAACAATCCGCCATTTAGCAAGCAGAAAAAACAAAGATGACTTTGGCTGTTATTTAAACGAAATTAAGTTGCCGGTAATGCAAGCGGCAAATTTAGCTTCCATCTGCTTGCCGTTGAATCATTTACTGATCAAGCCCAAAGAGCGTTTCTCTTTTTGGTATTGTTTAAAAAGTACTGATACCGCAGGTCTAAAAAATGAAAGTTTTGAGTATTTAACCGACGCATTGTTTTATCTTTTTTTAAATGGTCCGTTTAAAATAATCGAACGGCACGCTAAAGAAATAACGCATTGTTCTTATGCCAGCGCTTCGTTAAAAGGCATTGAAACCACGGTTATAAAAGATGCATTGGACCTGAAAGCTAAAAATATAGCTGATTATCCGATTGAAATAAATATATTTGTTGAGAATAACTACCTTTTTGCCGCCTTAAAAACCAAAGAAAGACCGCAACTTCACTATCGTGTCGTCAATAAAAATCTCAAGTATCCAAGTATCGACCATGAACAATTTGAAACAGTTGATATCTATCGGCAAACCATCGCTAAAGAAAAAATACTGCATGAAGAAAAACTCTATACCAATGTTTCCCGATCTTTATACGGAATATAGGAAGGAACTTATGAAAAACGAAAATATTTTGGCTGTCGGCATTATCGCCTTATTTATTTTGGTAGTATTATCCATTGTCGGAATTGACAGTCTTTTACTTTTTGCTTACAGTGTTTAATCTTTCAAGCACTTAGCAACGGCCTTTAACCATCCTTGGTAATAAAGATTCATCATTTCCGCATCTTTTTGCGGCTCAAAGGCGGTAAAAGTGTCATTAGTAAAATCTTCATAATGATAAACTCCGGCCTTAAGACCAGCCATTCGGGCAGCTCCTAAGGCTGTTGATTCTTGCATCGGCTTGCGCATTATCGGCATTTGCAGCAAATCGCTTTGGAATTGCAGCAGAAAATTATTAGATGCGGCGCCGCCATCTACTCGCAATGAATCAATTTTATAACCGATATCTTCCTCTACCGCATCGAGCAAATCTTTTACTTGATAGGCCATTGCTTCCAATGCCGCTCTTACCAGGTAACGATGGTCACTGCCGCGAGTTAAACCGCATATCAAGCCTCGGGCTTTCTTATCCCAATAAGGAGCCCCCATGCCGGTAAAAGCAGGAACAATATACACTCCGCCGTTATCATCAATGCTTGAAGCAATAGCTTCGCTGTCTTGAGCTTTGCCGATAATCTTTAAACTGTCTCTGAGCCATTGAATCAACGAGCCCGATACAAAAATGGACCCCTCTAAAGCATAAGTAATTTCATTACCGATCTTCCATGCAACTGTCGATAATAAATCATGCTTGGATTTAATCAAAGAAGCCCCGGTGTTAATCAAAAGGAAACCTCCGGTACCGTAAGTATTCTTACTTTCGCCCCGTTTAAAGCAACTTTGGCCAAACAAAGCAGCCTGCTGATCACCGATTAAACTCATGATCGGACAGGCATAGGCAAAGAAATAATATTCCAATACCTTGCCAAAGTCAGCGGCCGTATCTTTTATTTCCGGCAAAATAGAGCGCGGAATATCAAAAAGCTTCAAAAGTTCATCGTCCCAATCCAATTTGGCTATATTCATCAAACCGGTACGGGAAGCATTGGTTACATCGGTAGCATGAACCTTACCGCCGGTCAATTTCCATAAAAGCCAGGTATCCACCGTCCCAAAAAGTAAGTTCTCATTATTCTTAAGACCAGGGATGTTTTCATAGAGCCACATTATTTTAGTAAAAGAAAAGTACGGGTCAAGTAAAAGTCCGGTTTTTTCTTTAAAAAGATTATCATAACCGGCTTTTTTTATCCGATCGACAATATAAGAAGACTGCCTGGATTGCCAAACAATGGCGTTATATACTGGCTGGCCGCTTTCTTTATCCCAAATGACTGTCGTTTCCCTTTGATTGGCAATGCCGATGGACGCTACTTCCTGAGCTTTAATTTTGCCATCGTAAAATATTTCTTGAATAACGCTTAATGCCGATAGCCATATTTCCTGAGCATCTTGTTCAACATGACCGGGATGAGGAAAAATGTTAGTTAAAGCCTTTTGCGCAACCTTAACCACATTTTGATTTTCATCAAACAAAATGGCTCGAGTACTGGTTGTTCCCTGATCAATAGCTAAAATATATCGCATATAACTGACATCTCCTTTGCAAACTAAAATAAGTTATAGATACTTAAATTTTAAAACATTGTTGTGCCGGTTCCAATATCAATCCCAGCATGATGTTTTAATATCAGCTCTTCTTCGTTTGTCTTTTGATGCATGAACAGCAAAACTTGAATCAGATTAAGATTTGATATGTTATTATTTTCTGTGGTGATAGCATTGAAAAAGATATGTTGGATTACAACCGGCGGAACAATCGCCAGCATTGAAAGCGCAAACGGCTATATCGCTGCCAATAAAGGCAAAATTTTATATGACTTATTGGGCAACATGACCAAACAATATAACATCGAAATATTCGATCTTTTTACCATGGACAGCAGTAATATTCAACCGGAAGAGTGGAAGGCAATGGCTCGTTGCATCAATGCCAAAATAAATGACTACGACGGCTTTGTAATAACGCACGGTACTGATACGATGGCTTATAGTTCCAGCTGCTTGAGCTTCATGCTGCTGAATATAAAAAAACCCGTTGTTTTAACCGGGTCGCAATTGCCGCTTACCCATCCCCTAAGTGATGGCTTGGAAAATATGCGTCTGGCCCTGGCTATAGCCGGCAGCGATTGCCAAGGCATCTTTGTCGCCTTCAACCGCAAGGTGATTTTGGGAACCAGGGCAGTCAAAGTGAGAACTACGGGATTTCATGCTTTTGAAAGTGTTAATTTCCCTTATGTGGCGACCGTCAACAGTTTAGGTTTAGATTTACACAAAGAATCATTAGTTAAAAATGATAACAACTATCAATATAATGACAGTCTGTGCACAGATGTATTTTTATTAAAACTGATTCCCGGCATGAACCCCGATATTTTTAATATGCTGATAAAATTAAAAATAAAAGGAGTTGTTATTGAAGCTTTCGGCATCGGCGGCCTATCTTTTATCCGCCGCGACTTCACTAAAAAAATTGTCGAACTGTTAGATGCAAATATAAGTGTAGTTGTCTGCAGCCAATGCTTGTATGAACGTAGTGATTTCAGTATCTATGAAGTTGGCAAAAAAGCTTTAGAACACGGAGTTATTGAAGCCTACGATATGACAAGTGAAGCCTGCGTTACAAAACTGATGTGGATTTTAGGCCAAACTAACGACCAGCAAAAAGTCAGAGAAATGTTTTTGCATAATTATGCAAATGAAATTAATAACAGTATAAGAAAAAAATAATGTCAAAAGCTTTTAGGTGTCAATCCCTTGGATTGTAAGTTTTTAAAAAATCCATAAAATTCCCCGTTGCCTAGATAAGGAATTGCTTTAATCATTATTCTGTTAATTCACTGTCATTGCCACACAGCAGCCTTTGAATCTTTGGAGATAGGCTGCCTTTTTGCAGTTTATAAATAAGCCCTAAATCTCAAAATTTGGCATTTTAGTGGATAATTCTAATTCATAGCATTATTATATTTAATGAAAAATTCTTATAATATAGGTAAACGAATATCAAAATATTTCCGTTGCAAGGAGGAAAAGGGATGTATTTAGGGATCGACATCGGTTCTACCACCATTAAATGTGCACTTTTAAACGAAAATAAAGAACTTATATACAAAAGCTACGAACGCCATAATTGCCAGGTAAATGATGCCATGGTCAAATTGTTGACGCTCATTAAAGAAGAGTTCAACTTGGAAAATATCCAAATGGCCATTTCCGGTTCCGCCGGTATGGGCTTGGCCGAAGCTGTAAATTTACCTTTTATTCAAGAAGTTTATGCTACCAGAGTAGCAGCCAAAGAGTATTTAGATAATCCTGATTGTATTATTGAATTGGGTGGCGAAGATGCCAAAATTCTCTTTCTTACCGACGGTGTCGAAGTAAGAATGAACGGTACCTGCGCCGGCGGTACAGGGGCTTTTATTGACCAAATGGCCCAGCTTTTAAATGTTGATGTATCAGAATTAAACGAGCTTTCTAAAAATCATGAAAAGCTTTATACCATCGCTTCCCGTTGCGGTGTTTTTGCCAAGTCAGATATTCAGCCCCTCATCAATCAAGGGGCCCGCAAGGAAGATTTGGCTTGCAGTATTTATCATGCCGTAGCCAATCAAACCATTAGCGGTTTAGCTCAAGGTCGTGATATCGCCGGCAAGGTCGTCTATTTGGGCGGTCCTTTAAGTTTTAACAGTGAATTGCGTAAGGCCTTTGATGAAAGTCTTAATTTAGAGGGCATCTTCCCAGAAAACAGTCTCTACTTTGTGGCCTTGGGTGCCGCTTTAATGGCTATTAAAGAAAAGGATGTCAATATTGACCATATCATTAAATTGACTAAAGAAAATACCGGTGCGGCCAATTATCATTCATTGCCGCCGCTTTTTGAAAGTGAAGAAGAATATGCCGAATTTAAAAAGCGTCATGATAAGGCCAAGGTTAATATCTTAAATCCGGAAATTATTGAAGGTCCGGTTTATTTGGGCATTGATGCCGGTTCGACGACTTTGAAAGTCGTCTTGATCAATGAAAAACAGGAAATCGTTTATTCCCATTATCAATCAAATCTTGGCAATACCCTGTCTTTAGTCTTGGAAGATTTAAAAGAACTTTATAGTAAAAATCCGAATATGCAGATTATGTCTTCATGTGCCACTGGTTATGGCGAAGATTTAATCAAGGCTGCCTTTAAGGTTGATATGGGGGTTGTGGAAACCATGGCCCACTTTACAGCCGCAAAAAAATTTATGCCTGATGTGGATTTCATTATTGATATCGGCGGCCAAGATATCAAATGTTTCAAGATTCGTAACGGCTCCATTGATAATCTGTTCTTAAATGAAGCCTGCTCCAGCGGTTGCGGTTCCTTCCTTCAAACATTTGCCAGTGCTTTGAACTATTCTATCGAAGACTTTGCCAAATTAGCCTTATTTGCCAAACATCCGGTTGATTTGGGATCCCGTTGCACCGTCTTTATGAATTCCTCAGTCAAACAGGCCCAAAAAGATGGAGCCGGTATTGAAGATATCTCTGCCGGTTTATCCATCAGCGTCGTCAAAAATGCCCTTTATAAAGTTATTCGGGCCAGCGCTCAGGACTTAGGCAAAAATATTATCGTTCAAGGCGGTACTTTCTATAATGATGCAGTATTAAGAGCCTTTGAGATGGAACTCAATACAGCGGTAGTAAGACCGAATATTGCCGGCTTGATGGGGGCGTATGGATGCGCTCTTTATGCGATGGAAAATTGTGATGGCCCTTCAACTATCATCAATTATGAAGAACTTTGTGCTTTTGAAAACAGTGTTCGCCAAGTCAAATGCGGTCTTTGCAACAATCATTGTCTTTTGACCGTCCATTCCTTCGGCAACAATTCCCGTTTTATCAGTGGTAACCGCTGTGATCGCCCAATCAGCAATAAACATGGTAGTGATGATCTTAATATTTATGAATATAAACGCCAGCTTTTAAAAGATTTAAAACCACTTGAAGGAAAACGCGGCAAGATCGGTTTGCCGATGGCCTTGAATATGTATGAAATGTATCCTTTCTGGCATCGTTTCTTCACGGACTTAGGTTTTGAAGTAATAACCCGTTTTGAGGCCAATATGCAAAATTTCCGCAAAGCTCAAAATTCCATTCCTTCAGATACGATATGTTTCCCGGCCAAGATGGTTCATGCCGCCATCTATTCCCTTTTGGATGAACATGTGCCATATATCTTTTATCCATGTATGACCTACAATATCAAAGAAGAAAATACCGACAATAATTATAATTGCCCGGTTGTAGCCTATTATCCGGAAGTCATTGAAGCCAATGTCAAGCGGCTTGAAGAAACGACTTTCATTTCGCCGATGATCGCTATTAATAACCGTAAGGTCTTTGTCAATAAGATGTATGAAGCCTTAAAACCATACTTTGATGATTTAAAGTTGCCGGAACTTATCCATGCGGCCAGCGGCGCCTATAAGGCATATGATGATCATTTAAACAAGATTGAAGAAAAAGGCCGCGAAATTATAACCCGAGCCGAGCTTATGGATAAGGAGATTATTGTTTTGGCCGGACGGCCTTATCATATCGATCCTTTAATCAACCATGGTATCGATAAACTCTTGGCCAGCTATGATGTCGCCATCATCTCCGAGGACGCCGTCGAATGCGGCTTCAATAAGGATCGCTTGGAAGTATTGAACCAATGGTCTTATCATTCCCGCCTTTATGGTGCAGCCCATTATATCAAAGATAAGGAGCATATGAATCTGGTACAATTAGTTTCTTTTGGTTGTGGCATTGATGCCATTACTACTGATGAAGTAAGAGAAATTCTGGAGGGTCATGGCAAGATATATACCCAACTCAAGATTGACGAAATTACTAATCTGGGAGCCATCAAGATTCGCTTCCGTTCACTTTTGACCGCCCTTAAACAAAAAAGGAGCAAAATACATGACAAATAAGATTGTTTTCACCAAAGAAATGGCCAAGGACTATACCATCCTCATTCCAATGATGTGCCCGATTCATTTTGAACTAGTTAAAAATGTCTTGGTTAACAGCCGTTATAAAGTCGAACTTTTGACCAATACCGGACCCGGAGTTGTGGAAGCCGGCTTAAAATATGTCCATAATGATACTTGTTACCCGGCCCTTTTAGTTATCGGACAAATGATCAATGCCTTACAAAGCGGAAATTATGATTTAAATAAAACCGCTTTAATCATTACCCAAACCGGTGGTGGTTGTCGGGCCTCCAATTATATCTATCTTTTGCGCAAGGCCTTAAAAAAGGCCGGTTTGGAACAGATACCGGTAATTTCTTTAAATTTTTCGGGTCTTGATTCCCAACCGGGTTTTAAACTGGATATTAAATCTTTGCGCTGTCTTTTAGCCGCTTTGGTTTATGGTGATCTTTTGATGGATCTTTCTAACCAATGCAAGGCTTACGAATGTCAAAAAGGCGAAAGCATGGCCTTAGTTGATGCCTGGGTCCAAAAGCTTTCAGCCGAATTTAAAAACGGCAAAGGCATAGGCAGAAAGGAAATGCGGGAGAGGCTCAAAGCCATAACCTTGGATTTTGCCAAAATTCAGCGGCAAAAAGAAAAGAAGGTCAAGGTTGGAATTGTCGGCGAAATTTATATTAAGTATTCTTCGCTTGGCAATAATAATCTTGAAGATTTCTTAAATGCTGAAGGCTGTGAGATTAAGGTTCCGGGCATTATGGGCTTTATGTTATATTGCATATATAATTCCATTGAAGACCATAAGCTCTATGGTGGTAAGTGGCTTCGCTTGCAAATCGTTAAAATCGCCTATAAATATGTTTTAGGCTTAGAGAAAATGATTATCGATGCCATCAAAGATAATTCCGACTTTGAAGTCCCTTCTTCCTTTGATAACTTAATTAAGGAAGCTTCCAAAGTCATCAAGATCGGTACCAAGATGGGTGAAGGATGGCTTTTGACCGGAGAAATGATGGAATTAAATGCTGCCGGTTTTAAAAATATCATCTGTACTCAGCCCTTCGGTTGCCTGCCTAATCATATTGTCGGTAAGGGCATGATCCGTAAGATTAAACAGCTTGATCCGACATGCAATATCGTACCGATTGACTACGATCCCGGTGCCAGCAGCGTCAATCAACAAAACCGCATCAAGTTAATGTTGGCGGTGGCTAAAGAAAGCTTAGAAAACGAAAACGAGGCCTAACCTCGTTTTTTATTGCGCTCAGCCAAGGAATAAAGACAACCGCAATAATCCTGATGGTATAAATCAAGATTTGCGTTAAGCTCATTATTCTTTTCAAGGCCCCCGCCCTTTTTAAAATCGGAAGCCAAAAATTCAACACCGTAACGTTGGGCAAGCAAATGGCCTAAATGATTGATATAATTGGCATTTTTATGACCGGATATGGACATAACTGTCGTGCAATAGTCAAAATTATGCTCCTTGGCATAAATAAAGGCTTCCTTCATTCTTAAACCGTAACATATGCAACAGCGTCTATACCCTTCTCGATCATGCTTATAGGGACTTATTATGTCTAAAAATGACTTAGAATGATTGGGTGGAATAACCAGTTTGATATAGTGTTCATCTTTAATATGATCCAAATAGCGTTCTAGTTCCCTAAGCCGTTTATCATATTCTTCCCGCGGATAAATATTATCATTGCCATAATATATCGTAATATCAAAATATTGATCCAAGAGTAACAAGGGATATACACTGCAGGGACCGCAGCATACATGCAAAAGCAAGTTTTTACGCTCGCTTAAATTATGTACCGTATCTTGAAATTCCCGAAAGTAGCTTTTCATCGCTTTCTATTATACCAAACACTTTTATTGATATATGCTTTAAGCATCTTTTTTAAAATATCCTTTTAATGCTTCTTCAAAAAGCGCAAGATCATAAGCATGCTTTCCAGGCGGTCGTGCCCATGAAAGCCATGCCCGGCATTATTTAAAATATGCAGGTCACAGTTTTGATAAACTTGAGAAGCTTTTAAGCTATAAGTAACGGGAACTAAAGTATCTTTATCGCCATGAATAATTAAAACCGGTCCACTATATTGGCTGATTAAGCTATAAATATCAAGATTATATACATCGGCAGAATATTTTTTGCCGACCAAAAGTCCGAATATCGCGGTCTCATCAATCTCATCAAAAGATGCAAAACGTTTACGGGCATCATCAATAATCACAAATCCCGGATAAAGAAGAATTAAGCCATTAAGCATTTTCCTTTCAGTTGCCGCTAAAGCTGCAGCTAAGCCGCCTTGGCTCTCCCCGGCAAGGTAAATATCTTCATGGGCAATGCCTTCCTTTTCAATAAAATAATCGATGATAGCCAAAAAATCTTCTTTTTCACTTATGGCCGACATCTTCAACATTGAACCTGAACTTTTGCTCGTCAAAGAACCGCCGCAAAAATCAAAAAGATAAACATTATAACCGTTCATTGCCAAAAATCTGGCATAGTCGTCATTATCATTATGGTCTCCACCAAAGCCATGACCGAAAATAATAAGCTTCTGGCTCTTATTTAAGGATTTATAAAATAAGCCATAGATTCTTTTATTACCTAAATTCAGCGGATATTCCCAGATCTTTAATTCCTTATCAATCATTATTCATCCTTCCAGACAAAATGATGTTTTATGGCTTCACCACCGTCCACGATAATACTTTGACCTGTACAAAAAGTATTAATAACTGTCAAAAAATAAGCCCAGGAAGCCATTTCTTCAACACTTGCCCATCTTTTAAGCGGTGTCTCTTCCATGATTTCATTCCATAATTTTTCATCATTCATGACTACTTCATTAAGTTTGGTACATACCCCTCCCGGATCTAAGGAATTGCAGGTGGCATTAAATTTAGCTAAACGCAATGCGGCATTTTTGGTATAGGCTATAACCCCGCCCTTGCTGGCACAATATTGGGGAAATTCGGAACCAGTATGGCCGCTGGCAGAACCGATATGTAAGACTGAATGAATATTTTTTTGAAAAGCATACTTTTCCGTAATGTAAATCAAGGCCTTCAAATTAATATCAATATCATCTTCATTTTGCGTACCGGCACAATTGATTAATATATTTATATCATCAATTTCCGGTAGATGTTCAAAGTCCCGAATATCCAATAAATAATGGGTATATAAGGGTGAATCAATGCCGGCTTCTTCCCGGTCAAAACCGATAACTTCATGTCCTTCGGCAAGAAATTTTTCCGCAATGGCTCTGCCGATACCCCCGGCTGAACCGGTAATCAATATCTTCATCTATCTTCCTCTTTCAACATTTTTAAATATTCCTTTCCCACATCATCTTTTTTCCAGGATTTAGCTATATTATAGCCCCATGGTGAGAAAATGACTTCCATTAATAATTCTAATAAGGCTCCGGTCAAAGCACAGCTTAAACATTGAATAAGGGTCCAAGAAAAGCCATCCCAAAAGATAGGGGCAAAGATTTTAAAGACTATGAGGGCAAAAACTAAATTATCAATAAATTGGCCAATTAAGGTCGATATATAAGTTCGGGCCATATATGCTGTCTTAGTACTTGAATCTTTAAATAATTTGCCAATCGTCCAATTTAAGAAATTATTGACATATGCCGAAAGAATAAAGGCAATGCTGCTGCCCAAAAGGATAAACCAGGTACCCTTAAAAATCGTATTAAAAGCTGTATAATCGGCAGCACTTGAGGGTATAATTGCCGCAATAAAAAAGATCAAAGAAGCCAATAAATTTACAAACATCGCAAAAATAGCTACCCGATTAGCGGCTTTGGGACCGTAATGTATCGTAATAACATCCATCGACATAAAAGACAGCCATGACATTAAAATCCCGCCATCAAGGGCTAAATAAGGTAAATCAACAATCGTCTTATTGGCTAAAAGATTCATACCTACCACACTGACGGTAAATAAGGCTACTACCGATGATGGAATATTGCGTAATAATATCTTGGTCATGTTCAATTCTTTTTTTAGATAATCCATAAATTCCTCCATTAAAAAAGTTTTGCCCATCAGCAAAACTACCAAAAAAAAATAACGGCTTGAACCATCAAGCCGCAACATTTAAAAAATGGCAGTCCTGGTTTTATTTAACGACAGGATGGTACAAACGAACTGTCGGTATCAAAGATACAAAAATATTCTAAAGGAAATTTAACGGATATGCAAATCCATCGCAATTCCTTCTTCAAGCATCCGCTTTTTAACCGGGCGACAATACAATAAGGCTCCAAAAATCAATATAGCCGTAATAGCTAAAGAAAGTGGAAATACCAGCATAATATTGGTAAATGTAGGATTCATAGGAAAGATAAAACTTACCCAGGTAATACGAATACCGCAAACCCCGATCATAGTCAATATTGCCGGCAAAAGAGAAATACCAAAACCCCTTAAATATCCGGACATAACTTCATACAGCAAACTAAAAATATGGGTAATCATAATAAGCATTAAACGAATATAACCGATTTCTATAACTTCCGGATTATTATTGAATATCGCTAAAAGATTACGTCCGAAAAAGAAGACAATAGATATACCTAATCCTAAAGCAATTAATCCTTCAAGGATACTTATAAATAATATCTTTTTACACCTTTGGTATTGCCGCGCCCCATTATTTTGGCCGACAAAGATTGTGCAAGCCTGCGAGAAGGCATTAAGAATATCATAAGTTATAATTTCAATATTGTAGGCAGCGCTTGAAGCGGCCATAACAATTGTACCTAAAGAATTGATGGCTGATTGAATAACGATATTGGCAACAGCGAACACCGCACTTTGAATACCGGCCGGAAGACCGATAGCGATGATTTTTATAAAGCTTTCTTTGTCAATAGAAAGTCTTCGCACTTCCACCCTAATGCTAAGCGGGCTTTTAAGCAATTTAATGAATAAAAGGATAGAACTTACGGCATTGGCAATAACGGTAGCGATAGCTACACCGTTAACGGTCATATGAAAGACAATAACAAATATCAAATTCAAAATAACATTCAATATGCCGGATGTCGCCAAAGCGATAAGCGGTACTTTGGTCTCCCCGATACTTTGGAAAATCGCTGCTTCAAAATTATAAAGCAGAATAACCGGCAATCCTAAAAAGTAAATGCGCAAATATAGGATAGTATAAGGAAATACATCACTAGGAACATTTGATATCGTCAATAACCAAGAAGCTGAAAGTTCCCCGATTATAGCGGTAATGATGCCACCTCATAAAGCTGTCAATATAGCGGTATGGACTGTCTTCTTACAAGCTTCCTCATCTTTCTTGCCCAAAGTAGGGCAATAGCGACATTGGCGCCCAAAGAAATACCGACAAAAAGATTAACAACCAAGGAAATAATCGGAGTGTTAGCCCCGACCGGGCCTACCGGTCCGACCGGCGCAATTGGACCAACTGGGGCGTTTTATTTAGGAAAGGCGACTATCTGTAAAAATGCGTTTTTTTGTCAAACCGCCTCGTTATGGGTATTGACCTCGATAAATTCTTGAATACAGCGGAGCTCGTCAGCAAAGCGGAATACAATGCTGATATAGCCGCCCTCGTGTATCTTGATATGCTCTACTAGTTCAATCAAAATGTCCCGTGCCAGTCGATGTTCTGATACTGCCGGAACGCAGTCAAGAACGGGTTTTCGGTATCAATGCCATTTACCAGTTCTGCCTGCTCCGCTCGGAGCTTTCCAATGACTTCATCCAGGGCCTCGGCCTGCCGCTCATAGTCCTCTTTCATGTGCCGGTAATCAGAATGGGAAATTTCACCGTCTTTCCAGTCTTGATAAATGGCCTGTTTGTAGCGGGTGATTTTAGCAAGCTCCCGTTCCTTTTGTTCAATGGCATCCATCAGCTTTTTGGACTGGCTTTTGACCAGCGGGGCCCGGTTGATCCGTTCAATGGTTTTTGTGCAATCGACAGCCAGGTAAACCTGTTGTTGAATGGCATAGAGGACAGCAGCCTCCAGGCGGTCATGTTTGATGGTGTGTTTCGTACAAGCCGTTTTTGACTGATCTTTATAAGTGCGGCAGTAATAGTACACCACACTTCCGACTTTGCTCCGGGTCATAGCCTTTCCACAGTCAGCACATTTCAAAAAGCCGCTGAATAGATACAGCTTTTTCTGCTGGGGGCCTGTGCGGGTATCCCGGATCAGAAGCCGCTGTACCTTTTCAAAGGTTTCCCGGTCAATGATTGCCTCATGGGTAGTTTGTCCTATGAGAAAAGCGCAAGGCCAGTACTGCAACAGAGCTGACTTTGCGCTTTTTTATATCTCTTGATAAAATGCCTGAATGTTAATATTGGCCCAGCAAAATCTTAATTTCGTTTGTATCAATCATTCTCGTCCTTATCTGTGGGGAACCTATGCCATGCCGTATGTTTTTTGTGACCTATAAATAGTTTTTTGATCCATCTTAATATTGTTTCTACAAAAGGAACCACATATTACCAAATACAAATACTACCACAAGAAACAATAAGAATGCTCTCACTTCTCCCAAAGGCATTTTTCATCTCACTTTGTTGCAAATGTATTCATGAAGAAGTCAGTAAAAGCGGCCAGCTCATCGTCCTGAGATACATAGACGTATAGTTTTTCATCTTCCAGCCAATCATAGGCATTGATGCCAATATACCCTTTTTTGTCCGGATAAATGATAAAAGCATCAGTAGGGTACTTATTGCGGTAAGCTTTCAGAATTTCAGAGCGGCGGTAGTAGGTCGGGTCACCACAGCCAGAAAGATCGGGAACTGTGGGAACGACCACGATTGTTTTGCTGGCCTCATTCCAGCCAACAATTAAATTTCCGATTTTTGTTTTGCTT
>CALUZH010000031.1 GCA_944325255.1 uncultured Erysipelotrichaceae bacterium
AAAGTAATATAGTCTTTAAGCTGCGCATACATAATAATCTGACCGAATAAATCACTTCCGGCATTGATGATGACATATAACCAAAGATCTTCCGGTTTTTTTACCACCAACATAATTAGGGCGACACCGATAATCTTGACAATGATGTTTCTTATCGAAACGGTCTTAAAATTCTCAACCCCATAATAAAACCAAGTGATTTCAAAAGCCGATGATATTATCGTCAAACAATGCAATATATAAATTATCTGATTTTCCTTAACAAAGAAGTAGGTATAACCGATATAAAGAAGCAAGGCGATGCCCATATTGATGAGCTGCATGTATAAAATCTCAAAAAAGGTTTTTGATCTTTCTTCTTTATTATCACGGACTCTGGCAATTTGCCGGTTACCGTAGATATTGGCGCCTAAGGTCCCGAATAAAATAAACCATGAGGCAATATTACTGGCAAAATCACTGATGCCTAAAGTGGTTTCCCCTAAATGTCCCATCGTATATGGGACAATAACTACCGGCAAGCAAATCTTAACCAGCTGATAAAGGATGTTATAGACATAATTGGTAAATATTTTACGATCCATACTCCTACTAGTATAACATTTTTAGATGCTTAAGCTTAAAAACACTCGATAACGATATATTCCCAAAATCAAATTCACATTTCGTACCATATCATTTTTTATTTTTCGATGATAGTTGCTAAAATATACTTGAGGGTAAAAATTATGAAAAAGAAAATTATCATTATTGTCTTGCTTTTACTTATAATTCCGACATTAAGCTCCTGTTCATCCCATAAATCAGAGAATGAAGCTGTAGCTTGGTTCTATGAAAATATTGTTGATGAACCGGTGGTTATTGAAAGTAACTATTATGAAGTTGAAAATGATTCGGGCTATACCGATAGGGTTTGGCCGGCCCATCTTAAAAACTATCCCGATGTAAAATTTGAACTTATCAGTCATGCCTCCTATTCACTATTTCCGACCTATACCATGCAGACAACTTTTTACTATCATTTGGCTAATTACTATCTTGACCTATATCGTCAAGAAGATCCGGACTTTTTAAAAGATTGCATCCTTGAAGAAAGCGCTTATTCCGCCAGAGTCTTAGTAATTAATGGTATCTATGATTCCTTAGACTCCCTTCATAATTTAAGTCAGGAAATGGCTCAATTTAATACCTATATCAAGGAACAAGAGCTTCCTTGCCGCCTGGAATTTGGTCTGGCCTATCTAGAACCCTTAACTTTTATGGGTGATAATTTTCATTTTCGGGATACTTATTATCGGGTCTTTAATGATGATGAAGATTTTCTGGAAGATGATATCTCAACTTATCTGGAATTATGGGCTAAGCGCAAATGGGCGACTTATGCGGCAACTTATCGTTTAGATCTTGAATTATTTGATGAGGATGAACTAAGCTATGCCGTTGTCCATAGCGACTACTACCGCTTTACGATATCTCGTGAAAACGGCTATGATATTGTCTATCCCGAACTATTGTCATTTAATGGTGACTACTTATCCTTTGGTACCTTATATGAAGTATTATTGCGGGAAGGTCAATATAATTTAAGCGGCAATCCCCAAAATTATCAATTTACAGCTATTGATGGATCCTATTATGAAATAAATTATGAATATGTTGAAAACCGACAATTCTATATTATGCAAAATGGGGAAAAGATGGTGGTTGGCAATACTCCTTTTATCTATCAAGATCTCTTTAATAAGATGACCGGATTAAGCTTTAAAGGCATAAACGAATATTAAAAAAAAGGCGTCAAGTTAAGACGTCTTTTACTTACTACATGGTCGGGATGACAGGATTTGAACCTGCGACCTCTTACTCCCGAAGCAAGCGCACTACCAAGCTGTGCTACATCCCGAAAGCAGTGCCATCGACATTTTGAAAAGATGAAAGGAGGTAGCCGATGGCACAGTGTATTATTATTTTAACGCTTTTTTCTTAAAAATTACAGTATAAATTAACAAAACCACAAAACTTACGCTTCCTAATGCCGATAATACCAATCCTTCTTTAAAACCTTCGGGGATAAATGACATAGCAAAGTCATGTTCGCCGGCTTTTACGGCAAAACCGATAAAACCGCCGTTAACGTCATAATATTCAATTTCTTCACCATCCACCATAATTTTCCAGCCCTTGTCATAAGGAATAGTCATGACCATAAAACCGTCTTTATCACTATGATATTTGGCACTTAGATAATTGCCATAATAAGCAATATCATCCATTTGCCCTTGAGCATCACTTAAATAATTTTGAATAATATCAGCCTTTTCATCAACGACCACATAATCCAAAAAGATGGAAGTATCTCTTAGCTCTTTATATTCTTCTTCGCTCATCATTTGGCTATAAGTTGTAGCTAATGGCCGATAGGCGGTATTTTCATAAATCTTAAAGCCGTAATGATAGTCATCATCCACCAAGACCCAATTATCGCTTAATTCATCATTGGCGGTGACAATGGCATATTTGGTATTTAAGAAAGACATGAGATTATCATCTTCGATATTAAATATCCACCCAGAGCCGAAAGAAGCGACGCTGGGCTCCATATGATACATTGAAGAGAAACTGTTGGCATAAGTTGAATCATAGGTCATAAGGCCTTTAATGCCGTAATGCAAGGACATATTATGCGAGAAGTTCCAGTAAATACTGTATAAAGGAATGTACAAGCGAATAAACTCGCTGCTGTTTTCTTCCTTTAAGCTATTTATGGTATCCATTATTTCTCCCGGATAGCTTTGAATGACATGGGTCAATTCTTCCATATAAGGATAGGTATCGTCAGGCTTTGACCATACGTCATGGCCATAACAATACATTCCCGAAAAGCCTAATTCCGCTACTACCAAAGCTAAAAGTATTTTAGTCTTTTGTTTATATATCAATATGCCGGCAATAATTAAGACAAGGCCAAATATTAAAGTAATAATAAAATGTTTAAGATATTCATTAAGGCTTCCGCCTTTGACATTCAAGGCAATAAAGAATAAACCAAACATCATCAATAATGCCCCTATGACCGTCATAAACAATAATTTCTTATCGAGCATATCAATATGATCGATAACTTTAGAAGCGATAAATAAATTAAAGATCACAATCAAGAAGACCCAGCGGAAGGAAGGGTCACCAAAGCCATGCATGGCCGAATCAAGATTTGGTATAAGGGCAATAATTAAAAAGATAAGATAGACAGCTAAAGTAAAATTTCTTTCTTTTTTGGCACAAATCTTCCAAAATTGCGGCAATACCACAAGCAAAGAAGTAGAAGCCCAAAGACATATTTCCCGGGTATAATGAACACTGGTTTCAAAAACATTATTGCGATAAATATATAAGTAATTAGGTGTAAAAGATGAAAAGAAAAGATTGAGATAAACATTAATATCAAAGCTTTCCCCGGCTCCCGCAAAACGTTCGGAAGATAAAATATAAAGAACACTCGGTAGCCAAAATACGGCCGTTATGGCAATGCCGATGACATAATATAAGATCTGTTTTAAGACACTTTTGATAAAATCTTTTTTATCAAGGCCCAATACCACATAACGATAAATATAATATAGCGGACTGATAATCGTTAAGGTATAAAAGAAATAGAAATTAGTGGCAAAAAGCAAAGCACAGGAAATAATAAAAACCCATGGCCCCTTTGAATTTAAACTTCTTTCAATACCCCAAAGATAATAAGGAACAAAAGAATAGAAAGACAAAAAGACCAATTGTCCGCTAAAAAAGATGGCCCAACCGCTGAAGGCATAAGCAAGCGAAACAATAAGTTTCGATAAGGGTTTTCTTCCGACTTCCGTAAGATAGAAATAAAAACCAAAACCGGCCACCAAAAACTTCAAATATGATAAGTCTCGGGCCATATCAAAGAAGTTATCACTTAAAAATAAACCGATATAGTTATAGATATCACCAATGAGATAATAGCCTTTAGAGGCCCAAAAATTATTGCCTAAAAATAAATTCCAGGAATAAACCGGCAATTGTCCTTCATTTACAAAATTGCGGATTAAGTTTTTAAATTCCGTATAAAATTCAAACCATTGCGGTTTAATATCAGTACCAAAGGTTATCGGTACCCCTTTTACAAGTGATGGCAAAAAACACATCAAGGCAATAAGGCTGATGAGTAAAAAGAGGGCAACTAAATACCATTTTTCTTTTTTGATGGTTTTGATCATAACTTATTCCCCCAAATAGTAGACAGCATATTTGGCTGTCGAATATTCATTACGTTTATATGTTCCATCTTTTTCAACCGCATCGGCCAAAGATATAAATTCCCCATCAACCGTGGCATAAAGCCCGTAATCAACCACCAGGATATCATAGTCACTATCCTTTAATAAATCAATCACATGGTCATAATCAGGTTTATCGGCAGGACGGAAGTTATCCCAGCCGTCAGTCGGGAAAAAGATCAAATATAAGGCATAACTGTTATCGTCATACTTATCATAGTTATAGCGTCTTTCCTTGCCGATTAAATATGTCGATCCTTCAATAAAGCTTGGCATATAAAAAGTTGGGGTAATAATGGCCGGATCTTCAATACTATACTCTTCCACCATTCTTCGAACATTATATATTACTTCCAGTTCACTGTTTTCGATCTTATATATCGGATTATAGTCTTCATCCGGGATAAATGATTCATGCCAATAACTTGGTATTTGAACAATGGCCAAGAGTGATGACATAGCTAAAATAATATAATTATAAAGCTTTTCATAAACGATATTTTCGCCTAGATAGTAAATGAAATAAGCAAGCGTAAAATGATTGATGATAATATCATAAGAGCGATAATATACCCAATTTATCTTATTCATAAAGGCGCTGCCCAAAGGATTAAAGAAGGTCAATATCAATATCCAGGAAATAATCGCAAAGGGATGCTTATGATTTTTAATCAGGAAATATCCCAGCGGTATCAATACCAGCAAATTAAAAAGCCAATGTTTATAATCATAGAAATCAAAGTAGTCCCAAGACATATCCTGAACTTCCGAATAATTAGTAAAGAACTTATCAATATTAAAAGGGTTGTGCGTCAAATATATTGAAGCACCGATAAAAATCAAAGCCACAAGCATAATCGTTCCATAGCGCCAATACTTATTCTTATATACTTTTAAAAGCCAGTCATTGTAAAGATAAACAATAATAATCAATAATAAGCTACCGGCAAAAACCCACCACTTAAGGCCAAACTTGGTAACTAAGATATTAATTAAGGGTATAAATAAAAATAAGGCATACCATTTCAACAAGTCTTTTTCCTTGTCATATAAGACAAAAAATAAACCGAACAAGACAAAGACAAAGCTGAAGGTTCCGCTTGAAGATACAGCACACATGCCAAGCATGGCCATCATAAAGATAAATAAATCAATCCGGTCATGGTCTTTAAAATATCTAAATAAATAAAGTGTCGCTATTGCATGGATAGCCATACGATAGTTATTGCCGATAAAACCAAAGGCATTATTGTAGTAAAGATTGCCCAGGAAAAGACATAATAAAATAATTAGGGCAATTTTCAATATTCTATTATTTATCTTTAATTCTTTAATACATATTATTGATGTTCCGACAAATATGGCGCTTTGAATTATCTGAAAGCCCCAAACAAAGGCCGGAAGGGTCTCAAAAGACATGCCAACAAATCCTAAGACAGTTCTAAAAAGATAGATTACTACCGGTATAAAATAGTAATAAGATTGGAAAACATAAGTGATCCACTGGACATCGGTATTAGGGTAAGTGCCAAAATGCGGATGCAGACTGTTCATTTCAGGATTGCCGATATTAAAACTAATCATATTGATGTAATACAAGGGATCAAAGCCATGCGGATCACCCAGCGTCCTAAAATATGAACTGACTATCGCCGCAATCAAGAAAATCCCCAGCAGTATCCACATCTTGAGATTAAAATGCCAATCGATCTTCTTAAAGTCCTTTATAAGCCATATCAAGCTCAATATAAAGAGTAATACATAAAAACCTGTCAAAATATAAAACGAGCCGTTAAAGGCTGTAATCGGCCAAGAAACAAGATATAAAACAGCCATCACCGCCAAAAAACCGATGA
>CALUZH010000032.1 GCA_944325255.1 uncultured Erysipelotrichaceae bacterium
CCTAGTATTTCGAGCATCAATAACATAATTTCTTTGTGTTATACAATGAATTAGGTAGTCCTGCTTACTTAAACCACTTAATTCAGCCTTTGAATTTAAGATTTCTTTTTCCTCGTCATTCACTCGAAATGCTATAACGTTATTCCTGGTTCTTTGATAAGGTTTTTTCTTTGTCATGTTCTTCCTCCATTTCTTTATCTAATACATTGGCAATATCCTTTCCCACCGAAGGAAATAAATGAGCATATTTATAAGTAATTCGAATCGATTCATGACCAACACGCTGTGCTATCGCAATAGCACTAAAACCTTTTTGAATCAGTAACGAAACATGACTATGTCGTAAATCATGAATTCGAATTCGTTTTACACCTGCTGCTTTTGCACCTCGATCCATTTCATGATGGAGATAAGATTTTGTTATCGGAAAGATTCGATCCGTATCTTTGATTCCGTATAATTCATTAAAATAATTCTGCATTTCTTCAACCAAAGCATCCGGTATATCAATATAACGGTTACTGTTAACAGTTTTTGGTGTTGTGATCACATCTTCTCCATTGATTTTCTGATATGACTTATTTATTCGTAACTTCTTATTTTCTAAATCAAAATCTTCTTTCGTAAGAGCCAACAATTCTCCTAAACGAATTCCACACCAATAAAGAACCTCAAAGGCATAGAAACTAATTGGTTTATCCATAATTTCTAAAGAAAACTTTTTATACTCTTCCTGTGTCCAAAACAGCATTTCTTTTTTCTCCGGTTTTCCCATGGTTCCAACGACATTAGCTGGATTTTGTCTTAAACCATAATACTTAACCGCGTCATTAAATATGGCACTTAATTGAGCATGAATGGTTTTCAAAGTTGAATTTGCATAGTTTTTGTTATATTTTGTTTGCGTTTTTAAAATTTCATTTTGCCATTTCATTACGATAGACGGAGTAATCTCGTTCAATTTTAAACTTCCAAAATATGGCCTTATGGTCGTTTCAATAATCTTTTGTTTGGTTAGAAAAGTATTCAACTTTAAACGCTCTTTCCTATCACCATAATAAACATCTATGAAATCATCAAAGGTCATATCCTGATGTCCATGTTTTTTCATTAGGAAAGAATTCATATATTCCTTCGCTTCTTTTTGTGTCTTGAATCCTCTCTTAAACAATCGCTTATTCCTGCCTATTTCATCCACATATCGTTTAGATACATAATATGTTTTGGTTTTCTTATCAAAATAAATCCCTGGAACTGCCATTACCTTTGATCCTCACCATAGATACGCTTTTTTAAGAAGCTTCGATTCACTTTTCCTTGAATCGTGATATACCCTTCTTTTGCCAATTCTTCATTCAGTTTTTGAATCAGCTTATAAGCATATGCTTTTGAAGTTCCCAATAAATCCGCCACTTCCTGAGCGTTCATAAACAAACTGTTTTTCATATTCATTCACCTCCGTATGTTAACTAATTTGTTCTCTTATATTATAGAGAGCATATTTGTTCTCGTCAATGATTTTATAAAGAAATGTTAACTTTTTTGTTCTCTGTATCATATAGACATGTTATACTTATTCTGTGAAAGTATGCATGGAGGTGATGAAAATGGATATAGGCGAAAGAATTCGCTATGTTCGCCAATTTAGAGGCTTCACCCAAGAAGAACTAGCTATTAAAGTAGGGCTTGGTGAAGGAGAAAATGGTAGGACTCGTATTTCACAATATGAAAATGGAAAAAGAAAACCTAAAGAAGATATGTTGGAAAAGATCAGCAAAGCACTGAATGTTAAATCGCTCTATTTGAGTACAAAAGAAAGGACAGCTGCTTTAGATTTTGCCTTCTCTTTATTTGAATGGGATGTAGACAATCTGCCTATAAACATCATTAATGAAGATGATAAATACTTAATACATATTGATAATCCTATTTTTGAAGATTTCCTAAGACAGTGGGCAGAAAAACAAAAAGATCTAGCCGACGGCAAGATCACAAAAGAAGAATACATAAATTGGAAAATCAATTACGGAGCTCCAAGAGAAATTTAAATTATGAATACTACTGCAATAATTATTACATTTATTGGGCTCATATTATTTGTTGTAATCATATACATATATAAAATCCGACCAACGAATCGAGCGGATTTACCCGAAAATCGAAAAGTCAATGACAATTATCAAATTCCAAATATTATTAAATTGAGCAATGATTACAGCATTCAAATTAACCAAACTGAAGAAACTAATGAAATTAATGATTTTCCTGAAATAACCGATACTAAACTATTAAAAAGGATCAATACTTTAGTTCCGCATATAATTGATACAAGCCGAAGCGTAACTCAAACTCAACAACTAATAAATGCTGGGAAACAAATAAAAAATTTTAATAATAACATTCCAAAAAATGTCATGGAAGTTATTATTCCACCTAATGCAAAGCTTCATAATAGCAAAGCAATAGAAGGTGCTTATAGAGGAAGTTATACATATAACGGACAATTACACCAAGCAAATTTTAAACCTGTAGAAATTCAAAATCTCAAGGAAATCCAGCCATCAAAAATGCTAAATTATGCTGCGGATGCTATGAATATAGCTTCAATAGTTGTTGGACAATACTATATGTCTGAAATTGACAATAAGCTAGAATCTTTGAATGAGAATGTTGAAGAAATCAAAGATTTTTTAGACAAAGAACGTCTAGCCAAAGTCCAAAATCTCATCACTAATGTTTCTATAGTTTCAAAATATAAAGATGAGATTCTATCAAATGAGCAAGCTATATCCCAAGAATTAGCGAAGCTAAGTGACTACGAAGAAAAAGCTTTAGATATTTTGACTCATATTAACCACGAAACAATCGATATTTCCAAAAAGAATATCGATAAATTTTCTGACTATCAAAAAGTTACAGTTAAATTGGATCAGTTGTTCACCCAACAAAATATTCTGGTTCAAGTAATTAATCAAATTGCTTCATTAAAATACATACTATATAAAGGCTCCATGAGCGTCGATTATTGTTATGAAAAATTCAATTGTGCTTTCACTAACGCTTCTAGTGTTAGAAAGAATATAAAATCATTTCACAACAAGACAATCAAACAATTAAATGTAGACTTAGAAAATCATCGATATTTAAAGGACAACATATTACACAATGTTGCTCGCCCAATTATTGAAGCCATTCACGATGAATGGAATTATGAAAATTTTGATGAAACATTGGTTAATAAAATCGAAGAGCAAAAAAATAATGAGATTGATCAACCAAAATTATTAAATGTATTCGACCAAGAAACCAAGCTAATAATTCATGATGGAAGAGTGTACTATTCACCAAATTAAAGAAAGTGGTAGCATTTTGGCAGCAATTTCATCCCATATAAGCAAAAAACGCCTTGTTTAAGGCGTTTTCTTTTGCTTGTATACTATTCGAACTCGATAGTAGCGCAAGGTTTTGGTGAAAGGTCATAACATACCCGATTGACACCTTGTACCTCATTTAAGATACGGTTGGTAATCTTCTTAAGTAAAGACCAATCAAGTTCTTCGATGGTGGCGGTCATGGCATCAACAGTATTGACAGCTCTGATGATGACCGGCCATTCGTAACAACGGGCATTATCTTTGACACCGGTTGATCTAAAATCCGGAATAATGGTGAAATATTGCCATACTTTGCGGTCCAAACCGGCATTTTTAAATTCTTCACGCAGGATGGCATCAGCTTCTCTTAGGGCATTTAGACGATCACGGGTAATAGCGCCAAGACATCTTACACCTAAGCCCGGTCCCGGGAATGGTTGACGGTAAACCATTTCATAAGGTAAACCGAGTTCAACACCGCAAGTACGAACTTCATCTTTGAAGAGATAGTATAACGGTTCGATTAATTTGAAGTTCATATCCGCCGGCAAACCACCGACATTATGATGGGATTTGACGACTTTGGCAGTCTTGGTTCCTGATTCGACAATATCCGGATAAATCGTTCCTTGGGCTAAGAATTCAATGCCTTCAAGCTTACGGGCTTCTTCTTCAAAGACTCTGATGAATTCGGCACCGATAATTTTCCGTTTTCTTTCCGGATCATCAACACCGGCTAATTTATCTAAGAAGCGGTCGGTAGCGTCAACATAAATTAAATTGGCATCAAGCTGATGTTTAAAGACATCGATGACTTGCTCGGATTCACCCTTACGCATTAAGCCATGATTGACATGGACGCAGGTTAATTGTTTGCCGATAGCCTTAATTAAAATGGCTGCCACAACCGAAGAGTCAACACCGCCCGAAAGAGCTAAGAGCACTTTTTTGTCGCCGACTTCTTTTTTAATCAATTCTACTTGGTCGGCAATGAAGTTAGCCATATTCCAGTTGGCCTGCGCCTTGGCGGTATTGAAGATGAAATCTTTTAATGTCGCTTTCTTGCTTTCATCATCTTCGCCTAGGCTTTCAATACTTTTGCCGGCTTTGGCATTTTCATAATTGACAGCTAAGGTTGGAATATTGCTTTCAAATACATGTTCGCTAACCTCGATTGTTTGACCGTCAACGATATTATTCGGTCCGCCGTTAATGATAATGCCTTTGACATTAGCTAAAGCAGCTAATTCTTCGGCACTGATATCATGGGCCTTGATTTCACTGTAGACGCCTAAGGAACGAATCATTCGGGCAACGGCAACATTGTCTTTGGCACCGAGATCCAGAATCAAAATCATATCTTGTTTCATTACTATCTCTCCTTACTTTTACAAAACATAATACAATTATATACATTTTTAACGTAAATCAAAGGACTTTTCTTGATTTACCGGCGTAAAATCATCATGAAAATAAGAAACGGCAAGGCATTGGTGATTTTTACCATAGGTAACCAGTTGATATCCCTTTTTCCCATCGATATAAGCATAGTCGAAGATACTATATTCATTTAAGCTATGCTGGTCATGGCCTGCATCAATCAATTTTTGATAAAAAGCTTTTCTCAATTCATTATCAGGACGCTTGAAAAGCGCTTTGGGCTTTTCGTTGAATTTACGATAGTAGTCATTCAATAATAATTCTTGGGCTAAGGGGAAGCCTGCCTTTTTTAAGACCTCATAAAATTTTAAAAAGTAGTCACTGACCTGTATTTTTTCCATTTTAAATAATGCACTTCCATAGTCAGCCATTATTTCAAAGATGTCATAATCTTGGTCAAAAAGGGTATTTATACTATTGCGTAAAAGATAAGTGTTATAGACTTTATCGATGACCCGGGCAACGATTTTAATGCGATCCATTTGTTTTTCATCAATCCAAGAGGTCTTTATGACTTCATAAGGGGGTAAGGGATTATAGACAATGCCATATTTGGCAGCTTCTTTTTTAAGTTTGGTACCTTTTAAAAGTTTCAAGATACCCATTTGTATTTCATCTGAATGCAAAGCAAAAAGCTTAAAGAAAGAATTTTTGAAACTGGCATAATCTTCATAAGGAAGGCCGGCAATGAGATCGGTGTGCATGATTTGATGATGTTTTTGAAAGAGTTTGATATTTTGACTTAATTTGCGGGCATCCTGGATGCGGTCAATGGCTCTCAAAGTATCATTGTTGAAAGATTGAACCCCAACCTCAAAACGAAATTTGCCACTGGGAACTTGGCAAAAAAAGTTTAAAAGTTCTTGGGGAAAATGTTCGAGAGTAACTTCAAATTGAAAAGAAAAATCAACTTGCAGATTGTTGATATATTCGGCTATGGAAAGAGCTCTTTGGGGATGCGAATTAAAAGTGCGATCCAGAAATTTGACCTGCTTGCAAGGATGGGTCTCAAGTTTTTTAAGTTCCTTCTTTATGTATTCAAGCGAGAAGTTACGAACGCGATAATCGAGTGAGGAAAGACAATAAGCGCAACGGTAAGGACAACCGCGACTGCTTTCAAAATAAAGATAGCGATAAGTTCTTTTTTCATCATCCATTGCTAAGAAATAGGGGCTTTCTAAAGTTTCGAGCCAAGCGATGTCACTAATGGCATAGCTTACTTCCGATACATAGTCACGACTTAAAAGGCCATCGGCTTTAAGTCCTTGACAAGCTTCCCAAAAACTTTTTTCGCCCTCGCCCCGCAAGACGCCTTCAATATTTTCATCCAGCCATTTTTCGGCCTCAAAAGATACTTCCGGTCCGCCGATAAAAATACGATATTTATTATTTTGATTGATTGTACGAATAAGTTTTTTACTTATTTCACTATTCCATATATAGATACTCATCCCGATAATGTCGGGATTTATTTCTTCAATACTTTTAATAACTCTATCTAAGGAATCTTTTAGAGTAAATTCTTTAATAACGACATCAAAGCCTTGGGGTCTGGCGACATAGAGCCAGCGTAAAGCTAAATTGGGATGGATATATGAGACATTGAATGTCATCAATAATACTTTTTTCATGGATATATTATAAAACGAAAAAAAGTAGCAAAGCTACTCTGTTAGGGCCCAACTTGGAATATCGTATCCGCGTCGGATAATGATGGATTTTTGGAATTCCGTTTGGTTCATAAAGCGCAACACCTTTTCCTCTTCTTCGCCATTAGTACCAATCAAAACGAGAGATTCCAATTTTTTGCGCAAAATATTGGCGCAAATGATGATTGCCGTAACTTCTCTTGGTCCTTCACCGACAAAGCAGGGAACCAAATCCTCACTGTCTTTACTAAGTGTTTTTAAATAACCGTAGTTGCAAGGATATTGGATGTCCGGGAATTTCGGATCAGCGACCATTTTCTTACGGGTGATGACGATATCGCTTGAAAGATACAAGGTATCGACTTTCTGCCAAAACAAGGCACTATTTTGGAATTCATTCATGAATTAATTGTAATCTAATCGCAAAAAAATGTAAACATTTTCGAAAATGAAAATTAACGATTATAGTTTATTTTTAGATGCAGGATCTTTAAAAGTTCCTTAATATCGAAAATTCCGCTTGTTTCCATGGCTTTAAGAATAATCATCATGCAACAATACGCATCGCTTTTGGCATTGTGGTGATTAAAACGAAGACCGAGATAATTACTTAAAGTATCAAGCTTATGGTTGGAAAGATAGGGGTAAAAGCGGCGGGCAAAAGTAACGGTATCCAGGTAAGGATTTAAAAAGTGTTTAAGTCCGTAATAATCTAATGTCGCATTTAAGACACCCAAATCAAAACGGGCATTATGGGCAATAATGAGACTGTCGCTGAATATTTCTTCAAGCTTGGCAAAATATTGATCTAAGCCTTGGGCATCGGCTACATCCTTATAGGTTATGTGATGAATAAAGGTATTGGTAAAATAAGCATATTCTTCCGGGGGCTTGATATACCATTCAAAGTTATCAAGAATAACCCCCTCATCATAGATACAAAAACCTAATGAACAGGGACTGGTCAAAGTTGAATTGGCCGTTTCAAAATCAATGGCAACAATTTTCATAAGCTATTTTTTCTTTTTCTTCTTATTAGGAGCATAGGTATTCAGCAATTTTTCAATACGGTAGGGTCCAAAACATTCTACGGTCTCATTTATCCCTCCGACTAATTCAAAGTTCAATTCATCATAGGTCATTTTTTTAATATAGCTCCAAGTGACAATTTCCTCATAATAAATCATGAAACAGTCATAGTGGTTAGCTTTATTGTAGATGACAAGATAATCATCGGAAAATTCCATTAAAATCCTTCGCGGTAAAAACATGATCGCAAAAAAGCCCGAAGCGATAATAGCTAAACCCAATAGATCACCGGAATTAAAAATGGCCAAGGCAAAACCGGCCAGAGTGGACAAGGCAATCAAGACATAGGGCTTGGCATCAATAGTGACATTTATTACCCGATCAGGAGGTAAATTGTAGGATTTTATTGCCTTACTATTCATGAAAAAATTATATCACAGATTGTGTTATCATATTGTGGGTGATAAATTGAAAAACTTTACATATTCTTTAATACACGAAGACTGTCATTGTCATGCCCGTTTGGGGCAAATGAATATTTTCGGCAAGGTGGTGGAGACCCCGATTTTTATGCCGGTAGGAACTCAAGCTACAGTTAAGTTTTTGGCTCCCGAGGATTTGCGCAATATTAAAGCCGGCATTATTTTGGCCAATACCTATCATTTGTGGCTGCGCCCGGGGGCCGATATCCTGGAAAAGGCCGGCGGCATTCACCGCTTTATGAATTATGATGGTCCGATCTTAACTGACAGCGGCGGCTTTCAGGTTTTTTCTTTGGCCGATAGACGCAAGATAAGCGAAGAGGGTGTAACCTTTCGTTCCCATTTAGACGGCAGTCGTCTTTTTATGTCGCCGGAAGACAGCATTTATATTCAAGAGAAAATCGGCAGTGATATCGCCATGTCCTTTGATGAATGTATTCCCTATCCAAGTGAATATAAGTATGTCAAAGAATCGATGGAAAGAACTTTACGTTGGGCAAAACGCGGTAAAATGGCCCATACCCGTCAAGACCAGGCTCTTTTTGGCATTGTTCAAGGCGGGGAATTTGCGGATTTGCGGGAGTATTGCGCCAAGGCTTTGACCGAAATGGACTTTGATGGTTATTCTATCGGCGGCACATCGGTTGGCGAAGATAAAAAAACCATGTATCAAATGATTGATTATAGTATTAAGGACCTGCCTAAGGATAAACCGCGTTATCTTATGGGGGTTGGTGCCGTCAATGATATATTGGAAGGCATTGAGCGCGGTGTGGATATGTTTGATTGTGTTTTGCCGACTCGGATTGCCCGCCATGGTACTCTTATGACAAGTAAAGGACGGATCAATATCAAAAAACAAATATATAAGGATGATTTTAGTCCTTTAGATAATGAATGTGATTGCGAATGTTGCCGAAATTATACCAAGGCTTATCTCAATCATCTTTTTAGAGCTAATGAAGGTTTGGGCAATCGTTTGATGTCCATTCATAATTTACGTTTTTTGATACGTCTTGTCGAAGGAGCCAGAGAAGCAATTCGCCAAGATCGTTTCTTGGAATATAAAAAAGAAATATTGACAAAGTACCAATTTGACGAAAGGGGCTTTTAATGGATATTAATGATTTTGATTTTGCCTTGCCGAGTGAACTTATTGCCCAGCATCCTAGTGATAAGCGCGATGAGTCAAGACTCTTGGTCCTGCATGCCAATAGCGGCAAGATTGAGCATAAGCATTTTTATGATATCATCGATTATTTAAAACCCGGTGATGTCTTGGTTCGTAACAATTCTAAAGTTATTCCGGCCCGCTTACATGGCATTAAAGAACCGACCGGGGCCGTATGCGAACTTTTGATTCTCAAGATTAAGGAAGATGATATTTGCGAATGTCTATGCGGCAATGCCAAGGCTATTAAACTTGGGACAGTCATTAACTGCGGAGAAGTTTTAAAGGCTGAATGTATTGAAGTTAAAGATGAAGGCATTCGTTTATTTAAGATGCATTATGAAGGAATTTTCCTGGAAGTTTTGGAAAAATTGGGTGAGATGCCTTTACCGCCTTATATTCATGAAAAGCTCAAGGATAAAGACCGTTATCAAAATGTTTATGCGACGGTTTTGGGCAGTGCCGCCTGTCCGACTGCCGGTCTTCATTTTACTCCGGAATTAAATGCCAAACTTTTGGCCAAGGGCATTCAAATTGAAGAAGTTACCTTGCATGTAGGTTTAGGAACTTTTAAGCCGGTAAAGACGCAAAAGGTTGAAGAACATCATATGCATAAAGAATATTACAAGATGTCCCAAGAAACGGCTGAGCGTTTGAATGCTGCCAAAAAAGAAGGAAGAAGGATTATTGCCGTCGGTACCACTTCGACCAGGACCTTGGAGACGATTATGGCCAAATATGGCGAATTTAAGGCTTGTGAGGGTCAAACCGCTATTTTTATCTATCCGCCTTATCAATTCAAGGCTATCGATGCCTTGATAACTAATTTCCATTTGCCTAAATCGACTTTAATTATGATGATTTCAGCTTTTACATCCAAGGAAATGATTATGCATGCCTACAGCGAAGCCATCAAAGAAAGATATCGTTTCTTTTCCTTTGGCGACAGTATGTTTATCGAATTTGAATAAAGAACAAAAACCGTTTAACAAAGTGCCAACGTTAAACGGTTTTTTAGAAATATCAAAGATATATATAATTTTAACTTGGCCATAAATGGTTTTAATTTAGTCATTTTCTTTAAAATGACTAAATTAAAAATGCTGAAAGATTTGTCTTGTTTATAAGATATTGGTATTGATGATAAGATAGATTCGGGAAAATGCCAATGGTGCCTAATATAAAAATGTTGAGCTAAACTCATAACAGTAAGTTTTGTTTTAAGTATAGAATAATTCTAAGTGATTGATGGCAGTTAGAATTTGCATTATTTATTAAAAGAGGTAGTATGTATAATTTAAAAAGATTAAACGGCCAAAATATTATTAATCTTGATGGTCTTTGGCAGCTTGATGGGAAAGATATTATTGTTCCATACGCGCCGCAATCTAAGAAAAGTCATTTTATAGGTGCGATTAAAGAAGAAATGACTTATGTAAAAACTTTTAAAGCACCTGATCTAAAGGATGATGAACGGCTGATATTACATTTTGGAGCGGTTGATCAAATAGCAGATGTCTATTTGAATGATGTCTTTTTAATGCATCATGAAGACGGATATCTTCCTTTTTCCCTTGATATCAGCGAGGCCTTAAAAAAAGAAAATGTTTTAAAAGTTATTTGCCATGATGCCCTAGATAAAGACTTTCCCTATGGCAAACAATCAGCAAATCCCAAGGGTATGTGGTATACACCGGTATCATTTATTTGGCGCAGTGTTTGGCTTGAAAGGGTGCCGGCCAATTATATAAAAGATATTAAGATTAAGACCACGATGACAACGCTTTTTATAAAAATTCAGGGTGATGATTTAGATTATGAATTGATTATTGACCAGGATGATGTCCATTATCGTAAGGCTTTTCATGGTGATAGCATTAATATCGATTTAAAGGCTGAAGGCTTGCCGATACATCTTTGGGATACTGAACATCCTTATCTTTATCATTTTAAGTTGCGGAGTAAAAATGATGAAATCAGCAGTTATTTTGCCCTTAGAGAGTTTAAAATTGCACATATTAATAATTACGAACGTTTTCTTTTAAACGGAAAAGCTTTTTTTCTATGTGGCCTGTTGGACCAAGGATATTTTGGGGAGAATATCTATACAGCTTTTAAAGAAGATTATGAAAGAGATATCATCAATGCCAAGTCCTTGGGTTTTAATTGCTTAAGAAAGCATCTGAAGATTGAAGATAAGGCATTTTACGAGGCTTGTGACCGTTTAGGTATTTTAGTCATCCAGGACTTTGTCAATAGCGGTGACTATAATTTCCTTAGGGATACAGCTTTGCCGAATATCGGTTTTAAAACTAAAAATGATCAAGTTAAGCACCAAAAACGCCATGATATTTTTATTAAGCATGGTCTTGATGTGCAAGAACTTTTAAATAATCATCCTTCAGTTATTGCCTATACTATTTTTAATGAGGGCTGGGGTCAATTTACTGCCGATCAGCTATATCAATTGTTTAAAAGTAAGGATGAAGACCATATTTATGATGCTACCAGCGGCTGGTTTAAAAGATCGGTAAGTGATCTGGAAAGCGAACATGTCTATTTTCGAAATAAAATATTGAAATCGCATGGTCGAGCCTTGTTGCTAAGTGAGTGCGGTGGCTATGTTTATGCTCCCCAAGATAAAAGCTACGGCTATGGTTCATCTAAAGATTTAGATACTCATATGCATAAAATTAAAGACTTATATGAAAAGATGATTATTCCTTCGATTAAATATGGTTTAAACGGTTTTATTTATACTCAGCTTAATGATGTGGAAAGCGAAAGAAACGGTTTATTTAAAGAAGATCATCGAAGCATAAAAGTTGATGCCTCAATGCTTAAAAAGCTCAATGAAGCTTGTATAAACGAATTTATTGAGCAAGTTAATAAATAGGAAAAGGGATCATTAAACTTTATGTTAGAATTAGTTCATGAGTGAAAAAGAAATTACTAACATTATTGATTATTTAATATGGCGGGGCGATTTGTCCTTTGAAGCCGATGACTTTAATGAAATTGATGCCCTGGTTTTATCCCGTTTCTCCTATATGGATATGAAAGATATTTTGGGAAATGACCAAAATGCTTTAACTATTAGCGAAGCTTTTAGTAAATACCATATGAATGTCGAAGCAAGACCAAAGTTTGCCAAAGAGGATCCGGAGCTTTTTCGTCTAATGGCCGAAAGTAAGAGATATGGTTATTTAAAGCTTATCTTTCATGATTTTCGCTTTGATAAGAATGATGTGGAACAATTTTCTACAGTTACCATTGAGCTTCCAAACAAGCGTTATTTTTTATCTTTCAGAGGAACCGATAATACGATTAACGGTTGGAAAGAAGATTTATTGATGACTTTTGATGATATGATTCCTTCCCAACTTGATGCCTTGGAATATATCGAAAAAGTCGCAAGTAATACCGTTGGCGATCTTTATTTGGGCGGCCATTCCAAGGGTGGGAATCTCGCTGTATATGCGGCCTTATTTTGTAAAGAAGATATTGCCCAAAGAATCAAAGGTGTCTATTCATTTGACGGTCCGGGTTTACATAAAAATTTACTTGCCGAAATCGATGCAAAGACGGCTTTGCCTTATGTGACCACTTATATGCCGCAATCATCATTCTTTGGCAAGATGCTTTCACATCGTGAACAGCAGGTGATTGTTCACTCTAATGCTTCAGGGGTTATGCAACATGATATCTATACTTGGGAGGTAATTGGTAAAAAATTTATTCCGGCCCAAGAGGACACTATGGTATCAAGAGTCTTTGATCAAGCTTTCCATGATTATTTGGCTAAATTAACGACCGCTGAACGCAAAGAGGTAGTCAATATCATCTTTGATGCCATTGATGAATGCGATGCCGATACTATGGAAGATTTAAGCAAGAATTTGGTCGGTAATTTACTTAAGGTCATGAAGCATATGAATGAACTTGATGAGAATGATGCCCAATTGGTTAAAGAAGCCATCGGCATATTAGGCGATTCCTTAAAGGATGGCATTATTGAAGAATTCAGCAGTCGCTTACCGTTTTTGAAAAATAATGATGAATCTCAAAAGGAGCAATGAAGCTCCTTTTTCAGTCGGGATTTTCCCCAATTTTGTCATGATTTAAATTAGCATAGATCTTACTTAAAAATTCATCGGTATAGACCAAATCATAGAATTCTCCCAAAAATGTCAGTGGCGGATTGCCCTCAAGTCTTTGGGCTTGTCGAAAGAGGGCAGTATAAGAAACAAACATATTGAGACTCATGAAAATAACTAAGATAGGTAGCATAATCTTACCGATCTTATAGGGTATCATTTCAATAAGTTTTGATAAGAAAGGATAGACCAGGCGCATAAAGACAAGACCGCCAAGACCCCAAAATAACATAAAGGGGATGGTTGTTCGGCCACCGATATTCAGGGGCATATTGGAATAGTCCCAAGCGTTGGCATGAAATAAGATTTCCCCGATATAACTTAGACTATATTCGGCAATTCCCCCGATAAGGCAAGAATATAGGTAGGTCTTCCACCAGGGCCGGCTTTCATTATTTTTGCCTAGTAATAAAGCGAAACCGGCAAAACCGAAACCGTATATCGGATTAAAGGGGCCATAGATTATGCCCTGTCTTGATTCCCATATACCATTTCGTACATAATTCAAGATCTCTTCATAGTAGGTACCGATAATGCATCCGATAAAAAACATGAAGAATATTTTGGCAAAACACCAGCCTTTGGCGAAGATAGGTTTTTCTTCTTTGATATTGTTTATTTTTTCCATGTCCCTCATTCTAGCAGAAACAACTTTATATTGCCAAATAATTAAAGATAATTATAAACCGGTACCCTGACCATTGAACGATTGATATCTGCTATCTTGCGGGCCCCGCACATATACATGGTATCTTTTAATTCAGCGAGCAATTTATTAAAGTAAGCTTCAATTCCTTCTTGCCTTCCGCCATAATAAGCAATCAAAACCGGACGGCAAATAAGACAAAGATCGGCGCCCAGGGCATAGGCTTTAAAAAGATCAAGACCGTTACGAATGCCGCCGTCAACGATAATCTTAGCTTTCTTATCTACGGCTTTGACAATTTCCGGCAATACCTCGGCAGTAGAAGGAACATCCGACAACACCCGTCCGCCGTGATTAGAAACGATGATGGCATCGGCTCCGGCTTCAAGGGCTTTTAAGGCGCTTGTTGCCGACATGATGCCTTTGATTATTAAAGGCAATTGGGCCCTTTTCTTAAACATTTGTATTTGTTCGATTGATTTAGTACCGCTGTTTCCATGAATTTTATTAAGGTGCGGAAGACCGGCACTATCAACAACGATACCGATAGCTAAAGGTGATTTTAGAGATTTGGCATGGTCGATTTGGCGCATAATATCTTCATCATCGTCCGGATTGATTATCGGTATGCCGGCATTGCCGTGCTTTAAACGGAGTCTTTCATTATCTTTTTCGGCCGCATCTTCAAGTCCGCTGCTGTAAAAATGCAAAAGCCCAAGATGTTCACAGGCGGCCATGCACTGATCATTAAAATCAATAATATCATCGTCAGGATTAAACTGTTTGGCTAAAGAGCCTATCGGACCGGAAACTAAAGGAAAGGCTAACTTTCTTCCGAAAAAGTCACAACTAGTGTCAATTTCTTTTTTAGCGACAAGTGTATCCATATTCAATTTGATTTTGCGCCAAGCTTCAAAATTATCATTGGCGACATTGCCGGGTTTTTTGGCCCCCGGACCGGGTAAAATGTCGGCGCATGCCAAACCGTTGCATTCTCGGCATACCCGACAATTAGGACCGATTCGCTTTTTGGCATTTTCTAAAACTTCTTGATATTCCATATTATTTTCTCCTGTCATTTTATATTTTAAGTATACTTGCTAAAACCTTTATTGGGAAATGTGATATCATAAATACTGTTTTTTTATGAGGGGTATGAGATGTTTAATTATATGCAAAAGAATATTGAACCTAACAAAAAAGTAAGAATTATCGAACTTGTCTCTTTGATATTATTACTTATTGCTTCGCTTTTTGCTTATCTTTGCGGTATTTCCGCTGTTAATCGGGAAGCCGGAAGTTTTCCTAATGTTACGGCGATAACGGTAAAGCGGAATCTGGATATGGAATGTGACGGGGAAGAAAGTTCGGTTTGCGAAGTCGCATATTATAATGATGAAGTTACATTCACGGTCACTTATTCTTATGAAGAATATTTAAATTTGAATGAAGGGGAAATTACGGCTTATGAATATATAAGTGAAGATGGCCATAAACTTTATTTCGATCATGAGGGTGTTTCTTCTGTGGAACTCGCTCATGCCTATGAAGAGGCGATGGCCGATGAGATGATGCCGGTATTTAATTTTGCCAATGCCGCCATTATTTTGGCCTTATCGGTACTTATCATGTTGATCTTCGGCAAGCAATTTACCACTTATGAAAAATCTTGGTTTTTATCCATCATGGTTTTGGCTACGATCTTTGCGGTTATCTTCCCGGAAGAAAGTGCCAATGGGGTCAACGGCATTATCATCATGTGGCTCTATCTTTTGGATACCTTCCTCAATATCTTATGTGAGCTATTAATATCCAAACAATCACGTTACAACTTCTTAGTATCGGTGCTTGTCGAAATTACGGAAATTATTATATCGCTGGTCTTGATGTATCGTTTTGCAACCTTGGCCACGACCCTATTATTCTGGCTGCCTATTGATATTATCAGCTATATTAATTGGTCAAAACATAAAGATGAGGCTGAAGATGAATTGACGGTTGTCCGCCGACTAAAGGGATGGCAAGAAGTCTTGGTTATTGCCGGAATCATTGTATGGACAGCGGTCGTCGGCTATTTTATCAGTGGTCTTGATATCGCTACCGATTTTTATCATAATCAAACCGTGGAAACGGCCATAATCTACATTGATGCCTGTGCTTCGGCGGTCGGTATCGCCAACGGCTTATTTATCTTTTTCCGTTTCCGCGAACAATGGATTGCCTGGTATATCTGTTCGGCCTTGGAAGCCATCATTAATATTATCTCCGGTCAATATGTTTTACTCATTTTGAAATTGGGTTATTTTACCAATACCACCTATGGTTATATCAAGTGGAGTAAATATATTAAAACCCATAAGGAAGCCAAGCCTTCAATCTTTTGATAAGACTTGAGGAGAGGCTTAAGTACTGGTAAAATAAGACATGTAATTATTTGAAGGGAGAAAAAATATGGCAATAGCCGCAGGAGATTTCAGAACAGGTCTAACCTTGATTGTTGACGGTGACCCATGGCAAGTCCTTGACTTCCAACACGTAAAACCGGGTAAGGGAGCCGCCATCTTAAAGACCAAAATGAAGAATTTAAAAACCGGAAGCGTACAAGAAAGAAATTTCAACGCTTCAACCAAGTTTGAACCAGCCAATATTTCTAAAAAATCAGCTCAATATTCTTATAAAGCCGATGACACTTACTATTTTATGGATATGGAAACCTATGATACTTATGAATTGAGTGAGGAACAAATTGGTTTCAATAAGTATTTTATCGTTGAAGGTTCAGAGGTAACCTTAATGTTTTTTGAGGGAACACTATTATCGGTAATGGTTCCGGAAAAAGTTGAATTGACCGTCGCTCAAACCGATGCCGCCATCAAGGGAGCGCCTTCTAATCAAACTAAGGATGCCGTAACCGAAACCGGACTTTCGTTGCGCGTTCCGCAATTTATCGAACCGGGCGAAAAGATTGTCGTATTTTCGGCTGATGGTAAATATTCAGGAAGAGCTTAATCGCTCTTTCTTTTACTTATGTCTAAAGTTTGTCTGATTACCGGCGGTGCTCGGGGCATCGGTAGGGCCATTGCCATAGAACTGGCAAAAAATGGCTATGATGTCGTCATTAATTATTTAACTTCCGAAAAGGAAGCCTTAGAACTTCAAAATATTCTAAATATGGAATATCATGTTTCCTCTTTGGCAATAAGGGCTGATATTGCCGATGAAAAAGCTGTTGATGCGATGGTGGATGAGATTGAAGCGAAGCTCGGAAGTGTAGATATTCTCATCAATAATGCCGCCATTGATTTGGCTAATCTTTTTCATTTAAAAAAAGCCGAAGACTTTCGCCGAACCCTTGATGTGAATGTGGTCGGAGCCTTTAATTGTGCTAAAAGAGTTTACCATGCAATGCTTGAAAAGGAGTACGGCCGTATCATCAATATCGGTTCAACCAACGGTATTAATACCTATTATCCGATGTGTTTGGATTATGATGCTTCCAAGGCGGCTTTGATATCCTTGACGCATAATTTAGCTTTTGAACTTGCTCCCTATGTCAATGTTAATTGTATTGTTCCGGGTTTTATCGGTACTGAAAAAGAACTTGAAGGTTATGATGATGAATTCCTTCGAAGCGAAGTTGAAAAGATTATGGTTAAACGTTACGGGAAACCGGAAGAAGTGGCTTATTTGGTCAGATTTTTATTGAGCGATGAAGCTAACTTTATCAATAATGCGATTATCCGTATTGACGGTGGGCAATATGGAAGCAATTAAATATGGTTCTAGACGACTTAAAAACCAACAATGATCCATTCTATTCTAAAGATAACATTGCTGAATTAGAAAGAAGAGCAAATGATTTAAAAACAGGCAAGTCAAAAGGCTTAAAAGCGTTAGGGCTTTTGCTAATGGTGTTGGTGGTTCTTTGATGATGATAAGAATGTCATCGGTCTTGCAGATGCTCAAGGTGATGCCGAATTTATCAGCAGAATAGTAATGAAATTTAGATCTTTGTATCAACTAAACTTTTTCTTAAGGTGTTCAATGATGCTAAGAGCATGCTCTTTGTCATATTCATAATATATGCGATTGTCGATGCGTTTAGCTTTGATGAGGCCAGCGTTTATGAGTGAATCTATGTGATAAGAGATAGTCGATGTCTTCAGATCAAGGTGCTTGGCAAGTTCAGCGCCATACATCTTTTTTTCTTTTAAAAGTTCGATCATCTTTAGCTTAGAAGGGTCATTTATGATCTTGATGAATGCGGCAAGTCTTTGTTCGATATCATCTTTGAAAAAACTGAAGTTATCGATAGCGCTAAGATCGATAGCTAGCCCGAATATGATCTGTAAAGGTGACTGATCTTCATCATCGATCGTGATCATTAATGAGCGGAAATTTGTGATGCTTGGTATAACATAGACATCACCATCATACTTGATGTTGACTTCATCTAAGATCGCTTGTGTGTGATCCTCATCGAAGTAATTTTTAAAATATGCATCATCGAATTTGGCGTATGTCTTTTGAAGTTCTTTTTTGATTTTTAGGATATCTTCAAAGATCGCATCGACATAAGGTTTTGGGTCTTCGAGAGCTTTGATCAGTGATATCTTATCGCGATCTTCAATATCGAGCTTGAGGATTTCGGATAAAAGATTTTTGTCATCTCCTTTGACGATATTCAAACGCCTTACGATCTCAACACAGTTACAATGCATATCGTTGAATCCGGCTAACTTTTCTAAGAGATCATTTTTGAACGTATCCTGTTCGATCTTTTCTATCGCAATAAAACTGTTTAAAAGGCAAGAAGCTATGGATGCCTCAGTGTTTTTAAAATAGTGATATAGACTTGGATCTTTGATCTGAGCACCTTTTAGGATAGATGATAGATCATCATAGATCATATCAGCGACTTTTTGATCGATGTGGTCTTCACTATTTGAAAGCTTTATATCATTGACCTTTTTTTCTAATAGATCAAGTGCTTCAAGCGTGTATATAGGGTCGTTGAAATGTTGGATCTTAAGCATTTAAAACCTCCGATCTTTTTGATAAGAAAAACAGTACACTCATAACGATTATCATTATAGCACTTAGTAAAAACAGTTTTTCACAACTCATCCTATTAGCCAAAAAAGAGATAGCCAGAGATGTAAGGGGAACAAATGCTTGCGATATGGCATTTAAAAGCGCACTGACACGCGACAGATAACTTTGTTCTGTTTTAAGCATAAGGGTGACAGAGATTAAAGCGTTAGATGCAGCTACTATGATACCGGCGATAAAATTAGTAACGATGATGACGAATATCGAAAGTATCTTAAACGGTATCATCCCTGCAAACAATAAACCAAGATAGAAGAAAGCACATGTCGGAAAGATGACTAAGATCAAAGTCTTGTTTGAAAGGTGTTTACTGAGACTAGGAAAGATGATGGCGCCAAGTAGCGATCCTAAAGATAAAGCGACACCCATATAGGATAGATAGGTGGCATCGCCATGATAATAAGTAGAGACAAAAGCTGATTGCAAAGCATTGAACGGCACAAGCAACATATTGGCAAGACAGGCGATGATGCAGATATAGCCAAGAATAGGCTTTACTTTTATATAATTAAGTCCTTCCTTAAGATTTGAAAAGATCGATCGATAGCTATTTTTTGATAAGACTTCTTTTACTTTCATAAAACTCAAAAGAATAGCACTGAGGATAAAGGAGATAGCGTCAATAAAGATCGCAAAATACATCCCAAACATCCCGATGATGACACCACCGATCCCCTGACCTACAAGCTCAGCGATCCGCGATAGAGAAGAAGATAGAGAAGATGCCATCTTATACTCTTCAGGCTTTATCAAAAGGGGGATGATGGCGCTAGATGATGGTAGACGCAATGTCTCAAAACATGACATCAAAAAGGTCGCCAAGATGACTATATAAGTATCGACTCTATTTAGTAAGACCATAAAAGCCAAAGCAGTGATGATGATAGCTCTGGCACTATCGGCAATTACCATGATTGTCTTTTTGGGCTTGTTGGCGATGTAGGCACCCATGAATGGTTGAAGTATGACAGTGGGAAGTAAATTGAGGCAGTAATTGATTGCGGCGATAGAAGCACTATCAGATAATTCATAAACAAGCCATGACAAAGCGATTGCATCGATAGAATCCCCTAAGCGATTGATGAGATTAGCACCCTGAAGCAAAGCATATTCTCGATTCCTTAAAAGCGTACTATAATTCATATCAAACCTCCATATTCGATAGGTATCGAATACATAGTTAATTATATTAGATATCTATCTAATGTCAATAATAGATAACTATAAAATATAAGATGCCATAGTGATGATGCTTTTTTTAGGGTAGTGTTTTCTATAATGAAAATATGAAGAAGTGGATGTAGCATAGAAAGTGGAATGGCTGAATAGAGATTATCCACTCCAGCCAGGATACCCGGGGATGGCTGTGAGATAATAGAATAAGAAAGGAATCACCAATATGGCAAATAAACATCAGCAGTACACCCAGGAATTTAAAACTGATTCGGTGAAGTATCGTCTGGATCACCCAGAAGTCACCCTTGAGGAATGCGCCGCTTCATTGGGGCTAAAGCGTGGTACATTATCCCGATGGATATCGGAATATAGACAAAGTTCCAAAGATGAAAAGGAGGCATTTCGTGGATCTAGAAATTACAGCAGTGAAGCTGAAAAAGGAAATCGTCCGCTTGCGTCGGGAACTTAAGAATGCCAAGTAAGAAGTATAACCAGCACAACTTTTAGTTTTCGGGGGCAAAGAACCTTTTTAATTTCATTTATATAACAAAAGGAGGAATAGAATGCGCCCTGATTATTGTGGAACAAAATATTACGGAAAATATAACATTAATGACTTGTCACCTTATGAAGCCAAAATAAACGATATAATAAGTCAAAGTCCAGAAATAAACGAAATTTTAGAGCTATATAACATTGATAAAATCCTTCGATCTGAAATGGCTGAATACAATAATGAAGACTCCTATGAAGTGTTTGATAGACTACATAAAAGATGTGCCCGTCAAATAGGAATTTTCATGAGGACAATCAATGATGATAATTTTTCCGAGATAGAAAAAAATGTCTGTACTGAATACTACGATGATTTTTGGGACGTTTTCTCTCAATATAAAACATACAAATATATTAGTAATAATATATTTAAAAATTTTCTTCTTGATGATGGTACTGTTCTATCTTATCTCTTAACTAACAAGGACTTAGTAGAACACTTTAAAGATGAATTTAGAGAAACTCTTCTATCTTCTCATCAATCTATGCGCATTATTTCTAACAATTACTTGGAACGTTCAAATAAAAAGTATCATCTTCCATCAACTCTCACCTCTCAGGACATAAAATTAATTATTGAAAAGTATGTTAATTCTGAAAATCCAAATCCGAACACACTCCAATTAATTATTGATGCTCCTAACAATGGTAACTGTCCAATAAGTGCAAAACTAAGAATCACTGCAAGAAAAAAATTCAATGATTTTTTTAAAAACAACAATGATAAACTCTCAACCTATAAATATGGAATTGGAGTAACTTTTAAAAAGCAAGATCGAATTAAAGTAATCACAACACAGGGTAATGATAGAATTTTTTCAATAGATATCGATTGGCTCAGTAGTCACTTGGATTACCCTACCGTATTGAATAATTTCATTTTTATATTTGAATTTTTTGATTGGAAATGTAGAAGTAACTTCCCTTCAAATAAGAGAAATATATCTTCTTTGGAAGGAGTATTCCAAGTGAAAGGAATTAAATTCTATCAGGAAGGACAGGCATTTATTATTTTCAAACATTATATTTTATTTATATGGATCACTATAGAAAATTCTTAATGGATCATGATATTGATATCGAACAAATAGTAAAATGGTTCTTTGAAACATATCTTCCAGAAGAATTGCATGTAGATGGATTTATGTATAATAAATCATCTGAAAAAACTTCGTATTTAGAAAAATGTAAAAATCTTTGTTCAGAAATCGAAAGTGTACTTGCTCAATTTCAGCTATATGTTAATGAAAATGAAATTGACAGAGAATTACTTGAAATATCAACAGAAGGCACTGATTATTCTAAAATCTCAAGTCTCATTAACATAAAATACGTTTATGAAAAAAGCGATAGAGTCAAAAAAGGAATGTTTTTACTTTTCTCAGATCAATCACCACTAGCATATATTTGCGAAGAGCATTTCGATCAACCTTCCTTTTACTATCTATTATCAAAAAAAGATTATCTCTAAAATCATTAGGTGATTTGCAAAAGAAACACCTCCATGAACTGCTAGATATAGATTTAATCAGAGTTATTAAAAATGATACAATTGTATTAACTAAAACAGCTCCAATCCTCTATGATTTATTTATAAAAGAAGTGATTTGTTATCAATATTTAGATGAGGAACAAAAAGCCATCGTTGATAAGATGATTTCAGATAATGATTTATATTCAGAAACTACACTTTTCTCAATTCCTGAACAACAATATCTAAGTTATATGTTGAATGATAAACTTTTTTCTAATGGTCCTGAGATCAGGAATAAATATGCTCATGGAAATTATCCATCTGATGAAAACAAACACCATGAAAATTATATTTTCCTACTTAATATTATGATAATGACTATAGTTAAGATTAATGAAGAAATATTATGGAGAGAAGAGATAAATAACAAACAAAGTTAAGTATCAAGTGGCTGCTATGATTTTCGCCAAAAATTCGCCAAATTTTTAGTCAGATTCACATCAATCGATAACCACTTATATGGGTTATACAGAAATAAAATGCCCTTATAATGGCAGATATTTGTCTGTAATGTTTTAAAATTTTCGCTCTGTTCGTAATGTATATGAAGTATCTCGGGTTTGGTTTTTCCATTCGTTTTGAAATAAACTCTTATATATAATTGTTTGTACTTTTTAATCGGCTTTTTGCATATTTGTTAAGGCCATAAGGATAGAGAGCTTGCCATATTCAAAACTGAGTCCGCCTTGTAAATATAGAGTATAGGGTTCAATAACCGGAGCATCGGCACTTAATTCAATGGTACTGCCTTGGGTGAAACTGCCGGCGGCCATAACTTCATCGAAGGGATAGCCGGGCATTGGTGCCGGTAAGACTTTGACAAAGGAATCGATAGGGCTGGTGGATTGAATGCCTTGGGTGAATTGTACAAGTTTTTCTTTGCTTCCTAATTCCAGGGTTTGGATGATGTCGGTTCTTTCTTCATCAAAGCGTGGGGAAACATTATTATAGCCTAGCTTTTCTAACATATAAGCACTGAATACAGCTGTTTTTAAGGCACTTTTTACGGCATTTGGTGCCATGAAGATGCCTTTGAAAAAGGCACTGTTTAAATTGAAATTGGCACCGATATCCTTGCCGATGCCGGGAGCTGAAAGTCTTTCGGCAACATTGAAGATTAAATCTTTGTTGCCGGCTACATATCCGCCGGTCGGGGCAATGCCGCCGCCGAGGTTTTTCATAAGCGAGCCAACCAGAATATCAGCACCCACATGGCCGGGTTCTCTTTTTTCAACTAATTCACCATAACAATTATCAACCATGATGATGACATCCTTGTTGACTTCTCTGATTTTCTTAATGATGCGTTCAATCTTGGTGATCGTCAAGGAAAGACGATGGTCATAGCCTCGCGATCTTTGGATTTCAACGAGCTTGACATCATTTTTACTTAATCTTGTAAGGATTTTTGCATCATCAAAATCATCATTGACTAGATCGATCTGTTCATATTTAACACCATGGGCTTTTAAAGATTGTTTTGAATCACCATATAGGCCAATCATTTCCTGTAAGGAATCATAAGGTTTTCCAGTTAAGGAAATCATGGTATCGCCATGTTTTAATAAGGCGGAAAGGGTGAGATAAATAGCGGTTGTACCGCTCATGATTTGCGGTCTTACCAAGGCATCTTCGCAACCCAAGACCGTGGCAAAAATCTTTTCCAGTTTATCGCGGCCCTCATCATAATTACCATAGCCGTTAATATCGGCGAAATCGGAATAAGATACACGATTTTCAATAAAAGATGAAAGGATGCGCTTAGAATTATAAAGACAGATATCATCGATATTATCATAGATATCCCGAAGTTCTTCATCGGCTTTTTGCGCCATTTCTATTAAGTTTTTATCTATTTCTTCCAGAATCATATAGCCTCCATTTTTGACACAGATATAAGTATACAATGAATTATCAAAGACATCTTGATATTATTATAAATCACCATAATAATTAAATTTGGGAGTAAAAAGATGTTTAAGAAATTATTAATGATATTTTTGGCGATAGTTATACTATCAGCTTGCAGTAAAGATGAAGTATCAAGGGAAAAGGAAAACATGGAGGCAAAAGGAATGTTACTGACAATAGGTGAATATCAATTGGCAATCAATACTGAAGATAATGCAGCGGTCAAGGCTTTGAGCGATCTTTTGGAGGAAGGAGAGATAAGGATTGATATGGCTGATTATGGCGGTTTTGAAAAAGTCGGATACTTAGGACATGAATTGCCAAGCCAGGATGAAGAAATTACTACGTCGCCGGGCGATATAGTTTTATATCAAGGGAATCAAATTGTTATCTTTTATGATTCCAATACTTGGAGTTATACGCCGCTTGGGCATATCGAAAATCTTGAGATGCTTAAAACATCCTTGGGCAGTGGGAATATTGAAATAATATTGAGTCTTGATTGAGTTGCTTATAAAGGGAGCTTCTTTTATAATTGAATCAACAAAGAAAGGTAGATAAAGATATCAGAAAAAGATAAGCAAGATTCCGGTTTGGCCGATTTAATCGAAGGGCTGGCCGGCAATGATGTTGCTGCCAAGTTAGGTGAAACCATCGAAAACGTCACTAAGAATTTTGATTTAAACAAGATTGGTGATACAGTAAATGATCTTTTGGCTAAGACCGATATCGATGACAAATTGATGGAAAAGGGCGGCGACTTAGTCAACGACCTTCTCGGCCATCTTGGAGGCAAGAAATAAAACAGGTTTTGGTCTGTTTTTTTGATAGGTGAAAGATTTATGTATTTTGAATATGGGGCAAAAGAAATCACTTATCTCAGTAAAAAAGATGCCCGCCTTAAAGAGGTAATTGAACGTATCGGAATGATTTATCGGGAAGTTGATGATGATCTTTTTGTTTCGGTAATTCATCATATTGTCGGCCAACAGATTTCTTCCAAGGCCCAAGCGACGGTTTGGCAAAGATTGAATGTTTTGCTTGGGGAAATTAATTATCAAAACATATTAGCTATTGATGATGAAAAGTATCGGGAAATCGGCATAAGCGGCCGTAAACTTAGTTATATTAAAGAATTTGCCGATAAAGTTAAGGATCGAAGTTTTGACATTTGGTCATTAAAGGATAAAAGTGATGAAGAGGTAATTAAAGAGTTGACAAGTCTTAAGGGTATAGGAGTTTGGACAGCGGAGATGATTCTCTTGTTTTGTTTAAAAAGGCCGGATGTCTTAAGCTATGATGATTTGGGTATTTTAAGAGGTCTGAGGATCTTGTATCATCATCAAAGGATTACGCCTGAGCTATTTGCTCGTTACAAAAGACGTTATCACCCCTATGGCAGTATTGCCAGTCTTTATCTCTGGGCCCTTGCCGGAGGCGCCTTACCCGATATGCAAGATCCTTTAATAAAAAGAAAGATTAAAAAATGATTTATTACAGTTATTATGATTCCCCGTTAGGAAATATCATCCTTGAAAGTGATGGCCAAGCATTGAATGGTCTTTATTTTGCTGGAAAAGACCATATTTCCCAATTTGATAACGATTTGGCAATCTTTAAATTAAGTCATAAATGGCTGGATCTTTATTTCAAGGGGCAAAGGCCCAATTTTATGCCGGAAATCACTTTAAATGCTTCACCCTTTGCCAAAGAAGTTTGGGATATCGTTAAAACTATACCCTATGGCAAGACGATGACTTATGGTGAAATAGCTGATATGATGGCTGCTAAAAGAGGAATAAATAAAATGTCGGCTCGGGCCGTTGGTGTGGCCGTCGGCAAAAATCCCATCGCTATCATGATTCCATGTCATCGGGTCATCGGCAAAAATCAAAGACCGGTCGGTTATGCCTTTGGCATTGACCGTAAACTTGCCTTATTAAAGATTGAAGGTATTGAATTAAAATAATATATGTTGATATAAAGTTGCTTAAAGAGTTTCTGACCGTTTTATAATTGATAGGGTGTATTTAGAAAAGAGGTCTTGATTTTGGAAGATATCACCTTTAAGAAACGCCATAGCATCGATTTTCTGCATGGCTCTTTAGGAGATAAGATTCTGCTTTTTGCCTTGCCGGTAGCGGCCACCGCTATTTTGGAACAGCTTTTTAATGCCTCGGATATTGCGGTTGTCGGTAATTTTAGCGGTGCTGCCTCAACGGTGGCAGTTGCGGCCGTTGGTCCAGTTGCGCCGGTCGGTTCGGTTGTGCCGGTGGGGGCGACGTCAAAAGGAAATCACCTCATTTTAATAGTATACTTCTCTTGCATTTTTCTATTAAATGTATTAAAATAAAGACGAAAATTATATTTTGTTTTTATTTTGCGCGAGGTGATGTAATGCCACGGGTAGCTTATTCTGAGAAAGATAAGGAGCGTATCAGAACAGCACTTATTACAGTTGGGCTTGAACTCATGGCAAAAC